>JAKQOG010000047.1 GCA_029565395.1 Candidatus Hydrogenedentota bacterium | reverse complement strand
TTCTCAATGACCGCCCACATCTCCTTATAGGTGTCCGGAGTCGTATGGTGCGATTGCTGAATATTCGGCTTCCGTCCTATGACCTCCTCCGGGGTGTATCCTGTAATCGTTGTGAACGCAGGGTTGATATATTGTATGACGCTGTTGATATCGGTGATGGTGACGGCATCCACCGTGTTGTCCAGCGCAAAGCGAAACGCTTCCAACGAAAGAGCATCCATAGGCCTACCCTCCATCCCTCAAAAGTACTCTGTGATCCGGGAAAAAGTCAATCCTGACCGGCTTCCATCCAACGAAAGCGCATGCATCGTAGATCGTTGCAATTTTTCACTACTTATGGTATATTTTACGAAAATACTATCGATGGAGTTTTCGTATGAATACCGTCACGGTATCCCCAAAATTTCAGGTGGTGATCCCCAAACATATCCGTCAACTTGCCGGCATTCGGCCTGGGCAGAAACTGGCGGTATTCCGGATAGGGGATAGCATTGAGATGACCCCTGTTAAAGACGTCAAGACGATGCGGGGCAGCTTGCCCAAGCTCAACACTGAAGTCGACCGCTCAGAGCAAGATCGCGTATGAATGTTGTGGATTCATGTGGATGGCTGGAGTATTTTGCAGGCGGTCCAAATGCTGATTTTTTTGCCCCCCTCCTGGAAGCCAAGGACGGCACGTTGCTTATGCCCACCCTTTGCCTGTATGAAGTTTTCAAGAATATTCTGGTCCAATTCGGCCGTGAAGAAGCGGTTGAAAAAGTGGCCGTTATGCGGCAGGAAACAGTGATTCCCCTGGACGATAGCCTGGCGTTGGATGCTGCTCTGCTCAGCCATGAACTTAGAATTCCCATGGCCGATAGCATCATTTTAGCGACAGCCCGTTGTTACAATGCAGTGCTCTGGACGCAAGATATCCATTTTCAGCACATTACCGGTGTGCGCTATTGTCCAAAGGTGTCTTCATGACTCCTGGAACCGGTAAACCGGATAAGGGATGATATTCTACAGGAACAAGAGATAGAGTGCTCCGGTTTTCATAAAGGTTCGGCATAGGTAAAATGCGGGCGGGAAATAGAGCAAAGCCAACTCATCCAAGGCGTTTCTTGTCACTGTAGGAGAAGATTTAGCCATGGGAAAAGAAAAATGGTTCCTTCACATTAACGCTGTATGCTTCTTTCTGTTTGTCAACCTGCTGACTGGATTAAGCTACGGAGCGATCACGGCGAATCCCACGACAACGACCTTCACGTCTCCGCAACAGTCCGCCACTATTAAGTTGATGAATGACGGTATTCCTGTTTCAGCAACGGACATACAAGGTTGGCAATTTCTTGCCAGTGGGCATGATTACAAGCATATGCTGACCCTGGAAAAGTCGGACGGAGCAGTCAACATTGCGCCGAGTAAGACGCTCGAAGTGGGGAGTTATGATCTGAACATTCAGACGGCATATGGGCTGGTTGTCGTACAGGTCTTTGCCCCGCTCAGCGATCTGCCCGATATTGTTCAGAAGACGGCGGCCCTAACGGGCGAGTCCGAGCAAGCAATCAAGAAGAAAATGGGGTTGGCCGTGGAAATGGGCCGAGGAGAGATCAACATCAGCCTGCCGCCGGTATATTATGAAGGCCAAACGCTGGATCTGAGCATTCCTGTGCTGCCCGGACACATCTGCACATGGTTCATAAACGGCGATCTTGTGGCGGAAGGGCCGGAGCAAAACTCTATCACATATACATTCAAGAAACCGGGCGAGTATGTTCTATCTTATTTCGAAACCATGATGGAAAGCGGCAGGCAAGTTATTGTCGCAAAGGCCCGGGCACACACCCAGGCTGCTCCCCTGCCCGCGATTGCGATTAGCGCCAATATTAACCACGAAATTATGTTCAAACCGCCTGAAGGTTACCAGAAACGTGTGTGGTTCATCGATGGGCGGGAAGTCTCCACGGAGTCCACCTTCAGGCATACATTCAACGAACCGGGTATCTATACTGTTGAGTGCCTGGCGTCCTCGCCCGCCACCGGCTCCGCACAAGGTTTTCTGCGCATCCGCTACATCACTACGGTAAAACCGCAATAGCATCCGGATTATCCAGAGAACGTTCGAGACCCGGTTCATAATAAGCAATTCCCTTATGCCAGTTGACCTTTTCAAGCCGCCAGGAGTATTGTCTACTGCCGCATATGGTATGAAGAAATCATATTAGCCATTGTCGGAGCGGAAGAGTAATGAATCGGGACATTGACATATATCGTTTCGGGCATATGTGTGGAATCGTGTCATCTGGAGTGAATTCAGCATTCCTTATGGTGTGTTCAATGGAGTCCGCGCAGCGCCGTGATTTTCTAGCGCATCAACTCTGTATCATTGGCTTAGTTCTTCCTGATCTTTTAATTCTGGGGAACCATCTTGGATATTTTGAGGAAAGTGACCTGAAATGGTTGTCAGATTGGTCTCGCTATACGCCAGGAATGTCAAAAAGGGGAGATGTGCTTGATATGATATGCGAGTTAAGACGGCTGGAAGAGACTCGCCTGAGCACTCTCCTTCGTGAATTCAGATCCAAGTGGGATGACGTTCTAAGACAGCAGGGAGAACGCTTTCAAGTGGTTGACGGTCAAGCCCAACAACAGACGCCAAGCGACGAATGACGGTGCGCTGCCGTGCCACCCGTCATACGCAATAAACACTATGACTTGTTTTTGTATCCCGCTGAGGCCGGGAATAGATTATATTCAGAGAGGGTGTTTCCAAGAGTTGCAGTCCAACCTGGCAAGTCCCGGATATCGCGCAGGTGGAGGCCCGGCCACTCGTTATAACATCCCAACGGATCCAGATGCACCGCGCCGATGCCGGCGCCATTCGCGCCCAGCACGTCAATATGATACATGTCGCCTACGTAGAGGGCGTTTTCTGGCGCAAGGTCCAGTTCGGTCAAGGCGTGGAGGAATATCCGTGGGTCAGGTTTCTCCACTCCGACAATCTGGCTGTCGAATACCCCATCGATATACTGTGTGATTCCGCATGCGTCAAGCTGCTGCCGGACCCGCCCATCGGAATTGGAAATCACCGACATCCGGAAACCGAGTTGCTTTAATTCCGCCAATGTCTCCACGACCCAGGGTTTTGTATAGGTCCAAAGACTGGTGGTTTCATGCCGGACCACGAGCTTGTTCGCCACACGCTCCGCCACGTCTTTCGGGGCGCCAGCCTGTGTCAGCAGCAACTGGAAAAAATCCCCCAAGGAAACCGGCGGAGGCGAAGAATTTTCACGCAGATAGACATCGTATTGATACACCAGCCGATAATGCGCTTCGTAAATGCGCTCTGGATCCAAAATGCTTTCTTCCTCGGCTGCGATGCGCGCTATTAAGTCCTGATCCGGGAAAACCAGCGTGCCTCCGGCGTCTAAAAGCAGATATGGATATTTCATGGAAGACATTTTCCTCTTTTACCGGCAACAACAGGGGAAACCATAACAATAAGAACAGGAAACGTGCAAGAATGGTCCGAATTGTTGGAATATGACCCCTTGGCCTTAAAACCGGAAATGGACAAAGATACGGCCGAAGTTCTTGCTGTCTTTTTCGATGCGGTGATAGAGAAGTTTAATCTCCGGCTGGTTTAAAAAACGCAATACCCGCTTCTTCAATTGGCCGCTGCCCTTGCCGGGAATAATTTCCACGAGTTCAATCCTTTTCCGGACCGCCTCATGAATCACACGGTCCAATTCTGCATCCAGTAAATTACCCTTGTTAAAAATATCATGAAGATCCAATTTAAGTTTCGCCATTATTAATATCTCTCCACCGGACTCCGGCAGGCGGGATTATACTCTAATCCGTGGGAAACCTATATCCTTATTATTCTTGCATACATTCTATAAACGCCGGGTGAAATGAGACATTTCCCTTGTCCTTCGGAAATGCGAGAGGTAAAGCGAGGAAATATTGCGGCGGAACCTCTTCCAGCGCCAATTCAGGATCGGCGGTGAAACCGAACCGCTCATAATAATCCGGATCGCCCACAAGCGCTATGCCGCGCGCACCTCTTTCCCGGAGCGCGCCTATTCCCTGGTTGATCAGCGCGGAGCCAATGCTTTGCCGTTGGCGCGAAGGGTGAACGGCCACCGGCCCAAGGCCATACCAACCGGAATGTTTGCCATCAATCAGCACCTCAGAAAACGCGATGTGGCCGACGATGCTACCATTATCCTCTGCAACCAGCGAAAGCGAAAGCCCTCCTGACGCACGCAGGATATTCACGAGTTTCGGTTCATGGGGAAGCGTGCCAGGGGTATGTTGGGGATGATTCAAGAACGCCGCATAAATTACTTCATGGATTGTATCGATATCTTGCTCTTGTTCCTGACGAATGTACACGGGGATACTCCTTACACCAATGTGTTCAATTCAACATGTGGGATGCAACCATCCAGATTAACCTATTATATGCATACTATGCAGCCGCCAAGAAACCAGATATTCTGCTGTGGCTTTTCTTGACTGTATAGCAAATATATGACATAATTTTGCTATGAACACATATCAGATTGTGCTGAAACGGAGCGCAGTTGCAGATATGGACAGATTGCGCGCGTATGACGCGTCCGCCATTGCGGACGCCATGGAGAAGCACCTGCTTCACGCGCCCAGGCGGGAAAGCAGAAGTGGTATTAAGCGGCTAAGAGGAATTTCAGACCCTGATTATCGCTTTCGCGCAGGTGACTATCGCATTTTCTACAATGTTGATGACCATCGCCGCCAAGGGATTGTATTACGAGTCATGCATAAAAATGAAACACGATCATACTATAAGGGCTTAGAATCATGAAGATTGCACCGATGGGAAAGGTACGGAACGACTTTGCGAAATATCTCGCTGCGGCGGAAGAGGAACCTGTGTTTATCACTAAAAACGGCAAGATTACCGCAGTGATTGAACACATTGAAGACCGCGATATTGAAGACTACCTCCTGGAAAGAAATCCACGGTTCCGTGCGCTGCTTGACAAAGTGAAGCGCGAAAGGAAATCGATGCCACTGGCCGCATACCGTAAGTCCAGAGGCATCTGATCTCATTTTTTCTTCTTTTTCAGGGGGCGCGTTACCTCGGGGGTTTTCTTTGCACGTGCTTTTGGTTTTGCCTTTGGCGGTATCCTTGCCGTTGGCTTAGCTTTTGATTTTGCCTGCGCCTTTTTAAGGGGTGGAGTGATGTCGAGGATCTTCTTTGCTTTTTTAACGTCTTTTAATGCAACCTGCAGTTCCAACGCTCCCACGATATTTAACCCGCCGATGCGCCCCATGCCGAGGATTTCCTGTAAGTAATCATTCTTGGTGAAACACTTTATGCCTTCCGATTCCAGGCGTGACTTGACCACCATGAGCACAGTCTGATTGGGCGCGACAAAGACGGTCTTCAAGTCCACATACTCCGGCGTCGGCTCCGGGGGCAATTCTTTCACCAGCGCAACATCACATTCACGGCATTTCCGGTACCCTTTTCTGAACTCTACGCGGCACTTCGGACAATACATTCTGCTTCTCCTTTGAAAAGTAAAACCTCGAAACTAAAATTATTTCAATGCATAAAAGAGTACATCCTATACTTTCGGGGGTTCAAGAACTATTTCATTCTATCTAGAAGCTATCCCAAACCTAATATCGAAATAGAATGCGAAACAATATTGACACTTACATTCACATCAACGTCATCCCCGCGAAAGCGGGGCTCCAGAAAATCTGAGGCAATATTTGCATTTGTAACTGGTTCCCCGCTTTCGCGGGGATGACGGCTATGGAAACGGTTCTTTTCTCAGGGTTATCTGTCTCTGGCATCGTTTGACATCCCTGCATCCAGGCAGGGTGAGCCGGCACGCTGCCGAAAGTCATTATCTTTTGCGTCGGCAAATTCCGGTTTAACGATTCGGCTGTGGGTATCGCGGTTGCATTCTGTTTGATACTTGGCAAACTCCGGCACTGCGTAGGTTTGTTTTCCGGGCCATTCGATGAGCGGTCCGGATTCCGTTTTCCAATAACAATTCTGGTCGAGCACGAATTTTTGTGCATCAATCGGATCAATGCTCAAACAAATCGCCGGGCCATAGCTTTCGCACATAATATTGTTCCGGATATAGATGTTCCCCGGTTGTGTGCCCGGATCGATCATCCAAGCCCAAACATGGTATCCCAGCGGTTGCGGATACGGATCGGTCCGCCGTGGCGGGGTTTCTCCCTGCATGCTGAATCCACCGCCTGCGTTAATGCACGTATTGTGTTCGAAATACACTTCGCGGGCAGGCTCACGGGATTCGTATGCGGCCAGGCCAATATTGGCAAACAGGTTGTTGCGAAAGTAAAGCCGTTCCGGGATATGCTTCGTACCTCCGCCCTGATGCGTGACGCCGGAGTCATAAATATTCTCAAACCGGCAGCCTTCGACCAGCACGTCGTTGGCACCGTCCCAGAGTTCGATCGCATTCCCAAAGCGAATCCGGCGCTCCACATTCCAGACGGCCCCGCCAATAAAACGGAAATCGCAATTGCGGATCACAATATTCTTCGTATGAAATTCCTGGTAGCCATGCACGCCGCTGTTCTGGAAACTCAAATTCTCCAGAATGATATGGCGCTCACCCCCCGCCAGTTTACGATGCCCCCAAAGCACGCATTCGATGCTGCTATAGGCTAGGCCGGGATTGGTTTGTGAACAGAGATAGAGGACGCCACCGCCTTTATCCTGATTGCCGAAACCCGTGTAATGCCATTCCCGCGGCTTCTGCACGTCTTCCAGCCGCCAGCGCAGAATACCGCAGGACGATCCGTTATTGAAGATCAGATTGCAGACCTCGCTGGGCGGTGTCTCAGTGTAGCGCCAAATAGAGGGCCGTTCTTCGATCCACTTGTCACTGACGCCAACCGGCACAGACCCCAGAAAAGCTGGTTTTGGGCCGTCTCCGTATGCGCCATAAACGATGGGGGTATTTTCCAAGCCGTTACACGTGTACAGCATATCGCGAATGACACTTCCACGCTTGAAGAGCACCGTATCCCCCCCGGCGAATTTTCGCGTGGCATACGTCTTAAGAGGATGCTCCGGTGTCAGCCCATCATTGTTGTCATCACCCTTTGCCGGATCAATGTAGTACTTCGTTCCCGATGCGATTGGGGGCGCGGCGGATGTTCTCCCGCTCATCCCCAAAAGGACCAGTGCAGGCGCAACGCCCATCCTCTGAAGACATTGTCGTCGACTTAAACGCGTATATTTTTCGATACTCAAGTACCACCTCTCATTCCCAAGTTGGACGCACTTGGCTAAAAGCTGCGTTTCGAAGTCCGACATACTTCCACCTGAACTGCCACCAAAGGCGATTAAATAATTCCAGCCCAGCGTTTACCCGCCGCAGGAGGGTTTCGCAAAAGCGCTACCCTGGTACCGCAATCCTCCACACGTTTTTCCCTAAGGGATAAACAATTCAAAAATACCAAAATGAGCATTGTAGCACGGCAATTTGTGACTTTCCCTGCGCAAGAAAGGTTGAAATGCGGTGAGGAAGAACTTACTTTGCTCCGTTTGCTTCCTCCGCCCCTGGTCCCGCCGACTCAGGGTTTAGCGCCGGCCCCGTATAGGGAACATAGTCAGGAATGATCGCCCCTGGTATGTTCTTAGCCGTTTTTGTCTCCGTTACCAGCACACCATAGTCGCGGAACACGAAACAGATCTTGTTGCCGGTCATTTCCGACAGCACATTCATGATTTCGATGGGCGGGGCATCCGTGAAGTTGAATCCCTGGACCGGGGCGTCCGTGGCCAAAACAAATTTGACCTTTGTGGCCAGGTTAAGAAGTTCAACGACCTTGGACACCTTGTCTAGGTTCTTGTCGCCGCCGTTCAACGTAATTGGGCTGCCCTTTTCGAGTAGTTGCCTGTATTTTTCGGGAACGGGCGGGCGCGGTGCGGAAGTCTGCGGCGGCGCGGCAGGTGCGGGAAGAACGGTAGTGGCGGGCGGGCTCATCAATTTCCACACCCGGCTCTCGAACTGAAGCAAATTGCCTTGCGCCTCGCGAAGCTTGTTGGTCATCCCAGACACACTCATTTCTAGATGGCTTTCTTGTTCCTTCTTGCGATCTTCCAATAGCTGTTGTGCTGTCTCTTTCCGAAGTTTCAGCGAAGGCCATTGCGCATAGAGGTTGGTCAGTTCTTCCGCCACGTGCTCTTTTGCCTGATTCAGTTCCGCTTCTGCAGCGCGCAGTCGGGCTTCCGCGGCCACCACGTCGAGGTTATTCTTAAACGCCAGCGCCAACGCATCCTCCAACTTATCCGGTATTGACGGCTGCGGGACTGGCTTGAACGGGACTTGAGGCGGGATGGTGGCTCCCGGTATACGCACCGCTTCCACGATTGGCCAAATGTCATATTCTAGGGGAGAAATTGCAACAAAGCAAACACCTTCCGGAAGTTGCTTTACGAGTTCCGCCAAAACATCCCTTAGCGGCAAGTTGTCCACCTTAATGGTCAGGTTCGTGCTCAGGAAGTTATAGATGGAATCGTCGAGCCCCGGCGCATAACCAAACCTCAATCCCGTCGCCTCGTGGATCTTGTGCAGGATAGCACCTGTCTTTCCTGCAACATCCAGCGTCACCGGCTTGTCGAGAACCGCCTTCACGTCATCCGGGACTTGTCTTGCTTCGGGTTGCGTCGGCGGCGTCTGTGCCGATGCGGCTATGGCAACTAGAACTGTAAAAACAACAACAATAACGTCACGAACTGGTTTCTGCATGGTCAATCTCCTTAACCCTGGCCTTTTTCAAGGACTTAAAAAGCCACGTATCTTCCGGATGAATTGTCATCTGCACATTTGCAGGTGTGATTTCGAGCACTTGCCGGTAGCAATTCAGCGCACGCTCAATGTCAGCCCGCACGTTGAGGTAGATGTCGCCGGCTTCTGTTAACAGCAGGACTTGTTCTGGCCGCGACGCACCGGCTACTTGTTTGAGTAACGTTTGAGGATCCTGTTGATGCGTCCGGGCAGGCGCGGCTACGACCACCGAAGCCACCACCGGGGTTGCTGATCGCGTACTCTGCTTGCCCTGCACCAGCATCAGCGACCCAATACCAGCCCCGTATGCCGCCAGTACCGCGGCCACAACTACATAATAGCCTCGGCGCCGGCCATGGCGCATGACCTTTATTGACTGTGCCAGCACCGCCTCACGAAAGGATGGGTCAGCATACACTTCGGTTTGATCATTCATCATTCATTCCTTTCCAACCGCTCCCAAGCCGCACGAAACGCCGCGCGCGCACGCGACAAAAGTGATTCGACGGCTTTGGGAGTTGCCCGCATTTTGGCGGCAATCTCCTGGACCGATTGTTGTTCCTGGTACTTCGCATTAAGAATATCGCGGTACCGCTGCGGCAAATCCGCCATGGCCGCACTAATTTGGTCTGCTTGCTCAACGGGAGTTGCCTCGATGCCCATGTCAACCTCAGCTTGGACTTCGTAGGCCCACCGAGATTTCCACCTGCGCCGATGATTCCGTGACAGGTTATCTACGATGCCTCGCATCCACTGGTGGAAGGTACCGCGATCTGGATTAAATGTCTTGATCCGCCGCACGGCCACCAGCCATGCATCTTGGACGAGTTCGTCCGCCAGATGCCGGTTTTGGACAGAGCGGTACGTATAGACGTAGAGTCGGTCGAAATGGGCCCGATAAAGGTATTCCCAAGCCGACTCGTCTCCGGCTAGCACCGCCGTCCGCAGTAGGCGCTCGGTCATTTGTTGGTTCGCGGCGTCCATCCCTGAAGCGTACCTTCCTTCATTCATATATTGTCATGAGATAGCAAAATCACTCGACTTGAACAGCACAGGCAACGTCTATTTCAGTTTCTGTCAAAATACCTGAGTCTGGCTAACGGATTAAATTCTTCTCCCCCATTTCCGAAGCGCGTAATCAGGGAATCGCAGAACAAGGCGGGTAGATTAGCAGAAGAATATAGAGAAACAGAGAGCAATTCCAAGAAGAAAATCTTCTATTACTACGTCAAAAGCGAAGAATCTCGTTAACTCTTGTAAGGCATGCCCCTGTTTTTTTTAGGAAAAAACCGACGATATAATAGCGGCAGAGAAAATAAAAATATTAAAAACAACAAAAGTGGAGGCGGCGGGAGTCGAACCCGCGTCCGGAAGTGCCTCGACGTGGTCCACTACGTGCGTAGCCTTTCGTTTAGGATTCGCCCGGCCGGAACGCGTCAGGCACACTTTCCAGCGTCGCTAGGCGGTCTTTCGTACTCTCGCCGGAGACATCGCCGTTCCTCCGGTTTGAGGCCCGCTGTCGGCGCCTTGTCCCATTAGCAGGCGGTCATGGGCAAGACGTGTCGCCTCTAATTAGGCGGCAAGAGCGAATTCTTGGTTCGCAGTTAACTTTTTTCCCGGTTTTTACGAGGCCACCGGGGCCCTCGGCACGCGTCCCACGCGTCATCCACCCCCGTCGAAACCGTGTCGCCCCCACACTGAAAGCGACGTATTCGCGAGGGCCTTGGATCGCGTCGTGGATCTAAGGCATATGGCATTATGCCATAAAATGTGGGGGAGGGGCAATGGAAGGCGAGCCGTATGCGGGCCGGCAAGTTCGAAAAGTGTTCTCAAATCGGCATTTACACAAGGTGCACATTTTTCAACAATGGCCGCAGAAATTTTGGATAATTTTACCCCAAGGCCACACTGGGGTCCGGCGTGGCGCGCAGGGTATCCACCAGCCCATGGTGGAGCCGGGAATCGGCGGCGGCGGCAATCATGGCGCCGTTATCCACGCAGTAGGCGAAGGGGGGCAGAAACACGGGTATGGCAAGTTCATTGGATAATCGTTGACGCAACAGGCGGTTTGCGGCGACGCCCCCGGCGAGCACCAGCCGTTCCGCGCCTGTTTGCTGTATTGCTTGTTTGGTTTTGATCAAGAGTGCATCCACCGCCGCCGCCTGAAAGCTTGCCGCGAGATCTTCCACCCGAAGGGGGTCTTTCGCCTCGCGAATTGCATACAATACCGCCGTTTTCAATCCACTGTAACTGAAATCCAACGACTCGTCCCCCAGCATCCCGCGCGGAAATCTATAGGCGGCGGGATTGCCCTATTCCGCCGCCTTTTGAATGGATGGACCGCCGGGATACGGCAGCCCCAGAAGCCGCGCCACCTTGTCGAACGACTCGCCAATGGCATCGTCACGCGTCGAACCGAGAATCTGATACACATGCGGAGCCGGACACTGCACCAGTTGCGTATGGCCGCCGCTCACCACCAGGGCGAGAAACGGGAACACCGGCGGCGTCTCGCAAAACATGGCGGAAAAAATGTGTCCTTCGATGTGATGAATGCCCAGAAACGGCTTGTTCCATGCAAAGGCCAGGGCTTTCCCGAAACTGAGCCCCACCAGCAGCGAGCCCATTAATCCGGGACCCCGTGTGGCCGCAATGGCATCGATAGCCACCCCGGCGTCCGCCATCGCCTTGCGTACAAGTTGTGAAATGATCCGCGTATGCTGCCGCGAAGCGATCTCCGGCACCACGCCGCCGAATTCCCGGTGCACATCGATCTGCGACGCGACTTCATTGGAAAGTACCTGAAAACCGTCTTTCACCACGGCCACTCCAGTCTCGTCGCAGGAGGTCTCTATGCCGAGAAGGACGCTCATTGCACCAACTCCGACACATGGACCAGCGTGATGCCCTGTTCTTTGAGCTTCGGCACTTCTTCCGTCAAAACGGTTACCGTATTTTCCCGGAAATGGCCGATCCCGATGGCTTCTCCGTGGGTCTTGGCGCGCTCGATAAGTTTTTGAAATGCCGCCCGAATTTTGGCGCTATTGCTGGAATGGTCCAGGAAAATATTGCGCTGTCCTGCGCGGACGCCCATTGCCTTCGCGACGGCAAATGCTTTGGACGTGCCCAGCGTCCGGCTGTCCACAAAGAAAAGCCCCTTTTGCCTGACCACGTTCATGAAATAGGTTAAACATTCCACGTTATCAGTGAATTTTGAGCCGGTATGATTGTTCACGCCCGCAATATGGGGAATTTGCCCGATGGCGTCGGCGGTAAGCCGCTCGATTTCTTCTTTGCCCATGTTCGTATTCAGTTGGCCTGGAAATTCTTTGATTGTTTTGCTATGGGTTTCCATTGGCATGTGCAACATGATTTGAAACCCTTTTGCCGCGCCGCGCACGGCAGTATCTTTGACATTCGGCGTATTGGGCAGCAGTGCCAGGGTGAGCTTGGGATCCAGCGTTTCAATAATTTTGTTCGTCGTGCTGCCGCCATATCCGCCATCATCCAGAATAATTGCAACCCTAGGCGATTTCACGGGAGCCAGCGGAGTGGGGACATGCACCAGCCCATTGTCCGGACCGCTGTGTTCCACCGAATCGAGCGGCAGTTCATCCACACTGGGCAGCATTATGCTCAGCAGGCTGTACGCACCGGCATCTTCGGCAAGATCAAACAGCAGAAAGTTATAGGGATCGTACGATTCAGGAGCAGGAGCCCCTCCGGAAATATCCACGGGGCTGGGCGGAGATTCCGGAGGAAGTGGAATGCAAACAAGTTCAATACAGCATTTCCCCATGTATAGAAAATTGACGGTTAGATCGCGAGGGCCTTCCACGGATACATTCGGATCCATAAATGAATGCGCCAATGCAGAAGCGAATGCCTCCACGGTCAACGGAGGATTGAAGGATACACTCCCGGCGGAAAAATTCCAGAGCGCCTGCGCATCCGACATTTCTTCCGTGGCCAGCCACGTCAGCTTCCCCGGAGCAGTGATAATCGCCGCGATAGCCTGCTGCGCCTCATATAGCACCTGGTTGCTGGCGGGGCGCAAATCGGCGGGTTGTGGCGGCGGCGGTGGCTCTCCCAGAACCGTCACTAACGCGAATTCCCGCGAACCCATCGACAGGCGGAGTTCCCGGCGCGCTGTTTCCATGATGCCATCGGATATTCTGAGGCCTTTATCGGCCAGGGAGTAACGAATCAGTTCTATCAGGCGGTTTGGATCCTGCTCTTCGGGGGTTTGGAGATCGAGCGCATAAAAATTCCATATCGCGGCGCCATCGTGACGCTCTTCCCCCGCCTTCCGGTGAACATTGTCCAAGGGAAGGCCTTCCGCCACAAGAGTTTTTTCAAGAAATACCACCCATTGAAAGGCATGTGCGCGCAAATTCACCGGGCGTTTTTCCAGGAAATACGCCAGCAGTACGCCCAGTGCAATCGCCGCGCCGGTCAATAGTACAAACCCAACGCCAAAATACACCCATGATTTGGATTCGGGAGTATGGGGATTCCGGGAGGGTGTAAGCGATGTTTTATCCGGGGTGGCCATGAATGTTCCTGTAATGCCCCATAATCACACCAGGTGTCTTTCCACGGCTATCGCGGCCTTGAAGGCGGGCAGTTCTTTGACGTAGTCCGTGCCCGGCCCCTTGAATATGCTGGCCGTGCCGAGGACGAAAATTTCCGCGCCAAGCCGCGAAAGTTTGGCGGCATTGGCAACAGTAATATTGCCATCCACTTCGATGTTGGCGTTGTATTTGTAATATTGAATATTTTCGTGAAGGATGCGCACGCGTTCAAAGGCCGTGGGAAGAATGGGCTGTCCCGCGTATCCCGGATCCACCGTCATCACCAGCACCCGGTCCACAAAAGGCAGCAGATAGTCCAGTTTCGTCAGCGGCGTTGCGGGGTTGATGGCAATCCCCGGTGATGCGCCCAATTCCCGGATTTGTGTCAAGAGGCGGTGGGCATGCACGGAGGTTTCCACATGAATGGTAATGATGCGGCAGCCCGCCTCATAAAAACGCTGAATATATTTTTCCGGTTGTGTAATCATTAAATGCGCGCTGCACGGCAGATTGCACGATCGCCGCGCCGCCTTGATAAAGTCAAACCCTAATGTATAATTGGGGACAAACAGCCCGTCCATGATGTCAAAATGCAATTCATCCGCCCCCGCTGCCTCCAGAGCCTGCAACTCCTCCTCCAGCCGGGCCAGATTCGCGCACATCACCGATGGCGCGCTGATAAACTTGCTCACGATATCACTTTCCTTATTATCCGTTCGACCGCAAAAACGTTTCCACCATTGCAAACGAGGGCATCGAGGGTTGCGCTCCGGCCACCGTGGCGGCCAAGGCCCCGGCTGCATTTGCAAAAAGCAGGGCTTCCGCTACGGGAAGATGCTTCCACACCGCCCCCAACGCTGCCGTAAACGCGTCGCCCGCCGCCGTTGTATCCACCGCCGTTACTTTAAACGGCGGCGCATAATGCTCGCCTTCTCCCACGTATAGCGCTCCCTGCTCCCCAAGTTTCATTACGGCATGCCGCGCCCCCATCGCGATCAACGCCTGCGCCGCCTTGCGCGCATTCTCTACGGAATCCACGTGGATCCCCGTCATCGCCTCCGCCTCCGTTTCGTTTGGCGAAACAATATCCGCCTTTGCCACCAGCGCCGCCGGAACCCGTTGCGCGGGGCCTGCATCCACTATGGACAACACCCCGCACCGGCGCGACATTTCCAGCACGGCCTCTACGGTCTCGATAGGGATTTCCAACTGCATCAACACCACATCCGCCTTCCGGAACAAGGGCTCCAGCCCGCCAATGTCTTCCGGGCTTACTCCGTAATTCGCGGACGGCGTCACGACGATCGAGTTTTGCCCTTCATCCGAAACCATAATGACCGCCGT
This sequence comes from Candidatus Hydrogenedentota bacterium, assembly GCA_029565395.1. Lineage (GTDB taxonomy): Bacteria > Hydrogenedentota > Hydrogenedentia > Hydrogenedentales > CAILVY01 > CAILVY01. Next base: position 16,136 of record JAKQOG010000047.1, on the reverse strand, counting down.
TCCCGTTGCATCACTCGAATGAACCTTAAGATGATCCACATTCACGTTCGCTTCTCGAAGACTCTGCCGCTGTAATTCCCCAAACCCGTCATTGCCCACGCATCCCACAAAATAGGTTTCCACTCCCAACCGTCCCGCCGCCACCGCCTGATTCGCCCCCTTCCCGCCCGTGATGGTGGCAAAGGAGTGTCCGATAACCGATTCACCCGGCTTGGGAATGCGCGGCACGCGCGTCACCAAGTCGATATTGGCGCTGCCTGCGACGATCATGCGTGTCTGTTTCATCTGCGTTCTTCCATGGTTGTGGGGAAACAGTCTGAAAAGCCTATTTTACTCTGTGTGGGCGCCGGAGTCCATTTGTGTGTGTTTGGTCTGTCCAAGGGCGTATAATGTCCTTACCAGATCATTGTATAGGTGTCTTCGCGTGGAAAATGGCTATGTAAAAATACGGCGGCACGGAAAGAATGTCTTGGCCTGGGAAGAGCAGGCGGAAACCATCGCAAAAGCCCTAATCCAGGGTGAAGGGTGTGAAGCCGTGGAGGAAGCAGGCCGCGGCACGGTCTACCGGTTTGAATTACCAGGCGGATGCGGGATGGTGCGCCGCTACAAAAGAGGTGGCCTTGTCCGGTTCTTCTTGAGTGATGCGTACATTCTCTCAAACCGCCCGTTGCGCGAATTTCGCTTGCATTTGCAAATACAGAAAGAAGGTCTGCCCGTCCCGAAACTGCTCGGCGCGTGTTGGGAACGCCGCGGCCTGTTTGTGCGCGGGGCCATTGCCACGGAAGGGTTGCCGGCTCAAAATCTCTGTGAATTTCTGTCCCATTCGCCAGAAGGACCGGATGAAGAATTGCGCCGCTGCGGAACCGTGATTCGCCGCATGCACGATATGCACGTGTGGCATGCGGATTTGCAGGTTAAGAATATTCTGGTGGGAGCAGGCGGGCCCTGGTTAATCGATTTTGACAATGCCGTCATTCGGCCCCATTTGTCGCCCCTGTTGCGCGCGCGAAACCTCTTGCGCCTGCGCCGTTCGATACAAAAGAACGGACTATCCCCGGCGTATTTCAAACCCCTCTGCGACGGGTATGGCGTGGAGGCGCTGCCGGAATGGCTGAGCCGGATTTATGACGTGAAAGGGCGTGTGTCCGATCTCACGGGAATATCCAGGAATCCATGAATTTACTATGAATCCTTTGCTATGTGATGAATCAATCTCCTTAATCCGCCGCCGCGGACGGCGCATCTATCTGACCCGGCGCCTCTCGCTGGGTGAGTTGGAAGACATTGTCAGCGCGCCCGGCGAAACCTTAAAATGCTCCTCGAAGGCAATGGTGACAAGAACGGGGAAGTGGGTGGTGAAACAAAGCCGGGGGCATTGGTTGATCGAGGTAATCCGGCACACGGCCCGCCGCTCCCGCTACCGCCGTGCCTGGATTGCCGCGCACCATCTGCGCCGTCATGATGTGCTGGCGCCCGTCCCCGTGGCCTTCATCGAATTTGGCGTCTTGGGCCTGTTGACCGGCAACCTGATGGTCTCGGAGTATTTGGAAGACTGCGCCAATGTCGAACTATATCTCAAAAATCGGGTGGAAACAGGTATTGAAAAAGACGAATTAGGCGTTTTTTTTGAACGATTGGCATACGCCGTGAACCGTTTTGCCGCATCGGGCGCCTGTCATGAAGATTTATCAGGTAAAAACATCTTCACCCAAAACGGTGAACGATTCTATTTCATCGATCTTGATGCCGTGGCTGTCGGACGCCCCATTACGGATGCACAACGCCTCGCCAACCTTATCCAACTCTACGATTCATTTTGTGATTTCGTACAGGATGATCTATTGGAGGCCTTTATCGGCCATATGGTCCCCAGTGAAGGTTCACTACAGGAATGGTTTGGCCGCGTGCGGGAGGGACAGCGCATTCGCCGGGGGCTTTATCAACAGCGCCGGGGGAAATAAAGAGACGCCTGAAGATGGGCGCTGCTAAAGATTCTCCCAATAAACAGGGGGAGATAATGAGACGCTCTCCCGTGGGATTAAATGGTATGGACTTTTCCGGAATAGACTCTCCTCCTGCGGTTTTGATATCGTACCTATAGGCATAGGAAGGTCAGGGATTTAATTTGAACATGTGAAGGTGGTTGATCACGGATAGGAGGGGAGATGATGGCATCGAAGAGCGAAAATGAGCGTGCGGTAAACAAGGTGTTTTCAGGCTTGGGATGGGCTTTTTGGGAGGGCATTATCGAAGCGGGGAAGGTGAATTTTGTTGCGGCGTTTGGTCTTGGTTTTTATAAAAGCCTTCAGGAAACGCTGCACGCGCAAAGCCCGGAGGAGTTAGCCGAGTTGGCGCGGGCTGTGCACGCAGCGGAGTTTGATGAAATCAAAGCCGCACTCGCGAAACAACGTATTGCGATAGAACAGCAGCAAATAGTGCTTGCTCGGATATTTTCGGGGATTGCGGAGTACAGTGAACTAAAAAATGGGGTGGCTCCAACTGAAGTTGAGTTGCTAAATGTCCTTTCACGCATCGAAACCCTGCCGGACGAAATTCTTGATATCGTACGCACGCAATTGGCGGAAGTGCGCGGTGAAATTCGAATCCTTCCGGAGCGGATTATCGAGGAAGAACGAGTTGAGGCCGAACACAAGAGAAAAACCGCCCATGAGGAGTTTGAAAGGGAATATCTAAAAGCGATCAAGCAAGAATACGGCTATATGGAACTGATGGGGATTCCGTCCTATCATCAATGGCATCCCATCAATGCGGGATTTGTCTCCTTATCGCTTCAGGGCGCTTCCTTTCAGCGGCTTTCCGCGGAATCGGTGCTTCGCGAGCATCCCCGGCTGATTATTGTTGGCGAGGCGGGCGCGGGCAAGACCACCCTGATGCAATGGGAAGCGTTCCGGTGTTGCGATGGCCTTGAAGACGATTTGACCCGGGAATGTGACAAGAGCAGGGGCGGCATGCGCCCGGACAAACGGGACACGTCAAGCGGCAAGATACCGTTTTTTATCCGGCTGCGGCGATTGGTGGAAAAAGACCAGGACTATCTTGCTTTTCCCCCTCCAAACCGGTGGATCGAATTATCCACAAAGTATTTGGTGGCTACGACGCCGCCAGATTGGCTTAATTCCGTACTGCGGGATGGCCGCGCCCTTTTAATCCTGGATGGACTCGATGAATTGCCACCCAATAAGCGGCCTGAATTTTGGAAAGAACTCCAGGCTTGTCTACGTCAACACACAAATCTGTGTTTCCGGGTTACGTCCCGGCCCTTTCCGCATGAAGAGGATAAAGCGGATCAGTGGCAGCCGCCGTTGGAACTCGCCACCAACGATCCAACACCTCAAGTGAATGTGCTCGAACTGAGTCCGGACCGCATTTTTGATCTTATTGATCAATGGCACCGGGCGGCTGTCGAGGGCGAGCCCACACCGGATTTTCGGGACCGTACGGAACATGAGCTTGAGGGGTATGCGGACCGGCTTAAGGAAAAGCTTGGGTCGTCTCAATATGCCAAACTATTTGATCTGGCGAAGACGCCGTTTTTTTGCGCGGCGATTTGTCTGATCAACCGGCACCGGCGGGAACTGCTTCCGAAACGCCGGCACGAACTATACAAAACACTTGTCGAGGCGCTGCTAGGATTGCGCGATAAAGGACGCGGCATTATTTCGGCAAAAGAATATAATGACTTGGACGTCGATGTGGAGATTCGGTTGCATGCCTGGCTGGCCCTGGAGATGATGACCAGCGGAATGACTGCCGAAAAGGACGATGGGGACTATCTTATCGAAGTTTCACGGGATGATGCCGCAGTATGGCTCGGTAGTTATATCCGGAAGGTGCCCGCCTTGCTCGATGCAGTCAACATCAAAGGCGAAAAAAAAGCCGCACAGGATTTGATTGATTATATGCTGACGCGGTGCGGGCTGTTGCGCGAGCCGGTTAAGGGACAATTGGATTTCCGGCACCGCGCGCTCCAGGAATACCTGGCTGGATCAGGGGCCATCATATTCAAGAAACGGGGTCAGCTTATCAATATGGCGCATGATGATCGCTGGCGCGACACGATCATTTTGGCCGCGGGTGGATACCAAACCAGCGATCCAGAAGCATTAGATCTCATTAATGAATTGATCACCCGAGGTAAAGACGAGGATGAAACTATTTGTTATGCCATAGCCGTGGCGAGCATTGAAACGGCGGGTGCCAAGGTGGATATGGAAACGTTGGATCGCGCCCTGGAAAAGCTTGGACAACTTGTCCCTCCACATAATACTCAAGAAGCGAGGGTTTTGTCCGTTGCAGGGGATCGCGTGGTTGAATTGTTACCGTATGAAACCATGTCTGGAGAAGGGGTTGAGACATTGGCGGCATGCGCAGAAACCTTGCGCCAGATTGGATCTGAAGCCGCCAAGAAGCAACTTAAACAGGGATATTGGGAGGATGAGCATCCGGCCGTATTGGAACAGGTCGTTCAATGTCCCGGCATTCATCCGCTTGATATCCCGGCAGTGGTTGAGGCTGCGAAAGATACCCAACAGCTTACCCTTCCCCGGTATGCACATCCCTATCTTAAGAATATTGATCCGATAAAAAATCTTCCGGATCTTATCGGACTGGATTTAGCTGATTGCGGCGCACTGACGGATCTTGCCGGTTTGGAGTCGCTGACGAAATTACGAACGCTTGATCTAAGCCGCTGCCCGTGTGTTACAGATTTGTCTCCCTTGGTGGCATTAACCACGTTGGAATCGTTGAGCGTGCGGTGTTGTGAAAAAATTCCTGACCTTGCTCCCTTGAGGCAGTTAACCGCGTTAAAAACACTAGATTTGGCCAATTGCACAGGGATCGAGGATTTTTCTCCGCTGGATGATTTGGTGAATCTGCGGGCTGTGGATCTGCAAGGATGCCGCACGGCGACATACCCTGAGATCATTATTACCGAGTGTAAAAGCGTACAGCCCGATTCGAACTATATTGAGACCATCGATGGTTTGAATCTGCGCATGATCTGGATACCCGCCGGGACATTCAGGATGGGGGGAGATGGGTATGATGATGAAAAACCTGTTCATGAGGTAACATTAGATGGCTTTTGGCTGGGGCAGTATCCCATAACGCAAGCACAATACGAAGCGGTGATGAAAACCAATCCGTCGAATTTGAAAGGGGAGCGTCTTCCCGTGGAATGCGTGTCCTGGGAGGATGCGGTCCGCTTTTGTGAAGTAATATCGCAGCGTACGGGCCGGAACTATATGCTTCCCAGTGAAGCGCAATGGGAATATGGCTGCCGGGCCGGGAGCACAGGGAAGTATTGCTTTGGGGATTCAGAATTGGAATTACGGGAATATGCCTGGTATAGCGAGAATTCAGGCGGGCAGACTCATCCGGCGGGAATGCTGAAATCGAATGCATGGAAAGTGTATGATATGCACGGCAACGTTTGGGAATGGTGTGCCGACTGGTTCGACGGGAACTACTATAGTTCTAGTCCGAGAGTGAATCCCCGAGGCCCTGAATCGGGCAGGAGCCGCGTGCGTCGCGGCGGCAGTTGGTGCATCACCCCGGGGCATTGCCGGGCGGCGTTTCGTGGCAACTATTCGCCGGACGACCGGCTCATCAATCTCGGCTTCCGTGTTCTCGCAGTTCCGGCGGCAGGTTAGGGCAGGGCAAGAGAAGGGCCGGTACGAGGTGAGCGGAGCGAACCCGAGCGGAGCGAGAGTGCGGCCCTTCTCTGGGCAAGTGTGGCAGATTTGATAAAAAGGGGTAATCCAATAATTAGATGTGGAGGCATATAAATGCAATATCGCGTATTTGCTATCCCGGCGACTGGATCGACGGATTTGGAAGAGGATCTTAACCGGTTTCTTCGTTCTCATAAGGTAATTACGGTTCAAAAAACGGTTGAGATGATCGATGGCGCGCCGCGCTGGTGTTTTTGTGTTGAGTATATTGAGGGTGCTTCGCCTTCCGGAGCAGGCACCAATGCGTTTTCTGGCAAGTCAAAACGAGTTGACTATAAAGAAGTTCTTTCAGAGAATGACTTTTCGGTTTATGCACGTCTTCGGGAGGTGCGCAAGGAACTGGCGGCGGCAGAAGCCGTACCGGTGTATACGGTGTGTACGAATGAACATCTTGCGGCGATGGCAGTGAAGCGCCCTGAGTCACTTTCCGATCTGAAAGAAATAGATGGGTTTGGCGAAGCGAAGGCGGCCAAATATGGCAAGGCTTTATTAAGTGTTTTGAATAGGAATGAGGCTGATGAAGAGAGCGGGTAACTTAATTGACCGAATCGCTGATGCCAATAACTTGCGGCTGGCATTTTTCAAGGCGTGCAGAGGAAAGCGCGGTAAATCCGAGGTTATTCGATTTGCGGAAAACCTGGATACTGAACTAAAGCATTTAAGGGAAGAAATGATTGTGGGCGAGGTCAGATGGGGTGGTTATCATGCATTCCGTGTTTGTGATCCCAAACCGCGTGTAATCCATGCAGCCCCATTTCGCGCGCGTGTGGCGCATCATGCCATTATCAATATTTGTGAACCGGTTTTTGAAGCGTATCAGATTTTCGACAGTTATGCTTGCCGTGATAAAAAAGGCCTGGACAAGGCATTGTCGCGCGCCATTGCATTTTCGCGCCGAGGTGATTGGTTTATTCAAATGGATGTGCGGAAATATTTCGACACAATTGATCATGATGTATTAATGAAGTTGTTGAAAAAACGTTTTAAAGATCCGGTGGTGCTTCAGCTTTTTCATGCAATACTCCATACATATGAGACCATGCCTGGGAAAGGAATTCCTATCGGAAATCTAACGAGCCAATTCTTTGCAAATCATTATCTTGCAGTGTTTGACCATTACATCAAGGAAATCCTGCTGTGCAAGCGCTACCTCCGGTATATGGATGATTTCGTGATCTGGCATGAAGAAAAGAACGAGATAATTGGCATATGTGAAAAGATTATAGAGTTTTTGCATGAATGCCTGGAATTGGAGTTGAAGCCAGTTCAAATCAACTTGTGCACGCGAGGGATGACTTTCCTTGGCTACCGGATTTTCCCGAACCAAGCACGTTTGGCGCGGCGCAGCCGTGACAGGTTTAGAAGGAAAGCTTCACAATATATGCAAATGCGCGAAGCGGGTATTTGGGATGATGAAGAATTGGCTCGCCACATGGAACCATTGCTCTCTTTTGTAGTACGGGGTGCTTCAAAGGTGTTCCGAATGCGGGCAATTAAAGAGTGTGGGCTTTGCCCGGAGGCAGGAACCGCGTGAATCGCGGCGGCAGTTGGAACAACACCCCGAGGAATTGCCGGGCGGCGTATCGTAACAACAATTCGCCAGACAACCGGAACAACAATCTCGGCTTCCGTGTTCTCGCAGTTCGACGGTTTGGCCGGAGAACCAGCCGCCGGACAGGGCATAGTCCAACCCCTTCATTTGATGAAGGGGTGAACCCCAGCAAGCGCGGCAAAGTTAGTAGGGGAAGCGGATGCTTTTTCCGAATGCCTTGCCGCGCGATTAAATTAACACGGAGAACAGTCAATGGGTGCTTGATCATCTATTGCGCAAATTGATACCTATAACCCTTTCAATCTTGATTTGTTAACGAACAGTGTTTTGTACGGCCCTTTCAGGGCCGGTGTTCTTGAATGGACTTGGACCGTAGGTTGCACCTGCGGCTATTAAAATTCTGCCCCTTCGGGGCCGGTGTTTTTGATCGGACTCGATCCGTAGGTTGCGCCTGCGGCTATTCGAATTTAGCCCCTTCGGGGGCGGGGGTATTGCCGGTGCACGGCGGTGGATTGGTATGAGATCGTTTATTTTTTTTACCACGAAAAACACGAACCACACGAAAACAGAAATTTTTAAAGGGTGCGAGTTGCCAGCCGAGACAGGTGGTGATTCAAGGAGGAAAGTTGGCAAAATTCCAAAGGCAGTTTTTGGAATCCTCCTTCGCTCCTTTGGGACGACAGCAGGGCGCGCATGTGGGTTCCAAGGAACTTTTGAACGAGAATGAAATAAAGATGAATCCTGGATTCCCGCCTGCGCGGGAATGACGGTGATATGATTGTGAATGGTTGTTATACCTTTGTTTTCTGTATCTTACCAAATTTTGGGATATTTTCTATTTCGTCCAAATGCAGCGGTAGTTGAAGCGGCGGTTGGGGGCGCTGTCGCCGTTGGTGCAGAGGGAAATGGGGTCGTTGAGGTCGGCGGGGTTGTCGCACCAGTGGAAATCGAAGGTGCAGGCGCCGCCGGTCAGGTTTAGGAGGGAGCGGGGCACGGCGAGTTCCAGGGTTTTGCCTTTGTAGCGGTATTGCACGGGCGCGAGTTCTTTCCAGGGATTGTCCGGAGTGCTGGGATCGTATTTCATGAGGGTGGAGGTGTTTTCGCCGGTGATTTTTTTATTGATGAGAAAGTCGTATCCGAACCAGCCGGTGTCGTGGTTTTTATCCGCGTCAATGAACAGGAGCATCCAATTGGGATCGGAGTGGGGGGTGAGGTCTTCGCGGGTTTCGGTGTAGAAATAGGCATTGGTGTCGTCCAGAGCCACTTTGCAGGTGACGATATCGTTTCGTCCGGAGTTATTCGTGTAGTGCAATCCGCCGTAGCCTTTGTAGTCGCGGTGGAAGGTATCCCCGGCGGTATCGCGGTATTCCACGGAGACCGCGGCCCAGTCCGAGAAATCGCCGTCGATGGCGATCTTGCTCAATCCGGTTTGCTGGGGCATGGGCCGGATGCCTTTGTAGCGGCGGATGTTCTGTGCCATTTGCATGTAGTAATTGTCGGTATAGCCGCCTTTCATCGGCTGAATGGCGCGGTTGAATTCGGCGTTATATTGGTCGATGAAACGATAGGTGGCGTCGCGCCGCATGTATTGGAAGGTCTGCCCGGCTTCCGGGTGATATTTTCCGGCGGTCCATTCATTCCAGTCGTTGATATACAGAAATTGCGGACTGGCCTTGAGAGCGTCATTCCACCGATCCTGGAAATAGATGCCGTAGCCTTCGGGATGCTCCACGGTTTTGTCCAGCCAGGGGACATACGCGGACTTCGGCATGTCGTATTCGTTCAATTCAGGCTCGCCCTTGTCCTTGGTCCAGGATTTCCCGATCAGGCTGACGGGATGCTGGGCGGGAGTGACGGCGGCTTCTTCTTTCGCGCCGTTATGCGTGGAAATCAATTGGTCCGGCGTTAACTCTTGAACGCGCTTGTCGCCCATGTCCAGGCCAAAACTCCAATTGTCCTCCGTACCGACGAAACGTTTCCCGGCCCATTCGTAATAGCCCCACCACATGGTGCGCAGGGTGAAAAATTCCTTCACCTCCGGGGTGTAGTCCGTGTAAAACTCTTCGGTGTACATCGGATCGCCATAGTGCGGATGATTGGGGTCGGTTTTGGCCTTGGGATCGTAGTGGATATTCGGTTGGGGGATGTTCCCGCCGGTGGAATCGACGTTGGGGAGGCCGTTATAGAGCATCAACGGTTTCCCGTCCCAATAGAACCAGAGATCCTTATACTTTTCGGTTTTGTAGATGCGTTCGTAGAGATCCTGGACCACCGCGATGGAGGGACCGTTGAACGACCAGAAACAAAACTGCGGCACCTTGTTGCCTTCCGCCTTCATCTTTTGCATAACGGGAAACACCACGTCCCATTCATCCCAATAGCGGACCGCGTTGGTGACGTCCATCACCAGGACATCCACGCCCGCATCGGAGAGCATGGACATGTCTTTCCGGATTACGTATTCGTCCTTGCTCAGGAAATAGCCCATTTCGGGTTCGCCCCAAAAGTACATGCCTTCGGTCCACAGCGGGTGCTTTGCATCCAGCCGGGCATTGGGGTCCGCTTCCAGAATTTTCGTGACATCCGCCATAAAAGGGCTTTTCAGTCCCGCCAGCGAATCGCTGTGCCAGGTGATGTAAAAGATGCCGACCACGCGGCGTTGATCATTTTTGACGGCGCCTGCGTCTTCGTATGACGGCATGGTTCTTCCGAGGGCGTCGGTGGCCACCCAAGTGTCGGGGTATAGGTCACGGTAGTAGGTGTCTTCCGCGTACGCGACAGCGGACACACAAAAAACAACAAGAAGGGTTGTGACAAGACGATTCATGGGTATCTCCAAGTATTTTTCAACAACAGTGATGTTGACTGTAGCACAATCAACCTGGAACGCGCACCATGTTTTCGGTTGGTTGGTCATTACTTTGTCGCTGACGCTTCTGCCAAGAAAGAAACTATGTTTGGGAGGGCGAAGCTCCTGCTGAGCCGTACGACAAAACACACAAAGTACGGTGTGTTTATGTAGATCATTTTTTAACGGCTCAGCGGGAGCTTCGCCCTCCCGGCACGTGTGTTTCTAAGTACAACTTGGAGCGAGAGGAATTCAAGGGCATCATGCTTTCAGTGCGCCGCTGGTGATCCCTTTCATGAAGGCGCGGGTGAACAGGGTGAAGATGATGCCGAGAGGAATGGAACAAATAGTGTACCCGGCGAACATCAGGCCGTATTGGTTGAGGGTCCGGGTATAGTACCGAAGGACGCCGACGGTGAGTACCATGACATTTTCATCGGAAGTGGTGACGAGTGGCCAGAGGAAACTGTTCCAGACGCCGAGGGCGCTGGTGATGGCCACGACGCCGAGAATGGATTTGGAGAGGGGCAGTGCGATATGCCAGAGCTGCCGGAACAGTCCAGCGCCGTCTACCTGAGCGGATTCGAATAGGGCCTGATCGATCTGGGCGAAGAAACTGCGGAAGAGAAACAGGCCGATGATCTGCATGCCCGCGATGTAGGGGAGGATCATGACCCAGTAGGTATTGAGCAGGCCGAGTTGCTGCACCCAGACGAATTGCGGGATGAGCATGAGTACGCCGGGCACCATGAGCATGGCCAGCATCATGTAGTAGATGATTTCGCGGCCTGGAAAACGGTAGCGGGCGATGAGAAATCCCGTCATGGTGGAGAACATCAGAATCCCGGCGATACTTGCGGCGGTCACGAAGAGGCTGTTGAAGATGTAGACCTTCAGATCGGCAAAGGCTTGCACATAATTGTGCACGGCGGGCGGCCATGCCGGGAGCCAGAAGGAGTGGTAGAACTGGTGGGTGTCTTTGAAGGAGGTGGACACCATGAACAGGAAGGGGAAAAAGGTAAGGAACAGAATGAGCGCCAACGTCAGCCGCCACAGGACGCCCACGATCCCGATGCGGCGCAGATGCCCTCTTCGAACCGGGCTCGTAGTTGAGTGTAAGTTGTTTTCAGGTTCCTGGCTCATAGTCTTCCGTCCGTACCAGGCGGTTGATGAGAATGGTAAATGTCAACAGGAAAATGAGCATGAGCAGGCCGATGGCGGCGGCGTAGCCCATGCGTTCGAATACAAATCCGTTCAGGTACATATACAGACCGGGCACCATGGTTTCGTAACCGGGGCCTCCGTCACGGGTCAGGATGTAAATGGATTCAAAGCCATTTACGATACCGATCATGGTGATGACCACGAGCAGTTTGAATTGGCTGAGGATGAGCGGGATATGGATGTAAAAGATGCGTCCGGGAGCCGAAAGGCCATCCACTTCGGCGGCTTCTAAAATGCTCTGGGGGATGTTGGTGAGGCCTGCGTAGTAGATGAGCACATTGAATCCGTAGGCGAAGGGAAATCCCACACAGGCGACAGCCATCAAGGCGGTTTTGGGATGAGAGAGCCAGCCGTAGATCCAGTCGTAAAGTCCGAGAGATTCCAAAAGCGCTGTGAGGATTCCTGCATCCGAATAGATGTATTGCCAGATCATGTAGATCACGACGCCGGGCACGATCATGGGCAGTACGAGGGCCACGCGCGCGGCGTAGCTCCATCGCTCGGATTTCAGGTGATAGATCATCTCGGCAACGATAAACGGGATGGTTAAATTGACGAAGAAAATGAATGTGCCGAGTTTAAGGAGGTTTTGGAGGCTTTTCAGGAAGATGGGATCGTGATAGAGGTCCAGGAAATTGCCCAGCCCTATCCATATCGCCGGTTTTCCAGGATCCCATTGGGTGAAGGCGTGGTAGAATGCGGATATGGCGGGAATGTAGTTGAAGATGATGAGAAAGCACACTGGGGCCAGCAACAAGAGGTAGATCAGTCCCAGGGGGGGCTGTCCGGCGGAACGCCGGGCATACCAGGGCTTCTTTTTATGGTGCGGGGTTGAGTTCACGCAACAATGTCTCCTGGCGCGATTGCCATACCTTTTCCATGGCGGTAAAATCCCACGCGCTGTCGTTTTCGTGCGATTTCACCCATGCCGCGAAGTTCTCATCTAGTATTCTTAGATACTCATCCAAACCGAAGCCGTCTTCCAAATAATAATCCAGCCAGCGCCGCCATACCTTTTTATACTCCGGATCCATGGCTTCCATCCATTGGATGGCGCAGCTTTTCCGCTTGATGATCTCCGCAAAAGGCTGCAAGCGCGGGTCCATTTTCGCGCCGTTGACATTGGGCATGAACAACAGCGCTTCTCCGGCGATTTTTTCGATATTTTGTGGTGCGGAAAGATACATGAGGAAATCAACACACTCCTCCAGGGAATGGTTATACACCGCGCTGTTCGTGATATGCACCTGCATGGCCGCGCCGCCGATTAACGTGGCGGGTGTTCCTGATGCATAGTGTGAAGTCTCTTTCGTGATTGCAGGGATATAGCCGATGTCCCATTCAAAATTAATATATGGGTCTTTTGCGACCCGGCGTATGGTCCACGAGCCGTCCCAAAGCACGGCGAGGCGTCCGGTGAGGAAGAGCCGCATGGGGTCCGTGAATTTAAGTTCTTTTGCCCAATAGTTCCGCCATTCCTTCAATATGCGGTGCATTTCGCGCCAGCGGGGGTCCCGGCTGGAGAAGAACCCTTTGGTAAAAAGAAAACCGCCCTCAGGCGGATCGAAAAAATACTCCTGATAGTCCTTTACATCCGCCGCGGAGGGGTTCACGTCCAGTAGGGGCATGATTTCGTGGTAGATCATCTCGAAGATGATGTCCTGCCCCCAGTCCGAAGCAATATTGGATTGTGCGGTCATGGGAGTGGTATTAGCGTTTTGGATGATCTTGAATGCTTCGATCATCTCCTCCCAGGTTTCAGGTTTCCGATCAATGCCGAGTTTTTTTAGCAAGGTCATGTTGTAGTAGAGCCCAGTTTCCACGGTATCCAGGGTGATGCAATAGAGTTTCCCATTGGGCGCGCGTTTGGAGTTGGTCAGTGCCTTGTTTGAGAAGCTATCAAGCCAGTGTTCGTTTCCGGGAATGTAAGGATTGGGCCGCTGTAAAATCTCGTCCAGGGGAACAAACCAATCCTTGTCGATGGCCTGCCATGCGACTTCCGTATTCATGGTGACAATTTCCGGGGCGATTTTTCCGATAAGCTGGGTTTTCAACCACTCCCCCTCGGTAGTTCCGGTGTTCACCATCAACTGGTATTTTACCTTGCAGTTGGGGTGCAATTGTTCCCAGGCATCGGCCACAGTGCGCGCTGCCTTTACCGGTTCTCCGATGCCGCCAGGAATCATTCCAGGCGTGTACTGGCTCAAGTCCACCCGGAGCAGTTTCTCGTCTTGGGAGGGTACTTGTGCCTCGGCGGTGTTGCCCCAAAAGAAGCCAACACTTATGATGAGCGCCAATAAGAGATGCATGAGCACTATCTTCCCCGCCGAATTTATCCGGCATTTTCTGGTCCTTTCGGAAGAAAGATCCATCAGTGGGCATTATTGTGCTTTTTGATGGTCTGCTTCCAGTTCTTGATAAACCATTTGTCGGAAGTGCTTTAGTGGCTTTTTTACCGGATTTCATGGTATGCTTAGGCATAAGTTTCAACCTTGGGAATGGGCAGGCTATCATGAATTTTCATAGCAATTTTCACAGGTTTGTTTGTGGTGTATTTGTATGGTGCATTATCTGGTGGGGAACCGCCCAAGCACAACGGCTGCCGGACGCTTGGAGTACAGCAGCCTATTCGGATGGGCAAGCGTCAAAGGCAGGCGTTCAGTACAACATCTATTTTGGGAATCTTCATAATCACAGCAGTCTTTCGGATGGTGACGGAGATCCGGACGAGGCGTATGCCCATGCGCGCGATGTGGCTCACTTGGATTTTTTTGGGCTTTCCGATCATGCGGAAAACCTGTGGATTTGGCCGTGGGAACACAAATGGGAAACGTTAAAAGATACCGCCCAGGCATATTATGCGCCGGGGGAATTTGTGACCTTGTGGGGCTTTGAGTGGAGCAATCCGCTGATGGGGCATATTTGTGTTCACAATACGGACGAAAACACGAATACTGTTTCCGATGTGGCTCTGGAAAGTTTCTTTGACTGGATCAAGGACCATCCTGAGGGATTCGCCGTGTTCAACCATCCGGGCCGTCAAGATTCTGTTGGAACGGAATTCAACCATTTTGACCTTGATAGTGACGTTTATGAACAAATGGTGGGCATAGAGACCTTTAATAAAGGGGATGGTTTCGACGAGTATCATTATGTCAATGCCTATGATTCTGGCATGACCTATCTTGATTTGGCGAATACGAAAGGATGGCGGGCCGGAGCAACGGGTGGTTTTGACCATCATGGCACGACGTGGGGTTCCAGCACTTCTTTCCGGACCGGCGTGCTGGCGACCGAATTAACCCGGGAAGCCATTGTTGACGCATACCGCAACCGGCGGTTTTACAGTACTGAAAATCAGGATTTATATGTTGATTTCCGGTGTTCCGGCTACCCGATGGGTTCTCAATTAACGGGGGTGCCGCTTCGTTTTACGGTTTCCGCATGGGATGGCAGCGGCGATTTGATCCAGGAGGTCCGCCTTTACCGCAATGGCATAAATCTTGACACCAAGCTTGCGAACAGTTCCGAGGTAATGGTGTCCTTTGAAGACCCTTCGCCCAACCCGCAAAATTATTATTATGTGGTTGTAGGATTAAATGTTGGCGATCATGGCGGACATCCGGATGAAGCTATTACTTCTCCGATTTGGTGCAATGCGTGTGAAGCGCCAGAAGGCGAATGGGAAGGCGAGGGCGAGGGCGGCGGCGAAGGCGAGGGGGAAGGCGAGGGGGAAGACGAATTTCCGTGCATAACGCCTTGCACCATGATATGTGGAAGCAATGGCATTGCAGCGGGGGTGGCGGATGCGTTAACGGCGGTGTACGGTACTGCGTCTTTGGCGCTGGATCCGAATACGCATGATGGGGACGGGAATGGGATGGTGGATCTGGCTCAGTGCCAGTTGCTGGACCTGATTTTAAGTAATCCGTCCATGGACCCGTATTGCTGCATTTTGGCGGCGTGGAACGTGAATTATGCTCTGGTAAACGCGGGATTGGATCTAGTCGCGCCAGAGGTATTCACACAAACGGGCGTGAGCCGGGCGGCGTGCCAGGCGTTCTTCACAGGTTTTTTTACTCTCGGCGAATCACAGAGTCAGGCCTTTTTGCTCAATCTGATGAATTTTTTCACGGTGAACATAGACTTTCAAGCGGTTGATTCCAGTGCGGCGATTTACCTTGCTGGGCGCGGGGATGCCGATCTGGATTTTGTGTGCAACCTTTCTGAGTATTGGTCGGTGGTGCAGGGGCCACAAGATTTCTTTGGTTTTATCCTGGCGGCCATAGATCCGAGCGTACATGTAGATTCAGGACAATGCAGTTCTCCGTGTTATGAGATACCGGAAGGGGAAGGGGGCGAAGAAGGGAACCTTGAGGGACAGGTGGAAGGTGTAATAGAAGGAGAGGGCACGGAAGAAGGGATGATCGAAGGTCAGTTGGAAGGTGTTGAGGAGGGGCTTGCCGAAGGTCAGTTTGAAGGCGTTGAAGAAGGTGTTGTTGAGGGGCAGACGGAAGGCGCGATGGAAGGGGAGGGTGTGGAAGAAGGAGTAGCCGAAGGCCAGCTTGAAGGTGCCTTGGAGGGTATTATTGAAGGCCAAGCAGAAGGAATAGTGGAAGGAGAAGGTTTTGAAGAAGGGCAGTTTGAAGGCGTTTTGGAGGGTATTATTGAAGGTCAGGCAGAAGGAGAGGGTTTTGAAGAAGGCGTTCTGGAAGGCCAGCTTGAAGGTGTTATAGAGGGTGTTGTTGAAGGCCAG
>JAKQOG010000002.1 GCA_029565395.1 Candidatus Hydrogenedentota bacterium | reverse complement strand
CAGTCCGCCATTGGCGTCAGCAATTCCCATATTTTTAGCATCGAGTTCTTGGATGTTATCGGCGTCGCAGGGCCATGCGAAGGCGCCAAAGCGCCGGGGGCGATCCGGGGTCACGGGCAGCGCGGTCATGGCGGCGCCGATAGCTTTGCGCATGCCTGCATCGGTTACCGCGAACCGGAAACGCTGTGCATAGGTTAGCAAGGGCTGGCTCATACGTCTTTTCAGGGCGAGGCTGACGGCTGCACGCAATCTTGTATTAGGGGTAATCTCAGTCCTTCTGCGTGACGGCTCCTGTGCGCACGCGATATGCGCGGACCGCAAGCCGCCGCCACCCGTCCATCCCTCACTTAACAAAGCATCCATACCCACCTCATCTTCCTTTATATAGTAATTATATCAGGACTATCTATATTGTCAAGTACAAAATGGCTAAAGAATGCCTGATCGGGAAAAGTAGCGCTCAATTCCAATTGGGCGTCAGGGGATACCCTCGTTTCGCAAATCTAGACCCTCGTTTCGCAAACTCCGGGTTCCGGGGTCCGGGGTCCGGAACCTACAGTCTAAAGTCTACCTTCCTACAGTCTAGTTTCCCCCCTCGTTTCGCAAAGTCGGGCCCCTCGTTTCCCGAGTTCCGTGTTCCGGGTTCCGGAACCTACAGTCTACAGTCTGCCTTCCTACAGTCTAATTCCCCCCTCGTTTCGTGAAACTACCCCCTTTGTTTCCCAATTCCTCTCCGCCTCTCCCTGTCCTTTTAAGTCCTTTTTGTCCTTTGCGTCCCAAACCCGGCACCCGATACCCGATACCCGATACCCTCTTCTTCATCAATCCACCGGGCCGGGGCGGGTGATGATGGGAGCGGTTTTGATCAGGGGGCGGATGGCTAGCCAGTCGACGCCCTGGAATTCGGGGTCGGGGATTTCGCGGACTTCGTCGTCGCCGCGGTAGGGGCACATGGTGTCCACCCAGGCGATGAGGCGCTGGAGGCTGATCGGGTCGACTCTGACATCGTGGTGCTTTCCGCTGGAGGCGATTTCGATGAGCTTGCTGTTGTACGAGAGGCAGGTCATGGGCTTTGGGGTGATATAGGCCTGCGGATCGACGGTGGAAAAGGCCTCGACCATGAGGGTGTTGGCGATGCCGAATCCGGGCGGGGGTGTTTCGGGCTTGCTATAGGGCGTCCCCCAGGTGGGCCGCCCGATCAGGGTCATATATGGTTCAGTGAACACGGGGGAGGTGGGGCGTTCGGTCATATCAAGGACCTTTCGCCCCTTGCCGTCGCCTTGATGACATTTCCCGCAATATTGGTTGAGTACGGGCTGGACATAGCGGGGGTAGCTGACCGTATCTTCGCCCCAGGGCGGAGGCGTGATTTTGCGTGGCGGTTGGTTCAATGCAAGAGACTTGACTCCCATCATGGCGGTCCGGCTGTGGGATTCATGGCAGCCGAGACATCCCCGGCGTTCGCCGGGCATCAATCCGACAAAGCTCCGCATGGTCTGCAGGGCGCGGAAATTTTCATCGAGCAATTGGAAGTGGAGCGATTTTCCCGGCGGCGCTTCGAAAGAAACAGAGCCGTCTTCTTCCACGGGCACTGTGCCCAGTACGCGTTTGACGCCTTCGGATTGCACTGCGGATACCACGGGCCCAGTGGAGATATAGGGGCGTTTGTGCCAGTAGGTGTACGTTTTGGGCTCAATATGAAGAACACGCAGGTACTTGACCTTCCCGCGCAATTCTTCCGGCGCGCCTTGATAGACATTATTGCTGTAAAACAGACCGCCTTGAGGCGTATCGCGGTGTTCCTTGTCCGGCCATGCCACGCGATCCATAATGACGGGCGGGCACGGGCGCGGTTTAAGCGGGATGGCGTGGAAGACGTTGTTCAGACCTTCGTAAATCAGTTCGCGGTTGCCTTCGGTATCCATGAGATAGAGAAGGAATTTATCACCGCGTTTCGCGGACACCAAAAAATCGTGCTCGCTCAGGGGATAGGGCGAATAGTAGGCGGGGTAGTTACCGCTGGTGTGGTAGTTGGGCGATTCGATGGGATCGACGGGGCCGTTGCCGCATTCCGGCCATTCCACATCCGCCGTGATCTTGGTCAGACCTTTGGGGAAATTAAATCCCTCTTCGGGGGTGATAATGCCGACGGAACCGTTGAACCAGTTGTGGTGGGCGCTCCCGGTGAACATGATGCGGCGGCTTCCGGGAATATTGCGGGCGTCCTTCATTACATCCGGCCAGACGCTTTGATTGCCCCAAAGCGTGCTGACATAGGTGCCGTCGGGATTCATCGTCCACAGTTTTTGCGCGCGCCAGAGCGGCTTGTCGGTGTATTCCCAGCGCGTGTAGACGACCCGGCCATCGTCCATCACGGACGGCAGGTAGTCGGGTTCATTATTTTGCGAGACCAGGTAGATGTTGCGGCCGTCGGCGTCGGCACGCGCGAGCACATAGGCGTTAGTGGGCGGCATGCAGCGCACGTAGGTGTGACCGCGGGTGGTGGGGAAGAGTATGTGCCCGTCGGGGAGATACACGGGATCGAGATCATCATAGATGCCGTCGGTGAGTTGCGTGAGGCCGGTGCCGTCCGCGTTGATTTCGTAAATATGGAACGACTTCTCATTGTGCGGCTTGAAACAGAACAGCACTTTTGAACCATCGAAAGATACATCAGGCCGCCAGAAAGAACCGTGCAGCGGTGCTTGCGGCATGAGTTGCAGCAGGTGTCCGCCGGGTTCGAGGCCATCGAGCACCAGCAGCCGCGCCCCGGGCACCGCCATGTAGCCGAGGCGGTGGCGGGTCTCATGGGGCCATTCGGAGCCTTGCGGATAGGGCATATCAACAAATAACATCTTGGTGAAATCCACCACGGGATTCTTAAACATCGCCTGGCGTTTGATCGCGTGAACTTTGAAGTAGAGATCGTTATCCGATGCCGTGATGGAGTCGGCCTGTTTTTCCAGGGCATCGAGCGCAACGCGAGATTCGGCGAAGTCTGCGTTGCCAGGATATTGCGTTTCGATTCGTTCCAGAAGCGCGCGGGTCCATTGAATTTCTTTTTTGATTCGCTCGGGCGTGGGATTCCCATCCGCCTGATGGAGCCAGTCCGTTTCCAGGGCGTTCCGCGCGTCTTCCGGCGTGAGATCGCGGGTCTCCGGCGTACTGGGAGGGATGTATGGCGCCACCGGTTCGTTTTTGTATGGACGCAACTGCACGCGGCGGCCCGTTTCGAGAATAAGGTCGATCCATTCCGGTGCGCAATGGGCTTCATCGCCCCGCGCCTTAAGTTCGTCAAAACGGCCTTTGAACTGATCGGCTTCCTCCCATTTCCGGCGGTCTTCCGGAGTCTGCGTGCTCCATTGGTGTTCCGTCAGCGGCTTATATTCGAGCAACAGGGTTATGAGGCGATCAGCGTTTTCCTCCACGAACGCGGGATTTTTGCGATTCAGAAAGTCGATGGGATTGGCACGGGTATATTCCTGGAATTCATCGCATTCCTTCTCATAATCGGCTTTCAATCTGCGGAAGAGGGCGTCTTCGAGATCGGGATCCAGCGGGGTGCCGCGTGCCGCCAGATTGTTCCGCGTGGCGGCGAGTGTTTCCGCAAACGAAGCGCTTGGGGTGTAAATGGACTGGACGGCTTCGTCCATTTGCCGGATAAAAAGCGATATCGCATCCATTCCGTTGGCATACAGGGCGGCGATTTCTTCCGCGGTCAATGCCTCCTTGTACAAGCGGAGTTCATCCAGCCCTCCCTTAAAATACTCGCTGGAACCGCCGCTCGAACCGATAAAGGACGCCACGTTGGGGCACAGGGCGATTTTCCCGGCACGTTCCAGCGATCCGATTTCCGCGCCATCGAGATACACCCGCATGAAGTGTCCATCAAAGGTGGCGGCGCAATGATGCCAGATGTGGTCCAGGATTTTTGCGGCGTCCAGGCGCGCATCGCATTCCATATAGCCGTTGACGTTCAGGCCGAGTGACAGTACCGAACCATTTTCCTGAAACGAGAACAACAGGCGGTTGCCGCATTCCTGGCGGAAGATTTCGCGATAGCCTCCGAGATCTTCCGGATTCGCCCACGCCGAAATCGAAAAGGCTTCTAATTCCGTGAGACCCCAGCCGGGCACGGACAAGCTATGCGTGTCCCGAAGTGCAAGAGCATTTCCAAACACCCCGCGCCGGGATGATACAGGCTGATCCAGCTTCACCGTCAACGCGGAATTCCCGGTGGCCTCCATCAATCCGGCTCCACCCAGCTCCTCATCACAATTCCAATACGCCAATAATGGTTTGGCGAGTTCGATAGGCTTTGCGGGTTCGGATGCCCCCGTAACACAAATGCCCAAAAAGATTAAAAGGAAAATCGGACCGCCTTTTGATAAAAAATGTCTTGCCGAAGAAGACCTATCCCATTGGGCCAAGGTGAAAATGCTATTCCTGCCATACTGCTTCATAACGCGGTTTTCATCCTCTTGTTTTCCTGCTGGTCATGGGGACGTGCGCCCCTCATCATACCTGACGCCAACCCTTGCCACAATATAAACGAATCTCTTTGGCCCTTTCCGTCTTTTATGGCCTTCCTTATTCCATTACATCGTAGGGCGGGTGAAACGCAGCGCAACCCACCAACAAAATGTAAAAGAGGTATCGCACCAAGGGGCCGGTGCTCGGGGCGCACACTGCGCAAGATTGGCGGGTACGGTGGCGCGATACCCGCCCTACGGGAAAGTTGCAGCGGGGGGGCGTCAGGTGGTCATATAGTGGTTTACCGGGTGTATGAATGCTTTATTAACAGGGAACACAAGGAGAACCGCTATGGGTGTTCAGGGTCAGGCGGGGTTGCAGAAGGCGCGGGTGCCTCAGCAGGAGAAGAAGCGGATAGAAGCGCTGTTCGGGCGGTACATCAATAGAGGGCAGATGAAGTATCTGCGCGCAGGGCATTTAGACGTCCTGGAGACTCAGCGGCAGGGCGTCGGCTTCACAGATCCCTATTCGGGCAAGCGGATGTACGATTGTTTCACGTCCGCGGGTAGTTTTAATGTGTCGCGGCACAATGCCGCGGTGATGCAGGCGATGGAGGAGGCGCTGGACGAGTGGGACATGGGTTCGTTCGGGCTGATGTCGGAGCCGAAACTGGCGTTGGCGCAAAAGCTGGTGTCGCTCGCGCCGGGGGACCTTAAAAAGCTCTTTTTTGCATCGGGCGGCGGGGATGCCATTGAGTGCGCGATTAAACTGGCACGCGGGGCAACGGGGCGGCCCGGCATCATCGCGACCATCAAAGCGTATCACGGGCATACGGGATTTGCGCTCTCCGCGAACGGCAAGGAACATTACCGGCATTATTTCGAGCCCCTGATGCCCGGATTCTCCTTCGTGCCGTTTAATAATCTCGAAGCCGTCAAGAAAATCATTTCGAAGGATACGGCGGCGGTGCTGTTGGAGCCGGTGCAAGGCGAAGCAGGTATATTCCCTGCGCGCGAAGACTTCTTGAAGGGGCTGAGGGCTTTGTGCGACGAGTATGGTGCGCTATTGATCTTCGATGAGATCCAGACGGGCTTCGGGCGCACGGGACGCTTGTTTGCCTGCGAACACAGCGGCGTGATTCCGGACATCATGACGGTGGCGAAATCGCTGAGCGGCGCGCTGTTTCCCAATGCGGCGGTGTTTTACCGGGACATCCCGCGCCTCGTGGACTTTGTGGAACAGCATCCCGATTTTCATGTGTGTTATGGCGGCGGCTCGGATATTGGTTGCCGGGTATCGTTGAAGGCGCTGGAGTTCCTGATGGAGAACCGGGTGTGGGAAAACGCGGAGCGCATGGGGGCCAAACTCAAGAATGCGCTGCTGGAATTGCAGCGGGAAAATCCGAAAGTGATCAAGGAAGTACGCGGCTTGGGGCTGATGGTCGGCATCGAATACGGCTATGAGTTCATGGGGCCGCTGATGTCGGACGCGCTGGCGCAGCGAAACGTTTTCGCGGCGTATTCCGGCAATGCCCCGCAGGTGATGCGCTTTATGCCGCCCATCACCATCAATGAAAAAGAAATGGATGAAGTGATCGCCGCAATCCGCGCGGCGATTGCGGATATGAAGCGGCTGCTGCCCATTGCGTCCATCGCGGCGAAAGTGCCGGGGGTGGTGAAACTGCTGAACAGCGAACGGGTGCAGACGTCCGTCTTCAGTTTTCTGCGGTATTTTGAACGTTCCGGAGGCAAGGCATGAATCCGACAACCAACACCATTTTCCCGAAAGCACGTATGGACCGTTTGAATGCATTAGGACTGGGAATTGCCGAGGGCAAGCGCGAAGGCGCCTATGTCTACGATACGGATGGGCGGCGTTACGTGGATGGGTATTGTTCCGCGGGCACGTTCAATCTGGGGCGGCGTCCGCCGGAGCTTGCCGCGGAACTGAAACAGGCGCTGCGAGAAACGGATATCGGAAATTTCCCCATGATTTCCCGTGAGAAGGCGCATCTGGGCCAGGCCCTCGCGGAGTTTGTGCCGGGGGAACTGGAATGCTCGCTGTTCGGCGTGATGCGCGGCGAAGCGGTGGATGCCGCGTGCAAGGTCGCGCGCGGTTTTACCGGGCGGCCCCGCTTGCTGAGCTTGGAAGGCGGCTGGCATGGTCAGAGCGGATTCGCGCTGAGTCTGTCGCAACGGGAAGATGCCTCGCTCTTCGGGCCGCTTATCCCCGAAACCGGCATGCTGCCGTGGGGCGATCTCGAAGCGGCGCGATCTAAGATCGACGGGAACACGGCGGCGGTGATTCTGGAACCCATCCAGGCGGAGAATTATTGCCGGGAAGCAACCGCGGAGTATGTGCGCGAGTTGGCGGAATTGTGCCGGACAAATGGGGCGCTGTTGGTGTTCGATGAAACGCAGACGAATTTCGGACGCACGGGCGCCAAGTTCGCCTTTGAAGCCATGGGCGTATCACCGGACATTCTGGTGCTGGGCGAGGCGCTGGGCGGTGGCGTGTACCCCATCACGGTGACTTTGATGACCCAGCGGGTTAATTCGTTCCTGAATAAGCATCCGTTGATCCATCTTTCGACCTTTGGCGGCGCGGATGTCGGGTGCCGGGTGGCGCAGAAGGCATTGGAACTGTATACACGGATGGAACCCTGGAAAAATGCCAGGGAAAAAGGCGGCCTCCTGATGAAGGGCATTGCGGACCTGGTGATGGCCGGCGGTTCGCCGATTCGCGGCGCGGTGGGCAAGGGCCTGCTGATCTCCCTGGATCTCGTAACGCCGGAAGCGGCCACGGAATTCTGCCGAAAGGCGATTGTGAACGGGCTCATCTTGTTGCCCGGTGAAGTCGCCCGGCACACCGTGCTGCTGCGGCCGAGTCTGCTAATTACGGAGGGAGAAACGCAGGAGATTTTAGCGGCGATTACTGCAGCGGCCCAATGACATCCACAGATTACACAGATTTGCACAGATTAAGATTTTAAAAATTTGTTTTGGAATGCGACGTGTACTGATTTGAAATAAAGGTCAAGGCATTTGCCTTTATCGGAATTTTTAGCTGGTGTTTAACTCAGAAAAAATAATCTGTGCGAATCTGTGCAATCTGTGGATAAAACAAGTGAAAAATGAAAGCGTTATATTTTGAGAATCGGTTAAGCAAGGTGATGCTGCTCAAGGTTGCGGAGCGGTTTTCGCGGTATGCCGCGTTGGGACCGTTTTCTCCGTTGCGGTATGCGGAGGTTCCGGAACCAACTCTGCCCAATGCGCGCTGGCTAAAGGTCCGCAATCTATGTTGCGGGTTGTGCGGCACGGACATCCATTTTATGTTCATGGAGATGGATCCCAAGTGTTTTACGGCGGCCATTCCCGGCGTGAAACGGAAGTTCCTGGGGCATGAAGTGGTGAGCGAGGTGGTGGAGGTTGGGAAAGAGGTGGATGGGATTGCCGTGGGGGATCGCGTGGCGATGCGGATTGACTGGCCCTCCTGTTTCCAGTTGGAGATCGATCCGCCCTGTCCTCAGTGCGCCCAGGGCAATTACATGCTCTGTGAAAACCTGGGTCTGGGGGAGTTGCCTGTGGAAAATCCTGGCGGGGGTTTTTCACCGTATATGGTACTGCACCGCACGCAACCGTTTACGATTCCTGCGGCATTAAGCAATGATGCAGCGGTGCTCTTGGAGCCGCTGGCGAGCGCGGTTCACGGCGTGCTCAAGGCCAGGCCACGACCAGAAGACCACGTGCTGGTAGTGGGCGGTGGAACCTTGGGGTTGCTGACCGTGACGGCGTTGCGCGGGTTGGTTCCGGAATCGCAGGTGCATTGTCTGACACGGTATCCGTTCCAGGCGCGCGTGGCGGAGAAACTGGGCGCGGCAGTGATTCCCGAAGGTCCCGATGTGTACAAAAAGATGGCGGAAGCCTCCGGCGGACGCAGCATCACGGGCTATTTCCGGAATGAAATCCTCCTGGGCGGATTCGATGTGGTGTATGACACCGTGGGAAACGATCACAGTTTGCATCATGCCCTGCGTTGGGCAAAAGGCGGCGGAACTGTTGTATTGATGGGCATCAACTGGAAGCCCGGCAAGATGGACTATTCCCCTGTCTGGTCGCAGGAAGTGAACCTGATCGGGATTAATTGCCACGCCACGGAATCCGACGGACGGACCTCCTTTGAGATTGCGGCTCAGTTGCTATTGTCAGGATGTTTGGAGCCGGAAGACATCATTACCCACCGGTTCCCTGTCAGCCGGTACAAAGAGGCGGTGAGGACCTTTTTCGACAAGCGCAACAGTCAGGCGATTAAAATCGTTTTGGATCATTTACAATTCCAGGAATGTTCTTAACATATATATGATTACGTTATAAAAATCACCACCGTGCCCGGTTTCAAGGCCTACAGCAATTACGATCTGGACCGCATGTTTTCCATCGGGATGGAAAGAAAAATTTGATTAGATAAAAAATCACATTAAACTAAAATTGTATGCATTGGCATATGTTATGAACAACAAAAGGTTTTGTGAGTGTGCAAGAATCATCTTAGAGTAAGCGAAAATGAATGATTTATCAAACAAGAAATCCATCTCTGAACCATCAATCCCAAGTATAGGTTGTCTGGCGACAAGTCTGGCCATTTTTTGTATTGGGATAGTGATGTTATATACACATAGCCGTGTAAAACCAGATTCGGAAAATGCAACATTGCTCTTTGGAGGAGGTTTTTGTTGTTCTTTCTACGGTTTTTGTTTTACCTTTTTCAATTTTCTAAAAAGATATAACGCCCGAAAAGCGGCTAAAATTAACTTGTCTCAAAAGCCAAAAGCGTATGGCGAACATGTCTCGCTTTCCTCAATATCAGGTGCAGTCATATTAAATCCTCGCATGAGCAGCCAAAAAAAATTCATCGTCTATTCGAGCAGATTTTACTGTTCTCAACTGATGATGTCGAAAAGATGCGTTCGGGTCAGGTTCAGTTCACTTTGCCAAAATTTACTATGCATAGTGTTGATACGCCAAATAACAAAATCCGGTGGGTTATTAAAATGCACCAAGCGGTGGAAAATAAGCCAGACACGCTATTGGAGTATCCAATCACCGTGTTGCCCCTGTCTCAAGCGAAATAAAACAAGCGAATAATTGAGTGGTAAAAGCACGCAATTGCGTGGTATAAGTATGCATTATGAGTACATTGCCTGATATTTTGAGTTCCCGGACCCGGGCCGAGTTGTTCCGGTTGCTCTTTACGTTCCCGGAGGCTGAGCTGTATGTCCGGGAAATTCAACGCAGAACCGGTTTAAATGATCGGGCTATCCGTCAGGAATTGGACAAACTATCCCGGCTTGGTTTGGTAACCCCACGGCGGGATGGAAACCGGTTGTACTACAAGGCACGGAAGGATCACCCTCTTTTTCCTGATATCCGCAATCTCACCCTTAAAACCTCTGGGTTGGCAGACGTGCTTCGGGAACGCCTTGATGTAGATGGCGTCCAGATCGCATTTGTTTTCGGATCGATTGCAAATGGCAGTGAAAAAGCAGACAGTGACATTGATTTGATGGTTATTGGTCGGGTGCGCATGCGGGAGCTGACACGTTTGCTTAGTGGTGCATCGGAACAATTAAGCCGGGAGATCAATCCACACATTCTCACGCTCGAAGAATATCGGAAACGGTTTCAGGCAAAGGAACACTTCCTCAACAACGTTCTCTCCAACCCCAAGATCATGATAAAGGGAGCCGAAGATGAGCTTGAAAGATTGGGAGCACAATAGTTGGTTGCGGCCACAAAAAGCATTCAACCCTCCTATGAAGTGACGCAGAATTATCTTAAGAATCAAGAAATCGTTCAATGATGTCCAGCAGTTTTTTCCCTTCCACTTCATAGCAGTATTTTTCATGGGCGGCACGGAAGGCGTTTTTGGAGAGGTTCTGGCGCAGGGCATCGCCGCCAAGGATGCGGTTGATGGCGGCGGCGATTTCTTTTTCGCTCTCGGGATCGACGCATATCCCCGCGTTGTTCTTTTCAATCACATCCAGCATGCCGGGGAAATTAGAACCGATTACGGGCAGGCCCACGGAGAGATATTGGAACAATTTGATGGGGGCGCAGTAAAAGCTGTTCAGGCCTACATTCAATTGTGCCTGCAATCCCACATCGGCGGAGGCAGGGTACTCCATGAGTTCTTCCGACGGCACCACGCCCCGGAAGATGACACGCTTTTCGACGCCGAGATCGCGGGCCAGTTGCAGCAGTTCCTGTTTGAACGCCTCCTCGATGGGGCCGACAAAGAAAAGCACGACGTCCGGATCTGTGTGTTTCATGGCCCGTACAAAGGTGTCCGCACAGCGCGCGCGATTGATCCAGCCGTGAAAATAGGCGACTTTGGCGGCGGGGATGCCTTGTGTTTGCAGGTAGTCCTGAATACGGCGGCTTCGCTTGAGTTCAGTGTTGCGCGGCGGCACATTCAACACTACCATGGGGCATTCAGGCAAGTTGAAGCGTTCCTGGAGGACACGTGCGCGATTGGGTTCGCAGGCGACGACCAGATCCGCATGATGGATAAGCAGGCGCTCCAGCATGTTCCAAAAAGGTTTTGCCGGGATGCCCGGGCGATCCGTATAGAGTTCGTAGGAATAGAAGATGAGTTTTGCGCCGATGAGGCGTGCGATCATCCACCCGGCGGGGAGGGTATCCACGTCAATCGCAATAACCACTCCCGGTTTTGCGCGCAGCCCCCGTACCACCAGTCTGAAAATAAACTCGAACCAGCCGAGGAAAAGGACAACCGGCCGGAGGCCGGGGAGTTTGCTGAAGCGTTTGAGACGCAGTTGGAAGATCTGGCAATCCGCTTTTGGATGGGTTTCTTCCGGGAGGCCGAGGTCCGCACGCGCACGGGATTTCAGGAGGGTGGTTTCAATGCCGCGCGCCGCCAAGGCGTCGATCAGGTTCCGCAGCGGTTCATCGATGAACGGCTGCCAGCCCATCCGTAAAATACATACACGTTTCCCGGCCATGGAGATTTTCTTTCGTCCCTTTCGTTGTTTAGGGAACCACTATACCGCAGCGGACTTTTTTTTGCACATATCCGGGAGGGCGAGGCTCCTGCCGAGCCGTAAGACAAAACATCCAAATGCTGTATTGTATAGTGATTATTCCGATCTTGTTTCACGGCTCGGCGGGAGCCTCGCCCTCCCGTTTGCGCAAAAGTCGGTTAACAGGGAATCGGTACTTGAAGGGATAGGAAGCGTACAGGCAAAATACTGCATGCACGTTAGAAATACTGTACGAACCATTAACAACGAAAGAGGGTAACAGCATGCCGGATTTTGCAGGACCTGGATTGAGCAAGGAAGAGGAATATTTCGCGAAGAAGGAGTTTGAACGGATTAAGAAGATCGCGGAGGAGAACGAAAAAAAACTTCTTGAACAGGAGCGGGAAGAACTCAGGCAACTGCATTGGATGCGGTGCCCCAAGGACGGTATGGAATTGGCGGAGATCGTTTTCATGGGGGTGCATGTGGACAAATGCACGCATTGCGGCGGGATCTTTCTGGATGCGGGGGAATTGGACACGTTGATGGACGCCGGAAAACAACAGGACGGCATGCTCGGCAAGATTCTTGGCGTGTTCCGGTAGGATTAACTGCATGCAGAAGAAAACGATTCGGGCGGGGATTGTGGGCGCGGGGTTTTCGGCGCGGTTTCATTATGAGGCCATCGCCAAGGTCTATGGCGTCCATGTGGAGGTCGTGGGGGTATATGCGCTGGACACGGCACAGGCGCGGGAGTATGCGGTGGAACGTGGCATTCGCGCCTATGATTCTCTGGAATCGCTGATTGACGATGTGGATATCATTCATTGCTGCGTGCTGGTGGCGGGGCATGAACAGGTGGCGGTGGCCGCGCTAGAACGGGGCCGGTATGTGATTGTGGAGAAGCCCCTGACGGGGTATTGCGGGGACGGCTCGGACACATTTCATGGGGATCGTTTTCCTAAGGAGATCGCGCTGCAACGCGGGCTGGAGAGCGTGGATCGGATGCTGGCGGCGGAAGCGAAGAGCAAAGGCCGGATTTTGTATGCGGAAAACTGGGTGTATGCGCCATCCATTCAGCGGGAACGCGAAATTATCGAAAAGACCAAATCGCAGATTCTCTGGATACATGGGGAGGAATCGCATTCCGGGTCGCACAATCCCACGTATGCCTACTGGAAGTTTTCAGGGGGCGGGGTGATGATCGGGAAGGGATGCCACCCGCTGACCGCGGCGCTGTATCTCAAGCGCGTGGAAGGCCGTGCGCGCGATGGGCGGCCGGTCCGTCCGAAGAGTGTAACGGCGCGCACGCATGCCATCACCCGGCTCGAAAATTTCAGGGATGAAGGGCACATCCGCCGGGATTATTATGACATTGATGATTTCTCCGTGATGCACGTGACGTTTGAGGATGATACCGTGGCCACGGTCTTTGCCTCGGATATCGTACTGGGCGGGATTCACAACTGGTTGGAGGTCTGCGCGAACAACCACCGGACGCTGTGTAACATCAACCCCAACACCGCCCTGCAAGTGTACAATCCGCTGGATGCCAATTTCCGGGATGTGTATACCGTGGAGAAGATTGGGACGAAGCAGGGTTGGACGTCCATGCCGGCGGATGAGGATTGGTTTACGGGATATCCCCAGGAAATCGAGGCGTTTTACCGCGCGGCTGCGTATGGGGAACCGGTGGAGAGCGATAGCCGCCTGGCCGCGGATACTATTTCCACGATATACAGCGCCTATGTTTCCGCCGAACGGAAAGGGGCCGAGATCAAGGTGCGTGTTTATTAGGGTTCTCCAAAAAAAATTGATTTTCGCATTTTCTGAGTGTATGGTAGATGCTGTTAACTTTCGAAATGCTTCTCGTTATCATTACGGGGAGTTCGCAGAGGTTTTAGCGCCCCTGCCTGTGGTTAGGGTGGGGACGGGAATGGGTTCTTAAAAATCCATGGTGTGTACAAACACTTTGGAAGGGAGTGTAAGAAACATGAAAAGAACAGTTGCACGACTCACGTTAGTGGCCTTGGGATTAATGGCGCTGTCGACAGGCTGCGTCACGTTTCCCGATGCTTCGGGACTGAAGACCAGCCCTGTAGTTCCCGCGGATAATGAGCAGGTGACCCTGGATCATCTGGTTGTCCTGGTGGATGCAACGGACTCGATGGCCAATGCCCCGTTCAAGTATGAGGAGCAATTGGTGGACGCATTTGTAGACGCGATGCCGGACGGCAGTTATGAAGCGGGCATAAATTCTTTCGCCGGGGTGCCCTGCAAGACGTGGGTGCGGACCCCGCTGGCGGCCTATGATCGGGGCAGCTTCAGGGCGAATGCAGATCGTGTTGCGCTACTTGGCAGCACGACTCCGATGTCGAAGGCAATCAAGTGCCTGACCAATGATGTGAAGGGCAAGGCGGGCTCCGGAGCGCTGTTGGTCTTTTCCGATGGCGGGGCCATACTCCATGATAAAGTGCTGGAGGCCTGCAAGGCGATGAAAGCCGCCTACAACGGGCAGTTCTGCATATACACCGTCCAGATTGGCAATTGCCCCCGGGGCAAGGACCTCATGGAGAAGATGGTGTCCACTGCCGGATGCGGCAAAAGTTGGAACGGCGCCGATCTGAATTCGGTATCCGCCATTGATGCCATGGTCCGCACCATTTTCTTCGGGCCCAAGGAAGCGGCTCCGGCCGCGCCCGCGCCGAAGGTGGAGCGGACGGCCATCCTTTTGAACAACGTTTTGTTTGACTTAGACAAGTCCATTTTGAAGCCCGAGGGCAAGGTGGAAGTCGACAAGCTGATTGCGGAGATGAAGAAGCATCCCAAGGACACCGTTTTGATTGAAGGCCACACGTGTGACCTTGCCTCCGACGAGTACAACATG
>JAKQOG010000286.1 GCA_029565395.1 Candidatus Hydrogenedentota bacterium | reverse complement strand
CCCAAGCGTTGTTCGCCGTGGCCGCGGATGACGCCGCCGTGACACTTGGCGCAAAGCGCATCATCCACCACTTGCCGGCGCGGCTGCGGTTCGCTGCCATCCACCGTGAAGAATTGCAGGCTATTATCTTCCAGGCCTTGTTCTTGTTCTTCGCCGTTCGCATCCGTGAAGTGCTTGCGTCCGGTCATGGCAATGCCAAACGTGATGCCGGGATCTACCGGCAATTTGGCTGCAAAGATATAGCTGTATTCGCCGGTGGGGCTGGTGTCATTCACAATTGTCCCTGGTGCAGGCCTGCTGCCGCGGATACCTTCTGATTTATAGGTCTGATAATCGGAGGCGGGCCATGCGACGATAGCGCCTACGCGCTCGACGTCCGCCAGAGCCGTAACAGGTGTTCCATCACCCCATTTTGCGGTGTAGTTGATGGTTAATGTACCGTCCTCCGGATTCGCGGTAACCTGTGTTAATGCAAGGTCCAAGCCCGGATTTTCCGGCATTTGCTCAATGGTGAAGTGCGCTGCGTCGATGGGGGAGACGCCCGGTGCAGACGGTGTGTGGCAGGTCTTGCACTGGCTGTCATCGTTTTGGATGAAATCAAAGGGATGGTTTTCATACCCTTCGGGAGTCGCGGTGGGATCCCCAAACCACGTCCGATCATGGCATGAAGCGCACCCTGCCTGCGTCGGCTTGGTCAAATAAACATCCGCCATGCTCGCTTTGGAATCCTGCTTATGACAGGCCGTACAATTCCGGATGTCTTGCGGGAATACAATATGCGAATAATCATAGAGGGTGTTCTGATGTCCATAGATTTGATACGGTACACCATCCAGAACACTCGGTAAATTCTCCCCCCGGTGGATCTTGTGGATCATCACCGGCATATCCACCGTGTTACCTGAGTTGGCGTCCGTGGTGCCGGTGTTATGGCAAAGGATGCAGAGTTTAACCTGACGGCGTCCTCCGCCGTGGAAGCCCATCCGCGTGTGGCATTCGTTGCAGGTAGCCGTATCGACGATGTCACGCGTGGCGGCTAAAGCCGCGCCATCCGGACGAAATTCAAACTCACAGTCTGCCGGATAACTTACGCCGTCAAGAGCAGACAACCGTGCGAACTGTCCACCAACGGCATGCGTCGTGGCAGGATTGTAGGTGGAAGGCAATGCTGTCCTGAATTTATAAGTAAAGGTTCCATCCTCATTTGCTGTTAGGCCGGCAAGTTGCGCACTGTCATAAGTGGCTTGAACCGCCTCATCACCCGAATTTGCAACGCCGTCCGGATTCTCCATGCGCGTGTTATAGCTGATGAACCGTGCCGTGCTGCCTTCTTCCGGTGTTTCCAGATACGCTATCAGGAAACGGACACTGGTCAATTCAACCATGGGAATCAGATCGCCGCGATCATTCGTGGCCGTAAATACCACCTCCGGTTTCAAATCGGCGGGTACGGTTACGCTATTGATGGTGACATTCAGTCCCTTTGGCAACAGTGGATTTGCAGGCGGTGTTTCTCCCTCTTCTTCGCCTTCATCAGCGCCTTCGCCTTCTATCTCGCCTTCCATTTGACCCTCTTCGGGCTGCTCCGGAACCGAGATAACCGCGGTGGCGCGCATGCCGCTGGCCGAACCCGTTACGGTGATTTCCGTCGTGCCAGTGGCCACGGCCGTCACCACTATGCTCAAGCCGGTCGCCCCATTAATTGTGGCTGCCGCGGGATTACTGTTGAACCATGAAAATGGCGCATCATCCGGGTCGGTCGAAGAAACCGTCAAGGTTAAGCTTTCTCCTGGCGCCAACGTGGCCCAACTGGGCGTCACGGTTACCGTAACCTTCTGCAATGGACATCCGCACAGCAAGGCAACCAGCATGCCTGCCGCCATCGTCAGTGATAGTGTCGTTTGTTTCATGCGCCTATTCCTTCCACACGTTGAACACGTCATCCAACTCAGACTGAATCAAATTAAGGCCATCGTACACCTAATCCGAAATTACGACTGCACACTGTTAGCATACAAATCTCTTCAATTTGGGACATCCGGAAAAATTACTGAAAAAACGAGAATGCGAATACGGATGTGTGTAAAGGGAAATGTGAAACAGTTTACAAAGTGATATCCAGAGGACTCCCGGGATTTATTACATAGGGGGGGGAGAAGGTTATCTTGAGAGAATTTCCGTCAATGACGTTGCTTGTAACACCTGTTTTTCCGGGAATTTTCACTAAATCACCTTCATTGGGGATCACAATACTGTGCACTGCCACTTCGCCGGATTTCGCTTCCACCCGTATGGATCGTTTTCCCGCATCCTTTTTGGTGACAAGCGTGCCCCAGGCGGCTCCGGCCGTGAAAAAGCAGCGGAAATCATCCGGGGTCACACGGGGAGTAAAGCGAATCGAGCCATGTGCCGCGTCATAGGTGTAGCCTGCTGCGGCATGCAGCAGGGACCATGAGGACATCGCCCGGGCATAATGTCCTCCGCATTCGATTTCGCTCCAGGGATTCCGCTGATACCCGGCGTACCGGTCCCGCGCCCCGCGAATAATCTGAAACGCTTCTTCAACCATCCCCTCATACAACATGGCGGCAGCCACTTCATACTCGATGCCGGTCCAGATTTCATCGCAATACAGGATAGGCCGTTTTGGGCGTCCCCCCTTGGGCCAGGAGCAACAGAGCAGACCCTTTTCATCATCGTTCGCAAACCGCCGGGGTTGTTGGACGTGCCCCGCAAACGACGTCCGCCAGTTGTATTGGTGAATGGCATGAAGTGCCTGCCGGACATGATCTTCGGGCAGCACGTATCCCAACCCCAGCAGATGCGCCCACCATTGGCCCAGTAATTGATCACTATGACATCCCGGTCCGAAGCAGTTGTTCTGTTCATACGTTTCCGGAGTGGCCTTGGGCGCATCAAATACGTTGAAATAATACTCGCCATTCCAGCAGATTCGGTCGTACCCTTCCCGCGCGGCCTCGAAACGGGTGCGGCACTGTGTTTCAAATGCCACGTCCTCCATATCCTTCGCCATCTCTTCCAGAGCCCGAAGAGACGCTAAATACAGCGTGCCGATAAAGGTATTGCTCCCGAAAAGATGGGTGTCATAGGTGTTGGGCTGCTCACCCTTGATAACGCCATCACCATCCACATCATGTTCTCTCCAGATATGCTCCATCACCAGCTTGATATTGGGCCAGAGCGTATCCAGCCAGCTTTTGTCGCCGCACATCCGCCATTCCCGGTATGCTTTCAGCAACGCGCCCAGTTCCCCATCCAGGGCATGATGTTCCGGACCGCCGATCTTGTCGCCCAGCCTGGGTAACGTTAATGGCAATACGGTGCGGTGCGGGATGAAATTCCGTTCCGGGTCCATCTGTTTCAGCAGATCAATCTCCCGAATATTACGTTCCAGCGCGGGGAAGAGGTAGGGCATTGCCATGGCATAGTTGTACACATGCGTACAGTTCATCGGACAGCAACTGTCCGACCCTTCAAATCCGGCCACCGTCCCGTCTTCCAGCCAGACGTAAATTGGGCTGCGCACAATCGACATGTTGGCGCTAACACAATCCAGAAACCAATGCGGCAGCGTGCTGTCGTAAAACGTGTCGTGAAATAAATGCGTTTCCCTTTCGAGACGTTCCCAATGCGTTTCCATAAACTGCGCCACATCCAGCGCATCCTTGAACCGGAAAGCATATTGATTGCCCAGCCGGTGATCTTCCTGAAAACGTGATGGCCCCCAGCCATAGTGCGAGGTGCGCATGCGATTGGGGAAATGCCAGCAAAGAACAAACCGGACATCCTTGCTCTCACCCGGTTGCAGGGTCAGCGGAACGCTCAGCGCCGCATTCCAGGTGTTCCCAGCTTCGCTGGTTCCCATCTCGGTGGCATTTAACCGGCCATTTTCCGAAAAATCGGCCCAAAGCGCCCCAAAATCCCGCCATTGCGCCGCCACATCCGGCGTCTCTTGAAGCGCCATTAGCACCATATCGCCGTATTGCGCCGCACTCTTCGACCATCCTGTCCGCGGTGTGTAGTCTGCCCCTGCGGCCAATCCCAGCACCGCTCCCAACACGGCTGTGCCCATGGCGCCTTCCGCCCATTCCTTCGGATTTCCATTGCAGAAAAACAGCGCCCCTTTTCCTATCCGGCGTTTCACCAGTATAGGCGTGCCATCTTCCGCGGCTAGAATTACCTCGGAATCGGGACGCAAGTGAAAGCCCTTAAATGTTCTATGGCGCTTGATGATCACCTGGGTTGGATCAATCACGGACGGCAACAAGGTTTCATTATTTAACATGAGAGATTTTTCGGAGACTTTAGTTTCCATCCAGGTGAACGGCAGCGCCTCGAACAGACGTGCGGCAGCGCGGGTTGCCTGTCCGGGGGGCGCCGGAGAATTGCTGAACACAATATCATCCACGAGGATATGTCCCCAGCCGCCTTGATTTGTATCGATAATTTCAATATGGGCCTTTTTACGCCGATAGGGGCGCATATCCCAGGTGACAAACTTCAACTGCTCTGTATTCTCGCCTGTGGCACTCTCTACCACTTTCTCCCCAATGATCAAATTAACGCAGGTTTCCTCTTTATGCTTTCCGCCGCCTATCAGGATATGAAGATAATCATGTCCGATTCTGAACGATTTCGAGATTGCCCGCCCTGTAGTCCCATCGCTATTAAAGAAGGTATTGACAAGCCGTTTTCCATGGTATCCGCTCACTGCTTGTTGCCCGGGCAGCGTGCCATCCGCAGGCGCGGAACCAAAAGCCTCCCCCTCAAGCGTCCAACCCGCATAGTCCCCTCTTTCCCAAGTCTCCAACGTCTTTCGCCGAATCCTTTTAGCGCGGGGATCTGCGGCGTAGAGGATGGGGGCGCGTTCCAGACCCGCAAGGACCATTGTGGCCCCGTCCGCAACCCGGTCCAGTGCCTTATCCAATGTCTGTTCAGGTAAACCGTCCTGTAGATCCCCCAGCCAATATACTGCCGTCACCTGTTCTTCCAGTTTTGATAGCGTTGGATCCTGATGCACGGTTACGTTTCCACATTGCCTCAGACTCCATGCTGCGTGTTCATCATTGGTGGCCAGATGAATCGGAATACTCATACAGTGTTGTTTGCCTTCAGCCGTGCAAAGATGCACAAGATTGCTTCCGGGATCATTTCGATTCCCCATGAATTCTTCAAAAGCCGTGTTGACTAAAGGCGCGTATCCATCCCATCCCACCAGGTTCGGCTGGGTGGCCAGCACGGATGCCGATACCGGAACAGATTTGAGATTGGCAACCGTAAAACGAAAAACCACTACAGGAAGCCCGGAATCAGTTTCGTTTAATGGAATCAGGGGCGAATATGCTTCCAAACGGACCTGCACGGGAAGCCCCGAATCCCCATTTTCATAGTCAATCCAGGCAAATGGATATTCCCCTGAGAATGCCACGGAAGGCATTCCCGGCAATCCAGCGCCGTCTCCTTCCTGTAATAAACGCGCTACGGGTGATTGACCCTCTGTACAGGCCCACACCCCGAAATACGCCCCTGCTGCATGGGCGTTGCCATTAAAGTTATTGAATAGTTGCCAACGATCCAGACGCCCTTTTCCGGTAAGATAAACCTGTCCTGCCCCGATACCCCCCATCGGCATGGCAATCTCCTTCAACGCTTCACCCCGGTAAATGCATCGTTCTCCTTTGTCCCATAACCGCTGAGTCCAGGCAGCGATCTTCTGCTTTTCATCCTCGGTTACGGCTTGAGAAGGGAGTGCCGCCAATATTCCCGCCGCCGCCGTCGTCTTTAAAAACGAGCGCCGGTTCATGCCGTCAAAAGATTTGCATTTGCATCCGCTGTCATATGCCTTGTACCGCATAAAGCCGCCTTCCTGTATTCCATATCACATCCATCCAACATACTCCATTGCCTTCTTTGGAATCCAGGCGCCGGAAATGTCAATGCGCATACCTCTTGATGTATAAAAGTAAGCCCCCCGCCCATCGGGACGGCGGGATGACCCAACGAATCTATTTTTGATATACTCGTGGTTTACTTGTTGAAAACTGCAGTACTGCTGAGAAACACTTGGGCTGAAGGACCGCCGAGGCTGGTGGTGCAGGAAAAGGATAAACGCCATGGGCGAAAAAACTCGGGAAATCGCAACGCTGAACCTGCGGGGTACTGCCTATGAACTGCCCGTTCTTGCAGGCACGGAGAATGAAATAGGCATCGATATTCAAAAACTAAGAGAGAAATCCGCCGCCATCACGTATGATCCGGGATATGTAAATACCGGCTCCTGTAAGAGCGCCATCACCTTTATCGATGGGGACAAGGGCATCCTTCGGTACCGCGGGTATCCCATTGAAGAACTCGCCGGAAAAATCCCCTTTTCCGCCGCCGCCTATCTGCTTTTGTTCGGACGGCTTCCCGAAGAAAAAGAATTCCTCCAGTGGCGTACTGATTTGACCCGGCACAGCTTTATTCACGAAACCCTCATACAGTTTTTCGAACATTTCCCCCCCACGGCGCACCCCATGAATATTTTGGGTTCCATGGTGGCCTCCATGTCGGCATTTTACCCCTACGACGCCGAAGACGAGCAGCATATTATGCTTAATATCAAACGGCTCGTCGGACAGGTCAAAACCATCGCCGCCTTTTCCTATAAAAAATCCATTGGCGAACCCTATATCTACCCGCGCTCCGACCATAGCTATGGCGCAAACTTCCTCCGCATGATGTTCGCTACGCCGGCGGAAGAATATGTCGTCCCGGAAGTAATGGAGGACGCCCTCGACATGCTGCTCATTCTCCACATGGACCATGAACAGAATTGCAGCACTTCCACCGTCCGCA
Organism: Candidatus Hydrogenedentota bacterium; assembly: GCA_029565395.1. Classification (GTDB taxonomy): domain Bacteria; phylum Hydrogenedentota; class Hydrogenedentia; order Hydrogenedentales; family CAILVY01; genus CAILVY01. The sequence goes on along the minus strand of JAKQOG010000286.1, from coordinate 48,813 downwards.
TGGTTGGCAGCAGCCAGGCCAATATCTATGCTTCGGTCTCCTCAGGCATCAATGCCCTTTGGGGGCGCCTGCATGGAGGGGCGAATGAAGCCGTGCTGAACATGCTCGAACAGATCCGGCAGGATGGAGGCGATTACAAAAAATATATCGAATTGGCGAAAGACAAGAAATCGTCCTTCCGGTTGATGGGATTTGGTCATCGGGTCTACAAGAATTTCGATCCCAGAGCCAATTTGTTGCGCGGCGCCGTGGATCGCCTCCTTAGCGAGCTTGGCATACACGATCCCTTGTTGGAAATCGCTAAAAATCTGGAAGAAACCGCCCTAAAAGACGACTTTTTTATTGAACGCAAGCTCTATCCGAATATCGACTTCTATAGCGGGATCTGTTATCGCGCCCTCGGCATCCCAACCGAAATGTTTACCGTCCTTTTCTCTATCGGACGAATGCCCGGGTGGATTGCGCATTGGCTCGAAATGCGCGAGGATCCCGATACACGCATCCAACGCCCCAGGCAGATCTATGTCGGTTCCCCCCTTCGTCATTATCACCCCCCGGAAATTGCCCCTTGGGATTTAGTAAAACAGTCTAAACTTTTTTAAAAATCCCGGCGAGAAGGGATGCCCTGTTCACAAATTGGCGTTCAATGTATAATTGGGGGCGGGCAGGTTTTTTTCTTGCTTTTTTAGTATTTGTATTTTACAATTCATATTGTAAAGTGAATATCTCTGTATTTGCCATAACAAGGGCCGCAGTATGCGGAGATTACGTATTTTCTTTGTGGTTCTTGTTAGGAATATGTTAAACTTTAGCATACATGAATATGGGGTGAAATGGAGTGGATGTTGACGCAGTAAAGGTAGAAGAAGGCGCTATTTTTCAGCGTTTTGAGGCCAAGTATCGCTTGAATGAAATAACAGCGATGGCTATCCGCGATTATTTGACCCCTTTTGTTATCCCTGACAAGCACAACATCAACGGGAAACCCTATTGTATCAACAGTCTGTATTTGGATAGTCCGGATCTTCGTCTTTATCAAAGTTCCGCGGATGGAGAAAAGAACCGGTTCAAAATGCGGATTCGCAGCTATCCGGATGATCCGTCAAGCCCTGTTTTTTTTGAAATTAAACGGCGTATGAACCAGATTATTCTCAAGCAGCGCGCCACTGTGCGGCGGGAATGCGTGGGAGACTTAGTGCATGGGGCTGGCTTCCAGACCAGCGCTTTGGAAACCCCCAGGATGTCTGAGATCCGGGCATTATTGAATTTTCGGGATATTATGGAGACTATTCAGGCCTCTCCACGTTGTATGGTGTGTTATAATCGCGAGGCATATCTTAGCGCCTTTAATGATCCGGTTCGCATATCGTTTGATCGGCATCTCACCTGTTTTCCGGCAGTCGAATATTCCGAGGCGTTATGGTTGCCAGAGCCGATCTGGCAAGATGTGCGCTCCTTCGAAGTGCTTATGGAGATTAAGTTTAATGATGCCATGCCGTTGTGGGTGCAGGAATTGATTCAACGGTTTGAATTGACCCGTGTTTCCTCCGCCAAATATAATGCCTGTGTCAATACGCTCAGGCAATTGGGGATTTCCCTGCAAAGCAGGAGTGAAAAGATTCTTTTATGAACCGCTTCGTGGACATATTTCGAACAAGTGCGCTGGGAGCGGGTGCAATTACGCTGGAATCGGCCTTATTCAGTTTGCTGATGGCATTTGCATTGAGCCAGTTTATTGCCTGGGTCTACATTTACACCCACCAGGGGCTTTCCTACTCCCGGTCCTTTGTGCAGTCGATTATTTTGTTGACAATTGTCTTGGCCTTGGGACTTATGGTTATCGGTAATAATATCGTTATTGCCTTTGGGCTGGTGGGCGCCTTGAGTGTCATTCGTTTTCGGAATATTCTGAAAGACACCCGGGACACTTCATTCATTTTTTTCGCACTTATCATCAGCATGGCCTGCGGCACGATGAATTACGAGCTTGCGCTATTGGGCGCGCTGACCTTTGGAGTGCTCGCCCTCTATTTGCATTGGTCGAAATTCGGAAGCCGGCGAACCGGAGACGGATTCGTCCGTTTCTACTGGGATATCGATAAAATAAACCAGAGTCAATGGCAATCCGTTCTGGACCGGCATTGCCGCCATTCCGAACTTGTGTCGCAACGTTTTCATGAAAGCAATCAGGGTGAAGTCGCATGCCGCCTGACCATGCGCGATCCTTCCCAGGCGGACAAACTGGTAAGTGAATTGAAGCAAACGGAGGGCTTGTCTCATATTACTTTCGTGCTGCAGGAAGAGGAAGCCGAAGTTTAATGAATACACGCGAAAGAGAGGTCATCCGGACGCCCATTGGACGGTGGGTTAAGCAAGGCCTGCAGCGATCGATGCCGGCTTTGGTATGGCTGACGGCGGTGGTGGCGCTGGTTTTCCTGGGGCAGCGCCAGATGGTGCGTTCCATGGTGATTCCCGGCATGGTTGAGATTCGCGAGATGGGTGTTGCGCCTTTCGCTGAAGGCGCCTTACGGAGTCTGAGCGTAAATCTGTATGATACGGTGAAAGCGGGGCAGGTAATTGGGATGATGGACGATACCCTTATCAACGGGGAGCTCATAACCGCCGAAGCGGGGTTGAAAAAAATCCGCGCGGAATTGGAAGCGGAGCGCATCCGGACAACGTTGACAGCAGCCCAGCAGACCGATGAGACGCGGCGATTTTTCCTGGATATGGAGCAAAACCGGCTCGATATTCTGGACCGTTTTTCCACTTTGGAAGCAGACCGGACAAACATGATCCGGTTGGAGTCCATGATAAAGCAGGGCAGGGAACTGGTCGAGGCAGGCATTCTGGATCCCTCAACGTTTGAACAGGATCGGCTGACGTATGAAGCGCTTAAATCCGGCGTGGAAGAGGGGGATAAGGCGCTCGCGGAGATGAAAGCACAAAACGAGGCCTCGGCAAAGTATATTCCGGAACATCCCGCTCAAAGCCTCGATGCGCAATTGGCAACTGCCCTGAAGCTTATTTCCGAAGCCATCGACGCACAGGAATTGTGTATCCAGGAAATACTTGAACGGCAAAAGAAACTTGTGCTGCGCGCCCCGTTTGATGGCAAAGTAGCCCAGATTTTTTATGGGCCCGGCGCCACTGTTCCGGTGGGAATGCCTGTACTGACCGTCGCGGAATCCGAAGGCCGCCGAGTCGTGGCGTATGTGGATGAAAATGCGCTGATCTCCCTTAAGGAAGGGGACACCGTGGAAGTTTTTCACAACACCAATCCCAGGCAGGTCGTCTTGGCGAAAGTGTTAAAAACCAGCCCTATTGTGGCAGAGTTTCCCCTTCATCTGCGCAGGAACCCCGCCCTCGCGCAATGGGGCCACCCCGTTCTGATGGGTGAGCTCCCTCCCGGGATGTTCTTTCCCGGGCAGGCTGTTTCCGTGCGGTCTCATTTCCAGTAGCGGTTATTCACATTCGATGGCTGCTCTGCGTTGTTGAATGCCGCGAAGCCGCGCCATGTTGAATTTCACGCCCCGGTCAAACAGATAGATGCCGTTTTGTTCTTGAAAGACATCGGTAAGTTGGGTGTAGCAATATCCAAACATGTTTGGATTGTCCAGCAGGGCGCCGCATAATCCTGCAAATCGCACGTAAAATTCCTCGATGGTTTTGGGGCGCTCTCCATAGCCCCAGGAATCTTCCCCGGGCCGCGCTTTGGGATTCCACCAAATTCCCCCGAATTCGCTCACAAAATAGGGTTGGCCCCGATAGGGAATCGAGATATCGCGATCCTCATGCTTGTTCACGAAGGGCTGTTCATTTAAAAGGGATTCATGCCGCGCTAAAAATGTTTCAGGATTCTGATCATAATCATGGCTGTCGTATATGTCCGATCCGTGTACACGGTGAGAATATCCGGAGGCATCCAGCACGGGGCGGGTTCCATCCATGGCTTTCGCCGCCAGAAACATTCCCCGGGTGATGTCATCCAATACGGTGATTCGATCCGAAACAGGCTGCCAGGTTTCATTTAACGGACACCATCCGACAATGCTTGGGTGGGAGTAGTCCCGTTCTAAGACTTCCAGCCACTGCGTCATATAGGTTGCGCCGGGATGTTGATGATCCTCCACTGGCCCTTGTTCCGCGCATCCCCAATCTGGGAACTCACCCCACACTAAATACCCCAAACGATCCGCATGGTATAGAAAGCGCTCCTCAAATATCTTCTGATGCAGCCGCGCGCCGTTAAATCCCGCCTGTATACTCAATTCAATATCGCGCTGCAATGCTGTATCCGACGGAGCGGTCAGGATTCCTTCCGGATAGTACCCTTGGTCCAATACCAGCCGCTGAAACACCGCCTCGCCGTTGATCCGCACCGCCTTCCCGTCAATCGCCACGCTGCGCAGACCCGCGTAACTTTCCAGCCGGTCAATCACGTTCTCGCTCTCATCGACAAGTTCAATTAATATGCCATAAAGATGGGGATCTCCCGGTTTCCACAAATGACGCCGCGGTTCAGGAACCGGTAAAACAATTCGTCCGGAAAAATCATGATCTGCTGCACACATGCCGCCGGACACGTCGCCTGCTTCATCCGTAATGCGCGCGCGTATGTACAAGCCCCGTCTGTTGCGGCTCAAGCGCTGTTCTATATGAAAGCTTGCATTGGATACATCAGGCGTAATGCGGGGACGAAGCAGCGCCGTTTCGGGCACGGGTTCCATCCAGACCGTTTGCCAGATCCCGGTCGTCCGCGTATATAAACAGCCATGATTTTGAAACAGATGTGATTGCTTGCCCAGCGGTTGCGGGCGGCGGGTATAATCCCGTGCACGCACTACAATAGTGACGGCTTCTCTCTGGCCGGCTTGTTGGGTGATGTCACAGGTGAACGGTGTGAATCCGCCACGATGCCGCGCTACTTCCTCGCCATTCACCCATACGGTGGCATCATACTCCACCGCTTGAAAATGCAACAGAATCCGGGAACCCGCCCATTCCGCCGGCACTTTCACGCTGCGCCGGTACCATACCGCAGTCATAAAATCTGTATGACCGATGCCGGAGAGACGAGATTCAGGGCAAAACGGAACTTGAATACGGTCTTTCAAAGAACGGTCCAAAAGACCGCGTTCCAACCCTGTATCCCCAGGGTCCATTTCAAATTCCCATTCGCCGTTTAAGCATAACCATTGTTCCCGAACGAATTGCGGTCGGGGATATTCCGGTCGCGGGATGCTCATAATGCCCTCCCTTCGGTTTGTTCCTGCCTTGTATTCAAGCGTTTATAGTTGCCTGCAACTCCTGCACAAAAGCTGCTGCCTCTTCTCTGGAAAACTCAATGGATACCTTTCCGCTTCCAGGATGCGCAAATACAATATGGCAGCCCTTGTCTCTCTTTTCAATCTGCCACCGCTGGCCGGGGGGCATTTTCATGTCGTCTGATGCCCAATCTTCTTGTCTGAATTCAGCAATCTGCACCAAAGCCCCGAAAGCATCTTTCGGATGAATAAAAATTTCTTTCCAACTCCCGTCAGGATAGGTGTGTTTGCCGAAATAGGGGATGCCGCTCTTTTCCAAGTGCGCTATGGCCGCCTCCAAATCAGGGGTTTGCAGGGTGATATGGTGAAACCCGCCGTCCCGCTTGCTGAGGAAGCCATCCAGAAAGCTTCCCGCGCTTGTCGGCGCCAGCAATTCCAGACGGCTCAAATCGCCCAGCACAAAGGTGCGCCAGTAAAAGCGTTTGTCCTGATCCTCGGCATGCATCCCGGGAATGGCCCCAAGGATGTCCTCAAAGAAATGCCGGGCCTTTTCATAATCCCGTACGGCGATGGCGATATGGTCGATACGTGCAATCATACGCTGCAGCTCCCATGAGTTTAACCTGCTAAAAATTCACGGCGGACTATTAAAAGTGTTATTGTTTGAGGCATGGAAGTCAAATCGGAGTACAACGCGCAGAATCAGGACGGCCTCCGCCCTCAGGTCCAGGTTATGGATATTTTGGAATCGCTTGGTTTCATACGCGATATTACGGAGGAATGTCCTTATCTGCCGCACAAAATCGCCACGCTTCGCTACGGATATGGGTATGGACTGACAGGGCTATATCGCAGCCTGCTTGATAATGGGTACCGGCGCAGCGGCGCCTGCCTCTACCGGCCGGTATGTGAAACCTGTACGGAATGCCAGGTGATTCGCGTTCCGATTGCCACATTCCGAAAAAGCAAGGAACAGCGCCGCATATGGAACCGGGGACAGCGATGTTTTCAGGCGAGCCTGCATCCGCCGGAATTCACGGAAGAAAAGCGGGCAATCTACCGGAATTACCTGGCGTTTCAGCATGCGTGTTCCAAACAGGACGCCGATCCTGAAAAATACACCGCTTTTCTGGTGGACACATTCCTGGGCGGTCAAACCATGGAATTGCAGTTGCGCGTCGAAGGGCGTCTGGCAGGGGTCGGGATTCTGGACCAGGTGGGGGATGCCTTGTCCACCGTATACTTTTACTTCGCGCCGGAGTATGCCCGATTGAGCCCGGGAACCTATTCCGCATTGTATGAAATCGAACTGGCACGCCGCTGGAACCTGAATTATTACTACCTGGGATTTTATATTCAGGATTGCCCACAGATGAACTATAAGGTCCGCTTTCGCCCCTGCCAATTGAAATATCCGGATTCTGAGGAATGGCGGGTGTGCGAGAGATTGGAAGGCCGCGCACCGAACACCCCGGCGGCCTCATGAAAAACTAGACATTGCTTCGAAAATCGCTTATGATTTTATCCCCTTTTCGCGGTTTGCGGAGGGAAACATGGCTTTAGCCACGCATGGGAGGATGACAGCATGCCGAAAATTCAGCGTGCCATAGTAAGTTGCTATGATAAAACCGGTTTGATTGAGTTTGTGCGTTTCCTGGAAGAACAGGGTGTGGAAGTGATTTCAACTTCGGGAACCTTGAAGGAGCTTCAGGAGGCGGGCCTGCGCGTTATCAGCATAAGTGATTTTACCGGTATGCCGGAACTGATGGATGGCCGGTTGAAGTCATTGCATCCCAAAGTGCATGGCGGGTTGCTGGGCATTCGTGACAACAAATTGCATTGTGAACAGCTTCAGGCCCATGCCATGCAGTGGATCGACCTGGTGGTGGCGAATTTTCAGCCCCTGGAAAACATGACCCTGCTGCCGGGCGCAACCACCGAAGAAATCGTGGAACAGACGGATATTGGCGGTGCGGCCATGGTGCGGTCCGCGGCGAAGAATTTCAGGTATGTGACGGTGGTGGTGGATCCACAATGGTATCCCGCCTTGATGCATGAAATACGCGCCAATGAGGGGAAAATGACGTATATCACCCGCTACCGGCTGGCCATGGAAGCCTTTATGTATTGTTCGGAGTATGATCGCGCCATTGCGGAATACCTTCGCCAAACCGAACCGCCCAAGGCGTAAAAATTTGCACTCAAAGAGGATGTGAACCATGAATGTGTTGATTATTGGCAGTGGCGGGCGGGAACATGCCTTGGCCTGGAAAATCGCCCAAAGCCCCTTGGCGGAGAAAGTCTATTGCGTTCCGGGCAATCCAGGAATTCAACGGCTGAAAAAGGGACAATGCGCCGGCCTGAACATTAAAGATTTCGCCGCTGTCAGCCGGTTCATTTCGGAAAACGGCGTGGGATTGACCGTTGTCGGGCCGGAAGACCCCCTTGCGGCGGGTATTACGGACACGTTGCGCAAAGAGGGGCATGCTGTTTTCGGGCCGGTGGCGGCTGCCGCGCAATTGGAATCCAGCAAGGCCTTTGCCAAAGCATTTATGAAGCGGCAGGGCATTCCAACAGCGGCTTATGAGGAATTTAATGATCCGGACGCCGCGATTGCGTATGTCAAGGCGCATGGTGCGCCCATTGTGATAAAAGCGGATGGGCTGGCCGCCGGAAAAGGGGTGACCGTGGCCCAAGACGTGGATACCGCTGTTCGCGCGATTCAGGAAGCCATGGTGGAACGTATTTTCGGCGATGCGGGCAGCCACGTCGTTATCGAAGAATGTCTTGTGGGTGAGGAAGCGTCTATCCTGGCGTTTTGCGACGGTACAACGGTGGTGCCGATGGTCAGCAGCCAGGATCATAAAGCAGTCTATGACGGCGATCAGGGGCCGAATACGGGAGGCATGGGGGCCTATTCGCCCGCGCCGGTGGTCACGCCGGAAATGCAGACCCGTATCGAACGTGAGATCTTACAGCCGGTGATTTCCGGCATGGCGGAGGCCGGATCGCCGTATCAGGGCATTCTCTACGCGGGATTAATGATTACCAGCGATGGACCCAAGGTAATCGAGTTTAATGTGCGTTTTGGCGATCCGGAAACGCAAGTGGTCCTGCCGCGCATGAAAACGGATATTGTTCCGGTGTTTCTCGCGTGTTGTGAGGGTTCGCTGCACACCCTGACGATTGAGTATGACGAGGCGCCGTGTGTGACCGTGGTGATGACCAGTGGCGGGTATCCGAAGGAGTATAAGAAGGGCATGGTTATCACTGGAATTGAAGAAGCGGAATCCGATCCGGACATCATTGTGTTTCATGCCGGCACAAAGGAACGGGACGGCGCTTTGATAACAAATGGGGGACGGGTGCTGAATGTTACGGCGCGCGGCGCAACATTACGGGAAACCATCGACCGCGCCTATAACGCCGTTCGGAAGATTCACTTCGAGGACGTGCACTTTCGCAATGATATCGGGCATCGGGCGTTGGCCCGCGGCTAATTATCCTTGTTCAGGTCACGGGCGACAATTTTATCGCCCAGCATGGTGGATGCCTGGAAGAGGTTGCGCATCGCTTCCCCCAGGATATGATCGGCGCCCAGGGCCGCGCCATTGGCGCACGATACAATCCCAAAACTCAATTTGGCATGCGTTGGAAATCCAGGATCATGGAAGGTTGTCGAGGATACTTCCTCCTGGATTTTATTCGCATAACTTACGGCGTCGTGCAAAGAGGCGTGGGGGAGCACCGCCGCAAATAACGCGCCGTCAAACCGCGCGAGAATGTCGTAGTACCGCGAAGAACCCCGGATAGCCAAAGCGATTTCCGCCAACAGGTCGTCCATCGAGGCCGCACCCAGATCCGTGTCTTCCGCGAGAATTTCATCAATGTCCACCAACAGGCAGGATACGGGATATTTATACCGGTGGGACTTTTCGATCTCTTCCTGAAGCCGTTCCATCAAAAATCGGCGGTTACGCAACCCCGTAAGATGGTCGGTATATACGGGATCCATGAGATAATCGGGTTGTCCGCCCATGTATTCCATCGTATGCCTCGTACGCATCGCGCAGTTTACCCGCACCATGACAATCGGGAGGTTATAGGGCTTGGCAATATAATCCACCGCGCCCAGTTTGTACCCTTTGCTAACATCCGCTGCATCTCCTTTTCCCGTGACAAAGATGACGGGGATGTCCCGCGTTTTCGGATTGGCTTTCAGCCGCGAACATACTTCATGCCCATCGATATCGGGGAGTCCAATATCCAATAAAACCAAGTCTATACCGCCTGCCTCGCACCGATCTAACGCCGCTTGGCCGGTATAGACTCCTTGAGCATGATAGTTGTGCAACTTAAGCCCCTCACAAAGGAGGGCCGTTTCATCTTCACAATCATCTACAACTAAAACAGTATACTGCTCCACGTCTCACCCCGCATGTGGGTTTTCGTACTCGCCTCGTCACGCCTTCTGAACTCAGTTTACCTGATTTTGTGCAATTTGGCAAATCAAATTCCCCCCATCCAGGGAAAAAGTTTGTCATCGGGGGGGCAAACCTCCTACAATGACCGTGGCATATACCTAAAAGTGAATGGCGTTATGGACGGTCCTTTTGGAACAAAACGCCGCGTGAGGCGGCCCACCATTAATCTTACCTCCCTTATCGATATTTTGTTTATGCTCCTGATTTTTTTCATGTTGTCCAGCACTTTCCGCAATCAACTTGGCATTGATATTTCCCTTCCGAAAGCGGTTACCGCCGCCAATCAGGAGAATATGGGCAAGGAAATCACCGTGGATGCCTCAGGCGCCATCTATTTCAATTCAGCGCCCGTTACCCCCACGCAATTGCGGGAAAAACTGGTCGAATTGCTCAAAATGGAACCGGAGGCCGCCCTTGTGCTTCGCGCGGATAAAAACACCCCTTTCCAGAATGTCCTTAATGTGATCGACATCACACGGGAGGTAGGAGGCGGGCAATTGGTTATTCCGACGCTTCCAGACGAAATGCACCCATAGTTCCCTTGGGGAATGTCTTACATGGGCTCAAGAAATGAAGCATCGGCATTGGATTTATTGGATTTTTCTTTTTGCGCAGGCGGGAGACGGGGGGAATCAATTTCGAGTGCAGCCTCATTTGGAGAAAGCTCTGATATCGCTGATAAAGGCTCTTTTATCGGCTCAAGCAGGGGTTCCACGGTCAACGAGGGAGGACTGGCAGCCGGTATTTTGGGTTGTTTTTTCTTCGGGGGTGAAAGTGGCGTATCCTCAATGGGAGCAGCGTCCAAAGATGCGAGCGCTGTATCGACAGGTTTTTCTTCAACCGCCGCCCCCAATGCAGATAACCGGGCGCGGGCGGTTTCCGCGGCCTTGGTGTTTGGGTACTCTTGTATGAATCTCCCAAGGGCGGACAGAGTGGCGCCAGGTTGCTGCAAGACATTGAGATATATATCGCATAACCGGCTCAGCACCGGTAAAGCCTTGTCCGGGTCTTTCATGTTTTGCAGCGCCCGTTCAAACCACTTTACAGCCTCCTCCGGCCGTTTCAAATGAAGGAAACATTCCGCAATCCGCCGGTGGACTTGGGGATTGCGGGGGTAGGTTCGTGCAAGAATCCAATACTCCTGCAGGGCGCTTTCGTAGTCGTTTTGGCGCTCCAGCATTTCTGCCGGACCGAAGCGGGGCCGGTCCGAGACCTCTTCGCCGGAGGGAACGACGATATCCACAATCAGCCGCGAAGACAGTGAAATGGCCATATGCCCATACAGGGCCATTCCCGCGACGAACAGCCCCAACAGGGTGAAGACGTACATGAGCGGCTGCAACGACATCACTTCGTGCAGTTGGTCGATTTCCAAGGCGTAAAATAAAACCACGCCGAGCAGTGTGATAGCTTCCAGCCACGGCGGAAGATCCTGCTGGCGCTGATACTTTTTGTGCAACGCATAGAGCCCCCACACAAAAAAAGGAACAAATATCACCAGTGCAACAACGAACATCCTCGTTCTATACTCCCTACACCTGCCTTTACCTTACCTGGTATCTGTAAAAAAATCCAGCCGGAAGGTGTTTTAGACGCTGTATGGCGTTAGATGAAATAGTTGCTCACACGGAGCCACGAAGACCAAAAAGAAATTTTTGGGTTCATTGCGTTCTTCCTACAGCCTACTCCGCTTGTGGTGGCAATGAGGCTGTTTCCTTCAATTATAAACTGGTATTATACACCCCATGGTAAAGCGAGTTTATCTAGAAAGAAGGTTTCTTCTGTCCGGAAATATGTTCCCCGGAAGAATTATTGGAGACAGATCAATGAAGAATCCACTGGTTGATGAAATACGCAAAAATCGCCTTCTGCACACACAGAAATTCGGAGGCGATCTTGCTGCCATTTGCGCCGATTTGCGGTCGATTCAAACCACATCCGGCCACACTGTAGTAAAGCTACACCCAAAAAAATTGCATACTTCGAAACGGCAACAGGCTGCAAAAGTAAAGCAGTAAATACAGTCAATATTGTTATTTGAGGTGCATATGAAGGCGACGTGCAGGATAGAACATATCCGATGTGGTCTGGAAATCCCTTACATGCCAGTTTGGATTGTTCCTAATATATTTCTATCTTAATGGTATAGGTTTCATTGTATTTAATTTCCTTGACTTAGTACCTGTCGAAAAAGAAAAAATGCACTCATAACCAAGAGAAAAAGTAGAATTCAACCATAAGATTTCTCTGTGATCTGTTCGGCTCCGTGTGAAAAAAAAGTAATAAGATAGTAGAAATTCCCCCTCTGCGCCCCTCGGCGTTCTCTGCGTTCTCTGCGTTGAATCATTTAAAATCACCGGTAGATAGCTGATTCCGATACCGATACCGATTCCGATACCGATTCCGGGGTAAAAAACGCTAAAAATTGACTTTGTCAGTGGTGCACGGTATCATGAGGGTGCACGGGTAAAGCGCCCGTCGCATCTGGATGGATCCTGCGCGCAAGGAAGAGTTCCCGAATGAAATTGACGGTTGTCGGAGGTGGAAGTTCCTATACCCCCGAGTTGTTGGACGGGGTGTTTTCCCGTTTGGATACTATTCCTGTCACGGAATTATGGCTGATGGACCGGGACGGGGACCGTCTGCGCATTAATCGTGAATTTGCCGAGCGCATGGCCCTCGCCCATGGTTCTCCGTTCACCGTCCATTCCACCAGCGAGTTGCGCGAGGCGGTAAAAGATACGAGTTATGTCATCACCCAAATCCGTGTGGGGCAGATGCAGGCGCGGATCAATGATGAGAAGCTGGGGCTGAAATACAACCTGATCGGACAGGAGACCACCGGCGTGGGCGGATTTGCCTGCGCCTTGCGCACCATCCCGCGCATTCTCGATATTGCCCATGCCATGGAAGAACTCGCCCCCAAAGGCTTCCTGGTGAATTTCACCAATCCCGCCGGCATCAATACCGAGGCAGTGATCAAGCACAGTTCCATCCGGACAGTGGGGCTGTGCAACGTGCCCATCGGCATGATTATGGAGGTTTTGAAAGTCACCGGCGGCGAGGTGGGGGATATCGAACTGGATTATGTTGGTTTGAACCACCTTTCCTGGGTGCGCGGCTTCAAAAAATGCGGCCAGGACATTACCTTGGAAGTATTGTTAAAACTCGAAGACCACATTCGGGAAGAGTGGGAGAATGAGAAGACGCGGGTGAATATGCTGGAAGCGACGCGCAGTCTTCACATGTTCTGCAATTATTATCTTCAGCATTACTATTCGACGGAGACCGTGAAGGAGGAGATGAAGGCGAAGGACAAGACGCGGGGCGAGGAAGTGCTGGAGATTGAAAAGGGCCTTTTTGAGAAGTATCGGGATGCGAGCCTGAAGGAAAAACCGGAGGAACTGAGCAAACGCGGCGGTGCGCATTATTCCACGGCGGCGTTCTATCTGATCGACGCGATTCAGAACGATCGCAATTCCCGTCAGATCGTGTGTTGCAAGAACAACGGGGCCATCCCCACATTTGACAATGATGCCTCCGTTGAAGTAAGTGCTATTATTGGCAAGGACGGCGCGCGGGCGATTCCCCAGCCGCCGCCCGAACCCTCCATACGAGGGTTGATGCAGTTGATCAAGGCGTATGAATCCATGACGGTGCAGGCGGCGGTGACAGGGGACCGGGAAATGGCCTTCCAGGCCCTGTTGTTACATCCGCTGACACCGGACGCTTCTGGATGCCGGGCGCTGTTGAATGAGCTCTTGGAGATCAACAGGCCCTATCTCCAGGGAACTTTTTTCTAGTTGATGCGGGTCAGTTGTTTGTTGTTAGTTGCGTGTCGTTGGGGCATTGGGAAACGCGGGTGACTAACAGCCAGCAACCAACAACTACCTTTTAGGAGAATACCATGAATACACAGGCAATCTGCGAAACCAATCTGCAAGGCCGTAAGCCTACCCGGCAGGGAAAAGTCAGGGATCTGTATGACCTTGGGGACCGTTTGGTCCTGGTCGCCACGGACCGGATCTCCGCGTTCGATTGGGTGAATCCCGTCGGTATCCGGGATAAGGGCAAGATTCTGACGCAGATTTCCTTGTATTGGTTCGAACAGATCAAAGACATCGTCAAGAACCACCTGATTTCCGCTGATCTGGCCGATTTCCCCACGGAGTTTCAACAGCAGCGGGAAATGTTCGAAGGACGCTCGATGCTCGTCCACAAATGCGAGATGTTCCCGGTCGAATTCGTCATCCGGGGATACCTTGCCGGCAGCGGCTGGAAGGAATACAAGCAGGCGGGTACTGTCTGCGGCCATTCCCTGCCTGCGGGCCTGGTGGAATCGAGCAAACTGGACCAGCCCATCTATACCCCGGCCACCAAAGCCACAGACGGCCACGATATTAATATCAGCCCCGATGAGGCTGGCAAGATTATCGGGGAGGATCTGAATACCAAGGCCTCCAATGCCGCCCTCCAGGTATATTCCCGTGCACGGGACATCGCCGCCGCCAAGGGGATTATTGTGTGCGATACGAAATTCGAGTTCGGCGTGTTGAATGGAGAACTGGTCCTGGCCGATGAAATTCTTACTCCGGACTCATCGAGATTCTGGCCGGCCGGCCAATACGCTCCGGGCGGCCCTCAACCCAGTTTTGACAAGCAATTCGTGCGGGACTATCTCGAAACAACGGGGTGGGACAAGAATTCGCCCCAGCCTCCATTGCCGGAGGATGTGGTGGAACGCACCCGTCAAAAATATATGGATGCATATACCTTAATTACAGGGAAAAAGGACCTATAAATGAACAGCACACGCCGTTTTGAGGCGAAGATACGGATGTTACCTCCGTATGCTTCTCAAAAATTTGAAGATCATGGTTCCGAGGACACGATCCGTGAGGAATGCGGCGTTTTTGGCATCTATGGTCATCCCGAAGCGGCGAAGCTGACGTATTTAGGCCTGTATGCCCTGCAACATCGCGGCCAGGAAGGCGCGGGAATTGTCTGCGCGGACAATGGCGTCCTGACTGCTCACCGGGGCGTGGGGCTGGTCAATGATGTGTTCCGGCCCCATAAGCTGGCGCGCGTCAACGGCACGCATGGTATCGGGCATGTCCGGTACTCCACCTTTGGTTCCAGCAACTTGAAAAATGTACAGCCGTTAGTGGTGGACTATGCGCGGGGCTGCATGGCCCTCTGCCATAATGGAAATCTTGTAAATGCGGCCGTATTGCGCGACCAACTCGAAGCAGAAGGCGCGATTTTCCAGGCGACCACGGACACGGCGGTGCTGGTGCATCTTGTGGCCCGCTCCAGGGAAACCACCTTCACCGACACGATTATTGAAGCCTGCAAACAAGTAATCGGCGCGTACACGATCCTCGCCATGAATGAACAGGAGATTGTGGCGGTGCGCGATGCATATGGGTTCCGTCCCTTGTGGTTAGGAAAACTGGAACAGGCCTATGTTCTGGCTAGTGAGACCTGCGCCCTGGATATCATCGACGCCGATTGGGTCCGCGAAATCGAGCCGGGCGAAGTCGTTACGATTAATAAGGAAGGCATCACCAGCCAAAAACCGTTCGAAAAAGTCACGCCACAACAGTGCATTTTCGAATTTATATATGTGTCGCGTCCGGACAGCGACATTTTCGGCAAAAGCGTGAATGCGATTCGGCAGGAAATGGGATGCGCATTAGCGAGAGTGTCCCCGGTGGAAGCAGATTTAGTGATGGCCGTGCCGGATTCCTCCAATCCCGCCGCTCTGGGGTATGCCCATGAATCCGGCATCCCTTTTGAAATGGGGTTTATCCGAAACCATTATGTGGGCCGCACCTTCATTGAACCGGACCAGAAAATCCGCGATTTTGGCGTGAAAATCAAGCTCAATCCGAGCAGGAGCACCGTCGCCGGGAAACGCGTCGTGTTGGTGGATGACAGCATTGTCCGGGGCACCACGGCCAAGAAAATCATCAAGCTTTTGCGCGTGCGCGGGGCAAAGGAAGTGCATTTCCGGGTTGCATCGCCGCCCATTATCGGTTCCTGTTACTACGGTATTGATACGCCCAACCGGAGCAAACTAATCGCCCACAACCTGTCCGTGGAGGAAATTCGTGACTTTCTGGAAGTGGATTCCCTCGCGTATCTCCCCATTCCGGACATGTTGAAGGCCACAGGACTCAATCCCGCGCATTTTTGCACCGCGTGCTTCAACAATATCTATCCCACGCCCACCCCGGACCAGTTTCAACCCAGCAAGGAAGCCGTCCGGCATATTGACCATAGCATTGATCCTTACGGGGTGTGATTTTTTTAAGAAATTTCTCAAGCCTGGATATTACAATTCGTGGCCGTTTCCGGGTGTCTTCCATAGCACGCGTTATTCGGATAACCGATCATTTTGCCACGGGTAACTCGGGGTGAGCGGCCCATTCGGTCCATCCGGCATCATAGTAGAGAATGTTGGTATAGCCGAGCAGATGTTTGAGGACAAAGAACGTCTGGCTGGCCTGATGTCCAGTGCGGCAATGAACGATGATGGGGGCGTCCTTTGAGGGAAATAGCTTCGCATAGGCCGCCTGCAAGTCCGCCGCCGGTTTCAGGGTCACCCCCGTGTCCGCTTTAACCACATCTTCTGTGTAAGGCCGATTGATTGCTCCTGGAATGTGACCTGCACGGGCTTCATCAGACTTCACGCCCGAGAAGAAGTCCGCAGGACGTACATCCAGAATCGCAGCCGTCTTGTTCTTCTGATGGCGCAGGACGGTATCAGCGTCCACGGTGAACGTGTCAGAACCAGCTTTAGCGACCAGGGAACTGGCCGGTTTGGACGGCAGAATCGTGTCTACTGCACGTTTCTCAGCAGTCCACTTCGAAAAGCCGCCGTTCAGGACTGCGTAATGGCTATGCCCGATTCGCTCCAGCGCCATGGCAATCAAGGTGGCATCTTGCACTTTGTCTCCATACACCAGAATCACCGTGTCATTTGCGTTCATACCCATCAAGGCGAACACACGCGCCAGCATGTCCGCAGGCAGCAGCATCGATGGGAGCCCGCCACTGTTTCCGCGAACACTTTCAGGATTCAGACAGAAGGAACCGGGGATATGGCCGCTGTTGTATTCCGGCTGGGAACGCGTGTCTATAACGTGAATTCCATTCCGGCCAAGATTGTCCGCCAACCAGGCAGTCTCGACAAGGCCAGGCAACCGGATGTTCCCGGCTGGTGCGGGGCCTGACTGTGGTGGAGGCTCACTGTCGGGTTTTGCCGTTTCCAGAAAGAATGAACGCCACGATTGGATCTTCAGTTTGAGGGGTTCCGGTACCGGTTCGCCGCGCAAGGACACGGGTTTCAGACAGCGTTGCATGAATCCATCCAAGCCGTCCGTGAGCAGATAGACATTGCTGTATCCCATCCGATCCAGCGCATCCCGCGCCTGCGCCGGATGCGTCATGCCGTTTGAATACAACACTGCCGTTTTGTTTGCGGCATGGGACGCCATATATGCGGGCAGGTCCGCCATCGCCACATTTACCGCGGTTCGGATGTGGAATGCCGCAAATTCCCCGGGCGTCCTGATGTCGATAAGGGCGAGCGAGGAGTCTCCCGCAAGCAGACGGTCCGCGAGGTCTTCAGGCTCAATATGGTCTTCACCTTCCTGGAGCCGCTGCAACATCGCCGATTCGTCTGCCGGCAGGCTTGATGCACACGGTAATGTAGGGCTGACCGCTTCTGCCGGGATCACCAGCAATCCTACGGCGGCGACAATCAGGGCGAGACTGAATGCTTTCAGAAATGGGCTGTTCCAGAGCCCGCCGCCTTTGCCGCGGCGCAGTTCGATGTATTCCGCACCCCAGAAACAGCCTACCGCAGCCAGCGTAAATAGGAGAGCAAACAAGGGTTTGGAGATGCCGATGGAATCGTAGATGTGCACGACGCCGCTGGCGCCACAGGTGTAGACTGGTTTTATGACCGCAAACAGTTCGTTGAACAGGATGCTGCCTCCGGCCGCGCCGCCCAGGAATAAAAGTGCATCCATTTTACCTGCCGCCAGACCTGCGGCGGCAGTACCCGGACACCACCCGCCCATTGCAAAGCCCAATCCGAACAACAACCCCCCGACGATCTGAGCGCCGTAGATGGTGTCCATCAAGAACAGGCTTTCGGGCCGAATCCAGCCGAGCGCCATGCAGTACGATAGCCCGATCATAGCGGTGATGAGGGCCGTGAACATGACCTTCAATACCGTCATGTCGGTGAAGTAGAAGATACCCGCGAGTTTTCGGGAACTGCTGAACCCGGCGCGTTCGAGCGAAAAACCGAAGAGGAATCCAATTACAAGCGCGGCCAAAAGGGCTTTGCCGGAATCCAGCGCATCGGAGCCAAAGTAGGTCTCAATCATGCCACTGCCTCCTTACAAACCATGCCGCGGCGTACCCGCCGGCAAACACGCATATCATGAACACAAGGCTTCCCGTCAGCAGCAGTGCGCCGCCGCTCAACGCCTGCCCGGATGTACAACCCTGCGCGAGGCGGCTGGCGAATCCCGCAACGACACCGCCGGCCAGCGCCATAACCGCTCGTCTGCCGCGGGAACACGAAGCCCCGCGTTCAAGCGTAACGTTTATGCGGTTGGCCAAGAGCGCGGAAAACAATCCGCCCAGAAAAGTCCCCGCCAGCATCAGGACAAGGTAGTAGGTCAAGGGCTTCGAGCCCCAACCGCCGAAATACTCGCTATTAGCTACATGTGCAGGCGCCGCGCATGCTTCGACAAAGGCGCCGACGCGAGCGATTCCGCCCGAGGCGCCAAGCCCTGCGCCTAACACAAGAAATGAGGCCAAAAGGGTGGCGCCCAGCAGCAGACCTGCAAGGTATGGGTTCCAATAGGGGGCTTGTTTGGATTGGGTTGTATGATTCATGACTCAGCACCCCGCACTTTTCTTCTTGGGGGCCGGAGCGGGCGAGGGTGGTGTTACCGGAAGACCTGGTTGAGGCGGAGGCATTACCGCTGGAGCGGAGTGGGACACTCCGCCCTGGAGCGGGACTTCGCGCACCGCCGGGTTCAGTTCCGTTTCCGCCCAATATGCTTCAAGGCCGCCGTAGAGCGCCTTGATGGGGCGTGCAGTCTTCTGGGAAAGAATACCCGCCACGGCCATGGCCAGTGAACCGTCCCGATCCACGATTACAAGGGGGCCCGCACCGGTAAGAAATGCCGGATCCCCCGCCAAGTCCGCGATAGTCACGTTGCGCGAACCGGACAGGTTGTAGTCCGCATAGTGTTCCGGCGGGCGGATATCCACGAGGTCAAACGTGCCAGGCAGGTCTGTAATGAGCCGTTTCAGGTCGGCGGCGGAGATGCGTTCCGGAAGCGGGATAATGCGTTTGGGAACAGACCCTGAGGTTCCTTGCGCCTTTTCATTTCCGAAGACGGGCAATCCCTCATTGAGCCAGGCTTCACTGCCCCCATCCATACTGCTGACCTGCTGGAAGCCTCTCCGTTCCAAGATGCCAATACCCATGCTGGAACGGTATGCTGAATTACAGACCGTGACGACAGGCTGTTTCGGATCGAGTTTCGATGAGAGCTCCGCCAAGTGGTTCAATGGAAGATTCACGACGTTTCCTACGCGCAGTCCCATCCACTCGTTGGGCAATCGCACGTCAACGATGACAGGGGCGGTGCCATCCTGCATTTGTTGGTAAAGGTCCCGGGGCTTGACCGGGGTGCTTTTAGCCAAAACCAATCCCGCTTGTTTCCAAGCATCGAACGAAATCACATCCGCCTTATATCCAACCCGGTGAAGACGGTAGAGTGCTTCCTTGAGTTCTTCCTGACTACCAGTCACGGCCAGCGGAAACTTCCAAGGCACCATGATGCCGGTCCAAGTTTCGAAACGCCCGCGAATGCCGATATTGACGCTATTGGGAATATGGCCTTCCGCGTAGGCCGCCGCATCGCGCACATCGACCACATAGATCTTCCCGGCATCAGTCAGGGCTGTATCCGGAGTCTTTTCCGGAGGCAGAGGCGCGTTCCAGTCCACGAGGTCCGGCCCTTTCCGGTTCATGGCGGCATTGTATTTAAAATACTGCGGCGCTTCCGGGAGTCCGTCCAGCACAGCGGCGATATAGTCACTGCGTGTTTTGTACTGAAAATAATGGTTCGAGGTCCGCTCCTCACCAATGGTGGAAAACGGTTTGTCGCTCAAGTGCGCTCCGCACAGAGAACCGGCTCCATGTGCGGGAAAGAACACGGTTGCATCAGGGAATTTCGAGAACTTATTGGTCCATGTGTCGAATCCCATGGAGGCGAGCTCCGCAGCGGACATCGTTCCTTCCATAAGGTCGGGCCTGCCTACGCTTCCAACGAAGAGGGCGTCTCCGGTGAATAAGAGCACCGGCGCGGCGTCGTTGGGATCGTTGTAAACACACGCGGTCATTCCATCGGGTGTATGACCAGGCGTTTCAATGGTTTTCAGCACTACGCTGCCCAGGGGAACGGCTGTGCCTTCCTTCAATAATTCGTGGGGGAATTCCTGGTTTCCAGTGGCGCTTGCATAGATTGGGCAAGCAGCGGTTTTTGCCAGTTCCATGTGCCCGGCGACGAAATCAGCGTGCGAATGGGTCAGCAATACCCCCTTGATCGTCAGGCCTTCTTTGGCTGCATGGTCAAGATATGCGAAGACATCGCGCCCAGGGTCCACGACAAGACATTCCTTGCCGCTGCAAAGCAGATAGGAGTAGTGCGACAACACGGCAAGGTTGAATTGCATAACCTTGAACTTGCCATAGTCGTAGGTATCTACAAGGGCATACGAAGCCGAGTCTGCCGCATGGGATGCCGATTCCGAATCCTTGATGCCTTCCGCCGCAGTGGCTTGTGGTATTACGAGAAGCATCAACATGACTACCAGAGCAAGACCCGCTGATTGTTTCATGGCAATTCCTCCCAGTAACGTTTTCCGGATAGTGGCTGGAACACACGTTTCATTTTGATATTTCCCACATGACCGTGTCCGTGGCCATCACGGGCACGGCAGCCTTATTTTAGGTCTACTCACGACCACTTTCAATCTTGCACCCCCCCGGTTGAGATGAGTATGAAAAAATCTATTTAGACAATGCGGCGCGGAGCACTTCCGGCGTGAGGGTGGTGAAATCAAGGTGAATCGCCCGCGCATTTTGGGTATGCAACAGGCTTGCCGGATTCGACCCGCAGGAAATTACAATAAAGGGCGCCCCGGCCCGTTCCGCGGCTTCGAAGCCCGAGATCGAATCTTCCAACACCACGCAACGGTTTATTTTCAATTCCAGGGCTTGGGCTGCCTTTAGAAGCAGATCAGGATGCGGTTTGCCCCGTCCAGTGCCGTCCAGTGCGCTTGTCGCCTTGAAAAAATGACGCACGTGAAGTCCCTCCAAAATCATATCCACGTTTTCCGGCGGTGAATTCGATGCGGCGGCGCACGGTATCTTTTCCCGGTGCAGGGCTTCCAACAACGGCGTAAGACCCGGATTTTCTTTAATATGCGGACGGTACAACTCTCGGTAAATAGCCTCCTTCTCTTTGTTCATTGCCGCTGCCAGCGCCGGGGAAACGTCTTCCCCGTACAGCACCTTCGCAATCAAATCATTGCTCCGGGAATGCATCTTTTCACGATAAAAGGAAGACGTTATCGGAAGGTCATGCCGCTCCCCAAACGTCAACCAGGCTTTTTCATGAAACGCCACGTTGTCTACCATCGTGCCGTCCACATCGAAAATCACCCCCCACGGGGCTGTACGTTCTGCGACCATTGCTTGCTCCTAAACCTTGCCTGTATTGCTGCCTGAAGCGTCCGAACCCTCCTCTTCTTTTACTGCCGGGGCAGGTTGTGAATCCCACCCGCCGCCAAGGGCTTTAATCAGCAGGACGGTCGAAATCATGCGCTGGTTTAGAATCTGTGCCTCGGACAATTCGTTGGTGAGCAAGGTTTGCTCTGCGTTTACTACATGCATGTAATCGGTAATGCCGCTTTGGTATTCGATCTGTATAAGCCGCAGATATTCCCGTGCCGCGGTGACCGCGTTCGCCTGCGCGCCGGCGGCTTCGGCCCGCATATGAAGGTCTGTCAACGAATCCTCCACGTCAACGAATGCGCTTAGCACTTGTGCGCGGTACGCCGCATCCAACTCCTCATAGCGCGCCTTGGCTTTCTGCAAGTTGGACCATAACTGTCCACCCTTGAATATGGGAAGGGAAACGCTTGGTCCAATCGACCATGCGAAGTTTTCCCAATCAAAGATGTTTTTTAGCTCATCGTTTTGAAAACCTGCGGATCCGGTAAGCTTCACCACGGGGAAGAATTCCGCCTTGGCAACGCCGATTTCCGCGCTGGCCGACATAAGATTTTGCTCCGCCTCCGCCACATCCGGCCGCCGCCGCAATAGTTCCGAGGGCAGCCCGGCGGGAATTATCGGCGGCATGGCATCAAGCGGCCGGACCACCAGTGAAAATTCCATGGGCGTTCGGCCCAGCAGTATGGCAATGGCGTGTTCGAGATCCGTCCGTTGCCTTAGCGTATCCGCGGCCTGCGCCCGTGTCGATTCCAGTTGCACTTGGGCCTGCAACAGATCGGTCTCGCTGATCAATCCGGCCTTATATTGGTTTCCAGTCAATTCCACCTGCTCCTCGTATAAATTCAGATTGCGTTGAAGGATGGCGTATTGGGCGTCGAACGACCGGAGATGGAAGTAATTTCGGGCGAGGTCCGCAAGGAGTGTCTGGCGCACTACTTCCAAATCGTAGATGGACGCTTGAAGTTGCGCCTTGGAAGATTCATACGACCGGCGTAAACGGCCCCAGATGTCAATCTCATACGAGAGATCAAAAGGTATCTGAAAACTATTGCTGGTCGTCGCGGAGCCTGCTGATCCTCCTATGCTCGCGGTGGAGGTGCTGGTGGCGCCTGCCGAACCGCCGCCCGAACTTGTGCTTGACGTATTGCCTTGGCGTAGCGAATTGATCTGACTCAGCAGGCTCGATATCTTGTTGATCGTGGAGGTGGCCTGAGATAGTTTATCTGCGGTGGAATTAGAAGAGATATCGGCGCCCGGTGTGCGAGAACGTTTCGCAGAGGGATCCATGGTCAGAACGGGGAAAAAGGAACTCCTCACTGACCTTGCGGAAGCCCGTGACTGTGCCACGCGCGCCATGGCGGCCTTCAGATCAAGGTTTCTTTCCAACGCCTCTTCCACCAGCGCGCAGAGTTCAGGATCATTAAATAGCCGCCACCAATCCCGGGCAAGGTTCGGCTGCGCCGATTCACCCTCCGTTGCGCTTTTAAATCCTTCATTGATGGTCATAGCCGGACGATGATAATCAGGGCCGGTTTTGCATGAAGCCAGCACGAGCGTCAGCACACATGCAAACGCGATACGAAGCCACGGTTTTACTCTAGTGTTGCGCATAACGCCTCCGTCAGCAGTCAGTATTTCTTGAAAAGGGTTACTCATGACGCAATGCCTCGATGGGATCCAATTGTGCGGCTTTCCGGGCGGGAAAGTAACCGAAAACCACCCCGATGGCCCCGGAAAATACGAAGCCGACTACGACTATCGGCGCGTTGAATACGAAGGGAATTTGAAGAAGGCTTGAAAGTCCCAGAGAGACCGTCAGGGCCAGGACGATGCCTATCAATCCGCCGGAACATGACAGTACGACCGCCTCGACCAAAAATTGAAGCAACACCTCGCGTTCCAGTGCACCAATGGCCAGGCGCGTGCCGATTTCGCGCGTCCGCTCCGTTACCGACACGAGCATGATATTCATGATGCCGATGCCGCCCACCAACAGACTCACCGCCGCCACCGCGCCCAGAAGTCCCGTGAGCACCTTTGTCGTGCCGGATAACATGGTCGATATTTCCTTCAAATCCATTACACTGAAATTATCGTCTTCGCTGGCCGAGAGATGACGCCGAACCCGCATCAGGCGCCCAATATCCACCTTAGCTTTATCGGTGGAAATGCCGTCTTTGACGGAAACCTGGATGAGACTAATATCTTCGTTGCCGGCAATGCGCCGCTGAAACGTTCGCAATGGCATGATGACAATGTCATCCTGATCCTGTCCCATCGTGTTTTGGCCTTTTTCTGCGAGGAGCCCAATCACTTCGCAAGAGATATTTCCGAGACGGATCTTGTTGCCTATCGGATCCTGGCCTCCGAATAATTTGTTCCGTATGGTCTCGCCAATAATACAGACGGATACGCCGGAGCGCGCCTCGGATTGTGAAAATATCCTGCCCTCCTGTATGCGGCGGTTAAGGACATCGAAATAGGAGGCGGTGGTGCCTGTCACGGTGCTGGACCAGTTTTCATTTCCCAATACGGCCGTGACCATAGCGGAAGAGGCAGGCGCTACTGCGCGCAATCCAGAGATTTCGCGTTCTATGGCTTCCGCGTCCGCTAATTTAAACGGTGCGCTGCTCGATCCCTGGCCGGGGCCCATGCGTTTTCCCGGAACCACCATCATCAGATTGCTGCCCAGGCTGGAGATTTGTTCCGTAACCTGCTTGGTGGCTCCGCCCCCGAGCGTCACCAAAATAATCACTGCGGCCACGCCGATGATGATGCCCAGCATGGTCAGGAAGGAGCGCATCACATTGCGGCGCAGTTCACGCAACGCCAACAACAAAGCATTTCCCAGCATTATGCGTTCTCCTTATGGGAATGATCCGTCGAGATTAAGCCGTCTTTGAAATGCACGGTTCGCGTGGCATATTCAGCCATGTCTGGTTCATGCGTAACCATTACGATGGTTATCCCCTGATTTTCATTAAGGGATGTCAACAATTCCATGATCTCGATGCTGCGCGCGGAATCCAGATTGCCGGTGGGCTCATCGGCAAGCAACACGAGGGGTTGGGTGACGATGGCGCGGGCAATCGCAACGCGTTGCTGCTGGCCGCCTGATAATTCGCCCGGCGTATGGTGTTGCCAGCCCGTCAACCCGACCACTTCCATCGCCTGCCGCGCCTGTTGGTGTCTTGAGCGCACGGTCACACCCCGGTATATCAGCGGGAGTTCGATATTTTCCAGGGCGGAAGTGCGATTCAGCAAATTATATCCCTGGAATACAAAACCGAGATAATGGCGGCGCAGCAATGCCCGTTGGTTGCGGGTGAGATCGCCCACCTCTACGCCGCAAAAACGATATGCCCCGGAAGTGGGGGTGTCCAGGCACCCGACGATGTTCATGCAGGTGCTTTTCCCCGATCCGCTCGGTCCCATGACCGCTACAAATTCACCCGGATAGATACGCAGATCCACCCCGCGCAACGCTTCCATAGCCGCTGTGCCGCTGCCATATACCTTCCTCACGCCACTCAATTCTATGATTGGCTGCCGTTCCGTGCCGTTTGAATTCGTGCCGTTTATCATTGGGCGGTTGCCATATCGGTGACCAATTCCGTGCCGGGTTCAAGCCCGGTGCTGGTCACCTCGGTCATTTTGCCGTCACTCAAGCCTTTTGTGATGGAGATGGCAGTTAACTGCCCGTTCTGAAGGGTCCAAACCTTCTGATCTTTGCTTTTGCCATTCGTGTCTTCGCGCGGTGTGGATTTCATGGCAGGGGGGTGCGGCAGAATGGAGTTGAGAATACTCCCACCGCCTCTCTTTTCTTCTGGTTTCGTTTCCGGCGGGGTGAAACGCAAGGCTGCATTGGGCACGAGGATAACATCCTCCCGTTTATTTACAGTGATGAGGGCGGTCGCGGTCATCCCCGGACGCAACTTGAGATCGGAATTGTCGACCTTCAGCACGGCTTTATACGTAACGACGCCATCCACGGTTTCCGAGCCGTACCGGACCTGTGTTGTGCGCGCGGGAAATACCTCATCCGGATAGGCATCCACGGTAAAGGTGGCTTCTTGATCCTCCCGCACCACACCAACATCCGCCTCATCAACATCCACCTGGAGTTCCATTTGCGTCAGGTCTTCGGCCAAGGTAAATAACACCGGCGACTGGAACTGGGCGGCAACGGTTTGGCCGGGTTCGATGGAACGCTCCAACACCACGCCATTGATGGGGGAGTGCACTACCGCCTTGTCTAAATCGGACGTATTAGCGTCCAATGTGGCTTGTGCCTGCGCTACCGCCGCTTTCGCACTGGCCTCATCGGCACGCGCGCGCGCCTGAGCGGCCTTTTGTGTGTCAAATTCACTTTGGGAAGGCATTTTGCCATCGCTTAGCTTCCGCACCTCATTCAGGCGCGCCATTTGTGCCTCCGCCTCTTGTACCGTCGCTTGTGCCTGTAGCAGTTTGGCCCGCGCGGCTTCAAGAGCGGAACTCGACTGCAAGGCTTGTGCCTCGAGCTTCGACGTATCGAGCTGCGCCAGCACCTGACCAACTTCCACGTGATCGTTGTAATCCACTTCCACCGTCTTGATGGTTCCGGATACTTCAATGCCGACGTCCACTTGCTTGATCGGTTCCAGTGTGCCGGTTGCGCTTATGGTTACCACCAGGTTTCCGCGCTGCACAGGCTTTGTTTCGTACTTCACTGTGTTATCAGTACCGTTCGTGCGCCAGTACAAAACCGAAGCTGTTCCCGCCGCAATGAGGATCAGGAAGAACAGAAAATTTCTGAGGCGGTGTATTTTTGATCGGGATTTATCCAACCCAAGCGTCTTGGCAACATCCATGCTTTGTTCCGTGTGTGAATCAGTCATTGTGTATTCCCAATCGTGTTGTGTTCGCGTTTTTTCACATCATTGCTTTTCTGGCGAATGGCCGTCACGCCGGCCAGCGAGAATTTCAGGATATGGCCGGCAAGGCGGTCCACCTCAGCCGCATGGAGTCCGAAGATATCCCTCGGACCCTTATGAGGCGGACCGGGAGCGCCTATGAAACATTGGGCCACGATGCTCATTTCGCACCAATCGACGTCTCGCTGTGAAGCCTCAGGACCCAGAAGCGCGCGAAGTATCTTTTGGACTATTTCCCGGTCATGGGATAATTGACTGGCCAGCAAATCCTCCAGCAACCCCGTGGGGTCGAACATCTCCGCCATCCGGATCCGGTGGAGATCCCCAAGAAGCACCGGATCGAACATCCGGCTGAGATGGGCGTGGATAAACGCGTGAAGCCGCGTCTCCGGAGGAGCATCTACAGGGAATCCCCCGTCCAAGGGATAGAGACGTTCCACCTTCTGGGTCAAGTGTGCAAAAACAGCCCGGTACAGGCTCTCCTTGGATGCGAAGTAGTAATTGATGGCTGCCACGTTCGTGCCTGCACGCCGGCAAATCTCGGCATGAGTGGCATCCCGGTAGCCTTTCTCGGCAAACACCTTACAGGCTTCCTCTAGGACCCGTTCTTTCGTGTCCTCGCCCCGCCGCCGGTCTTTCATGGCGTATTCCTCCATGTGTTCTAACGTATAATTAAAATATTCATTTGAATTATACAATAGAAAATCAGGGTTGTCAAACCATCACAATAGGCGAAAAAAGTGGTCAGACGTAAATTTTGTGTTGAAACAGCGCATTTTAGTGTGAGTTAATCATGGACAAAATTGACAAGTTATCGTTGGCGCATTATAGTCTGATTTTATGTATGAAGGTTTAGTGTTATGGGTGAATCAGTACAGCATTGGGTAGATCAATCTCGATATGATTTGGACACCGCCACTGCGATGTTAGAATCAGGCCGGTATCGATATGTTCTTTTTTGCTGTCAACAAGCTGTGGAAAAAGCGTTAAAGGCTGTAATTTCACAGCAAACAGGTCAAATGCCGCCACGGATTCATAACTTGTTACGCCTGTCGGAACTAGCGGGTATTAATTTGCCCCCAAAAGAATCCGAATTTTTAGCTGAATTGTCTGCTTATTATATTCAATCGCGTTATCCCGAGGAGATTGAACATGGTAGTGGCGCTGTAACGCACTCTATTGCTGGTGAAACCATGCATGCGACTGAGGAAATTATTCAATGGCTGTTCTCGATGCAGAGGTGAGAGGCAAAGCACTGGCGGCAGTGAAAACGCTTGGCCGTTTGGGGCGTGTGCGTGCTGCGTATGTTTTTGGTTCACATGTAGAAGGAAGAGCCGATCAATGGAGCGACATAGACGTGGCCGCCTTTATGGAAGGAATTGATGAGTGGGATATCCGGCAACGCGCCAAGGCAATGGCTTCCGTAATGATGGAAGTGGGGTCTGATGTGGAAACCCATTTATTTTCTGTTAGCGCCTTGAAACAGCCAGAACGTGGTGGTTTTGCCGAATATATTCTGCAACGGGGTATTAGAGTTGAGTGAAATCTTAGGCGAAGACATCTCCAATCGTGTTACCCCGGAGGCAGTGCGTCAGTTGCAAAAGGCGATCCGCGATGCGGGTGGGTGCGAGGTGTTTTTTGCCGGGACGTTAGACAGCGTGGGGCGGGTGGCCAAGGTGCGGGTCTGTGCGCGGGGCAATGAAAATACGGTGCCCGCGCTATTCGAGGTGCTGGATGTCCGGGAAGTGGTGATTCACAATCATCCCTCCGGGGGGTTGATTCCCAGTGAAGCCGATTTGGACCTCGCCTCGATGTTCAGCGCCCATGGGCATGGCATGTATATCATCGACAATGCCGCGGAGCGGGTGTATGTCGTCATAGAGCCGTTTCTCCCCAAACAGGTGGAATGGCTCAATGAGGAGGAGTTGGACCGTTTTCTGGCCCCCAACAGCGCCATGGCCCGGGCCCTGCCGCATTTTGAGGTGCGCCCTCAACAGCGGAAAATGATGGAGGCGGTTTCCGATGCCTTCAACCGGGACGGCGTTGCGGTGGTGGAGGCGCCCACCGGCGTGGGAAAGACGCTGGCCTATCTTATTCCCGCGGCCATCTGGACCATCCGGAATAAAGAACGCATTGTCATTTCCACCCGCACGATCAACCTCCAGGAACAGATTATTTTTAAGGATATCCCGCTGCTCCAAAAATGCATGAAACAGCCGTTCACCGCATGCCTGGTAAAAGGCCGGGGAAATTATCTGTGCCTGCGCAAGCTGGAGCGGGCGTTTTCCGAAGCCTCGTTGTTTGATGATGAACACGCCAAGGAACAGATCAATACGCTGGCGGAGTGGGCCGAAAAAACAGAGGATGGCAGCCTAAGCGACTTGCCCTTTGTGCCGGAACGTGAGTTATGGGAACGGGTCTGTTCGGAAGCGGACACCTGCGCCATGGGCGCATGCCCGAATCAGAAAAAGTGCTTTGTATGGAAGGCCCGCCGGGCTGTGGCGAAGGCCGATCTGGTTGTTGCCAATCATCACATGCTCTTCTCGGACGTGGCAATCAAGAAGGAAACAGGGGATTTTTCCGCCTTGGCCGTGCTCCCTGCATACAAACGCGTAATTTTCGATGAAGGCCACAGCATTGAGGAATCCGCCACGGAGTATTTTGGAGTCTCCGCCACCAAGTTGGGGGCATTGGCCTCTCTGGGGCGTTTTTTCCGCCTGGAGCGAGGTAAAGAACGGGGATTGATTCCCTATCTCAAAATCCGGCTGACAAAAGACTGCAAACGGCTGCCCATCCAGGACTATGAGGCCATATTAAAGCTCATCGAGGAGCAATTGCTGCCTGCCTTGGCGGTGTGCCGAGAAGCCATCTTGTCCGCTTTTGGCGTGTTGCGCTCCTTAGCGGCGGAAAAATGCGGTCAAATCGGGCGCGACATCAAATGGCGTTTAACGGAGGCCGTTCTAAGAGACCCCGTGGTGCGTGAGGCGCATCAGGTATATATTCTCCCTGCCGTAGAAGATATTCGCATGGTAGTCCGTCATTGCGCCTCCCTGCTCAAGGCGCTTAAAACCGTTCCTTCGGAACCCAATGGACCGGAGTCCCCGCTGCAGGTGGAAATGCTGCAATTGAACGCCTATGCGATGCGGATGGAAAACGTCGCCAATGTATTGTCGGAAATCACCAGTGAAACCTTGCAGGGTAATACCGTCCGTTGGATCGAAATTGATGCCAAGAATGATAAATTCATCAAATTGGCGCGCTGCCCCCTGCATGTGGGAAAACCGTTGGCGGAATGGGTGTTTAATCAATTAAAAACCGTGGCTATCACCTCGGCCACGTTGGCGGTACAACAACAGTTTGAATATCTTTTTGGCCGGCTTGGGCTTGATTCAATCGAACCGGGACGCGTTCAGTCGCTTATTTTGGATTCTCCCTTTAATTTTCAGGAACAGGCCATGTTATGCCTGCCCAGTGACCTGCCGAATCCCGATGACAAGGCATTTCTTGACGCCAGCGTGGAAAATATCCGGCAAACCCTCCGGATCACAGGTGGGCATGCCCTGGTGTTGTTCACCTCCTTTTACACGCTGGATTACGCGTACACCCGTCTGGAAAGCGAATTGCGCGAGGCCGGCAGCATGCCTTTGCGTCAGGGCGATGCCACCCGCACCCAACTCCTGGATCGGTTCCGGAGCGATCCCGCCAGCGTGCTATTTGCCACAGACAGTTTCTGGGAGGGGGTCGACGTTGCCGGAGAGGCGCTCCAATGTGTTATACTCACCCGGTTACCGTTTAGGGTTCCTACGGAACCTGTTCTGGAGGCGCGCGCGGAAGCGATTGAAGCGGCCGGCGGCAATGCGTTCATGCAGTATTATGTGCCGCAGGCGGTTATGAAGTTTCGCCAGGGATTTGGCCGCCTGATTCGCCGGAAAACCGACCGCGGCGTGATTCTAGTGCTGGATCGGCGCATTGTAACCCGGCATTATGGGAAAGCGTTTTTGGAATCGCTGCCCGACGTGCGCATCGTGAAGGGACCTCAACGGGACGTTTCCACGGTCCTGGCGGAATTCTTTGGCAAGCCCGCACCCGGCCTTCAGGAAACAATGTAAACGCGGGAGTTCCAACATCAGGAAGACTTCACATGGAGAAAAAAGCAGCAATGCACCAAGATGATATTCAAATTGATATTGAAGGGGCTCAATCTGCGGCAGTGGGAGAACTGCATGGCGTGACGGTGGAAGAATTGAAGAACCTGGAACAGCGGGTTCTTAAGGCCCACAAGGAGATGAAAAAAGAGCGCAAGACCGGAAAGTATGGGTTTTACGATCTGTATAAAAACAAAAAGGCGTTCAACCATGTGAAGGAAACAGCGCGCCACTTTTCTTCTTTTGAGTATGAGAATGTAGTAGTGTTGGGTATTGGCGGTTCTGCTTTGGGGACTATCGCCCTGCAGACCGCTTTAAAGCCTCCTTACTATAATCTGCTCAGCCGGGAGTCCCGGAATGGACAGCCTCGCTTGTTTGTCATGGACAATATCGATGCGGCAACCTTTGCTGCTATGTTGGAAATGTGTCCGCTGGAGTCAACGCTGTTTAATGCTATCTCCAAATCGGGGGAGACGGCCGAAACCATCACTCAATTAATGATCATTATCCACGCTATCGAAAAAAAAATGGACAAACGCGCCGTCAAAGATCACGTGGTGCTCACCACCAATCCCAAGACGGGGAAGAGAAAGCTCGACAAGAACAACCTGTTCCATCCAATTGCGAAAAAATATGGCCTCCATACGTTGGAGATTCCACTGAATGTGGGTGGGCGCTTCTCCGTTTTTTCCCCTGTGGGAATGTTTCCCGCCGCCATGCTTGGGATGGATCTGAAAGAGTTATGCGATGGTTGTGCCGCCATGGACAAACGTTGTTCCAAGGCAAGTCTCTTTGATAATCCAGCCTATCTGCGCGCCGCGGTGCAATACCTGCTCGATACGAAGAAGGGCAAGACGATGACGGTGATGATGCCCTATTCTGACGCTTTCCGGGATGTCGCCGATTGGTTCCGGCAACTATGGGCGGAAAGTCTGGGTAAGATTCGGGTCCACCCCCTTACGCAAGAAGAAGAGTTCGCCGGTCAAACGCCCATAAAAGCCTTGGGCGCTACAGACCAACATTCCCAGGTTCAGTTGTTCCGCGAAGGTCCCAACAATAAGGTGTTCACTGTTATTAAGGAATCTCAGTCCAAGCAGACAATGAAGATCCCGCATGCGCTTGGATTTTTGCCTCAGGTGGCTTATTTGCGTGGCAAAAGTATGAACCGGTTGATGGCTGCGGAATTGAAGGGGACCGTGGATGCCCTCCAGATAAGCAAGCGGCCGGTAATGCAGATTCTTGTGCCCCAGGTGAATGCCTGTACCGTGGCCCAACTGATGTATATGCTGGAGGTGGAAACTGCCATGGCCGGGAAATTGTACGGGATCGATGCGTTTAATCAACCTGGTGTGGAAGAGGGTAAAAAGATCGCCCGCCAACTGATGGGAGCAAAACGGTGAGCCTTAATCCTTCGGGAGAAATTCCGGTGCAAGAGTTTGCCGGAGATCCCGCAGGCGCCCGGCGTTCCCGGCGCGCCTTCCGGTTTGCCGTGGCCGCCTGCGTCTTTTTCGCATTTTCCATGTGGTTTGCAGAGGGATACCTTCGCTTCAGCATGCTGGAGAGCCAATACCGCATGGCATTGACTTTGCCGATAGACTCCGCGCGCGCCATTCTGCGAAATGTGGTCAAACGTGACAACGGTCAGACACCGAAATATCTGGAGGCCTTGGCGTCCATTGAAGAAAGCGATGTCATCCTGTCCCGGTATGAGGAAGCCTATAAATCAAACCCCAATAATCCTTTTCTCATAATAAAATATGGATGCCGGCTGTTTCTGGCGGGTCAATACAAGGAAGCGCGGGAGCGATTCCGCGAAGCCGGAATCCAACTTCCCAAAAATGCATTGCCGCGATATCTGGAAGCCGCCGCCCTGGCATTATCCATGCCCGAAGATGGAGATTTGAGCGAGGTTCTGGCATTGGTGGCGCGCACCAATAGCAGCGGCGCGCCCGTCTTGTTTCCTCAGCCCCTATGGCACTCCAGCTTGCCGCGTTCCGGCGTTTGTTACACAAAACTCCGAAGGGATATTGCCGACTTGTGTTGCGCGCCCCTGTACAAGTTTAAAAACTTGCTCATCGGGCGTGCACGGCCCCAAATAGAAGCGGGACGCCTGGGGGATTGGGATTCCTGGATGGATCGCCTTCAAGGAATGGGGGAAAAACTCGTGGGAGACCGGTTGTCGGATCCCGCGAACCTTGGCACTCCCCAAGCCATGGCGGGATTTCAAATTCAACTCGATGTTTTGCAGGTGCGCAAACAAATCAACGAAATGGCCCATGGCGCCGTGGAAACAGCGCTGCTCGAGAAGGAAGTGCGTATCAAAGCCGCTTTGAATGACATTAAGTCCTTTGAAAACACGCGTGCTCAACGCATCGAAAACGACCGCCGTTTATATGTTCAACCCTTGCGCCTCAGCGCGAATACCGTCTCCATTTTATTGATCATTTACCTCCTCGCACTCGGTACGGGACGGCTCATGCGCACTGACCGGAAAACCTGGGTGGTTCCCCATACCCACCTTGGAAAAGGCATGCTATTGGCCGGATTGTGCATGTTTCTCGTATATTTGGCCCTCTTTTCCCTTTTCCAAACCAGCAAGCCTGTTTCCGCTTACCCCCTGCATATCGTCACAGGCTTATGGTATGGCCTCTTCACTTTTCTCGTCCTCTTTGGGTTGGCGTATCCTGCTCTGGCGTTATACGGCATGTCAAAACCCGCCCCGGAAAACCTCCAGGGATTCGCCGCTATGCGCCGTGCCATCTTTTTTTCGCTTATCCGAAGATATTTTGGAATTTTACTGGGTGGATTTCTATGTGTCGTATGTATCTGGTGTGTTGCGTATAGACTGGGGGCTGGAGTCTACCCCATGCAACTCGAATTACTCGTAACCGGATTAGAGACAATGGAACTGGATACTGTCCGGCGTGTCCAAGAACTCTTGCTATGATTCAGAAACCCTTCCAGGTGTTTTCCCAACGCTTCCTTCCAAGGAGTAAAAGTGGTTCTGTAAGGGGAAATCCCCTGAAAATGTCTCTTGAACCGGACACACGAAAAGCGAAAAAGGCGATATATGTCAGGAAGTAGTTGACTCCTTGACAATTAACGCGTTATAATCAGTTCGACAGGCCGAGAAAGGTGCGAATTATGACACCCGGCGGCTAAGGGTGGCGCGAACTGCGAAATATTCGGACGAAATACAAGTAGCAACGAAGTATCAAACCGATAAGGAGAATGAAGCTGTGGCTGATCGGGAACAAAAAGCGTATACAACGTTTGAGGCGGCGAAGATTTGTCATGTCACGCACCATAGCATTAAAAACTGGATTAAGCAGGGTCTGATAAAAGCCTCCCGCACCCCCGGAGGGCACTATCGCATTTTAGAAGAAGACCTGGACCGTTTCCGTGAAAAATATGACATGTTTCCGCGGGATAAAGGTCCTTCGAAGAAACGTGTCATGGTGGTGGATGACGACCCAGACGCCCTGTCGCTCATGGAAAAAATTCTCACCGATGAAGGATTTGAACTGATCAAGGTGAGTAATGCGACAGAGGTCGGGTTGAAAGCGGCGCAGCTTTGTCCGGATCTCATTCTCCTGGATTTCCTGATGCCGGAGATCAATGGGTTTGAAGTGAGCAAGGCGTTGCGTGAAAACGAATTGACCCGCAGCATCCCCATTATGGCGGTGACGTGCCTGACCAAAGAGCGGGATATTGAACGTATCTTCGCGTGTGGCGCGGATGAATACCTCGCTAAACCATTTAAAGTGGACCAATTGCTGGAAAAGGTCCGTGAACTGATTGGCCGGGGCCGGGTGATCGAATAGCCTTGGCCTTTGGGCTGATACCTTATGCGTAAACGGCCGGCCTATGGCGGAATAGAGCGCAAATTCTTTCGCTCCATCCTGTGGGTGGGCATAGTGCCCATGACCCTTGCATTGACCATTGGGTATGTCTTTGCACGGGAAGGGCAGTGGATTGCCACCCAGCAGAATCAATCCACGGCGGCGCGTAAAACAGCGGAAGGCATAGGATTGGCCGTGCAGGGGCGGTTGATAATGATCAGCCGCGCCGCCCAGGACAGCGAAATCACCCGGGTGCTTCGAAAATATCCGGTTTCCGCGGAGGATCTACCCCCCATTCTAAAACGCCTGCAAAGGAAAGCTGAAAATTCTGGTGAATTGAAGTCGGTTTTCCTTATGTATGATCGCGATGGACGATTGGTGGGGAGTACGGGGGGGCAAGAGGAGGCAAACAAGTATCATCCGGAATGGCTGGGGAAAATTGAAAAAGCCAGCTTTACCGATTTCACGTTCATTGAAGCGGAAAACCGCTATGTCGCCTATTTATGCGCCCCCGTTACTGATCCTGAAACAGGCCAGTGCATTGGGTTTCTTTTGGAAATTCAGGACGTGCAGGATCTGTTGGATTTTTCCCTCGGCGGCGTGCGCAACCGTCCCGGAGAAGTGGATGTAAACAACTATCAAGTGGTGTACTTGGGCGCCGACCGGAAGTTTTGCATTTCGGCATCGAAACAAGCCAACGGCAAAGCGCTGTCGTTAGGGTATGATAAAGTCGATCCGAGACTCAGTGACCGGCTTATCCGGTCGCCCGATAAAGACAGCGATTCCTTTTTCCTGTGGCGCTATTCCGCGGATGGGCTGGTGCGGCCGGTCCTGATGGCGTACCAGAGACTGTTCCCGGGGATAGGTCTCTATTTCATTGTATACCGCCCGGTTTCGGATGTGTTCGCCAACATCAACCTGGGGGCGGTGATTACCCTTGTGGTCAGCAGCATCGCCATCGGATTCTTCTGCATCATCGGCTACCGGATTGTTAACAGCAACATCATTCGGCCCGTTGCCTTGCTCAATGAAGGCGCCCAGATCATCCGCCAGGGCGACCTCGACCTGAAGTTGAAGATCAACACGGGCGATGAGATCGAAGAACTCGCGGTTTCTTTTAATAAAATGGCCGCGGTATTGCGGCAGAACATCCGGCAGTTGGAGGAATCAGAAGAGAAATACCGCAGCCTGATTACCTCCATGCGCGACGGCATTTATCAAGTCGATAATCAATGGACTCTGATTCTTGTCAATCCTGCCGGCGCCGAAATACTGGGATTTGCGCGCCCCGAGGACGCGCACGG
Organism: Candidatus Hydrogenedentota bacterium; assembly: GCA_029565395.1. GTDB lineage: Bacteria > Hydrogenedentota > Hydrogenedentia > Hydrogenedentales > CAILVY01 > CAILVY01. Next base: position 13,022 of record JAKQOG010000286.1, on the reverse strand, counting down.
GGCCAGCCTCCGTGAAATGTTCGTGGTCGAAATGGACTATTCGCGCCTTGCCGGAGAATTGGCGCGGCGGCGCTTTGTCGAGCATACGCGCGTTTGGGTCAAAACAGCCGGTTCTAAAACCATCTGCGTTGAAATCTCCGCCAGCAGCATGCTGGACGACGACGGCAACGTCATTGGCGCAGAGGGCACCTTCCGCGATGTCACCCAGAACGTCCGTTTGGAGCAGGAATCCCGGGAACGCTCAGAGCGCATCAGCGCCATCAACCAAATCACGAATGTCATCAATTCCAGTCTGGAAGCGGGCCGGGTTCGTGAAAGCATTGTGATGGAAGTGCGGCGGCTGATGGAGTTTGACTTCGCGTCGGTCTCCATGTTGGGACAGGAAGAAGACAGTTTTCGGACCCAGCAGTACTGGCCGGAACCCCGAAGAGAAAACACGCCGGAAGATCTTCATCCCCTGGGAGAAAGCTGTCTGGCCTGGGTAGTCCGCGAACGCCGCTGCCTGGTCGTGGAAAATCTCCGTGCCGGAGACAATCCCTTCGCGGTGGAATTCCCTAACGAGATTCAAAGCTGCCTTTGTGCACCGCTGTATGCGTCGGGCCGCATTCTAGGTTCACTTAATCTCGGCGCGCGGATGCCGGACGGATTCACCCGGCATGAAATCGAAGTGGTGGAACAACTCACCCCCCATATCGCCGTCGCCATCCGCAACGCCGAACTGCTGGAAAACCTTCAGGTATCTTTGGAAGAAGTTACGGAGGCCCGCGAAAAACTTCATGAAATGAATGAAGAACTCAAGACCTTGGATGAAATGAAAACCAATCTGCTCTCCAATGTCTCTCATGAACTGCGTACGCCCCTGGTTGCCGTCATGGGGTATACCGATATGATTTTGAACGGGAAAGTCGGGCCCATCAATGAAGTTCAACAGGAATATTTGGGCATCAGCCTGCGGAACATCGAAAAACTCGTCACCTTAATTGAAAATCTCCTTGATTTCTCGCGCCTGCACCGGGGCGCGGAAGAGATGATGTTTGATGCCTTCGATTTGGTCGATTGCGCCAAAACCAGCCTGCAAATCGTTCAGCCTGTCGCGGATGGGAGGGGCATCGAACTCCAGCTCATGGCGCCGGAAGAGGCGGTTTTAGTCGAAGGTGATAAGGGGAAAATGGGGCAGGTCTTTAATAATCTCCTCTCCAATGCCGTTAAATTTAACGCCAGCGGGGGTAAAGTCGCCATTGAAATGCGCATGACGGAATCCACCGTGGAAGTGGCGGTGATTGATACGGGGATCGGAATACCAAAAGACGCATTGGATAAAATCTTCACGCGATTCTATCAAGTGGACAGTTCGTCCACGCGCAAATATGGCGGCACGGGAATTGGCCTGGCGATAGCCCAAGATATTGTGCGCCTGCATGGAAGCCGGATCACGGTGACCAGTGAACTGGGGAAGGGGTCTAAGTTCCGGTTTTCCCTGCCGTTGAGCGGAGTCCAGCGGCGGGTGGCGGGCGAGGAGCCCAAGTTGACCACGCCTGCGGAGACCCATTTGTTGGTCGAAATTGTCACCCAGGATCGAGCGCTTAATTCTCAATTGCGAAATATGCTCCTGGAAGAGGGGATGGATGTGATTCATGCCGCCTATCCCTCCGTCGCCGTATCGTTGGCCAATCGCTATTCCCCCGATTGCATTCTGGTGGACACGGAAGCGGGACCCCTGGGCAGCGTTGTCATGGAAGAGATCCTTTCCGATCCTTCCGCCGGGAATATTCCCATTATCTTGTTGACGAACGACGACCAACTCTATCACCAATACCAAATGGATGTGGCGGGCCGCATCCGGCGTGGATTCCGGAAAAGCATGCTGCTGAGTGGAATTCATTATGCTCTCAGCAAAGGCGTCTCCGCAGGCGAACAGTTGGGAGACAAGGTGCTTATCGTGGATGACGACCCCGAGATCGTCACCTTTATTTCACGCTGCCTGGAAAATGAAGGGTATAGCACGAACCAATGCGCCACCGGCGAAGATGCGCTGGAACTGGTAGGCAGCGGCGAGTATTGGCTGGTCTTGTTGGATATCGCCATGCCCGGCATCGATGGATGGGAAACCTGCGAACGCATCAAGAGCGACGGCGCCCTCGCGGGGATCCGCGTATACATTGTAACCGCAAAGCCGGTCGATAAAACCATGAACAAAGTACACGAATGCGGCGCGGACGGTTTTCTCCTGAAACCCTTTAAACCAGACGATCTGCTGGCCTTGGTGCAGGGATTTGAATCCAGAAAACCCCAAAAATAATGGGCGTGGAAGGACAGGTGAATATCCCGTTCCAGGGATTTAAAGTTGCTGTTCCGGGCCGAATGTGCAATGATGCAGGGGAATGAATTCTCAAGGAGGCTGGGGTATGCAGTATCGGCGGTTTGGCAAAACGGGCTTGGAACTCCCGGTAATCAGTTGCGGGTGCATGCGTTTTCAACACAGTTGGACGGATACTGAGCCCGTGCCGGGCGAAAGCCAGCGAAATGTGGAGGCCTGCGTGCACAGGGCGCTCGAACTGGGCATCACGCATTTCGAAACCGCCCGCGGGTATGGCACGAGCGAATATCAACTCGGGAAAATCCTGCCAACATTAAAACGCAGCGATATCGTTGTTCAGAGCAAAGTGGGGCCGGATAAGGACGTAAAAAAATTCATCGCCAATTTTGAAAAATCCATGGCCCTTTTGCAGACAGACTACATCGACTTGTTCGCTTTCCACGGTGTGAATGATGACGCCTCGCTGGAATCCACACTGGTCTGCATGGACCAGGCGCTGCGGTGGAAACGCGCCGGGCGCATCCGGCACATCGGATTTTCCACCCACGGCCCCACGGATGTGATCCTGGAAACGATCCGCACGGGCGCGTTCGAGTATGTGAATTTGCATTGGTATTACATCTTTCAAGACAACTGGCCCGCCGTTCAGGAAGCCGCGAGACGCGATATGGGCGTTTTGATTATCAGCCCCAACGACAAAGGAGGCATGCTGTATTCGCCGCCCGCCAAACTCACGGAACTTTGCGCCCCGCTGCATCCGATGGTGTTCAATGGCCTGTTTTGTCTCTCCCATCCCGAAGTGCACACACTAAGCTGTGGGGTGAGCCGTCCGGACGATTTCACGCTTCATCTTGAAACGGTGGAAAAGCTGGATCGGGTGCATGAATGGATCGATCCCATCCTCGAACGGCTCGAAGACGCCATGATGGATGTGTTCGGAAAGGAGTGGGTGGAAACCTGGCAGCGCGGCCTTCCGGAATGGCACGAAACCCCCGGCGGAATTAATATTCCAGCCATTCTGCGGCTGCGCAATCTCGCGCTGGCCTTCGACATGATCGAGTATGGCAAGATGCGCTACAACCTGCTGGGTAACGGCGGTTCGTGGTTCCCCGGCACCAAAGCGGAAAATCTGGACCGGCATGATTTAAGCAAATGCCTGCGCTATTCGCCTCATGCCAAAAAGATACCTGCCGCGCTCGCCGATGCGCATGCTCTGCTCGTTGGCGAAGAAGTCCGCCGCCTTCAGGAAGAATGAATTCTCCGCTTTTTGCCGATTAATCTTGGCTTTTCTTTGTTTCTTTCTTTTCTTCTGAGGAGAAAGAAAGTTGTTTTTCCGCCACCGCAAAAATAGACAGCCCAAAGGGCAGTGAACAGCGCCGGATCAAGAACCTCTCTACTGACAACAGGAACAACAGTGGTGTATTCAACGCGCTGCCGCCCTCTTCCGGCAGATCGGAACCCCGGTTGGGCATCCATTTCCGTGCCAGCCGCACCGCCGCCACAATGGGGAAAAGCAGGCTGTTCCAATAACTGATTCGCACCGCCTCAAATCCCGCTTGCTGCAAATACTCTACGAGTTGTGTCCGGGTGAACCGCCGCGCCGTATGCACCGCGTGGTCATGTGACGAATAGAGCCATGCATATGCCGGCACATTCACAAAAAGCAGGCCGCCGGGTTGAAGCACGCGGTGCGCTTCCCGCAGAGGCGTCATGGGATCGGCCACATTCAGGTGATACAACACATCCATCATGAAGGCCGCCTGGAAATTCTCCGCCGGGAAAGGCAATGCCATGGCGGAAGCCTGCGCCAGCCGTGTACGTGAGCGCTTTCTGCAGCACGCAAGCGCTTCCGGCGCGAGATCAATTCCAAACACCTGCCCGTGCCGATCAAGTTGATTGAGGAGGGCGCCGGTTCCGCAACCGATGTCAATCAGCGCACGGGAGGCGGGCCGGTGTTGATTTGCGGACGGAGGGGGAGGCGGATAAGCTCCTAAAAAATCCTCTACCAACGCGTGCAGGGATCGATACCACCAATGGGTGTCTTCCACCCGGTACATCCGCTCGTATTCTTCACGGTTCATATCGTTTTCTTCAGCACCACCAGCCGGAGCCACAACCCGCTCAATTGCCACAACGTGCGGGCGATGCGCCGGAAATTAAAAAACTGGGACTTCCCGTGCGCGCGTTCGTAATGGTTCACCGGCACTTCCACGATTCTGAACCCCGCCCGCTGGATTTTGGCCATCATCTCGCAACAGATCACCCCGCTGTCGCTTATAAGAGTGATCTTGTCGAAAACTGACCGCCGGATAAGCCGGAAGTCGCAATCCACGTCGCAGAGGTTGAGCAGGAACGCGGTTTTTACGAACCAATGATATATCCGTCCGATGATGATGCGGTGCAAGGGATCATGCCGCGTGATCTTGAATCCCTGCACCACGTCCACCTCCGGCGAGGCTTTTTGAAGCAGCACTTCCAGTTCGCGCACGTCATACTGCGCGTCGCCGTCCGTATAGAAAATCCATTCTTTTGTGGCGGCGGCAAACCCGGACCGCAGTGCGCCGCCATAGCCGCGGTTTTTCTCATGCCGGACCACGCGCACCTGCGGATAGGTCTTTTCGATTTCGTCCAATAGCGCCAGCGTATGCACCTCGCTCCCGTCATCGACTATCGTGATGTCGTAGTCCAGCCCGAGCCGTTCCGCCGTCTGCACCGTGAGCATGATCATGCTGCCCATCGTGCCCCAGTCGTTGTAACAGGGGTAAAATATCGATACGGAATTCATGTCTATTTCATTCTCAGGGTTGTTTCGATTGTTGCAAGAGCTTATCAGAATTTTTCACCAAAATATAGGGGCCAATCCGTTCTTCCGGGGAGGATATGGAAGAAACTGGTTCCCGGTGGATAACCAGGTCATACGTGGCGAGAAGCGCATTCTGGGGATCGCCCGCATCCACTATCCGCCCTGTCAGGAAAAGCAGGGAATTACATAACGGCGGAAATGTCGTGGCAATCTTCGCATGGGCGGGAAGTCCGGAAATATACTGGGCCAGCGCCGTCTCCGCGCGCATTTCCTTGTTCGTATAGACTTCTTTCGCCTGATGGCCGGTCCAGGATAGAAACGGCAACACAAGAACCACTGCCGTGATCACGCGCAACGTGAGCCAGCGGCCCTGTGCCAGAAACAAACGCAAACTGATGCCCAGGCATATCCCCGCCGTGACATAGCAATACCAGAGATACCGTGGAAGCTGGCCAGGCGTGAAAAAAAGCCACCAATAGGCAAAGAAACCGGCGCACAACATCAAAAATACCGTGGGCGGGTCATAACGCAGGAAAAATGGGATCGTGAGGATGGAGAGGATGGCCGCAAGCAACACCAAATGCGTTAAAGGATACATCATCAGGGTTTTCTGAAACTCATGCCACGCCGGGGCCAGCCCAAAGAGCAGATAATGCTGATATAACCCCCATGTGCCGCCTGTCGTGCCGCTTGAACTGCCAAACCACCTTACAATGCCCAGCCAGCCGCCCACCATCCCAGCCGCGCCAATCACGGGCAACACTACCGTAATCCAGCCCAGGCGTTTATGCGAAAGACGGTCAAACGCCCACACTCCGAGCGCTGGAAATGCCGCCAACACGAGAATGGCTTTGCACAATATCGCCAAACCGAACAAAATTCCCGCCGGAAGTCCGAGCCAATATTTTCCCGGCTGAAGCGCACACCGCCAGACGCTCAAGCCCAGTAGAAGAAAACACCACGCGGGCACTTCTCCATACAGGGTGCGGCCCAGGTAAATCGACGAAAACGCCATGGGTGCCAGAAACAGGCTGATAAGTCCCGCAACGTTTCCGAACGCGGGTTTTACGAACCAATACGCCGCAATGCACAATGCCAGGAAATACAGGGCCATCACCATGCGCGCGGACCACACGGATACCCCTAACACCTTAAAGGCCAACGCTACCGGCACAATCACCGCCGGACCCACGGAATCGTACGCGTCAAACCGTTTAAATCCGCGTTCCGGACTCCCCGACGCGTATTCTCCGTGCACCGACAGATTTTTTGCCACCACGAGATGATGCATCTCATCCGGCGCGGCCCAAGGATATACATCGAGATGGGGAAACACGAGCAGGGCTGCAAATAGGAGGCCCGCGATGAACATGAGGTGATGTATCCCAGAACCCGGAGATTGCGGATTGCGGATTGCGGATTGCGGAGTATCAGAATGGGAAATTTGGGGAATGGACAGGCACTTTTTTAACACCACGCCGCTTACTATGGCTATCAACGCAAAAAGAGCAACCCTCACGCGAAGCCCTTGCGATAATCCCAGCGGCAAACTTCCGAATAACAACAACGCGATGGACGCCACTACCGTGAATAGCGAACATATAAAGACCAGCAGGCTGATAATGCATGCCAGCCTTCTCAGAAGTCCCATTGGGCTTCTGCTATTTTCCGCCATTGCTTCACCCACGAACGTTGTTCCTCGTAGACCATACCGCCGAGTATACCATGCGAATGCTGGGTTTCGGGCATCGAAGAGCTATCAGCGGTCAGCCATCAGCCACCAGTCGCTATCGGTATCGCTATTGGTATCGGTATCGCTATCGCTATCGGTATCGGTATCGGTATCAAACCCTTCCCAGTCTTCCCAGTCTTCCCAGTCCTCCCAATCCCCCTGTTCTCTTGTTTTCCTTCCCGCAACCTGCTATGTTCGCGGGAACAACAGCGTGAAGGATTCGCTCATGCCGGAGAAGGGACTCTTCCTGCAAAACATTATCGCCATTATTTGGGATTTCGATAAAACCCTTTCCCCGCAATACATGCAAACCCCTTTGTTCAAGGCCTATGGCGTCGATGAGGCCGCGTTCTGGCGCGAGGTCCATGCACTGCCTGCGTACTATGCCCGTGCCGGTATCCAGGTCCAGCACGACACCTGCTATCTCGGACACCTCCTGACCTACGTCAAAGAAGGACGCATGAAAGGCCTGAGCAATGCGCGGCTCCGCGAACTCGGCGCCGCCATCGAATTCTATCCCGGCATTCCCGAATTTTTCTCCCAATTGGGCTTGGTACTCGAAGAACCGCCCTTTCAGGAAGGCGACCTCCGCCTCGAACACTACGTCGTCAGCACCGGCCTCGCCGAAATGATCCGCGGCTCCGCCATCGCCCCCAGCCTATCCGGGATTTGGGCCTCCGAATTCATCGAAGCCCCCGCCTTGCCCGGCGCGGACCTCTCCGGCGAACCCCGCCCCGGCGAAATCACCCAGATCGCCGCGCTCCTCGACAACACCACCAAGACCCGCGCTATCTTCGAGATCAACAAAGGTGTCAATAAGCTCGAAGGAAAAACCGTCAACGACATGATCCCCGAAGAAGAACGCCGCGTCCCTATCCGCAACATGATCTACATCGCCGACGGCCCCAGCGACATCCCCAGCTTCTCCGTCATGCGCAAACACGGCGGCCTCGCCTATGCCGTGTACGACGCCCGGTCCGACGAACGCTTCGCCCAAGTCGTCGCCCTCCAGGAACAAGGCCGCATCGACGGATACGGCCCCGCCGACTTCTCCGAAGGCAGCCAGACCAGCCGCTGGGTACGGCTCCAGGTCAGAAAAATCGCCGAACGCATCATGGCCGCACGAAAACGCGCCCTCGACAGCCGCCTCTCCTCCGGCCCCACTCACGTGGAGTGATTTTCTCAAGGGTCCTTGCAAGTTCATAGTAGTCCGTGTTCATCTTCCGCGTCATTTTGGTCCTTTGTGTTCTTTTTGTCCTTTTTTGTTTGCGAAAGCCCTTCAACACATACAAATTTAGCGCCGAACGGATTTCGGCGCTACTGTTTTCATGTGAGAATTGAATACCGTTTAGAAAAGAGAAGTGTCGTGATAGTAGGTCCCATCTCCAGGTGGGACACTTGTTATTCTAACCACGTTTTGTTGGCGCATCGTCTTTGGTGATGAAGACTGTTAGAGGGAAGAAAAAAGCGCCTCGCGTGGATATACGATCTACCGAAGAAACGCCCACTTGGGGATGTGCGCTACTATTATGTCCCGAATGCGGGGGGAAGGGGTTGGGAAGTGGATATTGATATTGATGCCGATACTGGATTATGTCGAGTGGTTAATTGAATGAAGAGAGAGTAAAATCCGCCACATCCACATGTCAGTTCGATTGGAGGTGAGCATGCGCTTTATTTACAGGCATCGAAAGAGAACGGTTCTTCTTGTCGTTGTGGTTGTACTGCTTGGTGTGGCGGGGGCTGGCTTGGGTATCAAGAACCATACGCAACGGCAGGTGGGGGAATTGTTCCGAATGAACAGGGAACTTCAGGAACAGGGCTATTACATGGCCGATTTTGAGTTCAAAATGATGAGTCTGGCGTATTGGTTGGATCGGGGGCATGTTTATACGGCGCTTTCGCGGTTGAATAGCCTGCACGCGCAGCTTGCAGAGAAAGAGGGATTAATCAAGGTTCCGAAGTTCGCGGACAAGGGCGAGGAGTTTGAATTTTACCGGAATCTTCAGAATCCGAAAACAGGGGCGTTTCTCGATGAATCATATGCCTATTGCGTGTACAACGAAGTCACGGAAAATGTGGTGGAACATCTTCTTGCATTGGCAAAGGACACCGGACAGCCCCTTCAGTTGAAATATCCGTTAAAGTACTTGGATGAAATCAATACGCCGGACACATTGCGGGCGTTTCTGGATGATGTGTCCAATGTAGGGTGGCTCGCCACGAAATTTCCGCAGACGACCTTCGTATGCGCGAGAAGTCTGATAAATTTCTGCAACAGCGAAGGGGTCATTGGTGAAAATCACCTCTATGATTTCTCGCCGGAATGGAAACAGGCACTGATCCAATGGTTTTACGACAATCAGGATCCGCAAACAGGCTTTTGGGGGCCGAAATCGCGAACCAGCGGAAAATTGGTGAAAAAGGATCTGACAAACACGGCCTCCATCATCAAAACATTTGTGGATGAGGAGGGCAAGAACCGTCATGCGTCGTTCCCATTGCGATACCGGAATGAAATGTTTAAAGCATCGCTTGAAATCCTATCAGAACCCATGCCGGATACTGATGATCTTACTGAATGGCATGAATGGTCGCTAAAAATGGGAAAGGGCGAGGCCATGATCACACGATACCTGTGGAATGACGCTTCGCTGGAGGATAAGGATAGGGCCAAGACATTAATTGAGGATTTTGTTGGGGTTATTTTTGAGAACTATTATGTACCTGTGGATGGCGCATTCAGTCATTACCCCGACTCCACCCATGCGACACTGGATGGTACCGGTGGAAAGCTGAGCAACTTGGACAATATTGGTTTTTTCAAGCGTGAAACACAGAAACGCCTTTGGGGGGAACCGGAAAACACACTGGTCAATCTTGGCGAAGTTGCCATATCCACGCTGACGGCGAAAGACGTTGAATCCGTTGGGAAAAACGAGTCTGTAAATTCCATCCGGTTTTATGCGGCGCCACCGGATAACGGAAATTTCATGTCAGGGGTGCTTTGTGTCTATTACTCCAAAGACACCCTCATTTTAGATGCCGTCGAACTCGCCCCGAAAGTGAAAAGTTGGATCGACGCCACGTCGCAAAGCATGGGGAATTGGGTTTCCAAGGAACGAATCGTGGAAAAGGTGGATTCGTTGAATATACCCGCCGCTCCGGTGTTCCGAAAGGAATTTCCGTCCGAACTCGCCAACAACGCCTTGCAGAATAACCATACCGTGATTGCAATAGGATTTGATGCATTGCAGATCCCGAGATGCAGGGTGACGTTTGTTTTAAAGAGTTAACCTCCTACTTTCTTTTCAAGAGAAAAAAAGAGTAGGCAAAGAAAAGCCAACATTTTAAAGTGTTATGGGGCGTGGCATTCCGTTGCCGGGGGAGCGGCGGGGCGGGTTGGGTTCCCAGACGCCGGGGATGGTGGCGGAGCAATCGGGGCAGGTGTTGCCTTTCATGCGGTTTTCGAGTACGTAGAAGCCGTGGCGTGCAATGAGCAGGGCGTGGCAATTGGGGCAGTAGGTGTTTTCACGGTCGCCGACGCTGCCGGATAAATTGCCCTGGTAGACGAAGTGGAGTCCGGCGTCTTTTCCGGCGTCGTAGGCGCGGTCGAGTTCGAGGACGCGTGTGCGGGGCCGGTCGGTCATTTTGTAGTCGGGATGGAATGCGGTGACGTGCCAGGGGATGTTGGGGGAGACGCTGGCGATGAATTGGGCAATGTCCTGGAGTTCTTTGGGGTCGTCGTTGAATCCGGGGACGATGAGGGTGACGATCTCGACCCAGAATCCCATGGTGTTCAGTCGCTGGATGGTGTCGACGACGGTTTTGAGGGTGCAGCCGAGATGGCGGTAGTTGGCGTCGTTGAAGGTTTTGAGATCGACTTTGTAAAGTCTGACGCAGGGGCGGAGGTAGTCCAGGACTTCTGGGGAGGCGTTGCCGTTGCTGACGAAGCCGCACACGATGTTGTGTTCGCGGGCGAGCGTAAAAATTTTCATGGCCCAGTCGGAGGTAATGAGCGGTTCGTTATACGTGCTGACCATAACGGGGGATTCGTGGTGAACGGCCATGTCGACGATCTGGTGTGCATCGCAGAAATGGGGATAGGCGATGGCGCGTTCGTCGCGGAGCACCTGGCTGCTGACCCAGTTCTGACAGTAGCTACAGTGCAGGTCGCAGCCGAGCATGCCGAAGGACAATGCTTCGCGGCCGGGGTATGCATGGAAGAAGGGCTTTTTCTCGATGGGATCAATCTGGAGTCCCGCGACGTAGCCGCCGGGAACACGGAGTTCGCCATCCTGGTTAAAGCGCACTTTGCAGATGCCAGTCCGGCCGGCTCGGATGAGACAGCGGTGTCCACAGGCGAGACAGCGTACAGTGTCCCCCTCTTCTTGGTGCGTCAGCGCGGGCGCTGCAAGAATCGTGTGCTTTTCCAGCAGTTCCTTGAAGCTCGTGCTCATGGATATAGTATAGCACTACTTTCTTTTCAGGGGAAAGAAAGTATGCAAAAAAAACCGGGTTATATTGCCTACAAGAAGGATTTGATGCGGTTGTCGAGGGCGGTTTGGTCCTGGATGAAGGAGCAAAGGCCGCTGATGTTCATGAGGGCGTCAAGACCAAGGTTGCCGTTGGCGAGGCGGTTTTTCCAGCGTGCGTAGGACGGGATTTTGCCGTCGGCGGTGATGTCCTTGATTTCGGCATCGGTCCAGCGGGGCAGGAAATCGCCGAGGCCGTCTTTCTCGAAATGGTCCTGAAGGGCGTTGGCACAGAGGCTGTCGGGGTTGTTGGCGAGCAGGGCGTCAACACTGGCTTTGAAATTTTCGGGAATCTCCCAGAGGGTGCCGCCGTTGAAATCTTTTAGGGAGACGCCGGGCGCAAAAGAAACGGCGGGATCGTTGGTCACTTGGGAAACCACGTTCGCCAGGGGATTCTTTCGGTATTCGGCGGCGACTTTCGGGGGCATGGTGAAGACGTCGAGACCGGCGAGGGAGCCGAGTTGTTTTCCGGCGCGCATGCTGGCGCCGATGAGGTGGGAGTTGGTGCGTCCGGCTTTCCGCAGGGCGATCAGGGCTTGTTGGGTGGCCAGAGTGGCTTTCTCGCCGACGTTTTCGCCATCGCCGAGTTTGCTGTCGATGACAAAGGCGTTCAGGCGGCCCATGAACACGTTCACGTAGCCGGGCTGGGTCAGGAGGGCCGCGAGATAGTTCTGGCGGGCAGAAAAACCGAGGGTGAAATTGATGGTAATGCCGGCTTGGGCGAGTTTACGCGCGCCGAGGAATCCCGCAGGGGTCAGGGGCACTTTTATAATGAATTTCTCCGGGCAGATGGCGTGGTAGCGTTTGCCATAGGCCACGGTCCGGTCTATGTCGTGGGCGAGATCGGTGTGGAGTTCGACGCTCACATTCGCGCCGAAGCGTTCCACAAGCCGGAGCCCGTGCCACGCGTTTAATACAAAGGCCACTTCGAGCAGGAGGGTTTTATCGTCAATCCCCTGGACGGCCTTGCGGATGGAGGCGGCCACCTTGCCGACGAGTTCGTCGTAAATGCCTTTTTGGACTTCTTTATTTAATAGGGTGTTGTTGGTGGTCAGGGCGGAGAACTCAGCGGCCCATAAATTGCCAGCCTCGTCGATATCACCGGTATCCAACCATAACTGGGTGCCGGTGGCGTGCATCTTCTGCCATTCGAGATCGGACTTCGCATCGATGCGGGGTTCCTGGGGAATAAAGGTGTCTTTAATCAAATTATGGACGGTTTGGGCAATTTTTTCGCTATCGTTTGGCATTCATCATTCCTTTTTTGTCTGTTGGACCCTGATGGGTTCAGAAAGATGTCCCACCTGGAGATGGGACCTACTATACTCACCACGAGTGGATAGCATACTGGGAAACGAGGGGGGGGAGCAAGTCTGTGAGGTCTGAGGAGGATGAGGCATGAGGCTTGAGGAACCGGACCTTGGGAAACGAGGGTCTGGGAAACGAGGGGTATGCGAAACGAGGGGGGTATTAGCCGCTGGCCGTTTGGGCAAATGAGAGAAATAGGACCTATAAGACGAATAAGACCAATAGGTATCGAGAAGGGCAGTGGAAATGGTAGCCTTTGGTATTGTTTGCAACTGCGGTGCAAGCCAGGCTCTGGGCTGAGCTAAAATCCTGGGCGTATTGCGATGG
>JAKQOG010000284.1 GCA_029565395.1 Candidatus Hydrogenedentota bacterium | reverse complement strand
CTTGCTTCCCGTCCACGGTGTCCGCATCCAAACCAAGGCCCGGTCCCGTGTTCAACCGTAAATTGTTGATCTTCCCGCTCGTGATCCGCGCACCGTCCAGGTTGATGTTCGCATGCGCCGAGGCGTTCGTGTTGTGCGCCGGCGTCAAAAAGCCCGTCGAGTCCACCCCATCCAGCGTGTCCGCGTTCTGCGCCTGTTGCGCATAGGGCGCCGCCGTCATTGGCACCCGCGGATCGTAGTTCTCCAGCCCGCCCCCGGTATTCACTGCCACTTGCAGCCAGACCGCGCTGTGGTCCGTGAAGATCGTGCCCAGCGAAGTGCCTCCCCCCAGCACCACCGAGAAGGCACCGTCCTTCACAGGCACCGCGTTGTGAGGTTCGGTCCACAACTGGTTGCCCACCGTCGCGGCATCAAACAGCGTAAAGACCATGTCATAATTGTTGTCCGGCACCGCATTGCCAGACGCATCGCGTAACACCCCCTGATACGAGATGCTCGATGCGTCCGCCAACGCTATGCCAGACATAACTGTCAGCATCATGGCCATACTGATGATGACCATTATTGAGGAAAAGGATTTCATAACGGGGTACCTCCCATGGTGATGCGCATGCGCGCACCGGTTATCAGTGTTTAATGACTTTAACTTTTTATCGTCGCTCTATTAATCCATACTCCAACGGAGTACTGATCACGATTAGAACTTCCCCGGCCCCGGGCAGAAGCCGTCTTCGCCTTCCACGCACGGGTGATATCCGAGGGAATTGTAAAATTGAATCAGCCGCAGCAGTTCCGACAGGTTGATGGCCCAGTCCTGGGGCGCATAATCGCTATCGTGCGGGGCACAGTCCGTGGCCCCGGGGCCCGGCGCAAAGCCGTCTTCCGTCCCTGCCTGACAGTGAAGGCCACCGGAATTGTAAAACTGAATCACCCGCAGCAATTCCGACAAATTGATTGTATTATCGCCGTTCTGATCTGCGGTATGGTTGGAGTCCGCTGAACCTTCGCCTTCAATAATGCCTTCGGGCTGGCCTTCCCCTTCGGTAGCACCTTCCCCTTCGAGTTGGCCTTCGCCTTCAGGTTGGCCCTCTCCTTCCACTTGCCCTTCACCTTCCCCGGTTCCTTCGCCTTCTTCAACTCCTTCCCCTTCCGGAAGTTGGGTGAAGACCGCGGTGACGGCTTTGTCTCCATCCATCAATACAGACGTGGGATTCGCCGAACCGTTCACGGCCCCCTCCCAATGATCAAATTGCCAGCCATCCTCCTCCGTTGCCGACAGTGGCACGATGGTCCCGGAGAGATAGGTGTGCTCGCCTGCTGCGGGATCCGTACTGCCGTTACCGTCAATGGAGAGGCTCAGACTATAACTGAGCTGTTGAAACACCGCCGTGATGGCCTTGTCTCCGTCCATCAAAACGGATGTGGGATTTTCTGACCCGCTTAACGCCCCTTCCCAATGATCAAATTGCCAGCCTTGGGCCTCTATGGCCGTCAAGGGCACATTGGTTCCGGAGGCATATTGATGCTCGCCAGCTTCAGGACTGGCCGTGCCTTCTCCGGATACGGCAATCGTCAGCGTGTACATAATTGGAACAAACACCGCTGTCACCGTTTTATCGCTGTCCATCAAAACGGATGTGGGATTCTCCGACCCGCTCAATGCCCCTTCCCAATGATCGAAAAGGGCGCCATCCAAAGGCGTGGCGGTAATCGGCACAGTCGTATTTTCCTCGTACGTATGAATCCCTGCGGGAGGATCGATGGCGCCTGCACCTTGGACAGCGGTGGTTAAATGGTAGACCGGAATGCTGATAAATACCGCCGTGACGCTCTTGTTACCATCCATGACAATGCTGGTGGGATTCGTGGACCCGCTCAAGTCCCCTTCCCAATGATCAAATCGCCAGCCGTCCTGGGCGGTGGCGGAGATATCCACTGAGGTCCCCTCCGCATATGAATGCACTCCAGATTCGGGGGTCGTCGTGCCGCCCCCGGCGGTGGAGAGTGTCAGCGTGTAAAACGTTTCCACAAACACCGCCGTGATGCTCTTGTCGCTGTCCATGGTGATATCAGCGGGATTGGTATTGCCGGAAAGGCCGCCCAGCCACTCGCTAAAGGTCCATCCAGATGCAGGCTGCGCCGTTACCGTGACTACGGCGCCAGGAGAATACGGGCCGGGCGCGGATACTTCAATAGTTCCACTGCCGGTAACCTGAGTCGTCAGGCTGTACGTCGTGCTCTCTTCCACAAATACCCCTATAACTGTTTTGTCGCTAGTCATCTGAATGGTGGTCGGATTTTCCGAACCGCTCAGGTCGCCAGTCCAATGACTGAACACCCAGCCCTCCAAAGGAGTGGCGGAGATGTTCACAATTTCATCAGGATCATGCAAGGTAGAACCTTCGGGGCTTACCGTACCGCCCCCTTCCGCCGAGGTGACCAAGGTGTACTGCTGAGGCAATTCCACAAAAACGCCTGTTACCGTCTTGTCCGAATCAATTGTCAGCGAAGAAGGGTTATCCGTACCGGTTATATCCCCATCCCAATGATCAAACCGCCAGCCGGGAAAAGACTGATCCGGATTGGCGCGAAATGTGATTTGCCTGCCATCCACTATTCCATAAACACCTTCAGCCGGTGAGAGAAATCCCATACCTGTTTTAACCATAGTAAGCGTGTGATCTGAAGCGACAAAGACCGCAGTAACCGATTTGTTCCCATCCATCAAAATAGTCTGTCGGAATTGTTCTGTGCCAGTGAGATCCCCTTCCCAATGGTCAAAGGCAAATCCGGAATCTCCCTGCGCACTGATTGCAACCGTTGTTCCGGAGGAAAAGCTGTGATCTCCAGCCGCCGGCGTGATTGTGCCATTCCCCACGACGGCTGTGGTGAGCGTATACATGACTTGTGCCACAAAAACGGCTGTAACGTTTTTATCCGCGTCCATGGTGATGGTGGTCTGTAGCTCTGAACTGGTGATATCGCCTTCCCAGTGATCAAAATCCCAACCTGAGACGGGGGGGATCGCGGTTAAAGCGACCGTTCTTCCTGCAACATAGTAATGCGTTCCCGGATCCGGAATTGTATTTCCCGTACCTGCCACGGAAATGGTCAGCGCATACCCCCCTTCGACAAAGACGGCTGTAACGTTTTTGTCGCCATCCATATACAAATTGGCTGGGACATCCGTGCCGGTAACGTCTCCCTGCCATTGATCAAACGCCCATCCTGGCGCAGGATTTACATAGAGATACACCCATGTATTTGCTGAAATCGCATGTACGCCTTCTGCCGGATTAGTGGTTCCTTGCCCCACGATACTGACGGTAAGCGTATAGGTGTCTTCTTTGATTGGATTATCGGCAGTCCGGAGCGGTTGAACGGATTGTGCCCAGACCATGGGAGAGAATATGTGGATTAAGACCAGCAGGAGATACAGAAAAAGATACTTTTGAGAAGAGACAGTATAGCTTTTAAAAATAGTAGAACTCATTTCGCTTTCCTTATCAGCGCATACCTGAAAACGCCACTTATAGTACCTGCAACAGGTAGTATACAAATTGCCTGTGAAAAAATCCATATGTTCATGAAAAAGGCATTTGCGAAGTAGAGCTCTTTCTCTTCGCGGGTAGATTATCAGGCAACGGCTTGACCGTGAAATGCCGGTACTTTACCCTGTGCCCGGTGTGCTTTTGAGCAAAAAGGTCTATTTCGCAACTGTCTGGGAAAATGAAAGCATTCGTATGCAAGACAATTAAATATAAGCACTTAGCCCAAGACTGACAGCCTCAAGGTTCACTATTTTGTTGATAATGACAGCGAAAAAAGCTTTAATCTATATGCTATGGTTTTTTATGGCGGAATGCATTTCGTATTTCAAGGAGGTTATTTGATATTCTGTAAGAAGTTGGGGAAGGCATATGAAGAAACTGATTATCCAGATACCGTGTTATAACGAAGAGCAGACATTGGGTGTGACGCTGGATGCATTGCCGCATACGGTGGCTGGTGTGGAGTCGGTGGAGTATTTGGTGATTGATGATGGATCGACGGATGACACGGCGCGGGTGGCAAAAGAGCACGGAGCGCACCATGTCGTGCGCTTCAAACGGAACCGGGGGCTGGCGCGGGCATTCATGGAGGGGCTGGATTTCTGCATCAAGGTGGGGGCCGACATCATTGTAAATACGGACGCGGACAACCAATACAATGCGGAAGACATTCCCGCGCTCATCGCGCCGATTCTCCGGGGCGAAGCGGAGATTGTGATTGGGGAGCGTCCGATTAGCGATATTGGGCATTTTTCGCTGACCAAAAAGCTGCTGCAAAAAGTGGGGTCGTGGGTGGTGCGGATGGCGAGCCATACGGACATACCCGATGCGCCGAGCGGATTCCGTGCCATAACGCGCGAGGCGGCGATGCGCCTGAATGTGTTCAATGATTACACCTACACACTGGAGACGATTATTCAGGCGGGGCGCAAACACATGGCTATAACGTCGGTGCCGGTGCGGGTGAATGAGAACTTGCGGCCCTCGCGGTTGGTGAAAAGCATCCCCATGTATCTCCGCAGATCGATTTTTACCGTTGTACGAATATTCATGACCTACCGGCCCTTCCGCTTTTTTGCGTTTCCCGGGATCATAAGCATGATCATCGGGATGCTTCCGCTCGTGCGGTTTGTATACTACTATTTTACGGGCCATGGCGCCGGGCACATCCAGTCGCTGCTGTTTGGCATCCTTCTGATCGGGATTGGCGCTTCACTGGTGGTGGTCGGCCTGCTTGCCGATTTGATTGGAGTGAACCGTATGCTGTTGGAGGATATCCGCTGGCGGCTGCGTGAGATTGAATACCGGCAGCATCACAAATAATCTCCCTCATAAATTCTGTTGCTTCTTCAAAAAGAACCCGCCAAGGTAGAAAACGTGCAGTATAGTCCCGGAAAATTTAAATGGATGCGCCGGAGCATTGTAACAGTGCTCTTGCTGGCGTATTTGCAAAATTATTTTCACCGAACAGCCCCCGGGGTGCTTTCAAGTGATTTAATGGCTGCCTTTAAAACAAGCGGGGCTTCCTTGGGGGCGCTTGCATCGACCTATTTTTACGTGTACGCGGCCATGCAGGTTCCATCGGGCGTTATCGCCGATACGTTGGGTACGCGCGTGGGCGTGACACTGGCCAGCGTCATTGCGGGAATCGGTTCTATCGTGTTTGGGCTGGCGCCAACGTTGGCAGTGGCATCGGTGGGCCGGCTGATGGTGGGATTCGGCGTGGCGCTTCTTTTCGCCAGCACGGTAAAGTGTCACTCGCGCTGGTTCCCCGCGCGGCGCTTTGCCACGATGGTGGGAGTGACCGTGCTGGTGGGCAACTTGGGCGCGGTGCTTTCGGCGACTCCGCTCGCGGCGCTCTTAACACTGTTTTCCTGGCGCACGGTGATGGTGGGCGTGGGGATAAGTTCATTTGCAGTGGCCCTGCTGACGTTTTCGGTGGTGCGGAACCGTCCGCAAGATCTGGGATTTCCTTCCGTGTACGAATTGGAAGGAGGTGAACCGGAACCAGAACGGGAACAACACTGGGTTCATGATTTATGGAGCGTGCTTTGGAATAAACGAATTTGGCCGGGGTTTTTAGCGAATCTGGGACTGGGGGGCGGTCTTTTTGCCTTCATGGGGCTCTGGGGCGTGGGATTTCTCCGCGATGCATGCCATGTATCTCCGGACACCGCCCCCGATTATATGAGCGTAATGATGTTTGCCTGTGCGGCGGGGGCGTTTTTCTTCGGATGGTTCTCTGATCGGGTTGGGCGTCGCAAAAGTGTGTTGCTGGGCGGCGCTTCAATTTACCTGGCGGCGTGGCTGGCATTGTTGTACCTGCCCTGGCAAGGAGGAATCCTGGGGTATTTTATCGTCGCGGCGATGGGTTTCTCCGGTGTGGGGATTTTATTGACGAATGTCCTTGCGAAAGAGGTCTCTCACCCCGCGCTTGCCGGCATGGCGGTGGCTTGGGTAAACACGGGCAATTTTCTCGGGACCGCTCTTTTGCAGCCGATCATTGGCTGGGTATTGGATCGCACGTGGGACGGGAAAATGGCGGAGGGTGTGCGCGTGTATTCGGAAATGGATTACCACAACGGTTTTCTGGTGGTGATTGCCGTGACCGCGGCCAGCCTCCTGTGCGTAGTATTCCTCCGCGAAACCCACTGCCGGAATATCACCGTATCGATGCAAACAAAAGATGCCGCAGAAATCATACTTCCTTAGATAGCGAATAGAAATTATGCTATCTGAACACCATTGAACAAAATTTCGGCGGCAAAACTTCCGGCTTTTGCATCCCTCAAAATGGAAGCGGGAAACAAATGCGGTTCAATATCATATCCAGCTTCCTTCTGCGCATTGACGATTGCTTGGGTTCTCCGCCAAATATCCCAAGTTTCAACACCTTCCATAAATGCGGCTACATCAATATCACTCCAATGATCCGCATACCCGGTCACTTGTGAGCCGAATACATAGGCGGCCCGAACAACACCTTCACGATTTAAAACCCTTACCGCAATAAGTGCGCGGCGTTCTATTTCAGCATTGAGAACAGCCATGATAACGTCTCCTCGGTTGAATGTAGTATCTCCTCCGCCTTCGTCTTTGTTACCTCTGCCTCAACTGCTTCGATTTCTTCCGGATATCTTGTCTGAATATAGAATGCAGATAATTTAGCACAAAATTGCGGCAAAACGGGAACTTGCGGAAATTGAACACTTTATTTGTGCTATCCATACAATGTACAATTCCCTCCATTCTTGTGTGGGATTCCCCGGTAAATTAAGGAGTGACGCAATGGCGCTTCGTTTGTTAAATACCTTGTCGCGCGCCAAGGAAGAATTTGTTCCGATGGAAGCGGGAAAGGTGCGCATGTACACCTGCGGCCCGACCATTTACAATTTCGCGCACATCGGCAATTTCCGCGCCTATATGTTCGAGGATTTGCTGCGGCGCTATCTGAAATATCGTGGATACCAGGTGACGCAGGTGATGAACCTTACGGACGTGGAAGACAAGCTGATCCGCACGTGCCGGGAGACAGGCGAACCCCTGAAGGCCATCACGTCGCGGTATGCCCAGGCCTTTTTTGAGGATCTGGATACCCTGGGGATTGAGCGCGCGGAACAGTATCCTGCGGCCACGGACCATATCCCCGAAATGATCGAAATCATCAAGAAACTCCGGGAAAAGGGGCACACGTATGAATCGAACGGAAGTATTTATTTCCGGCTGAGCACCTTCCCGAAGTACGGACGCCTCAGCCATATGGATATGACTCAGCTCCGCGATGGGGCCAGCGGGCGCGTGGATTCGGATGAATACGAGGCGGAAGACGCCCGTGACTTCGCCCTGTGGAAAGCCTGGGACCCGGAGGATGGCGAGGTTTATTGGGAAACCGAATTGGGCAAGGGCCGCCCCGGCTGGCACATCGAATGTTCCGCGATGA
>JAKQOG010000222.1 GCA_029565395.1 Candidatus Hydrogenedentota bacterium | reverse complement strand
TGCAGAGATCACAAGCCCGGGTAATAATTTGTTTGATGCCCCCGCCCGCGGTAATGCCGCGTGCCGTCTCGCCCTCGAATTTGTAAGGGATTCCTTGCTTGATCAGCTCCCGCTCCAGGGTATCCAGCAGGTTCCATTTCCGGGCAAGGATGCCTACAGTAGCCGCAGGCGGCGGATCGCCGGGTATCTCCAGTTCCAGACCTTCCTTGGCTAACTTGGCTATGGCTTCCGCCTCCGTTCGGTCCGATTCGTTATGGAGGTAATATACGTTTTGATCTTCCGTGGAGCGTTTCTGATCGTATTCCATGCGGATGCCGTAGTTATGGCCGCAACGATCAAGGAAACGGGCCGACATCCTGACTAATTTGGGGAAGCATCGGTAGTTCTTGGACAGGTTGAAGGTGGCCGTATTGGGGAAATCCAGCTCAAAGCGTCGCAAGTTATCAGGGTCGGAGCCCTGCCACGAATAGATGGATTGTGCATTGTCGCCGACCACGAAGAGATTAGCCTGTTGCGCCAGCAGTTGCAGCAAGGTGGCCTGCGCCGGGGAGGTATCCTGATATTCGTCGCAGAAAACCCATTTGAATCGGTTATTCCAACGTTTGGCCTGTTCTTGATCCCTGAGTATCCGGACGGCACGGACAATCGCCTCTCCGTAGTCAATCAGGTTACGCTCCCGAAGGATTCGGACATAGGCCAAAAAAAACTTCGCAAATTTGACAAGGGTGACGTCTGATTTTTCCCATTCCGGAATCTTCCCCACCAATTCCGCTTCATTCACCAGGCCATTTTGGGCGTAAGCGATCAACGTACGTGCGTCTTCGCTGGTGAGAGACTCTTCCGTAAGGCCCGCTTCCGCTCTGGCCTGCTGAAAAAGCGTTTCCTGGATTTCCGGGTTTTTTTCATCAATGAATTCTGTCTCTGCCCCTTGCTGGAGATCGTCTTGCCGGATGATGCGCATGGCGAGCTTGTGGTAGGTCAGGACATTGCGATGCATCGGGTAGGCTTTGTCGCCGCCCAATGTCTGTTCCAGGCGATCGTACATGACGTTCATGGCCTTATTGGTAAAGGTCAGGGCAAGGATGTCTTCCGGTTTGGCCAATGCCGCCTCGACCACGCGAACAATTCGTGATGTGAGCACATGGGTTTTCCCCGATCCGGCGGCAGCGCGCACAAGAATCCGTTTGGAGGGGCTTTCCACAATGTGTTTCTGTTCCGGCGAAAGTCCCAAAATCGTTATGGGCAGTTCTCCCCAGACATAAGAGGATACCACATCTTCCCCGTTGAGGAAGCGGCGCACCGCATCCACCACCACCGGACTTTTGTCAATCACCGTGGTTGTTTCCGGAAGGCGCTTTAGCAAATGTTTGCCGTACTGTTTCGTGTACACCCTCGGGTCTGTGATGACCGTTGCCCCCCGATCCGATTCGCTGCGGATCAGTCGACCATACATCTGTCGCAGGTGCAAAAAGACATTTGGAACCACCCGTTCCCGGAAGTAGTCGCGATCGAAGCCCTGAGACTC
>JAKQOG010000270.1 GCA_029565395.1 Candidatus Hydrogenedentota bacterium | reverse complement strand
CAATCCAATCACATCCTCCGGTAGTGGCAGTGGTCGCGGCCCGCGCGGGCCGCGTGGATTGAAACCTCGATCCCCGGTATTAACATCGAGAGTGAACCCCGTCGCGGCCCGCGTGGGCCGCGTGGATTGAAACCTCGATCCCCGGTATTAACATCGAGAGTGAACCCCGTCGCGGCCCGCGCGGGTCGCGTGGATTGAAACGGTTATTTCCAAAATCCTTGCACCGGCTCGGATAGTCGCGACCCGCGCGGGTCGCGTGGATTGAAACAAGAAAAACGTTCGTGCGCTGCATGAGCGCCACTGTCGCGACCCGCGCGGGTCGCGTGGATTGAAACTTGACAAAAGGATGATTGAGTGATACAGAAAAGAGTCGCGACCCGCGCGGGTCGCGTGGATTGAAACCGTACAGGGAAACCAACAGGAATGAAAATGTTGGGTCGCGACCCGCGCGGGTCGCGTGGATTGAAACTGTATAACCTTCCGTACCTCCTCCTCCGTCACCCGTCGCGACCCGCGCGGGTCGCGTGGATTGAAACAAGGATGGAAAAGAGAGAAAAAGAGGTGGTGGGGTCGCGACCCGCGCGGGTCGCGTGGATTGAAACAATGATGGTCAGAATCCTGGGAGCAGTGTTGAGAGTCGCGACCCGCGCGGGTCGCGTGGATTGAAACCAATATCGGAAACATTTCTTATCATAGAAATATAGTCGCGACCCGCGCGGGCCGCGTGGATTGAAACCAGTAGCGCCTTGCACGCTACACGGTGGTTCTCGTGTCGCGGCCCGCGCGGGCCGCGTGGATTGAAACATGTTCAACCGAATTTTTGGAATCATTGAAGTATTGGACCGGATACGGTTTCAGGGCACGGATCTCGTCACAAGCAATACTTCGGGGATCAATAAAGCGCTTAGATGGGTGAAGATTTTGTTGAAGGATTTTGGCCGTTGGGCAGAGGGCACCACCAAGACATTGCGTACCCGGTGTAGTGAGCAAGCGTATGTGTTGGGGATTCCGATGGAGTATTTACGCAAGAGCGGGGTGGATAAGGAAGCGCGTGCACGAGAAATTGTCCAGGAACAAGGTATGGGACAGGATGGCTCGATTTGTATGTTTAGTGTGATGGAAAGTTGTGTTGCGCCGGAAGTATGTGGGCACAAGCAGTCCAAAAAGCTGGAGTTGCAAATGCGTCAACGCAAATGTATTTTTATCTATTACTATTTCGATCATCCGGAGGTGGGATTTGGCCATGTTCGGCTTCAGACGTGGTTGCCATACTCGGTAAAGATCTGCCTGAATGGGCGGCATTGGCTTGAGAAGCAGTTGTTGGCTAACTACATGCGCTGTAAACCCTGGCTGAATGCCGTCTCCACAGCATTTCCCCCCTAACGGCTAGCGGCCAACGGCTAATGGCCAGCGGCTTGATGGCGTTGGGGGCGGGTTGGTAGAGTGGTGCGAAGTATAAAGGAAGCAACTGTATGCACGAATTCAGCCTGGTGAGTTCGGTAATGGAGTATGTGGTGAAAACGGCGGAGGCGCATGGGAATCGTCCGGTGGAGAAGGTGTCGCTGGAGATCGGCGCGCTGCAGCATGTGGCCACGGAAGCATTGACCTTTGCCTTTGACGCCTTGAAAAAGGACACGGTCGCGGAGAATGCAGTCCTGGAGTGGCGGATCACCCCCGCGTGTATCCGGTGTTCCAGTTGTGCAACGGAATACGAACCTTCCGATGCGTTTTGGGTATGCCCTTCATGCGGGGCCATGGGCGGACATCCCATTCGCGGGGAGGAATTTCTGTTGGAGTCCATCGAAATCACGGACGAACCGTCGTCCGATACCCCGGCATAGAGAGAGGAAGCAACACAGGTCATGCGTAAAATTCGGGTAGCGCATGTCATTACGCGGTTGTGCGCGGGAGGCGCACAGGAAAACACCTTTCATACCGTGCGGTTGGCCAACCGGGATCGCTTTGAGGCGGACCTAATCAGCGGGGTGGTGCGTGGCGGGGAAAAGAGCATGGAGGATCAGGTGCATGCGGCGGGGGTGCCCATAATACGGATGCCATTCTTAATTCGTGAACCGGCGCCCGTGCGCGATTGGATCACCTTGCGCCGACTCATCCGCCTATTCAAAACCCGGCAGTACGATATCGTGCATACGCATACGTCAAAGGCGGGGGTGTTGGGCCGGTTGGCGGCGGAACGCGCAGGGGTGCCGATCATCGTGCATACCCCGCACGGCAACGTATTTCACAGTTATTTCAACCCTTATCTGACCCGGCTTTTCGTATGGATGGAGCGGCATTGCGCGCGGCGCACGGACCGCATCATTGAGTTGACCTCCGGCGGCGTGGAGGAACATCTCGCGGAGGGCATCGGCCGGCGCGAGCAATTCTCCGTCATTTTCAGCGGCATCGATACCGCGCCCTCTGACGCGGCCATTGCCAAGCGGGAAGCGACTCGCGCCGCACTGGGGATGGGACCGGAAGAGGTGCTGATTGGAGGAGTGGGGCGTCTTGAACCCGTAAAAGGTTTCACGTATTTTGTGGAGGCGGCGCGATCCGTGCTTAGATCGGATGCGCATGCCCGGTGTATTCTGATAGGCGATGGCGCGGAGCGGGAAACGCTTCGCACCCAAGCCGCAGGCATGGGTGATCGATTTCAGTTTTTAGGCTGGCGCCGTGATGTGCCGGAACTGATGGCCGCGATGGATATTTTGGCCGTACCCTCTGTGAATGAGGGCATGGGCCGTGTAGTATTGGAAGCGGGCGCGGCAGGAGTACCGGTGGCGGCGAGCCGGGTGGGCGGCATCCCGGACATCGTGGATGACGGCGAGACGGGCTTGCTGATCACGGCACGGGACGCCGGTGCACTGGCGGAGGCGATGCTTGAGTTGGCGCACGCGCCCGAACGGCGGCGTTGGATGGGCGCGACGGCCCGGGCGAAAGTTGTACCGCATTTTAGTTTGCAGAAAATGGTAGAGCGTATCGAGGCCTTATACGAGGAATTATTATATGAAAAAAAACTTGACTCCCGCCGATGAATTCCTGGCAAAACAACGGTTGTTGATCATTTCGCCGCACGCGGATGATGAGAGCTTCGGCTGCGGCGGCACCATCGCGCGCATTAAAGATCTGGGCGGCGAAGTATTCGTGCTGTGCGTTTCCGTGGGCACGCTCAAGCACTACGACGGCACGGAGGAGGAAGTCACCGGCAACCGGCGCGAGCAGGAATTCAAGTCGGTAATGGAGTATCTTAAGGTGGATGACTGGGACATTCTCTACCGGGATGCGGAAACCCACCTGCGCCTCGATGCCCTGCCCCGCCGCGAGTTGGTGGCGCATATTGAGGAAAACAGCAAGCTGGCCTTGAACCGTCTGAAGCCTTCCATGCTCGCCATCCCGGTATCTTCGTACAATCAGGATCACGAAGCGGTGTTCCGGGCGGCGTTCACGGCGGCGCGTCCGGGCGTGCCGCAATACAAGGCGTTTCAGCCGATTGTCATCGGGTACAATAACACGTCGCTGTTCTGGAGTCTGGAACGGGAAAAATTTCATCCGAATTTCTACATCGACATCTCGCACTATCTGAAACAAAAACTGCATGCATTGTCGCTGCATGAATCGCAAATGCGGGATTCGGTGCATCATTCCAGCATACAAAACGTCGAATACATGGCGCGGTTGCGCGGCAGCGAGATTTCCGTGGCGGCGGCGGAAGGCTATATGCTCTTCCGGCAATCGCTCTAGAGAGGAGAACCTATGGGATACGTCCTGGTTTTCGTGTTCTATTATCTGTGCGTCCTGATCCTGCTGGCTCCGTGGTGGCTGCTGCTTTTCGGTTCCATCAAGCGGTTGTTCCGAAAAGGCGGCCGGCTGCGGCGGCTGCAGGCGGAAGGCGCGTTTCTCGCCCTTGTGGGAACCATGGCCAAGTGGATTGTGTACGACATCAACTTTGGCGCGGATCGGCTGAATATTACGGAATGGGGGTATTGGTTCAACCGGGGAGAAGTGGGCATCTTTTTTATTGGGCTCCTGCTTTTCGGATTAGGGTATTTCCTGGAACGCCGTCCGCGCCCCGGACTGGCCTCCTGGCCACACCCTATAAAAACCGTCAGCGAAATTGCTATACTATCGTGCATAGCCTTGGGAGTGGTTGCGCATAGCTTCTTTAATTATCCCTGGTTTGAATTGCCGTGGGATTCGTGGCGCATTTTATTCTCTCTGGGCGTGCTTCCATTTAGCATCGGGTATGTGATGCTTGGTAAAAAGATCTGAACTTCCAGACAGTCAGGAAAACCATTATGAATTCTGAAAAACTTGTTATTGGCATGCCCGCCGGGTCGTTGGCCGACCCGCAGCGCGGCGGCAATCTGATCAATTTGCTCAAGGCGGCGGGGTTTCCCACCAAGGGATACGACCAGGGCGGACCAACAAAATTCCCCTTGAACGCCGTATTGCTGGGATGGGACGGGCGGCCCCAGGAATTCGGATCGCAACTCGCCCTGGAAGAGATTGACCTGGCCATCGGTGGCGACGACTGGATCCGGGAGCGCATGCTCGAATTCAAATATGAACACGGCCACGAACGCGAACTGACCCGCGTGATGTCTCTTGGGCGGGGCGGTGTGCGCATCGTAATTATCAACAAACCCATTGAGGGCGGCATAAGCTTCGATGAATGGCTGAAGGGCTTGCTTCAGAAAAAACCGCTGCTCACCATGGTGTCCGAGATGCCCTATCTCGCACTCGACTGGTTCCAGCGCAAAATCCATGCGCTCGGTTTCACGGGCACCCACGCGGGCTGGTCCGTGCAGAAATATTGCATGCCCCCGAAAATCGAGCGCGGCCTCGTCATTTACGAGACCTGGGGCAAGACCGAGGCGAAAGTGTTGAACGGTTCCGTGGATTTTGGCATGGAAATCACACAGAGCGGGAGCGCCATCCGCAATTACGGCCTCCAAATCAGCGACGAGGTGTTGGAGTCGGAAACCGCCATTTACGCCAATCCCCGCATCAAGGACGATCCGGAAAAATACGAGCTTGCCCGAATGTTTCTGGTGAACCTTTACGGCGCCATGTACGCGGAAAATAAAGTCCTGATGTTCTTCAACGCGAAGAAAAGCCATGTCATGGGCATTCTTGGCTATCTGCGCACCAATCACCTGTTCGCCGACGAACCCACCATGAACGAAGGAACCACTTTCACGGAATTCAGCGTGCAGATGGACACCAACAACCCCGAGTTGCCATTGGCCAAGGTTCGCTGGGATCTTGCCAACCTTGGCGCCACCCACATCGAAACCGTGCCCCTGGATTCGTGCATTCCAAGCCTGGAAAGCATCAACTTCTAGCATTCCAGGAACTGCGGGGATCATGAACGAAGGAGTATGAATTCCGCAGGTTTTCCGCAGACCTCTTTCACTCTCATGAGAAAAACACGTGAGCAAACACGTCTCAAAATACTTGACGGGATTAAATCCGCAGCAGGCGGAAGCGGTTTGTTGCACGGAAGGGCCTCTGCTCATTCTGGCGGGGGCAGGCAGCGGAAAAACGCGCGTGATCACCCGGCGCCTCGCCTATATTCTGGCGAACGGCCTCGCAGAACCGGGGCAATTGCTGGCGGTGACGTTTACGAACAAGGCGGCGGAGGAAATGCGGGAACGGGTGGCGGAACTGATCGGAAAAACACGCGCAGCCAACGTGGTGCTTTCCACGTTTCATGCATTTTGCCTGCGCGTGCTTCGAAGTCATATCGATCAGATTGGCTATCGCCGGAATTTCACCATTGCCAGCGAGAGCGATGCACGGCTGTTGCTGCGGCGGGTCACGGATGATCTGCGCACCCATGACGCGGGGTATAGCCCCGCGCTGTTTCAGGCGGCCATCAGCGTGCAGAAGAACCGCATGCCTGAAGGGGAGACTCCAAAAGCAACGCCGGTGCGCACGGCCACGGAGGAGAAGTATGCCGCGAGCCTTGTCGAGGTGTATGAACGGTACCAGTCGGCCTTGCGGGCGGCGAACAGCCTGGATTTTGATGATCTGCTGCTGCTGACATTGCGGCTGTGGCGGGAACACCCAAAGCTTTTGGCGGCGGTCCGTAAACAGTTCCGGTATGTGATGGTGGATGAATACCAGGACACGAACCGGGTGCAGTATGAGCTGCTGCGCACACTGGTGGCCGAACATCGCAATCTGTGCGTGGTTGGGGACGATGATCAGTCAATTTACGGGTGGCGCGGCGCGGATACGCGGAACATCCTGGACTTGGAGCGGGATTTCCCGGAAGCGCGCGTGATAACCCTGGATCAAAATTACCGTTCCACCAGCACAATTCTGGACGCGGCGAATCATGTGATCCGCAACAATCAGGCACGCCGTGAAAAAAAATTGTGGTCGGAACACGAATCGGGGCGCATAATCGACTGGATTGTGACGCGGGATGAGGAAGCGGAGGCGGAAGAGGCGGTGAAATGGCTTCGGCATATTCGTGGCAAGAGTGGCGCGGCATTTAATGACTTTGCTTTATTGTACCGGTCGAACATTCAATCAAAACCGCTGGAGATCGCCTTCCGGCGCGCGGGGATTCCCTATGTGGTGTTCGGCGGACAGGATTTTTTCGAACGTGCGGAAGTAAAAGACATTATCTCGTATCTCAAGGTGATTGCCAATCCCAATGACGAGGCGGCGTTTCTGCGTGTTATAAACATGCCCCGGCGCGGCATCGGCGACACCACGCTTCATACGGTGCACGACCTCTGCCGGAATGAACATCTTTCATTGGGCAAGGGGCTTGCAGAAACGCTTACGCGGGGGCTGGCGCCGGCTGGTGCGGAAAAAGGAATTCGCGAATTCCTGGGAATTGTGCAGAAGTTCCGCCAACGCGCCCGGGAGCACGGCAGCTCTTTACAGAAACTCGCGCTGGATCTGATCCTTGCCATTGATTACCGGGGAGAATTGGACCGCACCTGTAAACATGCGGAGCAGGCCATTAACCGCTGGCAGAATGTGGAACTAGTGCTGAATGCCATTGGCGATTACGAGAAGGCTTCCTCACAACCGAGTTTGTTAAACTTTCTGGATGAGAGCCATCTCAATACCGATCAGGATCGCGCAAGCCGGGATGAACGCCGCCATTCTTCCGTGTCGCTCATGACCATCCACAGCGCAAAAGGCCTGGAATTTCCCTTCGTGTTCATCATGGGCGTGGAAGACGGCCTGCTGCCACACGAAAACAGCCTGAAAGAAAATGCATTGGAGGAAGAGCGCCGTTTGTTCTATGTGGCCCTTACGCGGGCCAAACGGCATATCACATTATTTGAATCCTTGTCCCGCGTGCGGCACGGCAAGGAACACAGCACGAAAACCAGCCGCTTCATCCGCGAAATTCCCGACCCCCTGCTGAAACAACATCTCCGCGCGGCCCGCGAAATGGTTCAGGAGGCCGTGGAGCAACCCAAACCGGCAAAGAAAAAAGTGCGGGTCAGAAAACGGTTATAAACCGGCGTCTTTGGATACTCTAAGCAGTATATCCAACATCCGGCGCAAATAGGGGCATGCTTCGCAGGCCCGTTCTGGATCAAGGGATTTGAAAAGGCCCAGTCCATGGCTGATTTTACGGTAAGAATGCGATATTACTTGTTGTTCGATTAATGCCTTATGGGTTTGCTCAAGACGTTTTGCAGGTGGAGAATCGAAATCAATTTCTTCGGGTTTTGGAAGGCCTTCAAACAACTTTTTGGGGATATAATCCGGAAATATTTCAGGTTGACTGAAAAGCCATGCTTCGATCTCATGGACGGCAAAAAACATGTGAAATTTTGGGTGATTTACGCGCTGTTCTATTTCTTTCTTGCCCCATTCATAACGATCCTGTGTGGTAGTCACGTTGCTTGGATAGAAATTATGATCTTCCGGCCCCTTTTAGGTCGAGCAGACCAATTGCCGCGATAAGATCTGTCGAATCCGGTGCTTCAAGATGGCCCTTGGCAGCGTTACCGATCTGTTTTAAGAAATCCCCGCAACCGCTGAATTTTATAGGAATCGGGATATCAATCGGGGCCGATAACTGTGGATTTAGCCAATCGCCAATAAAACCAGACAATATTTTCTGTTCCAAGTGCCCCTCTACAAAGAACTGAATTCTCACCGGACAGCCTCCGCAGCTCCAGATCGATGAAACTCGCCAAGTGTATACGATTTCATCCAATAGTCCAATTTATCGCCGTCCAAGGTCTTAAGATTCGTTTTGCCTTGGTCAGCGGTACACACGGTTACAGCAGGCAGTGTATCGTGGAAAGCATCCAAAAATTCTGGGGAATGCGTCGTGAACACCACCTGAGTCCGCCGGGAGGCATCTACAGCAGATTCAGCGATGATAGTCAACATGCTCGGATGTAACCCTGCCTCTGGTTCTTCGATTACCATCAATGCCGGCGGGTTGGGGTTTTCCAAAATAGTGAGAAGATACAGGAAACGCAGCGTCCCATCGGAAAGGCTGGCTGATGAGCGCACTTTTTTGAGACCTTTCCATCGAATACCCAACTGAACACGCTGATCTGCTGCTGGCGGAAAAACGATTTCTTCAAAAGTTCCATTGAATGCGGCATTCATAGATATATCAATAATCTCTTTAAAGCTTTTGTCATTTGTATATAGTGTATGTAATACAGAAATTAGATTATCACCATCGGAAGACACAGATGTCTCATGTCTCGTTATAGTGGATTGGCGAACAGGTGAGCTTGCATCAGTACGAAAACCACGGTTAACAGACCATGCACTCGATATGAACTGCCACTGAAATGCAATTTCGGGTTGATCAAAAGAAGTGGGATGCCTGGACAATATAGTTTCATCTTGTGGTGGATTCAATCCTGCAGTTTGTTCGAGACCAGGAAATTCAGCCTGGATATTCTTATTTATAAGCTGTAAATCGCTTATTTTTTTCCCCGTTCCATATTCATACAAGCTAAAGTATTCGTTGGTAATCTGGTATTTTCCAAACATAAAAGGGCCAGCGAGAGAAAAATTATAGACTGCGGCAGAATAATTCTGTGCTTTTGAATCCCATATATCATTCAAAAAGGTCTTGATTTTGATTTCTTCTAGACACCCATCCCATGAAAGAGAATTTATACCTCCCTGTTTTTGTATAAATGGACTTAATGAACCGGCAGCTGCATTTTTAATGAGTTCGATTAATGTGACTAAATTTGATTTACCAGATGAATTTGGTCCAATGACAATGTTAAGTTTTCTTAAAGACCATGTTGTATCGTAAAGCGATAGTAGCCTTTGAACTGATATTTCACCAATTGTCATTTAGTACCTCTAATGATTATCTATAGGTTAACTTTAGGCATATGAATATTTTAGCACACTTTTATAACATTATGCTTTTAAAAATAACGTTTATCAAGATATTTAAAAACGGTCATAGTGTGTGAATGCGGAAATTTCCCGCCGGGGGGGGGCGGGGGGCGCTTCATCGGGATAGCCGAGGGGCATGAGGGTAACAAGCTCAAAACCTTCGGGGACGCCAAGGACTTCCTTGCAGGCGTCGTGATTGATCAACCCCGCCACGACGGTGCCCAGACCGTGGGCGTGAGCGGTCAAGGCGATGTTTTGGGTTACGATGCCAAGGTCGAACAGAAACCAGTCGCCGAATTTGCTGGCTGCGTTGCCTTTATAGAATCCGGCACGTTTTAATTCCGCGCATAACGCCAGCAACAGCGGCGCCTCAACTACCGCCTTGAAAGACGGATTGCCTTTGGGCACAGCAGCCTGGAGTTGTTCCCGGATGGTCTTGTCCGTGATAACGATGATTTCCCAGCACTGGGTATTGGCCCAGGACTGCGACCAGCGCACCGATTCAAGCACGGCAGAAAGTGCTTTTTCCGGTACAGGTTCCGATTTGTATTTGCGTATGCTTCTGCGACCGTAAAGAATTTCCATAAAGTCCGGCATGGTGTATATCTCCTTCCAATTAAATTCTCACCATGCGCATAGTGTACCGCCAAGCGGTATTGAAATCCAAATGTTTGCTATTTGTCTGCTCCTGGGTCATGTTCAGGCAGGGAAATGCATAGCCATGGCGAACTCCATGGCAAAGTCCGGGTCATTGGAGAGTTCGACATGACGTGTTTTTCGGGCGAGGGTTTCAGCATGAAGGCGGGAATCGGTGGAGAGGAGAGCCCAACGCGCCCCGCTGAGGGAAGTATTCCCGACGTAACGGATTTTGGTGTGATCGATTTCCGGGGGAATCAGGCCGATGCGCTGGGCGTGATTGCGCCGGATGAAGCTTCCAAAGCCCCCGGCAATCAAGACGCGCTTAAGATCATGGATGGAAATGCCGGCTTGTTTAAGCAGGATGGAAATTCCCGCGCGGATGGCGCCGCTGGCCAGTTGCAGTTCGCGGATGTCCCGCTGGTTCAGGGAAACGCCATCCGCCAATACGAATTCGACGTCGCCATTATCCTTGATTTGCACCCGGCGCCGGAAAGCGTCTGGTAAAGAGGGAGGCAAATTCTCAGGGGGCAGGAGACGCCCGTCAGGGGTGACCATCCCGTGTTGGAGCAGTTCGGCAACACAATCGATCAGTGCGCTGCCGCATATGCCAATGGGGGATCCATTATCGATGACACTGCAATGGACTTCATCGCTAAAGACGACTTTCTCGACGGCGCCCCGGGTGGCGCGCATACCACAAGAGATGCGAGCGCCTTCAAAGGCGGGCCCGGCTGCCGTGGAGGCGGCCCATACGTGTCCGTCGTGGGCGAGGACGATCTCGCCGTTGGTGCCAATGTCCACCATGAAGGAGGGGCCTTCGATTTCGGTGAGACGCGTGGCGAGCATGCCTGCCACGGTATCGCCGCCGACGAAACCGCCAATAACGGGAAAGACATAGGCAATGCCGCGCGGATGAATGGAAATGCCGAGTTCACAAGCAGGCCGATTCAGGCCGTGGGCGAAAACCGGTACAAACGGCACCTGACCCAATTGCGAGGGATCGATGCCGCAGAGCAGGTGTTCCATGGTGGTATTGCCGGAAAATGCAACTTCAAAAATACGGTGTATGGGGATGCCGGCCGCCGCCGCAAGTTCTTCTATCATACTGTTTACTTCAGTAATGATAGCCTCCTGCAATTCCCGGAGCGTTTCCGCGTCTTTCCCCGCATGCGCAATGCGCGACAGGACGTCGTCCCCGAAACTTACCTGGGGATTCATGCGCGACGCCACGGCACATTCCCCGCCTGAATCGAGATTTAGGAGCACGCCGACAAGTGTGGTGGTGCCGATATCGAACGCGGCTCCGTAGATTGCATTGGAAATCTCTCCAGGCTCAAAATCGATCAGGGCATTTCCGGAAAGAATGGCATGACCCTTGAATCCTTCCGCGCGCAATTTAGGGGAAAGCTCGCGGACCATGCTTATATCCGCGGCAAATTCACCCACCTCCTTTTCGAGGCGCAGAAGATCGGGAACGTCATCCTGAAGGGTTGGAGGAGCAAGCGCCACCTTCACTTTACAGACAGAAGGAATGATTTCATGGAACTGATCCGTCTCGGAGGTGGCCAAAATCTGATGGCGGCTTCCAAAGAGCGAACTATCCGGGATGGACACCACGGCGTTTGCATACAACGTGGTTTGGCATGCCAGCCGCCAGCCTTCTTTCAGGGCATTTTCATCGAATATCGCACGCTCCGCTTCATTGGGGCCGGATTTGGGCGTAATAAGGCGTACGCGGCATTTGCCACATTTGCCCGCGCCGCCACAGGGCGTATCAATGGTTAACCCGGCTTGTGCGGCGGCCTCCAGGATTTTTGTGCCCGGCAGCACGGAGACCACGCGTCCGTGCGGCTCGAATTTTACTTTAACTTGTTGTTCCGGCATTTAAACGTGTCCATCACTGCTTTAAGGGAAACAGGGTAGCATGAATAAAACCATAATTGACAATTCCGGTTTATCCTTGCCAGTTTATTGGCATCTGAAGTGAATGATGGGAGTTCTGGGAAGTCTAGGAAACCTGGGAAGCATGGGAGGAAGGAGATGAGTGATACCAAGATGCAAAGCTCTTCCCCCATATCGGGGGAAGAAAGAAAATGTTGGTGTGCGCGGCG
Source organism: Candidatus Hydrogenedentota bacterium (assembly GCA_029565395.1). Classification (GTDB taxonomy): domain Bacteria; phylum Hydrogenedentota; class Hydrogenedentia; order Hydrogenedentales; family CAILVY01; genus CAILVY01. The sequence goes on along the minus strand of JAKQOG010000270.1, from coordinate 45,156 downwards.
CACTATGCGAGATGACGGATTTGGGAATGAGTGATGGAGGTTATTCCACGATGATGAATCGATAGGGGGGAATGGAGACCGAAGGTTTATCGGGGATTTGTGCGGTAGCTTCGGCATTGGTGTAATTTAGCAGGGCGAAGACGCCGTTTTGAAGTGCGCTCATATAGGTTTCTGCGGGCTTCTGGGTGCGGAGCATCGATTGCGTCTGAGGAGCAAGGGTATCGAGGGTTAACAGGCGTTGGTAGACGCCATCGGCGTACCTGTTGACGGGTTCTCGGTCTTCCTGGAAAAGGAGGGCTTTCCCCTTGCCGGTATCGCGTTTGAGCCAGCGATTGAAGGTCGTGGAATTTCCTTCCACGTTGATAACAGGTGTCCGGCTCCAGTACGGACAAATAATCGTTCCGCCTTCCTGCACCCAGGCGTCAATCGCGTCAAGCACTTCCTGTTCGACGATGTGACTCCAGAGAAAGATCAGCGCTTTGTACCGCGGCAGTGCTCCGTCGAGGACCATTTGCTCGCTGCAGAAGTCAAAATCGAGGTAAGAACGCAGAGCGGCTACGCGCGGGTAGAAGGAGGAAGAATATAGATTGCGAAAGACTCCATCATCAAGTTTTCCGAGGGTATCGGGATAGAGCACGGCGACTTCGATGAAGGGTTCGGCCCGGCGGTCCATCAGGGGCGCCAACGCCCGCCATGCTGGAACGGTTTGATCGTAATTCGTGAGATTGGGGCCGTACTGGAAGAAATGGCGGCCATTATTGACCAGCAGATTGTAGAGCCGTGCGGCAAAGCCTTTGGCGGTATTGGAACTGGCGGGTTCGGAACCAAACCCCACGCCATAGAACCGCGCGGCGGAGGACATCATGCGCGTCACCTCGAAATTTTGAACATAGCTGTCCGTTTCATTCGTGGCGCGAATACCCCCATTGACGCGTTTCATGCTTTTGGTCTGAGCGGCAAAATCGGTGCCGGACTCGACAAATCCCCAGCCGCCGGAGGATTGATAAATATAGGTATTGGGCATGGCTTCGCGCGCCCACACGGCCCAGCGTTCACACCACTCGGTCATCGCATCGATATACCAGTCGACAGTGTCTTTGCGAATGCGTGGCGACTCAAAGAATTGCGGGATGCCGCACTGCACTTCATCGAAGTTTTGAAAGTTCGTGCTCCAAGTATCATTCAGCGCGGAGAGAGAACCGTATTGGTTTTCCAGCCAACGGCGGAAATGGGGTGCGGCGTATTGGTCACCCATCCACCAACCGATATGAATATGTTCTTGTTTCCCTTTATACCCCCAGTTTCCGCCGGCGGGATACTGCGATTCGCCATAATTACCGCTGGGGCCCAGCCGGACCGCCAAGAGCACATTCATGGGCTCGTAATGCTTACCAAATTCCTGCAGAAAACGTTTCACATACGGCGTTTGGTTTTCACAGAAAATGGTCTGGATATTGTTGCCCTGGTGGTGTTCCAGGCATTGAAATCCAATGTTTTCCGGTGAATCGTGAAACCATTGCGGCAGGGTATACGCGGAACCAACAATCAGCAACGGCAGCCACTTCAAACCGTGCCGTTGCGCCTCGTTTACGATGGCGTCGTAATGACTCCAGTCGAAGTTCCCTTTTTCCTTTTCCACATCCCCCCAGCGCACATAGCTTTCGATGCCGTTAAACCCCAGGCGGGCGGCAAGCAGGCAAAGGTCACGCATCCGTTCCGGTTCCTCCCCCACGCTGATTACCAAGTCCATCGGGCGGCTTAACTGAATGATGGGATCCATGCGGTCAGGAATTTCCGTTTTTACGGCGTCCAGTAATCCTTCTGGCAGCGCGGGCATAAGCGTTAAGCGGGTAATGGCGGATAAACCATAGAGAGTGATTTTTGCACCGTTGGTTTTCCCCTGGGGAAAAGCTGAAGCTTCGAGTTGAAATACAGCGCGCCGCTTTTTCTCCGTACCCAATGCCGTGTACCCGGCGAGGGGTTGAGCGGATCTCATCTCATTGTTCGTTAAATCCTTGGATTCTCCCGAATACTTTGCTTCAATAAGGGAGATATCATCATCCCAATATTCCACCACGAGGATGGGCTTGCCGGCGATACCCTCGACAGTACCGGTGATGCGAAAATTAATTCCGCGGCGGCTGAAATAATCGTCCTGATTAACAGGCGTGCCGACGGCCGGTTCTCCATGTGCTTCCCGAATAATTGCCGGCATGGCGGCCGTGTTTATCAAGACGATGCCGTTGTCCGTATTTAAGGAAGCCGCATCAAATACTATTTCATTGGCCAAAGCCGGAAATACCGCACATAAGATGAACCACGTGCTTAAACCGATTTGTTTCACGCGTGTTTCCTTCTGGTTAAAAACTGAAAAGCAATACGGCTCATGCATTTGCTCTACACATCCCAATCGGTGAATTTTCGGCGTATGAGCAGATAAAGGAAGAACGGACCGCCAATCAGGGTGGTGATGATGCCGATGGGCGTTTCCCCGGGAAGGATTTTCCGCGCAGCAATGTCGCAGGCACACAAGAAGGCTCCGCCCACAATCAGGCTCAGCGGCATCAGAAGACGGTGGCGTGATCCGGTGATCATGCGGACACTGTGGGGAATAACCAGCCCGACAAATCCAATGGGGCCGACGACCGAAACGATGATCGCGGTCATCAACGAGCCCACGAAGAATGTTGTGACCTGCAAGCGGCCAAGATGAATGCCCCGGCCGGCGGCAAGTTCGGCGTTGAATCCGAACTGATCAAATTTTGCGGCCTGGGCGATCAATATCGCGGCACAGGGAACAACACCGATGAATAACGTGATGACGGGCCGGTAACCGAGTACATCCACGCCGCCCATGAGCCATCGATCCATCATAACCAGGCGTTCCGGCGCGGCAAGGTACCGGGTGAACATGATGCCGGAATTTCCGAGCATGCCCATGGTCACTCCCGCGAGCAACAAAACGGATGGGGCCATACGCCGTTTACGGGAGGCGAGCCCATACACCAGCAGGACTTCGGCTCCTGCAAATGCAAAGGCGCAGATCTGGGCGGTGGGCAATCGCAGGGAAAGGCCGAAGAACCACCCCACATCCACCAGGATAAAGGAGAGCCATGTTCCCAAGGCGCCCGCACTGGCAACGCCGAGGGTGTAGGGTTCGGCGAGGGGATTGCGCAGCAACGCCTGAAACGCACAGCCCGCGAGTGCGAGGCCCGCCCCCGCCAACAAGGCAGCCAAGGTGCGTGGCAAGCGCTGATTCAGCAGAATGCTGAGGGTAGGGGCTTCGGAAAGAGGCGTATGCGTGCGCCATTCATGCCATGCTTGCGCCATATTGAGCGATTGCGCGCCAAACAGGATACTCGCCAGGATAATCAGCAGGCACACTGCGAGTACCGGCAGAATCCACTTGCTTCGGGAAGACACGGTCATGGCGGCGTCTCCCGTGTGGATTGCGCGGCCACGAACGGCGCACCGGTAAAAGGGTGTTTACCCACACGGATGGAGGCAGCATAGGCGGTGGATAGCAAGGCTTCGGTGAACACTTCCTCCGGCTTGCCGGAAGCGAGAACCGAATGATCCGCTGATAACAACAACAGCTCTTCACAGTACTGCGCGGCAAGGTTCAGGTCATGTGTAACCACGGCAATGCCATAGCCCTGCCGTGCGAGCCGGGCCAGCAATTCAAATACCTCCACTTCGTGATGAATATCGAGTGACGACGTAGGCTCATCCAGCAACATCAATTTCGGCTCCTGCGCGAGAATGCTGGCGAGAAGAACACGCTGGCGTTCACCACCGGACAATGAACCGAATTCCCGGTGGCGAAGCGGCTCCGTTTCCGTGTCCTGGAGGCATCGCGCGACCACCTCAAGGTCATGGCTGCGGAGTGAACCGATCATGCCGGTATAGGGATACCTTCCAAGACAAACGACTTCAAATACAGTTAGTGAGAAAACAGGGTCCACCATTTGCGGCAGGAAGGCCAGCGTTCGGGCGCGTTCGGCGGCGGAAAGCGATACCAGGGGCCGGCCATCGAGTTTCACGGTGCCTGAATTGGGCTGCAGGAAACCACATAAAAGCCGTAATAGGGTGCTTTTGCCTGAGCCATTCGGCCCAACCAACCCCGTGATGCGGCCGCCTATAACCGATGCATTGACGCCGCGCAGCACGTCACTGCCCGGTTCATAGGCAAAATTCAATGATTCGGCATTCAGGGTATACATTTGCTTTCAGCCATCAGCGGTCAGCTTTCATCCCCCTTCGTCACGCGAAGCGCGTGACGAAGGGGGACACGACGGTTAATACAACAATCAGGGGAAGCATTACCTGAAAGGGGGGAGAGTGTCAAACAGAAGAAGGGTTGAGGATGAATTGAGGCAATTGCGAAATTCGCAATTGCCTGGGGTTATTCCTTGGGCCAGTCCGGGAATAGAACCTCACCATGCAAGAGTCTGGCCATCAACTGTGCAACTTCGCCCACACGGGGGCCAGGTCTCATTCCGTGGGATTCCGTAATGAAGTAAACGCGGCCGCCCTGAATGGCCGGCAAGGTGGAAAGGGCTTTCCAATCCAGATAATAGGCATCCTGCTGGCTCTGCGTGAGCCCTTCCCCGCAGTGGAATTCGAGGATCACTTCGGGCGCATTCATAACGACGGATTCTTTGGAGGCTTCGAAATAGGTTTGTGGAGAATCGGCGAATACGTTATCGCCTCCGGCAACCTGCACAAGTTCAGAGACAAAGGAGGAACCGTTTACAGTGTTCAAGGCGTTCAAATCATGCGAGGGGCGTCCGGTGATAATGAGCACTTTGGAGCGCGGAAGATCTTTAACGGCATTCCGAACAGCCTGTATTTCTGCCTGGATGCGATCCCGGAGCCGATCTGCTTTTTGGGGACATTGAAGTTCGTGGCCTAAAACAATAATCCCTTGATCAATAGTGGCAAGACTGTCCATGTTTAAACTGAGCACACGCAGTTTGTTTATCTCCGCATATTCGGTCACTTTTGGATATTTTCCCGCCACGATCAGCAATTCAGGGGAAAGCATGGTGATTTGTTCAAGGTCGGGATTGAGATAGCCGCCCACTTTGGGCAAGTGCTGCGCTTCCCCGGGGTAATCGTCAAGCTCCCCCACCGCGATAACGCGGTGGCCTTGTTTCAGCGCAAAAACGGTTTCCGTGATATGAGGCCCCATGATAATGATGCCTTTGCGCTGCTTGCCACCCTGGCCGCCACAACCAACGCCAAGCACAAGCATCACAGCGCCCAGAAGGGCAAATTTGGCCATTCCGCTCACTAGGGACCTTGACAACTGCATAACGTCTCTTCCCTCGATATAAAGCCAACGCACAAAGTTCCTGCTCTCCTATTATCGATCAAATGGGCCTGAAATGCCAACTTTTAATCCGGGCATTTTCGAAATCGATCATTTTTTCGATAGTACAGCGGGCATAGGACAAACTACTGGCACATCACGTCCAAATTATTGCCTTTTCATTTGCCTGAAGAAGAAAAACTGTTTCGCAAATGCCCGATAAGGTTGCTCCATCCAGGCGGCTTGTGTATTGTCTACAGGCGCCGGCGATTCCCGCCGGACCCGATGTGAAACCTTGTCTCAACAAGAAAAAGTGGTCATGTTGACTGGATTTATCGAACCGAATGTGCCGCTGGCCGTGTTTTGGATTTTTGTGGCGCTGGCCATTTTGATCCAGGGCATCAGCAAGTCGGGGTTTGCCGGGGGCGCGGGCATTCTCTCGCTGCCGCTGATGATGATGGTCATGCCGGTGAATAAAGTGGCCGCCACCATGCTCCCGCTGCTAATTCTCTGCGACATGAACGCCATTTATCATCATTGGGACAACAAGGTCTGGAAACCCATCCTGGAATTGTACATACCGTCTCTCCTCGGCATTTTGCTTGGCGCGGTGGTGTGGTGGTGGGTGGGCCGCGAAGGCGTGGACCATTATGGTTTGTGGATTAAGCGCGCCGTGGGCGTGATTGCCATCGTGTTTGCTCTGTATATCGTGGCGGCCGAAGTGTCCATGCAGTGGATTGCCCGGCACACGCCTGGACGCGCCGTGGGCGCCGCGGCTGGCGTGGCGGCGGGATTCACCTCCACCATCGCGCACGCGGCAGGTCCGATCGTCGGGTTGTACATCTTCGCGCAAGGCTTGGGAAAAACATTGTTTGTGGGTACGATCGCCTGGACCTTTACCCTCATCAATTTAAGCAAGGCGCCGTTTTATGTGGCTGTGGGATTGCTGGATTTCAGTGTGCTGCGTTTCGATATATTTTTGATTCCCTTAATCCCCATCGGGTCTTACCTGGGCAAGTGGATGTACACGCGCATCTCAGAATCACTGTTTAACCGCATCGTGATGGTATTGACCCTCATCACTGGAATTGACCTGTTATTCAACATCCGTTCCGTCCAGATGATCTTGGAATGCCTGATGAAGCAGGTTTAACCTTGGTTTTTCTTTGCTTCTTTCTTTTCCCCTGAAATGAAAGAAGGAGATTCATTTTCTTCAATGGCTTTGATAAGCGCCCTGCGGAATTCTTCATTGCCGATGGTGCTTCGGAATACTTCGCGCTGTCCGAGCGCATATTGCAGCCGGATGTAACGGATATCCAGCAGGACGACATAAAAGGCCGCTATGATCAAGCCCAGGAAAATCCCCCAGTAAATGAGCCAATACATCGTGGAGTGGGGTTCCCGCAACGTTTCCACCCCATACCATGCCATCGCGGCGCTGCCCGCAAGAATTGCTAATCCTGTAATACGCCACCTGGTTTGTGTAATCAACCTCTGTCAGTCCTTATCTGTCCGGGACCCAAACCCGTTCTTCATATGTTTCACCATTCGCGGCATGCACCACCCGCGACTCATAATGCCCCCGTTGGGGGGGTGGCGTGCTGACCACCGGGGCTGGCGCCGGAGGTGGAGCCACTTGACGGTTGCGGTGTTCATCCACCTGATCGCCAATCAACGCACCCGCCAAGCCGCCCGCGCCCGCACCGATCAATGCGCCGGTCACGGGATCGCCGGACTGATTGCCGATAATGGCGCCTACACCCGCGCCGATGGCCGCGCCCGCCGCCGCGCCTTGCTGGGTGGGGGTCGTCACGCATCCCGCCAATATTACGACGAAACCCATGAGCGTCAAGGGGATATATACGTTTCGCATGTCCATCTTCTCCTTTGCCGGAGCCATTTTCCTGTCATTCATTATACCACTCCGGGCCGGATTTGATTCATGTTCCGGCGACTCTTCTATATAGACGAAACAAAAGACGGGATATTCATATTCTCTGCTCTTAAGGCAGGATGAGTGCGATACCCCTGCCGCGTATGATCTTGACTGCCTCGATGCCAATCAAGGGCCGGGGCAAAAGCTATCTTCAGTGCCGTCCATCGGGCAGTAATGGTACCCGCCGGAATTGTAGAATTGGAAGAGCCGAAGCAGTTCTTCCAGAGAGATCGCCCAATCCTGCGGGTTGTAATCGGTAGAATGCGGTGTACAGGCGTGCGCTGCGCCCGGGCCGGGTTCATAGCCGTCTTCCGTTCGCCAACGTTTCTGAAGGCATTGATATCCCCCGGAATTATAAAACTGGACCACGCGCAGCACTTCGCCCAAATCGATCCGGTGATCCTGGTTGGTATCCGCACTGCAAAGGCCGGGTTCTATCTCACCCTCACCTTCTTCGCCTTCAACCGAACACACCGTGCCTTCTTCTGGCGACGTGACATCCGCAACGCCATTTTCGACCACCCTTACTACACCTGTCTCATCGACAAAAAAAGCCTTGATGCCTGTTTTCGCCATCGTAGTTGGATCTGCATTAAGTTGGAATGCAGTGCCATCGCTGATCAACATATACTTGTATCCCCGGCCACACGGTTCTGGAGTGATTGGTTCTAAATACGGGGGGATGGCAGTCAACAGATCATCCAGCGAAACCGCGAATGCACCATGATCCGTAAAATACCGTTGCTCCGCTGAAAACACCTCGCACATGCGATCCCGTGCCGCCTGTTCATTCTCCTCGATAACCCTTCTCAACCGGGAGAAACCAATCGGATTCTCTGAACAGGGTTCGATCACCGCCGGAGTCGTTGGTCCAGCCCCCATGCCGGTATTGTAATGGACCACGCCAATCTGATCGGTATATACATGAATATTGGCGTAAAAACAAGCAGGGGAACTGTTGAATTGATAGCTTAATCCATCCGGCGCAACTTCAAGTTCAGAGCCATAGCCAAACCCAAGACCCCACAGGTAATAACAGCCAAAGGGCGGTTGCCACCAGGAAGAAGGCTCAGACAGTTCATCAAGCGTTCCATAGCGATGATACCGTTTGAAATACAAATCTTCCGCCATATTCAGGGAACAGGCGTATTCCAGGGCGAGGTCGTCTGTCAGCGCAACCATATCGCCCTGTATAAAACCTTGCGGCACGGGATATGACATGTCACTCGCCATGGCTCCATTCTCATACCGGAGAATACCTGTTGCGTCGACAAAATATCCCTTTCTGCCCATCAGGTTAATTGTTTCCGGGTCTGCATTAGCTGAAAAATTAGACGCCGTGCCACCCATAACGAAGGTATAGCCATTCCTGACAGTATACCAATCTCCTGTCAAATACGGAGGGACAGCATTGGTCAAGGTATCGAATGCCGTGGCAAAACACCCTGTATCCCGGTGATAGGCATATTCCGCGTCAAGAATCTGCTGAAGCGATGCGCGCGCCGCATTTTCGTTGTCAATTATGATCTGGAGCATTCTGGAAGCCGGGAATGGATGCTCGGAGCAGGGGAGGTCAACCGGCGGATCTTCCGGACCAGCTTCCGCCCCAATATGCTTGCGGATAATTCCTGTCTCATCCGCATAGAAAGAGGGGGAAGTGCTTGTCATAATCTCCGGGACACAGAAAATTGTGTAATCCTGGATACAAGATCCACCAAGACCAAAAACATATCCCAAAGTCACGGAACTAAAGTCTCCTTCTAGGCAGGGGGGAGTTCCTGCCATTGCTGGAGTTGTCAGTTCATCAAACACTGATGCAAACATAAAATTGGATTCATAATACATGTTTTGCGCTCGCATAATGGCGCAGATTCGCTCCAGAATAATCGCCTCATAATCACCGGACACCGCTTCATCGGTCATGCATCCTTCGTCAAGCGGCATGGACCAAGCCGCCGCCGGATATCCAATTTCATATCGCATAACACCAGCAGCGTCTATATAAAAGCAACGAAATCCGGTGATATTAAAGGATTCAGGGTCTGCATTAACACTAAAAAAGGCAGCCGTTCCACCAAGTGTAAATACATAACCATTCCTGGCTGCATCCCATCCATCATTGGGCAAATATGGAGGATCAGCGGTGGTGAGTTCACCAAAGGAGGTGGCAAAACTCCCGATGGCGGAGTAATAAGCATATTCCGCTTCCAGGATCCGGCACATATCCTGCCGTGCGCTTATATCGTTCGCCAATATGGTTTCGTACGCCGCGTCCACACACGTCAGCGGCGGCACACATGGATTGTCGAACAATGTGCTGTCCGGTCCGGCAGGGGCGCCTTCCGCAGCCCGGAAACCATTGGGATCCGCATAAAAATACCGGCCGCTCCCCTCTGAAGGATTCGCGTGTATCTGATAGGCGCCGTCGTTCGCGGATAAAGTGAAAACATATCCATTGCGAGGTACAGAAAAGTCACATTCTAGAAATTGGATCTCCGAAAATGATCCGAAATATATATAATTGAATTGTTTACAGAGTTCTTCAGCCCGGACAATGGAACAGACATCCGCCAGGGCTTCAGCTTCCTGAGTGGATGGTGGCGGCGAAAGCGGCGCGGCCCATCCAGCCGGTAATCCTATCGAGAGTACAATGGCGAATAATGTGAATTTAGATGCTTGCGTGATGGAACATTGGTAAAACATGATGAACCCTTCCCTTCTTATGCTTGTGCCCAGAGTTATTCTGCCCACATTTTGATTTCATTGGTTATATACCATAATTGATGGGATTTGTCAAAAGAAAAGTGAGAAAATATCGTATTGGGCAGATACTGTTCTCGATCAAAGAGATTTTATTAGCCATTACAGGCGCATACGAATGCGCTGAGTATCCAATCCGGCTGATCGGGATGTCGTTCGGGATGCCACTGCACGCCAACCATGAAGGCTGTTTCGGGATGCTCGATGGCTTCGATAATGCCGTCTTCGGTCCAGGCCACGGGGCGATAGGGCGCTTTCACGTCCTTAATGGCCTGATGATGGTGGGAGTTGGTCACAACGCTTGTTTTTCCCCCGGCCCACGCGCATACCTTGGACGATTCCTGGATACGCACTGAATGCATGGCATCTTTCCCCACGGCATGATGGCAAATCGCTCCCGGCCAGAGTTCCGGAATATCTTGCACAATGCCCCCGCCCGCCACTACATTCATGATCTGCATTCCCAGGCATATTCCAAGTATGGGGATGGACTGTTTCATTGCGGCATCAAGCCAAAGACATTCGCTCTCCCACCGCTCCATCTGAATCGGGCAAGAAGTGTGATGCAACGGCTCTTTGAGCGCCTGCGCGGGAATATCCCCGCCTCCGGACAGGATCAGCCCGTCCAACCGCGGTATCAGAGCAGCGCAGAGTACGTGCGTGGCCAAGGGGAGATGGATACCAACGCCACCGGCGGCTTCCAATGCCATGGCATAGTAATTCGATACGCGCGTCATTTTTGTGCGCTGATCTATGCCGGGGAGGTTTGAAATCCCCATGGTGATGCCAATCAATGGTTTATTCATAGTACTAGACCTTAACTCCGTCTAGAGCAGCGCCGAATTCAAATTCGGCGTTTATAATATCCTATACCGTCCATCATGATCGCCGAATTGGAATTCGGCGCTACTTAACGATTCGTAGTCAATATTTATCGAATAATCGCCAACACCTCGTTGAACGACGTGCAATACTGGCAACAGAGTGCCCGGACCCCGCTCTGGACTATGTTGCCGCCTGCCATGCCGATGGCGGGATATCCCGCAAGCCGAACGGAACACACTCCCGCTCCGCTGTCTTCCAAACCAATCACGCGATTGCGGTTCTCAAAGGGGATACCCAGCCCGACGCGGCCGGTCTCCGCATAGAGCCAGGGATGCGGTTTTGGGGACAACTCGCCCAGTGTCCCGCATTCCCCTGTGCGAAGTGGAAAACCCGCGGTAATAATCGCATCATAAAACGCGAGGGGATCGCCCATGTTCATGGTGCGAAACGCGGACACGATCTCCGGCCAGGCCTTTTCATGCAGCCCGGACGTCACCAGCCCGATTTTTATCTTCTTGGACTTCACTTCCAGCAAGAAATCCTTCAGGCCCGGCGCGGGTGTAAAGGCGTTTTTCCGGCCATGCCCGTCCAGGATGGCCTGGAGTTCGCGCCGGGTATGTTGAAAGTAATATCCGCGCGCCTCTTCCACCGTCTTCTCCGGGCAATATTTCTGAATACAGTATTGAAGATGCTCTGAAACGCTGTGCCCGGATACATAAGGAAGGTCGGCTTCCTCCAGCTCAAACGTGGGATCGCCCAGCAGGCTGGCCGTGGATTGCTGAATAATCCAGATCCAGAATTCCTCGCTATGGACGCTGGTGCCGTCCAAATCCATCAATATGGCCTGAACAGGTTTCTCGATGTTGACCGGATGCACGGGATAATACGCCGGATAGCCCATTGCGGAGGTTACATACGCCAGGGTGTGGTTCTCGAAAGCGATGAATTCAACCTTGCGGTCGCCCGTGGCCGTGATGGATATCACTCCATCCAGGCCTGTCTTGAATGCGCCATTGCTGGTGCACTCCAACGGGATAAACCCGGAATTTCCGGCGATGGGTCCGATGTTGGGTATGGTGACAAGCGTTTCCATAAGAGCGCATAGCATAGTATGGTGATATGATGGGCCGCAAGTGCGTGGCGTTTCCGGCAATGGATAGTATGAAGGAGCATCTTTAAATACCATTTCACTGTTGACGCGACCGGCTCATGGTGTTGGTTGGGTTTGTATAATTTGCACTAGTTGTTTTAGAAGTTCCTCTTGGGCGGACATGCCTCTGACAGTCTCGTTTTTTTGCTTGTGCCGGTCCGTATTCTTCACTTAGGGGTGTTGCCGGGCGCCGCTGAGGCATTGAGTTTTCGCCAGGCAGCGATAGACCGCGCGAGATGATCGCGGGCATCGCCTTGAATCCCGTAACACTGGAGACCGATGGGGCCTTGATAGCCTAGCTCGTCGAGAATGGTTAACAGGCTGCGGATATCGAAGGAACCACTGTCGAGGGGTTGAATCCAGTTTCCTTTACCTGCTTGGATGTCCGTTGCGTGGTCCGCGCCGTGGAGGCTGACCGCATAGAGAAGCGGCATGGCGGAGGTGAGCAGGGGTTTGAGGTTTTCCTCTTTGTCCACTTTGATCCAGTGGCAGAGGTTGAACATCACGCCGACGTTGGGGCGGTTCGCTTTCTTGGCGAGCCGAAGGGCGTCGTCTACTTTTTCCAGCCAATCGTTGGAATGGGGATATAGTGCGACACGGACGTCGAAGGGGCGGGCCTTGTCCGCGATTTCCTGGATGAGTTGCACGCCGCGGGGATCGCCGTTTTGGTCGGAAGGGGGCATACCGGCCATCAGCAAGGCGATCATGACGCCACGGCCCTTTAGGAGGGACAGGGCACTGTCTAACTTGGCCGTATCATAGGGAGCTTCCTTTGTGGCGATATTGACGCTCAAATACACCTGGAACAACTTAAGCCCTGCGGCATCCAGGGTCTTGAGGCGCTCTTCGAGATTGTCAAGCCACAAATGACCGGCGCCGTCATAGCCCAGTTCTTTGAGCAATTCCGCCTGTTGGGGCAGGGTGCGTTTCAGGCTGTCGTGGGTATCCATGCAGAATGCGAAGAAGGGGTGAACAGGTTTTGGGTCAGCCACGGCATTGCCGGAAATCACCGTCAATACCGCAGCCAACATAAACCATGGGAAAATTTTAGGCACGGCAAGAATCACCTTCTAGCTGCGCCAGGGGCGCTCGCGTTTGACGTCGGCCAGCACTTCGCGGGCGATTTTAACGTCTTCGTCCATCTCAAAATCGAACATGCCGGCGAGCACGTGATCCGCGCCGTTGTTGAAGGCATAGGTGAAGGCGTCGCGCGGGGGGATGGCGCCGGCGGCCATCACTTTGAATGCGAACCAGGGCTTCTCGACCGTCTTCATGAAGTCGATGGTTTCCTGGGGATTGAGGCACCAATAGCCGGGGACTTCGCGGGTGGGCTCCGTGAGTTCGTCAGGCCGGGGTGCGCTGGGGTAATTATGATGGTGAAAAGTTTTGATGTAGAAGTCCGCGGGGATCTTGTTCTTTTCACATTCCTGGATAACCCGCAAATCGTGGCCGCCGACCCCGGAGGGCAACCCGCGTTCTTTGACCAATTCCACGCACTTGGCGACCAGGTCCATCCGGCCATCCTTGACCAACCGGTCCGCCGCCACGCCGAAGAGATAGATGGCGCTGACCTTGAGACGGATGAGCATGTCGACTTGCTTCACGTAATCATCCCATTGGTCTTCCGGCTTCGCGGTGCAGCACACGATCCACTGTAACTTTCCGCCGCGTTCGCGATGGTGCTTAATCATCAGTTCCAATTGAGGCACCGTATGGATGGAGACGGTGTTGATGCCGTTTCGCTCCGCCTGCAAGAGCGTATCCTGAACACGCTCATGGGTGTTGTAATGTTCCGCGAGTTTGTAGACATACATAAGATCGCGGCTGTGGGTATAGTGGGTGATCAGATTTCCACCCAGGACAAAGCGGCTGATGGACAGGTTTCCAATCTTGCCCTGCGGGAGCGTGCCGGTATTGATGGAAAGATCCGGCGCGGCTTCGGGAAGTGCGCCCTCTTCTTTTGCCAGGACTTTCCCCGCGCCAAGCGCGGCCATGGCGGACAGCCCGAGTGTGTTTTGAATGAATCGCCGGCGGCTGGAAGTCGTATCCATGAAACCATTACTCCTTTTCGATGTTTTTCCGGGCATCCGGTATGCATTAAAGGCCTATATACAGGGCCTGACCCATGAGACGGTATTATACACAAGTTGCATTATCTTGTGTACATATCCTATACTTTATATTCCCTGTGCCCAAGGGTGCAAGGTCAATTCCATGCCTGTGCCGGGGTAGCTCAGTCTGGTTAGAGCGCTAGATTGTGGTTCTAGAGGTCCAGGGTTCGACCCCCTGCCCCGGTACCAGCCTTTTTATGTTGCCACCGTTTGCCACAGTGTGAATAGGCCCGTCATTATTGGCGATTCTGCATGTTGCCTCATGCGCCGCATTGATCATGCTTGAACCGCTCTCGTTGCCATGATATGACTCAAAAGCACATGGTTTGTCAGGAATCAGTGCAACTATTGGTGCAACCGAAGGTGCAACATCCGCGCCCTCATTTACCGCCGCGATTTTTGTTTCTGTTTCGGATGCTGTATCCGCTACAATGGTGGGCAATGTGGACACCGCACCTGCAATATCCAGCAAGCCAAGATGCGTGTAAACATTTGCCGTCAACTTGGGGTTACTATGCCTCATGGCGCGTTGCGCAATCTGCAAGGGAACACCCGCCTTGCTCAATAAGGTACAAAAAGTGTGTCGGAGCGCGTGGATGTCCAGCGTTCGATTGTGTTCATCCCGCTTGTGGATATTGCCCTCTTTATCAAGAGTGGCAATTCCAGCGTGAACAAGATCCGCGTTGAACACCTTGCGCATACTTCCCGGCATGTCGAACAATGGCAACTGTGGGTCTAACCGCGCGGGAATGGGCTTTCCTGCTTCCATAGATGCGCTCTGGAATGATTTAAGACGCTCGATGGGCTAAATCAGCCTGTAGGGGAATCTGCGCACCGCACCGCGCCTTTTCATCACGGGCATTCAACACGACATGCAGGGCCGGACCGTCTAACAGCACTTAGGCGATCTTGATGCTTTTGAGTTCACCAAACCGAAGACCGGTCATTATCAGGGTTTTGATGATTAGTGCCCTTTCGCGGCCTTGCCATTCCAAAGCCTATCAGCCAAGGTAACAACCGCTGTGTCCATGGACACGAAATTCTTCGGCAGCAAGGCGTCCATCCATTCGGCAATCTGGACGGGGTTAAACCGTAACAGGGTGTGATTATTGTAGTTGCGTCGGAACTGGAAGTGCCCTTGGAAGTACTTAATTATGCCGCATACCAAGTGCCGCATACCAAGTTGTGAAAAACATGGGAAGCATGGTATACATGAGAAGGTGGTGATCACAATTTTACTAAAGCAGAATCTGCACGACTGTCGAAGAAATAGGATTTGGGATTTAGAATGAAAAGAGTATCACAATTCTTGTGCGTTTTGGGTCTTTCCGCAATCGTGTTCTGTGTAATGCGGCCGGCATTCCCTGATGATACGTCCAAAACCAAGGTCGGCATCATGAAGTTTGACGTTGCCGAGGGGCTTCCGTCTTACCTAGGCAAGTTCCTCTATGACAACCTCACGGAGAAAGTGGTCAATAGCGGAAAAGTGATCGTAGTGGACTGGGAGGAGATTGACCGGGTCCTGCAATATCTGTCGAAATCCCAACCAAATCTTTCTCCTCAGGAGGCAAAGAAACAGGCCATCAATCAACTTGGCATAACGAAAATGTACATTGGGTCGCTTGTAAAGGTCGGCAGTAAGTATCAAATGACGCTCAAGGTTCTGAATCTAGACCTAAGCGTTGAACGCGCGGTCTCGGAGTCTGCCAGTAGCGAAGATGCGATGCCGACTGCAATGGAAAACCTCGCCAAGAAGCTCACTCTTACCGCGGAAGAGGTGCGCAAGTTCGAAGAGGCCACCCGTCAGGAGGAGGCGGCAAAAAGAGCCAAAGAGGAGAAAAAAAAACGGGAAAAGGAAACCGAAGCCAAGAAGCGCCAGGAAGCAGAAAAGGCGGCGAAGGAGAAACTAGAAGCAGAAGCAAGAGAAGAGCAGGAAAAACGGGATAAGGAAGAGCAAATCCGTGCACAGGAGGCGCAGAAGCAAGCGGAGCAGGAAAGGGCAGAGAGTGCCCGAAGGCGTGCCGATATATCGGGCGCATGGGACCAAGTCACCGTGAGCCAAGAGGGAGAGAACGTATCGGTTTCCCTGGTAGGAAAAACAGACCCCGTCGGTCAGGTTGTGTTCAAGAGGTATTCAGGAACGTACTCAGACGGAAATATAGAGGTATCTGCATCGAATACGGGTAAATATCATGCCATTTATGCAACTTTCTCAGGCGCCATTTCAGATGACGGGAGGCATATCTCTGGGACTTATACTTTCAAGAGCGGCGGCGCGGGCGAAGGATGGTTCATGCACAAGAAAGAGGAACGCTTTAAATGGTCTCGATAGACGATGCTTGGCGGGTACTTTTTGCAGGAAGAATCAATGGCTGACCTTGGTCTTAGGGGTTCGGAAATATAGAAGTCCCTTTTCTTGACGGTTCTCAATTGTCATGGAAAAAACCAACATAGTATAACGAAATCGCTTTATCCTCATCATTTTCCCTAGATATATGTTCAGGTTTATTCATATTTATTCGATAAGAATTAAAACAAGCCGAATCCGCCTCCGGTAATAGATCTTAAGATGGAATTGCTGGTTTGTGCCACGCCCACCCAGTCACGCCCGGTCATGTATGCATTGGATTGGGCATTTTTGTGGTTGTGCGAAGCGGCATAATACTGTTGATTTGCCGAATTCAATTCACTGTCGAGATCGGCCATTTCCTGGTTCAATTGTGTTTTTGCCGCTTCCTTGGCATTTGCCGCTTGAGACAGTTGTGCATTCAGATTTTCCCGTTCCTGGTTAATCGCCTGGCCCACGGCGGCCTGTTCGTTTTGTGCCGCGTCCAACTGCTTTTTTTGGGCAGCTTTTTTGTTTTCCAAGTCTCGTTTGCGCGTTTCCGCGGCGGCCAGTTCTTTTTTTCTGAGTTCCAGTTCGCTTTGCGCCGCGCCTACCTGTTGTTCCTTGTGTTCAAGCTCTTTTTGCGTTGTGTAAAGCAGTTTTTTTTGTTCATCGGTAATTTTTGTACTGTCGGCCAGAGCGGCAACTTTCTCCTGCAACGCTTTGTTTTCTTCTCGTGCCTTTTCCAGATCAATGGATTTGTATTGTTCTTCGTTGTACTGTAAGAGCCCCTCTTCCAGGCTGACTGCCGGTTGTTGGGCGGTTCCGGAACCGCTCAGGCGCAGGTATCTTGTCAATATTTCCTGTTGTTGTAACTCTAAACCGGCGGGGCACCCCTGGATAATCAATTTGGCAAGTTCACCGGCAATACCCTTGTAGGTGATCTCAAGCTGGCCCACCCCGGAAAAGAAAAAGCGGGGCGCAATTTTTGTGACGTTTGGATCACTTTTTACTGCTGCCTGTAATGCCTGGAATTGTGCTTCGGACTCCAACCCCGTTAAGTCAACAACAAATTCACCGCCGGACAAAAGGTTTTCCTTGAAAATTTTTTCCAGCGATTTAAGCACTTCGTCTGCTGCTTTTTGTGCAGCCGCTTCAAGCGCCCAGTTGCCGCCCGTTAGTTCGTCCACATGCTTGGCGTTGCCTTCACCGGCCGCTGTTGCCAACACTTGAGCCGAGCTTGACTGAACGAGTTTCAGGGTGACTGTTGCGAAGCGGGCCTTCAGATCGGTCCCGGCGAGGGGGCTGCTGGAGGTGATCGCGGTTTGCCCATACAGGAGATAATCCGCCGCAAAGCTGGTCGCGGCTTGCAGCGCCGCCGCCATATCGCCGGAGGATTCCGCGAACAATTTGTTACGCAAATCGAGCAACTTGCGCTGCTCGGGGTCCACAACCTTAAGGCCTTTATCTTGAAATGCTTTGGCCAGCGCAGTTTCCGCTGTGCGGGTTCCGGTAACGCGGGTTTCAAATCGCTCAGATACAAGAATCATAACTGTAGGTTTTGGTTCAGCCGAAAAGACATCACAGAGGCCCTTTTCAACCAAAGTTGCATCCACGGAATCCTGACGAACGTCCGCGGCGGCTTTAATGATATATTGTTTGCCACCTTCAGCAATTTCCTCATTCTCAATGGCGAAACGCGCAAAATAGGGATCCGGATTTTTCAGGAAGGCCTCGCTGACAGCATTCGAACCTTGCTGGTCCGGCGGAACACGTTTCTTCAACACTTCCAGCATGATCTTTTTGCGTGCTTCAGAAATGGCGGCTTCACGGCTTGCATCCAGATTGCCATCGGCTATAGGGGCCGCGGCCGCCATTTTGATTTCTGCAAATTCTTCGGCATAGATCGTTGGGGTTGAAAATGCCCATACATACACCATGCCTATAATCACTCCTAAGCGATACATATTTGTCTCCCTTACCTAGTTGCACGATCAGCGTGCTGGCAATTTTCGCATTCCTGCGTTGGCGGCAATTTCACCGTCCGTCAATCCACGAGTTCGATATTGCGATATCTTCCCCCAGGGATTATATGAATTCTGCATATTTTGGAGGTCCGCAGCGCTATACCCTAAATTAGGATTAGATACTCCAGAAGGAACGGCACCCCCAGATGGGACACTCCGGGCCACTGTCCCGGATTCTGCAACATTCTGAGTACTCATGGAAACACTTGAACTTACTTCTTCGCTTCCCGAAGCGACTGACGCCGCTGAATCTATAGAGGATAAAGACTTGAAGGTGTTTAACACGGATAAACCGGTCATAACGGCGCCCAGGGAATCAAAGAGCCCAGAGCTGCTATGTTCATACGATCGAGCACGCGCTCTTTCAGCGGAAATACTGCGATTCACACTGCTTAGCTGATTCTGCAGGCGTTGTTTTTCGGCCTGTAACAACATTTGCTCTTGACTCGATGCCTGATTCATGTTTGATATTTGATTCTGTATATTCTGGCGTTCTTGATTAAACGATGACTGCATATCCTGGGTGGCTTTGCTTACACTTTTCAGCCGTTTGTCAATTTCATTTATGGCAGACTGCAATTTGCTCTTCTGATCTTCCAGGCAGCGTATACGCACTTTCGTTTCACCAATCTTAACTCTAAGATCATCCAGTTTGGTTGTAAGTTTCTCGATCTTGGCCTGATTCGCCGCGGACTTTTCTGCACTGGAGGAAGCTATACTGGACTGCTCGGCTTGAACATTGTTAATGGCCGTTATTTCATCGCTTGGGTTATACACATTATCGGACGCGCCCATCCCCGCATACTTATTGGCCCAATACCGGTCCAGTTTCGAGGGATCGTAAGGTTTGGGGCCGTCGCTGGTTTTAGACAGGTTTTTGCGGTCAACGGTGACCACGTCTGAACGTGTCAACGGTTTTCGCGGCGGATTGGGTGCGGCTGATTCTGATTCGAAAGCGGTGGAATCGTACACGGCAGGATCAGATTTCTCTTTTTTTGTACCGTTGACATCCGAGTCGCTGCCTGAGAGCCATGAAGAAATGGTGTTAAACCACCCCTGTGAAGTTTCAGTGGATGTATTTGAGCCTGAATGAGGGGAAGGTGCGCTATTACCCCACATGGAATTCAGACCCGTCGCTCCGGAAGAAAAAATTTCCTTGATGTCGGACGATGCAGCGCTATATTGGTAGGCGGTATCGCGTGCAAGCAGACCGACATCCCATGGACTGTATGTTCTGAATTCATATTCCCACGATTTTTGGGGTTTTAGGCCGGCAATGCCGCCTGCGCCGCCATACCGTGGCCAGGGCCAAAAGGGTTCATGATAGCCATAGTAAAAACGCCCCACGGATTCCGGCTTTAGGCCCCATTTGTTTGAAAACTCATTTCCCCTGTTTTCTATGTTCTTCAAGTGTTCCTGCTGAAGCTGCTCCCAAGTTTGTGCTGATGCCGGAATAGATGCCACCATCATGCCAAGGCAGAGCAACACTGCAATTCTATACGTTTTCATAGCCCGAATTCCTTTTCAAAATCTAACACAGGCTGCACTGAATCACTAAAAAACCGTTCAATTATAGCTTGTTCAGAAACCGTAATTGTAAAAGCACGCGTGGGCACCGCACTGACGACAAATGCACCCGGTTGACCGTTGCGGACGAAGCCGCACGGCACCCCGTCCGAAAGCCGCACCAGCCAGACATAATCATCCTGTGTCTTGTAACCGAGTACGCCCCATTTATCATATTGATAGTCGATAATTGCAGGGCCTTTTTTCAACAGTCGAAGCCGCCCCAATGCATCAAACGAGGAAGTTCCAGTGTTCTGGTCTAACGTCAGTGGAATTCCATTCTTTAAAAGGGATTTCAAATGCCTACTGCGTGAGTAGTCAAATTGGAATTCATTTCTCTGGCCGCCGGATTGCGCAATAACCTTTACTAATTTCCCATTTTCATACTGGCAATAGTCCGTTGCTTTGCCGCCGGAACGTGCGTCGGTTACCTCAATACGGGAAAGATTGCCGTTTTCCGTGTATCCGAATTGAACGGTTGCTCCACTTGATGTTTCCAGTATCTTGATTTTCCCATCCTTGTCACGGACGGCCGTTATCCGATAGTCGAGAAAATCCACCGTTTCGGAATGGTTCGTGTCGTCATACCCGTATGAACACTCTGTCCCATCCGGCAAAAGCACAGATTCCAGGCGCGATTTTTCATCGTAAAGGTATGAAAGCAGGGTTTCCACATCACTTGAGACTGGCGTAAGGCGGCCCATCAGGGTCAACCGTCCTTGTAAATCATACCCAAACACATCATGCCAGAAAGAGTTGAACGCACTGACCATCAAACCGCGTTCACTGTATTCAAATTCGCTGCTTTCTCCGTTGGGCAAGGTCTCTTTTAAAAGATTGCCGTTCTTGTCGTATTCATAAGCGTAGATTTCGGATTGGGGAGATGTATAGCGGACAAGATGATCCGCAATGTCATAATCAAACGTTTCTTTTACACTATCGCCATATTCAATTGAGAGGATACGGTCTACTGCGTCATAGGTGATGGTTGCCACGGTACTATCACCCTCGTTGATTTTTACAATATTTCCGTAGTGATCGAAGTCACATGACCATATCGCCCCGTTGGGCATTTTCAGCGTGTTTGCGCTTGAACCACCTATTTGGCCCTGCGGGCTTGAGCTTATTAAACTGTCAGTTATGGCAAATCGCTGTTCGCAATAGGGGAGCTGTAAAAATGCTTTTCCCGTTAAAGAAGCCAAGAGCCGTTGATAGGAAGCCTGACGTATTTCGCAGGAGCCGGTCTGGTGTTGTGTGTCCATTGCATCATACAGGGGGACAGATGGATCATAATTGCGTACGGTGGTTGTTCCATCGTACGAGACTATTTTCTCCTGCTTCGCAGACATTAGAAAATGATGCTCGGTCTTCCGCCCCAAGGCATCCGTAATGGTCAACATGCAGTCATCACGGGAGGACGGCAGTGTTGCATAGG
The DNA here is from genome assembly GCA_029565395.1 of Candidatus Hydrogenedentota bacterium. Taxonomy (GTDB): domain Bacteria; phylum Hydrogenedentota; class Hydrogenedentia; order Hydrogenedentales; family CAILVY01; genus CAILVY01. Next base: position 23,706 of record JAKQOG010000270.1, on the reverse strand, counting down.
CCCTTGTTTCTTTTCGCCCGTTCCGGTTGATTTCCGTTATCCTGCCGTCCGCATCATACGCGTAGATGGTTTCATTGCCCAGCGAATCCCCGGCATTTGCAAGGCGGTCCGCCTCGTAGGCATACGTCCTCCTGAATCCCGTGCTGTCGGTCACTGCGGAAAGACGGTTCTCTGCATCATATTCGTACTGCCATTTTTTCCCATCAGGAGAAGTGATTTCTTTTAGCCGCCTTAACCCATGATCACAGGTAACTGTCAAGGCTTGATCTGAAACGCCACTAAGTGTAATCCGGCATGGAAATCCTTTGTCATCCCGGCCTATTTCCCAAACGCCCGATGTAGGGTCAAGTATGTTTACAATATTTCCTTGAGTATCGAACTTCATCCGTTCTATGTCGCCGTCACGGAGCGTGAAACCAGAGTCCGTTTTCAGCAGGCACAGTGTGTTTTCATCATTTCGGCCTGTAGGGGTATACCTGTCGTCAGCAGCCGCCCGGAAAGTCCATTTCTGATTCTGATCGAGACTGATGGCGGCGGTCTTGCCGTTGGCATCAGTGTTAATACAAAGGCATATATCAAGCGGCAAACAGGTCCAATTCTTCCCCAAGATACCACCGCCTGTTAAACGGCTGTTATAAGAACGTTCAATAGAGAGTAAAAAAGGTGTTGTTGAACCGAGAGTTTCTGTATGCAAGATGGTCAGACATCCTGCGGAACATATTTCTGATTTGTTCGGACTTTTGCATGGGCTGCAGGCAACAAGATGCAGAACTTGTCCAACGATAATACTGCCAATAGAAAGCAATATCATGCGCAAACAAGCTTTTCGATATTGTTTTTTAAACCGACTATGCCACACAGTATATTTTCTTTTACTCCTAATAGCAATGGGAATAGACTCTGTCAAGGTGTTGTGTCATGGCGGATTTGTGTACGTAAAATGAATCCAATCACTTACGGCCAACTTTTCTGAAGAATCGTCTTTCCAGATAATAATATAGAATTTCAGTTTATATGTGTCGTTGCTTTCTTTGATATGGAATTCACTGTGAGGCATGAACATCCATGTGTCATCAAATGTCGAATAGTCATATTTTGGTTTTATATCATTATAATACTTGCAGACAAAACCATCTTTTGTTCTATATTGATTATTAAAGTCCTTCAATGCTTCGCCATTTTCAAAGAAAAAGTATGCATTAACAGACAGCCGGACTTTCTTTAGTCCCTTGGCTTCATACGCTATATGAATTTTCATGCCTTTTTGACCATTATTAACAAGGTTATGCTCGAGCCAAATTTTTTTGATCGTTACACTAACCCCGGGAATCTGCGCCACTCGGCGTCTTTTTTCCTCCTGAGCATTTATTTCAGCTTTTGCTTGGGCAGCTTTTCGTTCTCTGTCAGCTTTCGCCGACTTTTCACGTTCGGCTTCCTGTGCGCGTTTTTTTCCCGCCTCTTCTTCAACCGCTTTCCGTTTTGCTTCTTCTTCCACGCGCTTTTTTGCCTCTGCGGCCTGCTTTTCTTCTTTGCGTTTTGCCTCTTCCTGCTTTTTTTGCTCTTCTGCTTGTTTTGCCTCTTCTTTTTCCTTTTCTTCCTCTTTGCGTACTTCTTCAGGAGTAAGGGCAAGCAGTTTTGCGATTTTCTTAAGCGCTTTATCCAAATCGTCTTCGGACGAGGCGGTGGCGCGCTCGGCGCGTTCAACGCTTAGATCCAGATTGAGAACCTTTACCGCCACATGGTACTGGGAGCCTACTTTCACCAGAGAACCCAGACACATCTTCTGAATGCCCAATTGGCTGATAGCCTGTTTCCGTGCATCGTCCGGCGAGAGATTGGGCTGCGAAGTGGCCAGGTATTTCAAGATACGGTCGATTTCCTCCCAGTCAACAACCGTATATTTACCACTCTCAACCATGCTGGAAAGCAATACATTATAGAGAAAAGTGCCTAAAGATGGAGACAAACCTTCGTCAACATCGAATTTCATAATGCCAAATTTGACTTTGATCGCTTGATCAGGCGTTGTGCTTTCTTGCGCAGAAGAAAATGGCGCAAATTTCAAAAGAAGGAGAAAAACGAACAGCGCGCCACTTAAACACCTCCCATTCCTGAACTTCATAACCCATTCCCTCTATTGTACTTGCGGCTAATTATATGTGTCACTCTCCAGTGAAATCAACTTCAACAAAAATTATCGGCATCACCAATTTGCGTACGTCACAATGCTGTTAAAATAGTTTCGCAGCCATTTTGGCAATTAAATCCGCCAAGCCTTCCTCGTTGGGGACGGAATCCTGTACCACCTTGGTAACCGTTAAATCGAGGTTGAGGACCTTAATGGTCACGAAATATTGCGCTCCCACTTTTTCCAAGGAGCCCAAAAACATCTGTTTTATACCCAGCTGGTTGATGGCCTGTTTCTTGGCTTCATCCGGGGATAAATTCGGCTGTGAGGTTGCCAGATACTTCAACACACGGTCTATTTCCTCCCAGTCCACTACGGAATATGCGGGTGACTTTACCGCCTCAGAAATCAAGCTGTTGTATAAAAATTTGCTCAATCCTGGAGAAACCCCCTCGGCTACTTCAAATTTCTGTATGCTGATGCGTTGACGGGCTCCTTGCCATGCGGGAGAACTGTAAATAGCAGAAAGTCGTTGCGTCACTTCACTGCCCCCATAGCCCTTTTGATCCGCTTCTTTCAGCAGGGAAACAGCGGTTTTCAAATCCCCGGAGCTTTCTGCCGCGTTAATTTTGGGAAGCATATCCGACCATTCCTGTTCGGCCTGTTTGCGGGCAGCATCCTTTTCCTCAGCCGCTTTCCGGTCAGCCTCTTCCCTGGCAGCCGTCTCTTTTTGGCGTTGTTCCTCGGCTTGCTGCCGCGTTGTTTCTTCTTGCTTCAGCCGTTGTTGTTTTGCTTCAGTGGCCCTGCGCTCTTCTTCAGCAGCTTGTTGCTGTGCTTCTTCCTTTTTCGCGACGGACGCTTCTAGTTCTTGAATGTAGGTCTTAATTTCTGCATGCCATTCCTTTGATTCGCCTTTTCCGGCCTCAAGTGCCTTTTTATACCATTCTAAAGCCTGTTTCTCGTCTTTTGGAACCCCAAGGGCGCGTTTATAGTTATTTGCGACATTTTTCATACCCACAGGGTCGCCCGCTTCTGCCGATTTTTTATACCATTTCATGGCTTCTGTTTCATCTTTTGCTACACCATCACCATTACCATAATAAAAACCAAGATTGTTCATGGCTTCGCGGTCACCTCCTTCGGCCCCTTTTTTTGTCCAAAAGAATGCCTTTGCCGGATCTTTTTCAATGCCATTGCCTGTATAATATCGGGTGCCGGCCACACACATGGCGGGAACAAATCCTGCTTCTGCTGCTTTTATATACCACCTTGTTGCCTCGACTTGATTTTGTTCGATGCCTTGACCGTTTTTATATGCAAGTGCAGTGTTACCCATAGCATATGGGATGCCTTTTTCCGCAGCATCTTTAGACCACTTAAAATATTTTTTTAAGTCTTTCGAAACCCCTTCACCCGAATGGTAACAAAGTCCTAATTCAGCCATTGCCCATTTCTCCCCTTTTTTTGCTGCTGCTTCGAATAATCTTGCGGCTTCATTAAAATCTTTTGGTAGGCCAGTTCCGAACCTATATGCGCGACCCAGCCTTGTCATTGCGAGCGGATATTTTGCGTCAACCGCTTTCTTATACCAGGTAACACCCGCAGCAGGATCCTTGGGAAGGCCCTCACCTGAGCAATACATATCACCAAGCGACACCATGCTTAGGAGATTACCCGCCTCCCCCGACTTTTGATACAGGCGTGCAGCTTCTTCCAAATTCTTCTCCATTCCAATACTTTCATAGTTGGCGGAAGCAAGAAGAAATGTTGCTTCCTCATCACCGGCTTCTGCACGTTTTTTTATTTCATCCAATACACCAGCAGCCAGCTTCTTTGCATACTCGGTGTCTTGCGCAAAGCCACAGCGTCCCCCCGCGTGAAGCCTGGCAATCCACATAATTGCCAGGGGGTCGTTGGTCGCTTCTGCTTTTCGGAAAAGCTCGTTTGCTTTTTCTTCATTTATTTCACCCGCCGTTCCGATGTAATGACCGATGGCTTTTCCCAGGATTTTGCTGGCATCAGCCCCGGCATGTGCCGCTGGTGCAACTGAAAGGCAGGCAATGGCCAAAAGAACTGCACTCCCCATTGGTCCGAAAAACCAGCCGTTATGTTTCATTTCCAGCATTCTTGGCAAAAAAAATTTTTTAGTGTTACGCAGTGTTTTCATGCAAACAGGCCTCATACGGTTTGTATTTTTTCAATCCAATTTTGTGTGATCAAAAAAACAGACATTGACGAAAAACCCTCCGGCTCCGAACGTCATAATCCATCATGCACGGCACATAGAACAAAGCATACGGGTGTATTTTAACAAGAAAGAACTCAGCCGTGCATCTTACATGCATTAGTCACGACAAGAGTTGCCGCCGATTAGAGGGATTGGGTTATGGTTATCTCCCTTTGGACGCCGCCAAAGGGAGAGAGGAATCCCTGCTTAAGCCCCCTGCGCCAGGGTGACCTATCAACTGAAATGTTTCCGGTAACACCTGGCAGCCTCTTCCTGCGCATTCCCGCCCGCCTCAACAAAAAGATCCATCAAGTGTTCCCCGACCGCTGGAAATATCCCTTTTGCGATTGCACCCCGCTGGAGTTCTTTGTACTTGCGCCGGATGTGTCATCGCAGGTATTTTCTCTCTGGAGACTGAGAATCATGAATGCTCGTCTTGTGGTCCAGATGTTCACGGTGTGTATTCTGATTGGAATAATGGCGCCGATTTCTTTTGGGGAGGAACTCAGTGCAGAGCAGATTCATGCGGGGTTTGCTCAGCCGCCGGTGGAGTGCAGACCGCACACGCGGTGGTGGTGGATGGGGAATGCGTTGTCGAAGGAGGACATCGCGTGGCAATTGGATCAGATGAGGGCGCAGGGGATCGGCGGGGTCGAGCAGATCACGATGCCGCCGGTATATACCCAGGGGAATCATGAATATCTTTCATCGGAGTATTTTGATCTGCTTCGCTATGCGGTGGAACAGGCCGAGGAGCGGGGGATGGAATTTTCAGTGAACTTTGGGGGACCGGGCTGGATCTGGGGCGGGGAATGGATCCCGAAAGAGGATCAGAGCAAGGTGTTGCTGGCGAGCATGCTGATCCTGGAGGGGCCGCAGCGATATTCGGGGCCGCTGTCTGAAGCGGCGACGCCTAATCCGAATGATCTTCCGCGTTCGACGCCCATCATTGGGAAAGAAGATCGGCTGGTGAAGGTGGTTGCGGGGCGTCTGGAAGGGGGGCGGTTGCGGGCGGACTCTCTGGTGGATCTGACCGCTTCGGTACAGGACAGGCAGGTGGCGTGGGATGTGCCGGCGGGGCAATGGCAGCTCATGGGCTTCTGGATTACGCAACGGGACAATGGCAACGCGGTGGATCATCTTAACAAGGGCGCGCTGACGCGGTATTGTGAAACGTTGGGCGCACAATACGAGGCGGCGGTCGGCGAGCATTTTGGCAAGACGGTGGACTCGTTTTTTCAGGACAGTTTTGAGGTGCCCATTTTCCGAAATGGCCTCTATTGGACCGACGGTTTGTTCGAAGCGTTTGAAGAAGAACCGGGCTACGATCTTGTGCGTTGGCTTCCCGCATTGTGGTGGGAGGTGAATGGTGTTTCACCCAAGGTGCGCTATGACGTGAATCAGTTTCTTCACAAGCAAGGCATGGAAGCCTTTTTCAGCACGTTTGTGGAGTGGTGTAAACGCCACAACGTCCGCGCGCGCATACAGCCCTATGGCTTTGTCACCGATGTGCTTGAAGGGGCAGGGAAGACCGATATCCCAGAGATGGAAATTACCCCAGGGGAAAAAGACGCGGTGCCATGGTTCGACACGCGGATTGGGCCGAAGGCATATGTGGCATCGGGGGCGCACCTTTATGGACGCACTATAATAAGCACAGAGGCATTCACCTTCCTGCATCATGAGCCGTATCGCGCGACATTGCAGGAATTGAAGATCGCCACGGACGGTTTTCTTCACGCGGGCGCAAACAAATTTTACAATCATGGATTTATTGCCTCGCCGGAACACGATATTGTGCCCACGCGCGGCTTTTTTGAAGCCATCCGCATCAGCCCGGAAAATATCTGGTGGCCTTATTACCATAATTTGGCGGAGTACACCGCCCGCTGCTGCTGGCTGCTGCGTCAGGGAAACTATGTGGCGGACGTGGCAGTCTATTCGCCTTTGGCGAACCAGTGGACCTTGAGCGTCCTGAATGCGCGGAAGTGGACCCGCGAATTTGACTGGGGCGGGCTGAATCAGCTTCTGACGTCCAACGGATATGCCTTCGACCTCGTGAATGACGATATACTGCAGAATCACTCTACCTTTTCCGGCAAAGAATTAAATGCTGGAGCCATGACCTACCGCGTGTTGATTCTTCCCAATATCCGGGTGCTCCCGCTGGAGACCTTCCTGAAGGTGGAGGCGTTTGTCCGCCAGGGCGGAGCGGTTATTGCGCTCGAACGAACCCCTGAAGTGTCAACGGGCATGAAGGACCATGAAACCCAGGATGCTGAAGTGAAACGTCTGAGCGCTGAACTCTTCGGGACACTGTCAGGGCCGGATGATAATGCCCTCCGGACATACGACAAGGGCCGCACGTATTTTATGGATACGGTACTCTATCGCAACGATCCGTTGGATTATCGCAGTGCCAGATTTGATCCTTTTATCAAGACCTTGCGCGAATGTGTCTCTCCGGACATGGATATCGATCTTGTGCGCGCCGATAAAAGAACTAATGAGGGTCTGTGTTGCCTCCATCGCCGCGCAAAATCCATGGACATCTACTTCTTGACGAATATTCAGGATTGCGCAATCAATGAGGATGTTGGATTGCGCACGACGCAGGGTACGCCGTATTGCTGGGATCCGTTCACGGGCGAGCGCCGCGCGATTCATAATTATAGCCGCGACGACACCTACACCCGTTTTACGCTTTCAATGGCGCCCTATGAATCCCGTTTTATTGTTTTCGAATCGTCTTCCGGCACAAATGATACTTCACACGTGGAACGAAGCGATTTTACCGAAATTGTTGAAGCGGATGCGGAAGGATTTACCGCATTCGCGGCGCACAATGGTCCACATGCCTATCAATTCAGCTCAGGCGGGGAAGTTCGAAACGGTTTTGAAGTCATGGAGGGGCTGCCCTCCGTCTACGCGGTGAATGGCACTTGGAAAGTGCATTTCGAGGGCGTTGACGCGCCCAAGGAAGAATTCGAGTGGCCTGCGCTAATTTCTTGGACGGATACTGAGGCCATTCGTCATTTTAGTGGCAGGGGACATTATTCGCTCACCTTCGATCTGCCCCAGGAGTATTGCTCAAAAGATATTCTTCTGCGGCTTTCTCTGGGAGCCGTTGGTTCTGTGGCGGAAGTTCGGATGAATGGGAAACCTGTGGGTGTCCATTGGAGAATGGGACAGGAGTTTACTCTCGACGGAATCGCCCATGTGGGGAAAAATGAACTGGAAGCCGATGTCACCAATACGCTCATCAACCGCGTCTCCGGGCTCAAGGCCTTTCCGGACGTTGCCAAGGAACTTCAACCCATCTATGGCACTGGACTCCACCCGCCTCACCCTCGCGCGCTTCGTCTCCTCGGCTTTGAACCCTTGCCACCATCCGGCCTGCTGGGCCCCGTGCAGATCGTTCCGTATAAAGAAGTCCGCATCCAGCAGAAGAAGAATTTAAACTAATACCTATCGATGTATTCAGGATTTTGTCCGTTTCCTGAACACCCCGTGTGCTAGAATATTTCATAAAAACCGGAGAGTGCCTGTATGAGTAATCCTTCGATTTTGGTGTTGGGCGCCTACGGCTTGGCGGGGCGGGCGATTGTGCGGGGGCTGTTGGCGGATACGCCGTATCATGTAGTGGCGGCGGGGCGTAAGCCGGATATGTTGCGGGCGCTTGCGGAGGGGGAGGACAAGGAGCGGCTGGAAACGCTGGTGCTGGATGTAGCGGATAAAATTGCGTTGCGCACGGCGTGTGATTCGGCGTCGCTGGTGATCAATGCGGTGGGGCCGTATGCACAACGGGGTGCGGACACGGCGGCAGCGGTGGTAAAGAGCGGGCGGCCCTATATCGATTGTGCAAACGAGCAGATTCATTATCAGCGGTTGCGGGCGCTGGATGCACCGGCCAAGGAGCGGGAAATTCCGGTGATTACGGCGGCGGGGGCTATTCCGGGGTGTTCCAGTTTATTGATGGCGCATGCGCTTCAACAGTTACCCGAAGCCACGGCGGTGGATTGTTACTGGGCGCAATTCCGCCATGCGTACGCGGAGTCCGGGTTGGGCTCGATGATGAGCGGCATTCTAGAGGCAGTGCACCGGCCTGTGGCGCTGAGCAATGGTCAGGAGGTTCCCATTCTGTTGGGCCGGTCGATGCGAACGGTTGAATTTCCGGAGCCATTTGGTATGCGCAAGGTGTTTGAATTACCCACTATCGATACGCTCACGGTGTCATCGCGTTTTTCGGTGCGTGATCTGCACACGTGGTTTTATATGGGCGATTTGCCCACGTGGTTTCTGAGCGTTGTCCGGCTGCTGCAACCGCATCGGCGTCGCTGGTCCTACCGGTTGGTTGAACGCATCATGGACTCTATTAATAAGCGAGATACGGAGAAGGCGATTACCGCAGGGATAGGTCCTGATGCATTGCTCATGGTCAAGGTGCGGCGGGGGAATGAAGTGAAGTCATGCCAAATCCTTTTCAAGGATGGCGCGGTGGCGACGGCGTGTCTGCCGGTGCGCATTGTACTGGATTATTTCCGCGGACACTGGGATTGCTCAGGGGTGCTCACACCATTGGATTTATTTGAACCCAAAGTCCTATTGAATGATCTGGGCGGCGCGGTACTGAGCGCGGAACTTACCCTTACTTAACGCCTTTTGCTTTTCCTAATTTCTTCTTTCTTTTTGCGAAAAAAGAAAGAAACAAAGAAAAACGGATATTTTTCATCTGTTTTACAATTTCCTTTGTATTTATCATGAAGTGAATTGTTTTCAAAAAACTTTAAATTGAGTGGGCATGAGGTAGATGGCCATGCCTTTTTCGAGTTGGAGTTCGCTGTAGAGCTGGTGGGGGATGTCCACCTGCACCAGTTCACCCCATTCGCTGCGGAGTTCGAGTTTCACGAGGGGCCGTGCGGGATTGATGTATTCGACCACGGCGCGGAAGGAATTGGGGCCGCCGGGTTCGCGCGAGATGTTAAAGGAGTGGGGCCGCACAAAGATGTTTTTCGCATTGTCTTCGGTGAGCGGACATTGATCCAGGCGGAGAGTGCCGTCCACCATGCGCCCATGAAAAAGATTGACGTCGCCGATGAATTTGTAGACAAAGGCATTGGCAGGCTGGTGATAGACGTCGCCGGGTGTGCCAAGTTGCTCGATGCGGCCGGCATCCATGACAGCGACGGTGTCGGCCACTTCCATGGCTTCTTCCTGATCATGGGTGACAAATACGCTGGTGATATGGAGTTCGTCGTGCAGCCGGCGGATCCACCGGCGCAGTTCCTTGCGCACCTGTGCGTCGAGGGAGCCGAACGGTTCGTCCAAAAGCATGACTTCGGGTTCCACGGCGAGTGCGCGGGCGAGTGCTACGCGCTGGCGTTGCCCGCCGGACAGTTGGGAGGGATACCGGTCGGCGAACTGGTCCAATTGCACGAGGCGCAACAAGCGGAATACACGGTCCTTGATTTCCGCTTTCGGAGGCCGTGTGCGCCTGGACCGCGCCTTGAGCCCAAAGGCGATGTTGTTGTACACGGTCATATGGCGGAAGAGCGCGTAATGCTGGAACACAAATCCGACTTTCCGCTCGCGCACGGTGCTTTCGGTGAAGTCGCCGCCGTTGAGCAGGACGGTGCCGGAATCGGGTTGTTCCAAGCCTGCTATGATGCGCAGGAGCGTGGTTTTACCGGAGCCCGACGGCCCGAGCAAGGCAACCAGTTTCCCAGAGGGCACGGTGATGCTGACATCATCGAGGGCGGTGAAGTTTCCGAATCGTTTGGTGATATGACTCACTTCGATGGTCACGCCTGATGCTCCTGTTGTGCACGGTCCTCGCGCCGCCGCGCTTGCCATTCGATGAATTGTTTCACCACCAGCGTCACCAGCGCCAGAAAGGCGAGCAGGGAAGCGACCGCGAAGGCCGCGGCAAAGCTGTATTCATTGTAAAGTATTTCAACTTGCAGGGGGAGTGTATTTGTTTTTCCGCGAATGTGCCCGGAGACGACGGACACGGCGCCGAATTCGCCCATGGCGCGGGCGTTGCATTGGATCACACCGTAGAGCAAACCCCATTTAATGTTGGGGAGGGTGATCTGGAAGAAGGTGCGCCAGCCACCGGCGCCCAGAAGCAGGGCCGCTTCTTCTTCCTCGCTGCCTTGTTCTTGCATGAGCGGAATCAGTTCGCGTGCCACGTAGGGGACGGTGACGAACAAGGTTACGAGGATAATGCCGGGCAGGGCGAAAATGATCCTGATGTTGTGTTCTATGAGCCAGGGGCCGATATAGCCTTGCGCGCCGAACAGCAGCATATAAATCAGCCCGGAAATAACGGGGGATACGGAAAGAGGAAGATCGATGATGGTCACCACGAGGCCTTTGCCGGGAAAATGGAACTTGGCGACGGACCAGGCGACGGCAATGCCGAAGAGGGTGTTCAATGGTACGGCCGCCATGGCCACCAGGAGCGTCAATTTTATGGCGGCGATCGCGTCAGGATCTTTGAGTGCGCGGAAATAGGCGGAGATGCCTTCGGCCAAGGCCTGTGAGAATACAAGGAGGAGTGGCAGGATGAGAAAAGCACATAGAAAGGCCAGTGCAATACTGATCAACACGAAGCGCGTCCACCAGGGATCGCTCGTGGCGGATTGTTTTACGGAAGTGGCCTTAGCGGGGCACATAGCGTCGTCCGCTCCACCATTGCAGCATGTTGATGCTGAGTAACACCACGAAGGACAACAGCAGCATGACCAGCGCGATGGCGGCGGCGCCCTGATAGTCATACTGTTCAAGTTTGGTCATAATGAGGAGGGGGGTGATTTCGGTTTTCATGGGCATGTTGCCCGAAATAAACACGACGGAGCCATATTCGCCGAGGGCGCGCGCAAAGGCGAGGGCAAATCCAGTGAGCATCGCGGGGGTGACGGTGGGGAGGATGACATGGACAAACGTATACCGGCGGCTTGCACCCAGGCATGCGGCCGCTTCCTCCACTTCGCCTTCCAGATCTTCCAGCACAGGCTGAATCGCCCGGACAACGAAGGGCAAACCAATGAATGTGAGCGCCAGTGTGATGCCCAGAGGAGTAAAAGCGATTTTGAGCCCGAAGGGTTCCACAAAGCGTCCTATCCATCCATTGGCCGAATATAGTGTAGTTAAGGTAACTCCCGCCACGGCGGTGGGCAGTGCGAAAGGCAGATCGATCAGGGAGTCGAAGAATCGTTTTCCGGGAAAGGAATAGCGGACTAATACCCAGGCAACAATTAATCCGAAGAACATATTGATCAGTGCCCCCGCCAGGGAGGCGCCGAGACTTAGTTTGTAGGAAGCAAGCACGCGGGGGGCGGTGACGGCCTGGAGGAAATCCGGCCAACTCATCTGGTACACACGCAGGAACAATGCTGCAAAGGGAATCAAAACGAGAAGGCTTAAATAGGTAATGGCAAAGCCGCTCGCGAGCGTGAACCCCGGCAAAACACTATATCGCTTAATCTGCATCCATTTATTTTCCAGGCTGGTAGAGTTGATCGAAGGTTCCGCCATCGTCGAAATGGATCTTCTGGGCCTGCGCCCATCCGCCAAAATCGCCGTCGATGGTGCACATCTTCACATTGACGAACCGGTCCGCATGTTTGGCGGCGATAGCGGGTGAGGACGGCCGGTAGAAATAGCGTGCAGCCAGTTCCTGTCCTGTATCCGAGTAGAGGTGATCGAGATAGGCCTTGGCCAGCGCCTGGGTAGTGTGTTTTTCGGCCATTTTTTCAATCAGCGCTACCGGGGGTTCGGCACGAATGCTGAACGAGGGAACGGCAATTTCCATTGGGCTTCCCTTCATTTTCTCCATGGCGAGAAATGCTTCGTTCTCCCACGTTAACAAAACATCGCCTATGCCGCGTTGGACAAAGGTGGTTGTTGAACCGCGCGCGCCGGAATCAAGTACGGGTACATTTTTAAACAGCACGGCCATGAATGCACGGATCTTTTGTTCGTCGCCGGTGAATTTTTCGCGCGCAAACGCCCATGCGGCCAGATAAATCCATCGCGCGCCGCCGGATGTTTTTGGATTGGGCATGATCACTTCGATGCCGGGCTTCACCAGATCGCCCCAATCCTTGATAAGCTTGGGATTGCCTTTCCGCACCAGGAACACAATGGTGGACGTGTATGGACAGCTATTATTCGGGAGCCGCTTTTGCCAGTCCGGCGGCATCCATTGTGTCTTGGCGGCAATGGCGTCGATGTCATAGGCCAGCGCCAGAGTGACTACATCGGCTTCAAGGCCGTCGATTACCGATCTCGCTTGTTTTCCGGAACCGCCATGAGATTGGTTTATAATGACGGTTTCACCTGTTTTGGCTTTCCAATCCGCGATGAAGGCCTTATTGAAGGCTTCGTAGAATTCCCGTGTCGGATCATACGATACATTCAACATTTCCACGGCCATAGTGAAGTTGGCGCAGCCAAGGATCAATATGATTGCGCCGACAAGTCCTCGAACACCAGAGTGTACCGCCATGTGCGCTCTCCTATATTGAGTAAGTTTATCTATAGACTATAATAACTTATTGGACACGTATTTGTAAAGAGTCGCCAAGGATAAGGCGCGAAGCGGAAATGGAAAGGCGGGTTCAGGTATGCTACCAATAAATTTTAATAGGCGGACGAATATAGCGAAGAAAGGAAGTGTGTTATGAACATTACACGACGGCATGCATTGGGTGCGGGGCTCACAGCGGTGTTTGGCATGGCGGCGGGGCACAGTTTTGGCGCGGTGTCGCCGAAAAAGGCTTTTGATGGGCAAGGGGAAATTGGCCCGCGCCTCAAGTTGAGTTGCGCGGCATATTCGCTTCGGGATTATTTGCCGCGGAAAGGCAAACCGGGCAAGTTCACGTTGATGGATTGGCTGGATCTTGCAGCGGCATGGGGCCTGGATGGGGTTGAACTGACCTCTTATTATTTTGATTCAGAAGAGCCGAAATACATCTATGGTCTTAAGGCAAAGGCATTCAAGCTGGGATTGGATGTATCGGGAACGTCCGTGGGGAATAATTTTTGTGTTGCATCGGCAGAAGGCCGGGCAAGACAGGTGGAGGATGTGAAGCGGTGGACGGATCACGCGGTGGAACTGGGCGCGCCGTGTTTGCGTGTGTTTGCGGGTCACAAAGAAAAAGATGCGGACAAGAAGGAGGATTTTAACCGGGTGGTGGAATGTCTCAAGCCGTGCTGCGATTATGCGGGGTCTCGCGGAGTGTTTATTGCGCTGGAGAATCATGGTTATCTGACGGAGACGGCGAATGAGGTGCTGGCGATTGTGAATGCGGTGAATCATGAATGGCTGGGGCTGAATCTTGACACGGGCAACTTTGCCGAAGAGCCCTATAAGAGCATTGAGATGGCGGCGCCGAAGGCGGTGACCACCCATGTGAAGACCGAGATCCGGACGGCGGATGGGAAAGGGTCGGAGCCGGCGGATTATCCGCACATAGTGCAGATCCTTCGCGAGGCCAATTTCCGGGGTTATCTTTCGCTTGAGTATGAAGGTAAAGAAGACGCTATGACAGGCGTGCCGAAATATCTGGAACGCATTCGCGCCGCCATAAATGGGTGATGGTTTTTGTGACACAACCGGACAGGAAAAGGCATGTTTATGCGTTTACTGGTATGTGGATGTGCATTGATGGCGCTGATTGTGCCTGCGGCAGGGGAGGAGTTGTCCCCGGTTCGTACTTTGGAATCGCCCCCGGATTTTTTCCCCGCGGCCACACAATTTTCGCCGGTGCCTTCGGGCAAAGGATGGAAGGGGGAGGAAGGCCCGTTAAGCGAGGAAATCCTCCGGGACACTATTGACACTATCCGTGAACATGGATTTACGGGATTGGAAGGCCCCACGCATCGTCCGCCGGAAGAAGAAGCCTATATTCTGAACTATGCGCAGTCCCGGGGTATGTTTATTTCGTGGCATGCCGGAGGAATAGAGAATTTTGGCCGCGACACCCCGCCCGCGCCGTGTGTGTATTCGCCCGAATATGCGAAAACAGTGCGTGCGATTGCGGAAGAACGGTTGAAGCCGTTGGCGGCCATGCCACGGTTGTACAACGTCTTTCCCTATCAGGATGAACCATTTACAGGCGGTGAAAAGTCGTTTGGCTACAATGATGAAGTGAAAGCGGAGTTTAAGAAACGATACGGTTATGACCTTCCGCCCGATCTGAATTCGCTTCGCGAGGAACCTCAAAAATGGCGGGATGTGCTTGAATTCCGGACATCGAAATTTCCGGATGGCTGGCGGCAGGTATATCCAATTCTCAAGGAGATCCTGCCGGGGCCCAAAATGACGTTGACGCACGACAGCCACAACACCTTTGGCGCGGGCGTGGGATCGAATGCGGAAATCGCCATTGATGACGTGTATCACTGGGGCGGTGATTTTGCGGATATGTTCGTGTTCGACATATACCCGTATATGATGTTCGATTTCCGGTTCGGGGAATGTTCGAAGCTGCCCAAGCCGCGCATCAGCCAGACCCATTATGCCTTTGCGCACATGCGCAACCTTGCCAGTCATCATGGCAAGGATCTGGGGTTCTGGGTGGGCACGTACAATCCGGCATGGTTCGATCAGTACCTTTGTCCGGAGCTTCAGGCCAAGCATTGGTCGGAGCGAGAAATGAGCACGACGGCGGTGGCGGCAGGGGCCAACTATCTGCTAACGGGATATAAAATCCCCGTGGATGCGGGACATTGGGCGTCTTTGGGGAAGGGCCTTCAGCTTATTCAAAAAACCGGCGGACGGCTGTTAAAGGCGCCAAAGGTTAAAGCGAATGCCTGTATGCTGTTTCCGCGCACCCAGTATATCCAGCTTCAAGAAGAGTTTTTTAATGTGGGGTTATCCTTTGAGTTGTTCCTCCGGGCGTTTGGCGAACTCGATCTGATTCATGAAGATCAGATCACCGATGATCAACTGGAGGGTTATCCGCTGTTGGTGCTGTTTGATGTAAAGCTGTTGCCTAAAACGGCGGCGGAACGCATTGCAGGATTTGTACGCCGCGGAGGGGTCGTGATCGCTGACTGCGTGCCGCAATTGGATGAATTGCGGCAGCCGTTGGAGACGATGAAGGAGCTTTTCGGGGTTCGTCAGGCCGCCACGGAACGCATTCACCGGACGGGATGCTGGGTTCCATATCGGAAGGCCGCTCCGTATTGGTTTTCCCGTCCGGATAATGCACCGGATGAATCCCGGCATCTTTCCGATGCAATCAAGGCGGGAGAAATAAACCTTTCCACGGATATCCCGGTGGTGAGTCCGCGTGCATGTGTTGTTTCCAAGGCGGAGGTGCTTGGCCGTCTCGCGTCCGAGGTTCCTGCGTTAATGCATCACAAGATTGGAAAAGGACAGGTTTTCCTGCTGGGTTTCTGTGTTCAGGACACTTATTTCAGGATGTGGCAGGAAGATAATCCTGTTGCGCGGGAGGCCTTGCGGTCTGTAGTGGCGTCTTTACCCCCAAAGGCCGGCATTCAGGCGCATGTATATTCCTCGAATGCGGATATCGAGGCATCGCTTCGCGCTAATGACCATGAGGGATTTCTCTTTGTCATCAATCACGAAGCCTCTTCACTGGAAACGGTCGTTCGCGTACAGGAACTTTCCTTTTCCATAGGACGCATTATTGACCTTGCCAATAATGCATCGGTGGAATTCGAGCGAAAAGAGGCCGTCGTTGAAGTGAAGATGACGGTGCCTCTCGGGGAAACCCGGTTGTTGTCGCTTCTCCCTGAAAAAAAGTGAAGGGCGCCATCGGGCAGGGAGCAGAGTTGCCTGAGGCTGTCCTAGAATTCATGAACGCCATTTAAAACGAAAAAGAGACCGTGCGATGTCCGCTAACCACAAAAGAAATTCGGTAATCCCCAACGGGGATTGATCTTTGCGAAGTCGCATCTGATAATTATTGACGAGAATTCTCAGTCAGCCTCTGCCTCCACCGCACTCACACACCACCGGACGTACAGTTCAGTATACGGCGGTTCCTGTCCGCCGAGAACTTCGGCACGCCATAGAAAACCTTCACGATGTTTCCCCGAAGGCGCGTAATGCCTGGGTGAAGAGGATTCGACACTCAGCTATTGATCGAAAATTCAAGTACCCGAAGTTCCTCCATCAAATCATCAAAGCTCGGAACTTCGGCGTAAAACATTCCAGCGGACTGCATGGATGCATAATCCCGCCTCATGTCGCTGAGGAGCGGTTCTTCTGGAACCAAACGAAAACGTCCCGCAAGGCATTCGTCATAATGAGCATAGCTTGCATCAAAGAAGACAGACTTATGACGAATGACATTCGCCAGAAGCAGCCTGTCCTTCAACGCTCTCTTGCCAATCTCCCCACGGGAAAGCATGACAAGGTCATACAGGTGTCTGGAGACACGATTTGGGTCATTCAATCGTTGCCGGTTGCTCTCGACGTGTATCAATGTAGCCTTTTCCCAGAAGGTGCGTTCCGGGGATAAGACCATTACGCGGCCTTCTGGAAACTCGAGTTCGGGAAGCCACTCGGCAATCAACGGAGCGATGTGATGAGGGCCATTGGGTTCAATGGCATTTCGCCCGCCGAATTCAACCAGAATCCAATCGCCCATATAGCCAATACCAGCGTCGGGCACAGAAGGATAGTGGAACCACAGTTTCTCGCCATCGTCACTCAGTTCCGTCCGCCCCACTCCATCGGTCACTTCAGAAAAGGAATTCGACAAGGCTGGATACAGCACACCGTGTACATGGTTTCTTACCTGAACCTTGAGTTTCTCACTGAAACGTTTTTTGGCGTTTTTCGATGTGCGCAGCGAGAAGATATCGATCTTTGGGTCAGGAGAGAGGTCACGGTAATCGAGCGTAACGTCCACGTCCTCCGAGAAGCGATGAATGGCCTGGAATACCTTTGATAACGATGTGCCGCCTTTGAAGGCCATGTGTACACCCGTATCGGAGGCGAAAAGCTCTCGCAATACCCAACAGACCCATACGTCTTTGTGCAGTACTTGAGGTGACAGTTCCATCTGCGCGGACATGGAATTGAGGATGTCGCGTTGTTCCGCTATGGGCAGGCGAAGAAACTCAGGCATGGCGCGCCGTCGCCTTGAATTTCACAAAGACATCGTGCATCCAACCGGGCATGGAACGCGTCGAAGAGCAAAGCACTTCAAATTCACTCCGTGGCAGTTTTGACCCTATATGCTCAATCGTTTCCACAGTCACCACCGTTTTTCCGAGGTACCAGAGAGCGGTGAGTGCGATACCCGCCGGTCTTCCGTACAACGCCAACTTTCGCGGACACACGTGCTTGAGGAGAACCTGCATCTGCCCGAGGTTGAAGCGGCGGCTGGAACCGCTGGTATAGAATATGGGGCGTGTTGGCACTTGGGTGCTCAAGCCCATGCGCCTGGCGGCTTCCGCCCCATGGATCTGGATCACACTGCCAGTTTCCGCGGCGATGGCCTCGGCAACCTTGATCGGTTCGGGCGGAACTTCTCCGGCATAGGGGCTTTTCTTTGGACGGATATATACCCCTCGCGTAACACGCGACAACGTTCCCGCCTTTACCAAACGCGCTAGTGCTTGGTCAATGGCCGCCCGGCTCCCGAATTCCATAAATTCCTGCGAAGTAACGGGTTGGCCCAAAGGCAGGGCCTCAATATACTCCCGAATTTTTTTGATTGTGTTCGTCATGTTCTTGTTCTTTCTGTCAGATATATTATACATTTTTCTGACAGAAAGTCAACCCCTCCACTTGCGAACAGGCTATCCGATCAAATCTCCCGCTTCGCCAGTTGAATGAATTCCTCGACGACTTTCCTACCGTTGTGGCCCGCAACGCCTCCGCCATATAAGGTTCAAACGAGTTTTCGCGTGCCACGCGGGATTAACAGCCACTCGCTCTACCCGGTTTGTTTTACCAGGAATCGGGCTATGCCCCGCTTTTTAACAGTTCCTCCTGTCAGGCTTGTAAAGGACCAACACCTTCAAATAAACACCCCCTGCCGGACACACTAAAAAACGACAGGCAAAATATTTCGCCTGTCGTTTCGATTAGATCTATTTCTTAGAACGCATATTGCGGGATTTTCATGCGTTCGCCGTCTTTCAGTGCGGATTGATGCGCGATGATGCCGGATACGGTCATATTGAGTGCCCAGGCAATGTTCACGAGGGGTTTGCGTTCCTGGAGAATGGAAGTCACGAATTCGTTGCCCAGGTAGCCATGCGAACCGCCATGGCCACCGGCGTCCACGTTGGGCGGCAGGGCGGGTTTTACGAGATTGATTTTCGAGATGTCGCTGATGCCGTCAAAGGACATTTTCACCATGCTGCCTTTTTGCCCGCGTACCCGGCCCATTTCCCCGCCGTTGCCCGGGGTGTCCCAACAGACCGCCATGCGGGCCATGCCGCCTTCACTGGTGCGGAACAAGGCGATTTCCGAGCCAAAGGGGTTCTTATAGACATTGTTCGCGGGTTGCAAGTGGGGGATGATGCTGGGCATGCCGAAGCAGGTGACTTCGGTGAAACTGCCGCCGGTGACGCAGGTGTAATAGCCGTTGGAGTGCGTGGGGTACCATTGCGGGGGAAGGCCGATGCGCCATCCATTGTAGGAATCCAGCGGTTCGCCGAAATAGTGGTAGTACTCGCCTTCGGTGTAGATCATTTTCCCGAATCCATCGCCATTGTATATCTGGCGCATGGCGTAACAATCATCATGGAAACAGGTGGTTTCGAACATCATGTAATTCAGGCCGGACGTTTTGACTGTTTCATACAGCCGGTCCGCGTCTTCAAGCGATCCGAAAGCCGCTGGCACCGCGCTGGCAACATGTTTGCCATGTTTGAGGACATCGATGCAGTGGCGGGCGTGGCTGGGAGCATCCGTCGCGACAAACACCGCCTCTATTTTTGTGTCCTTTATCAGTTCTTCGAGGGAGGGGTAGGTTTTTTCGCAGTGGCATGCCTCGGCGAGCGCCTTGCACCTGTCGGGAATTAAATCACTAACGGCGACCACCTCCACATTGGGATGATTTTGCAAACCGAAGGCTGCGCCGAACTTGCACACGCCGTAGCCCACAATGCCCATCCGGATTTTCCGGTCCGAAACCGGAGTCCAAGCCTTGGTGGCGTCCGTATTGGTCTTGGTGTCTTCAAATCCCTGGATGGGTTTTTCGTCCGCAGCGGTGGCTTTTCCGGCCAAGGCGGCCAAGCCGGCGCCGAGGGCTGCGGTTTTAAAGAACGAACGGCGTGAAAATGTGTTTTTCATGTGTACCTCTCCGCATTAATGGTCCATTTGCCCAAAGCGAATTTTATCTCATGCCGCCTTAGACAAGAAGGGCCTTTTACTATCGTTTTTTAAGCCATTGAAGGTGTTTCATCACCATACACTTTTATTCCATATTTGTCCATGCCGTCAATGCGTTAAGGTTTCGGGGCGCTCCGGCCCTCTGTTTTATATTTTTCCAGCAGCGCTTTCAGATTGGCCACAATATCCGGGTGCTCGGCATAGACGTTTTTGCGTTCCGATATGTCCTGGCTTAGATCGAATAATTCGCCGGGCTGCTGATGAGGTTCATAGCCGCGTTCTTTTTTGAACCAGTCCGGTTCCTTGTTATCATCACCGAAGGGCGCATCGATGAGCACCCAGTTTCCTTTCCGGATCGCGAATTTACCGCTGCAACTGTGATGCACCGTGGCCTCTCGGATGGGCGTGTCCAATTTCTCGCCAAGCAGGACGGGCAGTACATTATAACTGTCCTCTGCGGCATCTTCGGGCAGTTTTGTTCCTGTTATCGCCGCAATAGTCGCCATGAAATCCGTCAGGCAGATGGTCTCACTGCTTGTGGTGGCGGGTTTGATATGTTGGGGCCATCGGGCCAGGAAGGGCACGCGGTGTCCGCCTTCCCAGGTGTCCCGTTTTACGCCGCGCAAATTCGCCATGCTGTAGTGGTGGTAGTTCTTCGCACGCTCGTACGCGAAATTCTCCGGGCCATTGTCGGCGGTGAAGATGACCAGGGTATTCTCAGGCAGGCCATTGCGTTCGAGCGCCTGGAGAACCTCCCCGATGGCCCAGTCCACCTCGACGACATAATCCCCCCATTCGCCCGCCTGGCTTTTCCCTTTGAATTCCTCCGTGGGCACAATCGGCGTGTGGGGCGCGGTGAGCGGGAAATACAGAAAGAAAGGTTGATCCGGCGATTGTTTTGCGGTGTTCTCGATCCACTCGGCGGCCTTGCGGGTAATGGCGGGCATAACCGCTTCCAGTTTCCAACCGGGCAGCATGGGGCCCGGACTGCCGAACATTGCGCCGGGTTTTTGTTCCGTGGGTGCGCCAAGGGTGTGATCATTCTCGATAAAGACATAGGGTGGGAAATTGGGGACATCGTCGCCAAAGTAATAGTCGAAACCGAGGGCGGTAGGGCCGCCGGTGATGGGCTGGCTCCAATCCAGGGCATCCGAGGGAACCGCTTTATTCCGTGCCTTGTCCACGTCTTTAATGAACGGCCAATTCCAGCCAAGGTGCCATTTGCCGATGCACGCGGTGTGATAGCCGTGTTTTTTCAGCATCGCGGGCGCCGTCAACCGGCCCTGCTCGATTAAGGGCGGATCCCAGGACCACAGCACGCTGCTTTTCAACCGAGAGCGCCAGCAATAGCGGCCGGTCAGGATGCCATAGCGTGTTGGAGAACAGACGGAGGCGGGCGCGTGGGCATCCGTACACCGCAAGCCTTCGCCCGCCAAGCGATCCAGATTGGGTGTGGGAATCTTCGAATCCGGATTCTGACAGCCCAAATCGCCATAGCCCATATCATCCGCAAGGATAAACACCACATTGGGCAGCCGGTGTTTCGCATCAGTGCTCCACGCTTCCCATGGCAGGGCCGCTGCCACTGTTCCCCAACCGGCCATCTTCAAGAAACTGCGTCTGTTCACATTCCGCATTGGATTTTCCTTCCTCTTTCTTTTCAGTTCTTATTATAAAAGATTTTTTGAAAAAGGCTGTAAGGAGAGAGTGCGGAAACGGGCGCCGAAGGATTTGTGTTATTGTTCGTTATCCTGATCTTCTTGTAAGCCGCGCCAAGCAATCAAAAATCCCTACTAAGGATACACCGCACCTCGATGGCTTGGTTTCTGGGAGGCTTTGGAAGTACGATCACATCATTGGTAAAGGATTCAATGGGCTGGTTATTGTAAAGAACCGCCTGGATACATTTACCGTTGGCGATTCGTGGATAGAGCAGGAGTTTATCCAGAGAACGCTGTGCCTGATCTCCTTTGGGTGTGATGCGGATGGAATAAGCGACGGAGTGCGCGTCATTATCAGGGGTGATGCGCAGCGTGAGATCGCCGAACTCGGTGGGCAGGCTTTCGACGCGCACGGGTGTGCTTCCTGAGGTCCAGCGGCGGAAGGCGGCAGGGGTGATCATGAGCGTGGCGCCGTCTTCCATAACAAATAGATGCCGGAAGAGATTGATCCATTGCGCATCGGCCCAGAAGTGGGGCTGATCGCCAGCGGCGATCACGTTGTTGTAGCCTTCGCCCCAACTCAGGGTGCCACCAGCGGTATCGGTGAAAGCGCAGAAGTAGTCCAGCGCCTTGTCGGGTTCGCCGCGCAGGATGTGGCTGATGCCGCGGTCCGCGCCGATATAGGGCCAGAATCCGCCCGCACCTTCGGAGTGCAGGCCGCCGCCCCAGGCGTTGCTCATTTGTTCGAGCTTGCGCCAAGTGGCGGAGAGCATGGGGTCGTGCGGGTCGAAGCATCGGCAGGGCCACAAGAGGCAATTGTGCGCCCAGAACCCATACATGCCGACGCCTTCGGGTTCCACGCCGAACCATAAATGCCCTTCGTAGAGACCGGTGCGCTTGAAGGTATCCGTGAAGGAACGGTGCAGGCAATCTTTCAGGTCTTGTCCCTCGCGGGTAAAGAGATCGGCGTCATTTTGCAGGCCGAGCGCTTGGGCGGCATCGGCGGCTTCGCTCAAGCCGAGAATCGCGAAACCGTTCATGTAATACATGTGCATTCCCTTGCCCACTTCCATTACTTCCATGCCGCCGGGCTCGATCAGGCCATAGCGCAGGTCGTTGGGATCCTTCACTTCCTTCATGTGCCGCTGGCGGGACTCGACGATCCACATCGCGCCGCGCTTGATGAAGGGGTACGCGGTTTTTTCGAGCCAGTCACGGTCTCCGCTTAGTTTGTAATGCTGCACGAGTGCCCAGATGTTTTGCCCCTGTGTGTCGTATTGACCGGGCCGCGTGTTCCATAATCCGTTCTCAAGCATGCCAAGCTGCAGCGGTTGTCCGTCAAATGAAATGGGGCCTTTCACGGTCACGTCCTTCGCATCCATGCAATACACTTGGAGCAGACGCTCTGCGCGGTCATGCAATCCCGCCATGTCATAGGCATACACCACATAGGCCTGATCGCGGTAGGCGTGATCGAAATAGAAAAAGGGGCTGCATGGATTGTAATAGACCTGTTGGCTGATGCGGGTGTCGAGAATCGCGCGGGTCGCGAGACGGGACAGAAAAATATCGTTGAGAATAGAATCAGGTGTGGAAAATTTCGCAGCCTTGGCGAAGAAGGCATTCCAATGTTCCTTGAGCGATTCTTCCGCGGCGGCGGGGTCCAGCGCTTTCAACGCCGCCAGTTTTTCCGTTCCGAACGGAGGCACGGCCTCGCCTGGAAGCACTTCCCGGAACGCATGAGCGATATAGCCCATGCTCACCGGTTCGCGGCGGTGGATCGGCGGCACTTTCAACCAGAACGTCTTTATCTCACCGGGTGCGATGGGGTCTGTATAACTCAGCTTGAGGCGCGCAAGCCCAATGTCACTCAAATCATATTGCTGATTTCGCCAATCCTGTTCAGGGGTAGCGCCGACATTGATATGCCAGATACACTGATCATTCATTTCGCCGCTGTACACCGATTCCGGTTGAACAATTTTGAGGTCTTGCGGGAATACATAGATGACACTGAGGCGGGTATGGCGGATGCGCGAATCCGGAGTAACACCGGAAGACACTTCAATGTATCCGTCGCCATTGGCGTCCGCGGCTCCGGTGAATTCCACATACAATGGACGGTTGGCTGCCTGTTCATACTGTATATAATCAAGCGTTTTCACTTCGCAGCTTTCGACGCGATATTCGTAGACCAAGTCGCCTATTGCTTTGGGTTGTTTTAAATAATACCCGCCGATATGCGGCGTGGTTACCAGGCAGACCACATATTTCTTTCCCGGCTCGGATTTGAAACGGTAAACGATGGGCAGGCCATCGAGACCCACACGATACCGTGCGACGGCAGGTTCGGTTTTGC
>JAKQOG010000266.1 GCA_029565395.1 Candidatus Hydrogenedentota bacterium | reverse complement strand
TTGAGACCGGGGGGATGGGGTTGGGAGAGGTTGGCGAGTTCATTGGAGATTCCTTTCATGGGTTAATGGGAAATGCGAAACGGGAAACGAAAGAGATGGGAGGACTGGGAGGACTGGGAGGACTGGGAGGACTGGGGGGACTGGGGGGACTGGGGGAATAGGACCAATAGGACCAATAGGACCGATAGGACCGATAGGACCGATAGGACCGATAGGACAAAAAAGACAAAAGGGATGGCAGGAACGAAATGGACTATGGACGACATGGACACCATGGACGCTATGGACATCTGAGTGGGCCTTTCGATTGTTGGGGCGGCGTGGGCCGCGGTTTCTGGGAGAATTTTGGTCTCCATTTATTAGCACGGGGCGTTTCATGAAAAGAAGGCTTTAGGCATTAGGCATTAGGCTGTAGGCATGAAAAAACAGAGTAAAAATAAGGGGAATTTGAGGTATTTTGAAGAACGGGCTGTAAAAATGGGGTTGGGCGTGGGGTGAGGAAGGGAAAACATTAAAAAATAAGGTGAATTTCAGGGAAGAACTTTTTTTGAAAAAATTTTTGTGGGGGGAAATTTTGGGTAAAAAAAGTAGACTCCGGAGTCTGCTTTTTCCAAAAGATGGAAAATGGGGGCGAAGGAGGGATTTCGGAGCATTGGGATTTTCTTACAGGTTCCTGAGTGTGTATTTCCTGGCGGTGCGACGGGGCTGTGCATCGTATTGGCAGTAATCATCGGAGGGATAGGTGGCCGCCCCGCCCGCCGTGGAATGAATTGGGATGCGAGAATTCTCTTGCAAAAAATTAATTATTCTGTGATACTATGTAAGGGGGTAACCATTTAAAGAAGGATGGGTTTATGGTGCACCAGGGTAGGATCTCGGAAAAAGATGGGAGGCATCCGTCTCCCTTAAACGTTCATTTTTATTTTATGAAGCGCGTGATGTTGTTTATGGCAATCGTTTGGGGAGTTGTCACTTCAGCGGTTGCGGAACCTATTCCAATAGGATCTATTCAGGAGCTTCAGAAGATTGGGAATGATGCGGCGTATCCGTTGGATGGGGAGTATGTATTGACGCACGACATAGACGCGTCGGAAACCGCATGGTGGAATGGCATTGAAGGTTTTGAACCGATTGGTTCGCCGTTTCAAGATTATTTTACGGGTTCATTTGATGGTCAGGGCCATGTGATTTCCGAGCTTTATATACGGCGAACGGAAGTCCATGTGGGATTATTTGGTGATGTTGGGGCGGGTGCGCGTATCAGTAACCTTGGGTTGATTGACTGCTGATGAAGACGGAAATGGCCAAATTGATCTTTCAGAACTTTTGCGAATGATCCAACTGTATAATTCCCAGGGTTACCATTGTGAACCCGGCACAGAGGATGGTTTTGCTCCCGGCCCGGGCGATACGGCCTGCCGGCCCCACAATAGCGATTACGCCCCACAAGACTGGTCGATTGGCCTTTCTGAAATTCTCCGCGTTTTTCAGTTCCGAAATTCGGGCGGGTATCATTATTGCCCAGGCGATGATACGGAGGATGGATTCTGTCTAGGCCTGACTTGAGTAAAGATGCTCAAGCCACCGACAGCATGAAGATTGGTGCGCGGAGCACACCTTACTGTTAGGGTTATACTTCGTCTGGGACGACCCATGGATCGCGGTAGGTGCGTTTGACGAGGGCGTTGGCTTCGGCGTTGTCTACGAAGCCTTCCGTTTTGGGATCGATGTGGAGGCGTTGTCCGGTGCGGTAGGCGATGTTGCCGTAATGGCATAACAGCGTGGAATAGTGGAGTTCTTCGATATCGCCGTTGGGGATGTTGCGGGATCGGATGCAACTGATGAAGTTTTCGCCGTGTTTTTCGTTGGAGGGCGAGAAGAGGCCGGGTTTTTCCGCAATGGGTTTTCCGTCGGCGTCGAAAACCTGCCAGCCGTCGCCGTGGCGTCCGAGGAACATCATGTTCTTGGTGCCGTAGACTTCGACGCGGGTGCCGTTGAAGGGCCAGTTGGGCATGCCGTCGATATCGCGCAGTTCGAGGGGCGTTTTTTTGAGGTAGGGCGCCCAGAGGGCCTGTTCGAAGACCATCATGAGCCCGTCAAACTCCCAATTGACCGCATGGGTGTCGGGGGTTTCCTGGTCGTCTTTGAAGTAGTATATGCCGCCCGCGGAGACGGCGGTTTTGGGATATTTCTGGTTGACGACCCAGCGTGCAATGTCCATTTGATGCACGCCGTCGTTGATGAGGTCGCCGCCGGAATAGGCCCAGAACCAGTGCCATGCGTAATGGAAGTGATTTTCGTTGAAGGGGCGCATGGGGGCAGGACCGAGCCACATATCGTAGTCGACGCCTTCGGGGACGGGCTTGTCAGGTTGGAAGCCGATGGTGCCGCGTTCTTTACTGTTGAGGACGCGGACGAGGTGGATGTCGCCGAGGTTTCCCGCACGGAGGTACTCGATAGCCTCGATCACATTATCGCTGGAACGGTTTTGCGCGCCGACCTGCACGACGCACTTGTATTTCCGGGCGGCCTCGACCATTTTCCGGCTTTCCCAGATGTTGTGGGAAGTGGGTTTTTCCACGTAGACATCTTTACCGGCTTGACAGGCAAGGATAGTGCCAAGGGCGTGCCAATGGTCTGGGGTGCCCATGACGATGCCGTTTACTTCCTTGTCGTCGAGCATGCGGCGGAAGTCCGGAAGGCATTGGGGGCGCTTGCCTGTGATTTTTTCAATTGCCTTTGCGTGGCCCTCGAACAGGCGGGTATCCGGATCGGCGAGGTATCGTATTTCGACGTCTTTGCGTTTGGCAAATTCCTGGGCGAGAAAGCTGCCGCGTCCGTGGAGGCCCATGACGCCGAGAATTACACGGTCGTTGGCGGCGTCTTGCGCGTGTGATGATCGCATTGCGGTTACAGCGCCCATGGTGGCGGCCGCGCCAGCGGCGGTCCGTTTGAGAAAATCGCGGCGGTCCATAGTGTGACTCCTTATCGTTGACACGTTTTACGTGTATCGTTGGGTTATAAATACACAGTGTATCTGCCCTTTTCAGAAGATGCAAAATGATTATGCG
The DNA here is from genome assembly GCA_029565395.1 of Candidatus Hydrogenedentota bacterium. Classification (GTDB taxonomy): domain Bacteria; phylum Hydrogenedentota; class Hydrogenedentia; order Hydrogenedentales; family CAILVY01; genus CAILVY01. The sequence continues at coordinate 3,925 of JAKQOG010000266.1, read as the reverse complement.
ATCCCGCTTGCCGTGAAGGCCTCTTGGAAATATGCGATGGACTGGGAAGACTGGGAGGACTGGGAGGACTGGGAAGACTGGGAATGCTGGAAATGCTGGGAGGGCTGGAGGACTGGGGGATCAGGGCAGAAAGGAACAATTGGGTTCCGAGATTGCTTCCCCGCTGCGCTCGCCGCAATGACAGGAGTGTTTTATTGCGCGGGTACTGCGAATATCCAACGGTGGCTGGCGCTGGGGGGAACATCGAAAACCAGCGCGCCATTCTCTGTTGTACTGGGAATGATTTCTCCTTTACTACCAGGGGTGGGGCCTTGGGCGACAACTTGCAATGGGGAGGGCAGGTTCGCAAGGGGAATGCGGACTTTACCTGTTCCGGCGAAGAACATTTGGAGGACGGCGCCGTTTTCGACTTTTTGGATGTCTTCCACGGGTGCCCATGCGATGAAGGGCATGGGTTGATCGGCAAAGATAGAGGTATGGCCATTCACCGTTAGTTGACTGCAATTTTTCCCGGCGAATGCAAGGAGATCTCCATTGTCGTTCGTGCGGAAAGCCACGCATTCGTTTCCTTCATAGGTGATGTCTTTTCCGGCGATTTTTATGTTGCTGAGGGTTAGATGATCCGCAGGCAGGTTGAGTTTTTCCATGATTTTTTTATCTTCGCCGGGTTTCCGGGCAAAACCGCCGGGCCAGTTCTCTTCGATGTCGATTAGGTGCGGCGCGATGGCGATGGCGCCGTTGGGGAACCGGCATGCCAGGAAATCGGTGGTTTGGGAGGTAAAATCGGGGTTGTCATTGGTGTTGGGGAAAGCCCCGGTTGAAGGATATGCGCCAAGGGTGGACAAGATCTCGAACCAATGCATGTCTTTGTATCCGAGACTGCCGGATTGATCATTCCTAGGGCGGAATCCCCAGTAACTGATGCAACCGTTGTTAGCCGTGGTCCGGTGGACGCCGACAATATGTTGTTTTACACTGGCCACGGGATCGGATCCCTGGCGGGGGATTACGGGATAGATGTGGTCCACGAGGAAATCGGTCAGGATAGTCATGGGCACAATTTCTTTGAAATCACCTTTAAAGATCACGTGTTTTCCGGGGGCGATCAGGCCGTTGGTTTGTGTGGGAGCATACTCCACTCCGAAAAGGTCCTGCCATGTGGCGAGGGCTGAGGATCCGTCTTGAAATAGCAATGGGGGCGGACCTGACCAGACGATTCGCCCGCCTTGTTCGGCGAAAGCGCGCATCATGTCGAGGAGTTCCTTGGCCGGAAAAGGTTCAAAGGTGGTTGCGAGGGTCGTAAAGCGGCGTCCGGCGACTTCGATGGCGTTGCCGTTTACTTTGCCGCGTTCGAGGAGTTTGGCCTGGGTGATGTAGTTGGCGTAGCCGTATTGCGTCATCCAACTTCCGAAACGTTCTTCCATGGCCACGAGGTCGATGGGATAGAGCATGAGGACGCCGGTATCTCGGTGGACCATGCCTTCCACCATTCCATAGGGTGGCCATGCGGCGTCTCCAAAGGTGTTTACGAGCGCGGATCGGCGGCGGCTGATATCGCCGGGCATGCCCCAATGGCCGCAATAGGAATAGGGTATGTCATTGAGGATGCCGGTAGAACAGGCGAGAGCAAGGGCCCAGTAGTTTCGGTCGAGCCAGCCTCCTTCCGGGTGATCATTGCCGTTTCCGGTCAGGAAGTCTCCCCATTTGAAATAGTCGTAGCAGGCCGAGGCGGCTTGATGGACGGTGTCCGACCAGACGAAGTTGGAGGTGTATTCGTATTGATTTTGTGGATGTGGTTCCTGGCCCACGTCCCATTTGTCGATGGTGGGGCTTTCGGCCCAAGTGGCATGTGCGCGCGATTCGAGTTTGTAGCCCATTCGCTGTTCGAGATGGCGTTTTGCAGCGACAAAGAGATCCACGACGCCGTCCTGGAGGAAATGGTAATAGCGGGCGCGAAATAGGGCGGTGGCCTGGATGGCATCCGAGGTGGGGCCGAAGACGTGCATTATGTTCTGTTTGGCGGAGAGGTCGTTTGCGAAGTCTTCCTGACCGTGGACGAAATAAATCAGGTATTTGGCGAAGTCGGCATATTCCGGGCCGTATTTTGCAGCGAAGGCTTTTGCAAGGCCGGGGCTCACATAGCGGAGGGCAAATTCGCCGTGGTCGTGGTGGTTGAAATATCCCCAATCCTGCTGGATGTGCATTTCGTCGGCGTAGAGGCCATTGAGTTTCACACCGGCGCCGGCATACATGTCGCCCAGCTTTTTGAGATAGGGGAGGGCATTTTCGCTGAGATAATCCATTTCCGGGGTTTTGTACTGTTGCACGACGAGAACGCGGTTGCGTTCACCGGCTTCGGGATGCCCGGAGCCATAGATCCGGGTCCAGACGGCGTTATAATCGCCTTTGGTTCGTGCGGTGCCTTCGGAAACCTCGGCCTGAACGCCTTCCGTGATTTCCAGGATGTCTCCAGGATTGACCATTCGATAGGGGGTACCATGCAGGGGCTGATCGAAGAAGGCAAACACGCGTATACCTGCATCATCGATGGCGAGGGGGCCTTTATTGTTGGCCCATCGGCGTTGCCGCCATAATTGGACGCTGTAGGCGCCGGTTTTCGGGTCGCGAATCCCTTTTCTGTAGTGCATCCAGAGGCCGGATTCGCCGGTTTGGGCGGCGTAGGCGGGGCCGATTTCGAGGGGAGACATGAGGCTCAGTTCGAGACCAAGTCCATATTGTTGGGCGAATTGACTGATGGCGGCGATCCGTTGGATATATTCGCCGGTATCGGGCGTGAGTTTTCGCGGCTTGCCTTCCTGTCCGGGGCGGTATTGGGAAAAGAAGTGGTCGAAGGAGAAGACGAGGGTGCGGTGCCCGGCGGCTTTGGCTTCTTCACAGATTTGCCGGAGGCTTTTTTCCACTTTGTCGAAGGTAAGGCTCAGGTTGATGACCTGGTCTGGATTTGAGAGGGCGATGAGTTCGTCGTCGGTGACGAGAATGATGGCGGCTTTTCCCAAGGTAAAACTCCATGGTCCGGGAAAGCGCAAGAGTTCGCCGCGATATACATTTTCTGGGATGCTATCGTTTGCCGCGGGTTCTTGGGCGAAAGCTGGGATTGCACCGGAACAAAGAAGGAGTACACAGCCTGCCAAGAGGATTTTTTGCGTGGTCATGAATATTACCTTTTTGCTTTCATTTGCCATAGTGAATCATAGGGATTTTGGGGGAGTGCTTCAAATGCGGGAGTGGAGGCGCCAGGTATAATCAGTTTGGAGGGATTAGATCAGGCGGCGGAGCAAAGGGACGGGGAGAAAGGCGTTGTGCTTTCGCGGGTCAGGGGCGAAGAAGGCTTCGGCGCATTCGACGCCGCATTCCGCGCCGCGCATGCGGTGCATGGCTTCGTGGGCGCACCAGAGGGTTTCTGGGGACTGGCTTTGATGACAGAAGACGGCTTGTTTTTTTATATCGTGGACCGCGGCGATATCCAGGTAGAGATCGGGGCGAAAGCCGATGGTTTGTTCGAAGGCCATGACTTCGTAGAAATAGAGTTTCCAGGCGTCATTTTTCAGGTACGCTTGCCAGACGAGGGAACTGATGGCGTGGTGGTGGGGGTGTGAATCGAAGGGCCAATGGGCCAGGACAATATCGGGTTTTGTGGATTTTATCCATTCCTGGACCGTATTCAGGAGGGAGGGGCACACAACGAGTTCATCATGTTCCCATGGGAAAAAGCAGGGTTTGGCGCCAAGTATTGCACAGGCTTGCCTTGCTTCCTCTTCGCGTATTTCCTTTTCCGGCATACCGGCATACCGTTGATTGCGGCGGAAGGAGGTACCATAGGCGCAGACGACCGAATGGCCGGTTCGGGACAAGGTGGCAATCAGGCCGCCGCATCCTGTTTCGGGATCATCCGGATGCGCTCCAA
>JAKQOG010000158.1 GCA_029565395.1 Candidatus Hydrogenedentota bacterium | reverse complement strand
GTTTTCCGCGAACCGGAATCTCTGCCCGCCTTCCTGCAGGAACTTGCCAAAGCAAAAGGCGCGAATAAACACTATGATGCGTTTCTCAACAAGGTGCAAAAGGCTCTGGCGAAACAACCGGATGTGGAGAAACACGGCCGCAGGATTCTGGAACAGCTCGCCTTGGCGTTTCAGGCCTCGTTGTTGATTCAACACGCCCCGCAATTCGTTGCGGATGCATTCTGCGCGGCCCGGCTAGAGGGGGACAGCGGCCTCACCTACGGCACGCTTCCCCCGGACACTGCGTTCAAGGAAATCATTGATCGCGCCATGCCTTGATGCGCTGAAGATAATATGCCTCCCGTACCGCATTCCCGGATGAGTTATGGCGCCAGACAGGAAAACGGAGAGATCGGGATGTTTCGCAGAATGCCAAAGATCATAAACACAACCACTGTGAATATCATCCAGCGAGTTGAAATCTTGATCTCAGGAAGACAAGCAACACCCAAAACCCGCAAAGCATATGCTGTATAGCCATAGACAATTACAGGCGCCACTATCAGTACGGCCAGTGCATTTAAGGACAGCGCTTCCGCTATCCGGGCATGCAGGAGTGCGTGCAGGGCGCGTTGCCCCCCACAGCCCGGACACCACAACCCGGTCAATGCATGGAAGGGGCAGTGCCAAAAGAACCGGTGTGTTTCAGGGTCGAGCCAATAGAAAGCCAATAAACCTGTGATGAGGAGCAGGGATATATACAAGAAGACCCACCGGTTGCTATTTGAGGGCTCTTGGCGCCCTGATGGCGTATGTTCTGATTCGGTATCCATGGTTATTCCACAACGGGATATTTTCTCTTGACTTGTTATATCATGACTGTTATGGTGATCGACAGGTAGTTGTTGTATAAAACAATTAAACCACGGGGAGACCAAGCATGAGTCAAGCAAACGTAAATTTTGACATTGGAAGTATGATCAGTGAATCCTGGAACATATTCAAGAATAATGCAGGCCCCTTGATAGGTGGTTTTGTCGTCGCATCGGTAATAGTACTGGTTGGCGGCATGATCCCTATCATCGGCATGGTGATTCCCATTGTTATTATGGGGCCGTTCATGCTGGGCATTTTTAAAATGGCCCGGTCCGCGGTGGCAGGGCAACCCGTTGAATTTAGCGATATCTTTTCCGGATTCCAAAAATTCCTCCCTGCGTTCCTGGCGTATTTGGTCATCACGATTTTTACGATGATCGGGATGATATTCTGCATTCTCCCCGGCCTCTTTGTGAGCATGCTCTACCTTCCGACCTACTTGTTTATCCTGAATGACAACCTTGATTTCTGGCCCGCCATGGAAGCCAGCCGCAAAATGGTAATGAACAACGTCGGTCAATGGATCCTCTTGTATCTGGTATTTTTGGGCCTGAATTTACTTGGTGTAATGGCCTGCTGCGTGGGAATATTTGTAACCGGCCCCATTATGGCTATCCTCATCGTCCTGGCCTTTAATATGGAACGAAATGCCGTTCAACCTGTTATTCCTCCGGTTCCTCCCGCTGAACCAACCGAATAATTTAGAACGCCACTTGTCTTGGCGCGGGCCTTTTCGCCTGCGCCTTTTTTGTTTTGGTATTATGTGTGTGCATATGAAAAGGTCTTGATTAGAATACGGTCTGTTTCAGGAAAGCTAAGGCATGGTTTTGAGTACGCAAGGCGCACAATTCCGCATGGGCGAAATCATCGCTGCTTCGTGGCGGGTTTTCTCGGCAAATTTTCTCATCCTTTTTGCCGGGTATATCCTTTTAAATTTGATTGTTTCCGTAGCGGGCTCCGTCCTGCCTTTTATCGGCAGCACAATTCTCACTGGCCCCATGTGGTATGGCCTGTGTGTTATCGCCACTGCGGCAGTGCGAGGCGCACCCGTCAAATGGGAGGATCTGTTTGCGGGATTTCAACGATTTATTCCAACGTGCCTTGCAGGTGCGATTATGACCTTGTTGGGATTGGCCTGTATTATTGTATTGATAATTCCTGCGATTATTGCCATCTATCTGGCTTGGACAACACGTAATGTAGTGATATTCAGCATCACATTCTCCGTGAGTCTGACGATGTGTCTCGTGCCTGTCTGCGCGATTGTGGTGCTCTATGCTCCGGCGTTCTTTTTTATCCATGACTACAACATGGGCGCGTGGGCAGCGATGGAGGCCAGCCGGGTAATGGTATGGAGTAACCTTCGTCAATGGCTGATTCTGTGGGCGGCATTATCCATTCTCCACCTGCTGGGATTGTTATTGTGTTGCGTGGGCATTTTAATCAGTACACCGTGGATGATTGTGGCGTTGGCCATCGCGTATGAACGGGAACAACGATTGGCCTTGCCTGAACATCCGGAGGCCGGATAGACTAGACGCAATGCTCGCCATATACATTCATATCCCCTTTTGCCGCACCAAATGCCCGTATTGCGATTTTGTCAGCCGGGCAATTCCAGGGGAAGTGCCGGAGGCCTGCCTTGACGCCCTATGCAGTGAGATTTCGGGATTTGAAGGTCCAATGGATGCACTGAGCATATATATTGGCGGCGGCACCCCCTCTCTGCTATCACTCGAACAAGTAGCGCGTCTGTTAAAGGTGATAGCGCGGCGTTTTCGACTACACGATGCAGAAATCACCATTGAAGCCAATTCCGATGATGTGACCACAGACCTAGTGCATTCGTGGCATGACGTGGGTATTAACCGGGTGAGTCTTGGGGTGCAGAGTTTTAATGATGAAACGTTACGCTATCTTGGGCGGCGGCATGATGCGGCTACGGCCCGGCGCGCATGTGAAATTGTTGGGAGTGTCTTTGAGAACTGGAACATGGATCTGATTTTTGGCGCGCCGCCTGTCGAGGCATGGAAATCGACGCTTGGGCAATGTCTCACGCTACGGCCTTCCCACGTGGCGGCCTATGGGCTCACGTATGAAGAAGGCACGCCGTTTGAGCTTCGCAGTGACGACGCCATCAACGAAGACCAATGGCTCACGATGTACCAGCAGGCGGAGGAGATGCTGTCGGCCTATGATCACTATGAAATCTCGAATTACGCCCTGCCCGGCCATGCGTCCCGGCATAATCTGGTTTATTGGCATAATGAGGAATATGCAGGATTTGGTGCTGCGGCCTACAGTTTCCTAAATGGCATACGCTCCCGGAATCATGAGGAGCTAGCAGCCTATCTGGCATGTCCTGGAGAAAAAATGGAGGCATTGACGCTTTCTCGGAAGGAAATCCGGACGGAAACCTTGATCCAGCATTTCCGGCTCCGGCAGGGGCTTCGTAAGGCGATTTATAAGGAACGTTTTGGAAGAAGCGTGGAGGAAGACTACGGAGAGGTGTTGACGGGATTAATCAAAAGGGGATTGTTGGAAGAGGATGCGGATTGGATAAAGCCGACACCGCTCGGATTTTATCTCAACAACGAAATTGGGTTGGCGCTGGTGGAGTAAACGATCCCTTCCGCAGTAGTCTCTTAAGCCAGCTTTTATTTCATACGGCAAACGGGCTATTCTCTTGGGCAATGGAGTTCACATGAGTCAAGCGGAAACTGGAGAATCAGGATGTTTACCATGGCCATGGCGGCATTTATCGCGATGACGGGACAGGGATCTACGGTGTGGTTCAACGCATGTGAAATCGATCCGGCCGGGATTTCGTTGCCGGAGAAAGGCTCGTATGGGGTTTGGGGATGGATTCCGGTGGACTATGCCACCTCGATTACCATAAACGGACAAACCTTTCCGTTCGAACGCAAAAAGGAGAAAAATGATCCGGACTACGTATGGGTGAAAGCCGGAGATATTACGCTCAATGAAGAAAAGGCGATGATCAGCGTGGGGGAGAAGGTGATGGGGGTGGTGTTGAGCACGGCTCTGGAATTTGCTCCTTCAAAGGTCATGAAGGACATGCGTGTTTATGATCAGCCGCGCGGAGTAGCGGATCGACGCGCCCTCACCGCCAAACACACCGACACCGTCTTTGTCATGCCTTATTTCAATACGAAGGATGCGTGGGAAGCTTTTGCAGCGAAATTGCGGCGCCGTATTCTGCTTTCGTCCGGATTATTGCCCCTCCCGGAAAAGACATCGTTGAAAGCCAAAATCTTCGATCTCGTGAAGCATGATGACTATACGGTGGAGAAGGTTCATTTTGAAGCCCGCCCGGGATTTCTGGTGACGGGGAATCTATATCGTCCTGTCGGTAAAGGCCCGTTCCCCGGTGTGGTGTGCCCGCATGGCCATTGGGAACATGGCCGGCTGAACGACGACAAACGGGGTTCCGTGCCGGGCCGCTGTATTACCTTGGCGCGCATGGGCATCGTGGCGTTCAGTTATGACATGATCGGCTATGTGGACAGTCAGCAGTTCCCCCACAACTGGGGGGGCGAACGTGAGAAGCTCTGGGGAATACATCCCTTTGCGATGCAGTTGTGGTCAAGCATCCGGGCCGTGGATTTTATCACCAGTCTTCCCGAAGTGGACCCGCAGCGCATCGGGTGCACCGGTGCGTCCGGCGGCGGCACGCAGACCTTTGCTCTTTGCTCGGTGGAGCCGCGCATCTGTGTCGCCGCGCCTGTAAACATGATCTCAAGCACCATGCAGGGCGGATGCCTGTGCGAGAATGCACCGATTATCCGTTTGTGCAACTCGAATATGGAAATCGGGGCGCTTATGGCCCCCAAACCGTTGTTGATGGTTTCCGCCTCCGGGGATTGGACCCGTGAGACGCCCCATGTGGAATATCCATCGATTCGCGGGATTTATGCGCTGTATGGGGCGGAGGATCGCGTTCAGAACGTGCCCATTGACGCGGAACACAACTACAACCAGTCGAGCCGCGAGGCGATGTACCGGTTTTTCGGCAAATGGTTGCTGGGCGGCGATCACTGGGCGAATTACACAGAACCCGCCTTTACTGTAGAAGAAGAATCGAAATTGCGGGTATTTCCGGACAAAGACGCAGTGAAGAAATATCCTTCACGGGGGAAAATCCTCGAATCTATAATAAAAGACAACCAGAAAAAGTGGGACGCCGTATTCCCCAAGAAAGAAGAGGATGTCGAGACCTTCCGGAAAGACTATGGCGATGTTTTGGCAGCGGTGACCGGTGCGGAGATCCCCCGGGCCAATGACCTCGCCCTGGAACGCGTTTCCATGGAAGAGCGAAAAGACCAAGGCTATGTGGTAGAGCGCTGGATTATCGGCCGTGCCGCCGCAGGCGATGCCATCCCGGCCTTGTTCTACCGCTCGTATGCCACTGTGCCGCAAGATGCCGTCCTTATTGTACATGGGAAAGGGAAGGCATTTTTGGCGGACGGAAAAGAAAGCGGTCCGGGGGGGGTGGTGAAAGGGCTGATCGAACAGGGCAAAGCCGTATTATGCATTGATGCGTTTCTGATCGGGGAACACCATGCGCCGGATAAACGCACTGAGCGTTTATGTGCGGGGAAATTTATGGACACCTTCCAGCCCACCGACACCGGCTGCCGGATCCAGGATGTGTTGACCGCGCTGGCGTTTCTCCGCGCACGCCGCGATATGACCGGCCAAATCAACCTCATCGGCCTTCAGGAGGGCGGCATGTGGTGCTTGTTCGCGAGTGCAATCGACGGGCAGGTTCCCATTACGGTGGTGGATTTGAATGCGTTTCCCGTGGATAACGATGAAGCATGGGAGAAGGAATATTACATCCCCTGTATCCGCAGTATTGGCGATGTGCGCACGTCCGCCGCGTTGATCGCGCCGCGTTCCCTGCTGGTAATGAATGCTTCGGACGCAAAATACTTCCCCTGGGCTCGGATCGAGGAGGGCATGTTGGATAATGCCGCTCTCATGGCCGCGGTGAAGTGAAGGGGGATACTCGTGAGCGACGAACAAGTCAGTGCTCCCCCCGTGGACCGGCTTCTGCACATCACAGACCTTCACTTCTGGGAAATTGTATGGAATCCCTTCAAACTACTGAATAAACGCATGATTGGGAATTTGAATGTGGCGTTTCGCCGTCGGCATGAGTTTAATTGCGAGGCCGCATCCGCCTGTGCGCAACGGCTTGTTGGAACAGGGGTAAAAACGGTGTTTGCGGGGGGAGATTTCACGTCAACCGCGACAGATGAGGAATTTGTCCAAGCGGTGGAATTTCTGCGCGCTCTAAAACGCTTGGATATACAGGTCATTGTGGCACCCGGCAATCATGACCGATATACCTTTGAGGCTATGAGAAAACGACGGTTTGAAACCTATTTTGAAGAATTTCTGCCGGATGGCGGGTATCCAGCGCAATTTTTCCTTCCCGGTGGCACGCCCTTTATTGTATTGGATCAGGCGCGGCCTAATATTCTCAGTTCCCGCGGGTACGTATCCGGTGAGAGTCTGGAAAAAACTGCACGGCTCTTGGAGGGCCTTTCTTCGGACCGAGTTTTGGTGGGAGGACATTTTCCCATTTTGCATAGAACCCTGATTTATCAGAACGGGTGGACGCGGCAATTAGGGAACGCGTTAGCTTTACGGCATTTACTGGGTATGGTGGGAAAAAGAGTTTTGTACCTCTCTGGGCATGTCCATCGGCAGAGTCTGGAAGAAGACCCCCAATACCCATCTTTAGTGCATCTAACGACTTCTGCGTTTTTTATGCGGCATCGGGAGGGTGCTGCGAAAGGTGGATTCTCCGAAATTCTTGTAGGAACAGAAGGTTTTTCGGTGACTCGGCATGCTTCTTTCATCTAATAGCAGCTTTATGGAATTTTGACAGTATTAAACGGAAATAGGTTCGGGAAGAAACTTGCAAATCCAGAAAAGATGGGCTATGATGGGGCACAGTGGTTGGAAATCAAGAAATTCTACCAAAACAGTAAGGTGTATGAAACTGTGGAAACGAAGCAATCCTTTAGCACATCCGAAGTGGCCAAATATTGCCATGTAACGGCGGATACTATCCGTAAATGGGCCGAAGCAGGCCGTATCCACGTATTTAAGACCCCGGGCGGGCATCGCAGGATCCGCCGGGAGGATTTATTGCGTTTTTTGAAGGATAACAGTATCCCGGTGCACACGGATCTGGACAATTCCGGGGTGAAAATCCTGGTGGTGGACGATGAGAAGGCGGTGATTTCCGTAATTCGGCGTTTTCTCGAACGTGCCCAAACGCCGTTCCAGATTGAGATTGCCATGGACGGCTTTGACGCTGGCCATGAAGTCGCTACCTTTAAACCGGACGTGATTTTCCTGGATTTACGGCTTCCAGGCATTGACGGATTTGAGGTGTGCCGCCGGATCAAGTCGAATCCGGATTCCTCGAGCACCCGCATTATCGCCATGACCGGTTACTACGAAGGCGATGTTGCGCAACGGGTTATTGAACTTGGGGCCTCAATGCTGATTCAAAAGCCGTTTACGCCGGACGATCTGCGGCGTGCGCTGGCGAAAGTCGGTGTCGAAGTCAGTTAATCTCTTAAAACCGAGAAATTAACACTCAGTACGGACTGGGTGTTTTTTCTTTTTGCGGGGTGATAGTATGACGCAACAACCCGGGCGAAAAGGAGAAACACTCGGAGATGTGGAATCCTAGGGCGGAGGTATGCAACGGAACCGTGAAGACATGGGGCACGTTTTTATCGCTTCACCCTGTGCCGCGCGGGGTTTGTGTTGTCTTTTTACTCGCTTTACTGACCGTTCAGTCATTTCCAGGGCATTACCTGCCCATTAGTACTTCCCTGGATCCAGGGTATCAATGGGCCTTCAATTATGTGGACAACTCTTCCTTCATTTTCGGAAAGGACGTGGTGTACACGTATGGCCCGCTAGGTTATTTGGTATGGCCGCTTGATGTGGGCAATAACCTGTGGCATTCGGTGCTGTTCCGGCTGATTCTTCATCTTATATTTATTGGGGCTGTTGCCTTTTTTGCCTTCAGAATCCAGGAAATCCACTATATAGTGTTTTTCTTTCTGGGGTACATCTTGAGTGCCGCGCTGAAACTTACTTTTGAATATCAGCTCATGATGATTCTAATTTTGTGGGCGGGCGCATCCATCTTTATGCGCCGTGGGCAGGCGATGGTTCATTTTTTTGCCGGTGGTTATGCGGCGATGCTGCTCTTGACGAAATTCAATTCAGGCATTGCCGCTATTTCCATTTTGCTTTTGGTTTCTCTGATTGAAATCCGAACGGAGTGGAAAAAGGTCTTGACGTCTTTGTTGTACATGGGAGCCGGTTATATCTTCGCCATGTTAGTGTTTATCCCCGTCTATTTCCGGTCCGCTGCGAATTTTCTGTCGTGGCTTCATCAATCGTGGATGGTGGCGGGCGATTATAGCGAAGCCATGAGTTATTCCACCTTCGACTGGGGGTTGACGGCGAGCCTTGCCTGTCTTGTGGTCTATGCCGTGCTTTGCATCTGGTTGTTACACAAGAGATCAGCCACCGGCCTTTTTATGGTGGCGTTGGCGGTCACAGTCTTTTTCGCCTTCAAGCACGGCAACATTCGGCAGGTCGGGATGGCGTTGGCCCACATGTTTTCCTTTTATCTTGCCATTCTTAGTGTATTGACGCTCATTGCGGGCATGCGCCGGGAATCGATTTGGGGGATACTGGGCGCGTATCTCATTGTGTTGACAATAACCGTGAGCTTGGGCGTCTACCCGGTGGATCGTTCGCTGCCGGCACAATTCAAGAAAGATTTGCTGGGCGGTACTGGGATAAAAAACATAGAGGCGCTCATTCATTTCCGCGAGACACGGGGCCGTCTTGCCAGGGAAAGTCAGAAGCGGCTGCTGACCGACCGCATTCTTCCCGCATGGATAGAGGAAATAAAAAACGCACAGGCGACGGTTGATGTGATTCCCTGGGAGATCAGTATGCTCCCGGCCAACGGCTTGACCTATGTTCCGAATCCGGTGTTTCAATTGTTTGAAGCGTATACGCCGTCCCTCGATGCACGGGTGGCGGCGCATTTTACGGACGCCACGAAAGCCCCTGGTTACATCATCTGGCACTTTGAACCTGCCGAGTATAATGTGGACAACCGGTGTCCGCTTTGGGATCCACCGCTTACTATCCGGACACTTTTTCAGTATTACAGCGTAACCGGGGTGGAGGCCTCTTCTTATGCCAAGTTGCTGTTGAAGCGTCGTGAACAACCCAGCCTGGAAACAATGCAACCTTTCGAAACGAGCGCCATGCCCGCGTCCGCCATGAGTGTTGATTCGCGCTTGCTCACGGAAACAGTTTCGATTCCTGAGGTGAATGAGCGGTTGTATATGTCCCTTGATATCAGGCTTACGCCAATGGGCAAGCTCATAAAGTTTCTATACCGCGTACCGCCGGTGTACCTGCATATCGTTCATCAAGATGGGGGCGCAGAGCGATTTCACCTGATTCCGGCGCTGGCGCGGGAGCCGATGATTATTGATTACCTGCCCCGGGATATCGAAGGGCTGGCACGTCTTTTTTCAGGCAAGGGCAAACCGGAAGATCGATGCATTGGATTTACGTTGAGCGGGCCGGGGCTCCGATTTTATGCACGTGATATCCGAATCACATGGTATAAAGGAATGGAACCTCCGGAGCCACTGCAAGGACATAAATAGCCCGGATTTCTCCCAAGATGTTTTTGTCTTTTGATGTAGTATCGAATAATTCTCAGACTGTCTCAGGCGCCCTCCTTCGGCGGACAAGCTCCCCAGAGGCGGGTAAACCTCGCCCCCCTAATTTATTCGATGGGAGGGATTTTGGGTTTGGATGTGTATTCCACGATTAGAATCCCTGTTAGGAACATGAGGAGGGCAATAAGCAGTATCCCCCAGGGGAGTCCGTTGGTCTCGATGGTTTCGAGGCGCGCGGTGAGGGATACGGGGAGTTGCCCGGAGGCGATGATGATGCCCAAGCCGTTGATCAGAGCATGGACAATCATGCTGATGAAAATCGATCCGCTGCGCACGACCAAGTAGGCCAGCAGCACGCCTAAAATCGCCGTCGGGACCAGCCGGTGGATGCTAATATGAAAGATTCCAAAGAGCGCGCCGGTCAGAAGAATCGCGGGCCAGGGCTTCAGGCGCTGGCGCAGTCCGGAGAGCACGGCGCCCCGGAACAGCGCTTCTTCGCAAATCGCAGGGGAGATAGCCGCCGCGAGTAGTAAAACCAAGAGGCCGGTGAGGGTGCCGCCGGATGCGAAGAGTGTTTCAAAAACCTGTTTGATATCCTCCGGCAGGGGAAGCACTTTATTCTGCCAGGAACTGAATTGTACCATCAGCATCACGCTTGCGGGCGCTATCAGCAACGCCCCCAGCAGCGGCATCAACCGCACCCGGCCCATGTTGAGGGTGCTCTTGAAATTCGCCCGGAAAAACCAGAGTACCAACAGGACGGGACCGAGGATAACTCCCCATTCCGTAATCAACAGGCCGGGAATAAGGCTGGCGCGTTGCGCCAGACTGCCCACGTAAAAGATCAGCACCATCACCAGGGCAAAGAGCCCCAGAGCGGACGCCGGGGTCAGGGCGGGCCGGGAAACAAATTCACTGCGCCGCCAAGTGAACGGCAGGCCCTTTTCTTCGGAGAGCACCACGTCTTCGCGCTGGAACAGCCAGGCCGCCAGCAACAGCGCCAGCATCGCGAATACCGCCATGCTGAGAAACACCGTCGAGACGACTTCCAGCCCGGCCTTTCCCGTCATCAGGTCGCGAAAGAGCAGAACCACGTTCGCGATGGGGATAAACTGGTTCACGGGCCCCAGTTCGATGCCGGGCATGGCGGCAAACGCCGTGGGAATGGTGATAAGGATGAAGAAGGGAGTGATGTAGTTTTGCGCCTCCTTAAAACTTCGGGCAAGCACGGCGATACACATGGTCATGGCGGACACAAAGAAGGCCAGCGGCACAATCACGCCCAAAATAATGAGAATAGACGCCAATGGAAGATGTATTTGCGGCACTTCCACCCCCTGCGCGAAATGGCTCAATTCCGAAAACACCAAGGCGAGGGTGGCGCCCATGCTTGCGAGATTGAGCACGCCGGTCAGCATGGCCAGTAGAAAAACGGTGAAAAATTTTCCCGCCACAATCTCCAGCTTGCTGGCGGGCGTGGACAAGAGGGTTTCAAAGGTGCCCCGTTCCTTTTCGCCCGCCGTGAGGTCCATCGCGGGATAAAACGCGCCCAGCGCCAGCATTACAATCATGGCCATCGGTAGAATAAGGCCGAGGATGAAGCCGGATTTTTTATGCGGCGGGGCCATATTGATGCGCCGGATATCTAGGGGCCGCGCAAAGCTCTTGGCCAGTCCCGCCTCCTTCAGACGATCCGATTGCAGTTCGTCTCGTGCCTCCAGCAGGGCGTCATCAATGCGCTTAGCGGCATCTTGCGACCGGATCTCCGTCCCGTCATAGCGAACCTCCACCGGGGCTGTTTCCCCCGTGTCGAGCGTGGCCTGCAAATCGCCGGTAACGACGATCAGCACGTCCAACCGGCCTTCCGTCAAATCCACCTCGGGCTGATCGGATTTCACCACCGTGATGTTGAGCGGCGCCTCTTCGCTTTCACCCTCTTTTTCGGATACTTCGCGGGCCGACTTCTCAGAATACGCCACAAGCCAGCGTTCTATTGTTTCCGGCGCACTGCTTTGAATCGCCACGCGTGAAACCGTCGCTTGCAGCTTTGAGTGCTGCAACAAGACAAACTGCATGCCAATCAGCATAAGAGCCGGATAGAGAAGAATAGGGACACCCACCATCATAATCAGCGTTCGCTTGTCACGCAGTGTATCCAACAGTTCTTTTTTCAGGATGACCCCGACGATCCGCGGATTCATGACCCGTTCCCTCCGCGCTGGTCCAGGAGACGCAGGAAAACATCCTGTATACTGTCCGCGCCGGTCTGCCGGTACAGTTCCTCCGGGCTTCCTTCCGCCATCAAATCGCCCTGATGCATAAGGACCAGCCGGTCACACAGCGTTTGCGCCTCGGTCATGTAATGCGTGGAAAAAATGATGCTGTGGCCCCCCTGTTTGGCATGAACGATAAATTCGAGGATGGCGCGGCTGGTCAGGATGTCCAGGCCGAGTGTGGGCTCGTCCAGGATGAGAATTTTAGGATTGTGCAGAATAACACGGGCAATAGAAACTTTTTGCGTTTGACCGGTGGAGAGCGTATCGCAACGGCGGTCCAGAACGTCCTGCATCGCCAGCAGATCGGCCAATTCACCGATTCGCTGCGTAATGTGGCCGTCGGTCATTCCGTAGAGGCGGCCAAAATAGCGAAGCACCTCCGTAGCGGTCAGGCGCCCGTATAATTTGGTATTGCCGGACAAGAACCCGATTTCCCGGCGGATACTGTCGGGGGCCTGATCCGTGCGTACGCCGTTGACCCAGCAGTGACCGGAGGTGGGGGTGATAATGGTGCCGAGCATGCGCAGGAGCGTGGTTTTTCCCGCGCCATTCGGGCCGAGCAGTCCAAACACCTCGCCCGCCTTCACTTCAAACGATGCGCACCGCACCGCCTCAACGGGTTTTGAGCGTGCAGGATAAAACACCTTTCTGAGTTCTTCAGCCCGCAACATATTGCAAGGTTCCTCTCTCCATCCGGGGAGATTATACGGATATGCCTCTGCGGATAACATCCTATATAATGCAGAACAAACAGGAGTCGATCAAAAGGAGCGGTTTATCCATGAGCAAGGGCACGGCATTTATCACGGGCGCCAGCCGGGGCATCGGGCGGGGCATCGCCCTCGAACTCGCGCGGCATGGCTATGACATCGTGGCCGCCGCCACCCAGGCGGACCCGTCCAACACACAGAAGGGCAACTATGAGGTGAAAGCGCGGGTGGAGGAGTTGGGACAGCGCTGTCTCCCGGTGGCGGGCAATATCGCGGATCGCAAGGATCACGTGCGCATGATTCAGGAAGCATTGGACTGTTTCGGCGGGATCGATATTCTGGTGAACAATGCGGGCGTGGCGCCCTTGAAGCGCATGGACATTCTGGAATGCACGGAGGAGAGTTATGACCGGTTGGTGGAGATCAATCTGCGGGGCCCCTTCTTTTTTACGCAAGCGGTGGCGCAACAGATGATCCGGCAGGTGCAGGCCGGGGCCAAGAGAAAACCCATGATCGTCTTTATCACCAGCATATCCTCGGACACCGCCAGCCCCAATCGCGCGGAATATTGCATCAGCAAGGCGGGATTGAGCATGGCGGCGCAGAATTATGCCGTACGTCTCGCGGAATATGGCATCCATGTCTACGATTTGCGGCCTGGAATCGTTGCCACCGACATGACGGAAAAGGTAAAAGAAAAGTATGACACCCTCATTGCGGGTGATCTGCTGCTTCAGAAGCGTTGGGGCCTGCCGGAAGATGCCGGGAAAGCCGTCGCCGCACTCGCGGAAGGGTATTTCGGGTATTCCACGGGCGCCGTTATCGAGATCGGCGGCGGTTTCGGCGTTAAACGGCTTTAACTATGCCATCGCTTCAATGCCGTGCAGTATGCAGAAGGCGCGCAGTTGTTTTGCGTGATTCCCGTAGAAAATGATTTGATGCATGCCCTTGACGTCGCAAACGTCCTTCACATCGTCAATGGTCATTTCGATGTTGGTTCGGCATCCACCCGCGGGCGGCATCTTGGGGCAGCACACAATTTTCCCGGAGTAGACGATCATTTGCGGTTTGTCACCGGTCTTATAGAGCGCCATCGTTACCTCCTGGCCCTCCTTGAATAGTACCCGCGGCACACACCCCCATCCCGCCTCGGCATGACTGCGCAAAATGTAAGGTTCCGGACGGCTTTCCGGGCCGTTCATCCGCGACGGACTGGTGCAATGCGCGCCGAAGTAATGGTTGCGTTCCGTTTCCATGGAGGCGTTCTGCTGAAATCCCGGCTTGTTAAACAAATATTGCACGAGCATGAGTGTGATTGTGGAATTTAAATCCGACTGGCATCCGATGGGGAATCCTTCATCGCGCAGGCTCATGAACCCCATGCAGGGCGGTACATGCTTATGCGGCCGTTGCAGCCCTGGAAGACAGGTCATCATCATCGCGTCGGCCTGTTCTGTTTGAATGAGGCCTTTTAACGCAAAATATGCCCGTGCCGCATCCAGGATATCGTCCTTGGTCGGTTCTTCGATGTCTTTCGCATGCCGTTCATACGCTTTGGCGAGCTTGCGCACCTCCTCCGTAACCACGGTGCGTTCATACTGCTCATAGAAACGCTCCAACGGCAGGGTGCGCAGCAGCGTGTTCAAATACGGAATTCTGCTTTCTTTAGCTTCGGCCTTCGCCAGATCGACCAGGAGGCTTTCCCGCATGCGCTGCGCGGTGCGGATCATGCGAAGGCCGTTGCCCACCGCCTCCAGATTTTCCAGGGAACTAATCAAATACACGCCGCTCCGTTTATGCATCGGCGCGATATGATCCACCAGCAGCACCCCCAGCGTCGCCAAAATCACCGTGGGGAGCTTGGTCTCCTCGATGATGCGCTCCACATGCGGCCAATGCCCCTTCTTGAAAGGAATCAGCAGCAGACCGTCCGGCTTGGCCGCTTTCACCTCCTCAATGAACCGGCCCACGTCCTCCTTCGTGTCCAGTGCCCGTTCCCCCATGTGTACATTCATATCGAGTTCCCGGGCCATCTCACCAATTTTCGCCTGGTATTCGCGATGATGGCCTTCCGCGTCAAAACTGGAACCCGGCCAACTATAATACCCCGCCTCGTCCAGCGTTTTTGTCGGTGGATACAGAAATGCCCCATATACCACCGCCTGCGGTTTCTTGCGCCCGGTTTCCAGGATTCGTGGTGCCGCGGCGCCTTCACTGGAAGCCAAGGTGATTCCTGTGGCCGTCACGCCCACCACACCTAAAAAACCGCGCCGCGAAAGGTCACATCCATCCTGATTCATGGCCGACTCCTTTGCTTTGTGTTATTACCAGTCAAACACCACGCCCAGCAAATCACCCGGACGATCGCGCAACAACTCATACACGCCGATGGCCTCGTCAATGGGTACATTATGCGTAATCAACGGCGCCACTTCGATAATGCCTTCCCGGATGAAGTGGAGCAGGATCTTCAGTTCTTCCAGACTGAAATGGCAGGAAACTTCCATGGACGCCTCGCGGGTATGGAAGGTCCCCCAGTTGAACGTTGTTTCGACGCGCACCGCCAGCAGGCCGATTACACCCCGGTATCCCAGAAGCGTGTGCTGATGGATGTCGAGCAACAGCGAATTCACCCCGCAACAATCAAAGATGCAGTCATAGGGTCCGCCTGCCTTTAATTCCTCCCACGCCCCGGCCTCGCGCATGTCTATCGCACGGTGTGCGCCGCACCGCAACGCCCGTTCCAATCGGTCTTCATTCACATCCGTCACGGTCACATGAGCGCCCACCGCCCGCGCCGACTGCGCCGTGAACTGCCCGATTAATCCCTGGCCCGCCACCCAGACGTTTTGCGCGGGGGCCACGCGGCAACGCCGCACCCCCCGCATCGCCACCCCCGCCACGCCCAGCAGCGCACACTCCTTCAAGGGGACATCTTCCGGCAATTTAATCACCAGGTGGGATCCGTAGGACGATGCCGCCGCGGAAGCCACGTCCACCACATGCCAGCCGCGGTGCCCCACGTATTGCCCGCAAAACACCATGTCTCCCACGCTGAAATCTTTTACTGCATCTCCGGCCGCGGCAATCCGCGCCACATGCTGATATCCATGACAACTGGGAAAGGTGTTCTGCCAGAAATGTTCTCCCAACAAGGCATGCCGCTCCGTGCCGTTGGTTATGCCCGAATGCACGGTCTCCAGAAGCACCTGCGTGGATTCCAGGGCGGGCGGTTCCCCCAATTCCTTTACACGAATCGTTCGGACAGCAGGATACTCAATGCCGGTGTTTCGCATGATCTTACCCTTTCTTGTACCGATCCGTCGGCGTTTTTCTGACCACCAAGGCCGGAAGATAATGCTCCTTGTCAACGTAATGATGGCCTGGCTCGTGGGCGCCTTCGGGAATCGTGCCGGCGAACGGGAAAATATCCACCCCGTCCGGCCCCGGATCACAGCCATGTTCCACGCCCGCCTCCACCATCCAGATATCTCCGGCTTCCAAATCGAACTCTTCATGGTTTCCGTTTAAATCAATCATGAAGGCCCGGCACCGGCCCCCGGAAATCACCCACGTCTCGTCATAATCGTGAAAATGCTTTTCCACGGGATCCTGCGGCGAAAAATGGATCGCCTTCCATTGTCTGTAAATAGCCATGATTTCTTTTCCTTAACTTTTTATTGACCCACTTCCGGGGAAAAATCGAGCACGAGCAATTTGTCCAGATGCGGCAACAAGACCTTCACATATGCTTGGTGCGCTTCGTGGGGAATGTATGCATCGCGCCCCGCCTCATCTTCGAACGTTGTGATAAAACAATGCGTAAAGCCCTGGTTCAAATTCTCCACGCTGATATCCTTCCCCCACTCAAAATGCTTCATCACGCTGATCTTGCCCGGAAGCGCCTTGTACCCCTCAATAATCTCCGTTACCTGCGATTCGCTTGTGCCTTCTTTAAACTTGAACAGCACTACATGTTTGATCGGATTCTTCGACATGACATATCCCTTCTTCCGTTTTTACTTCATTTTTTTTGACACAGTCTCACACGCCTTGAGTCTAGTACATCTCCGGGGCACCGGGTCAAGTCGCGCACTTTGTTGATAAGGGTTATTAAACTCAAATGGACTTCTGCGCCTTGTTCGTATCCCGTATACACTAAGGGGATTGCTTCCGCTTCCACATAACGTTACTTTTTGTGCTTTTTTTGACATATTTATACAAATTGCGTAAAATAGTAATCGAAATGAGTAATCGCAGAAATATTACATTTAGCGTGTTGGGCGGTGGCGGAGAAGTCGGCGCAAGTTGCTTCAAGGTTGGCTTTAATGGGTACCAACTGCTGTTGGACTGTGGTACCCATCCCAAAAAAGAAGGTTATGAGGCTCTCCCGGAATTTTCCCTTCTGAATCGCGCCCCAGACGCGCTCCTGGTCTCACATGGCCATGTGGATCACTGCGGGTCGATGCCGTATTTGTTGCGGCAATTTCCCGGCGTAACCAGCTATGCCACCCTGCCCACGGCCCGCATCATGGATCGAATGCTGCACAACAGTGTCACCGTGATGGAAATAATGGCCAAGGAACGCGGCATTCAAGAGTATCCCCTGTTTGATCACGAGGATGTGGGGTATTCCATGCGCCGGGTGGAATGTGTCGACTTTGAACTTCCCTTCCGGCTTGGGGCGGACCAGGAAATCGAAGTAACCTTTCATCATTCCGGGCATGTGCTGGGAAGCGCCAGCGTGTTGATGCGGATCCCCGGTCACACGATTTTATACACGGGGGACATTTGTGAGACCGACCAGGAATTGATGGGCGGCTATACGCCGATCGATGAAAAAATCGAGGTGGACACGCTGGTGATTGAATCCACACAGGGCGCCGCCGACGAGACCAGCGTATATCCCTATTTCCAGGAATCCTTGCGGCTGGGCGAGTATATTCGACGTGTTCTCAAGGGTGGGGGGTGCGTTTTATTGCCCTCATTCGCTCTGGGCCGCACCCAGGAAGTCCTCAACATCGTGGCGCGCCTTCAAGAAGAACGCCTTATCCCCGAAGTGCCGGTGTATGCATCGGGGTTGGGCCGCGCCATCTATGAAGTGTACAACCGTTTTCAGGAATATCTGGCTCCGGATGCGGAATTGCGGCCTCTGGAACAATTTGGCCGGATTGGGAATGTCTTTGATCCGGGCGTCGTGGAGCGGCTTTTGTCTGAACCCAGTATTCTTGTGGCAACCTCCGGCATGATGATGGAAAACACTCCTTCCGCGCTCATCGCCCAGGAGATGGTGAAATACAATCATCATGGTATTTTCTTTGTTGGGTACGTGGACCAGGATACTCTAGGTTACCGGTTGTTGAATGCCAACCCGGGGGATCGGCTGCAATTTGCCCTCGGCCACCCCGCTGTTGAAATCAAACTGGAAAACATCCGCCGCCTCCATTTCAGCGCGCATGCCAGCCGGAAAGCCTTGCGAAAAATTATCGAGCGGATTAAACCCAAGAACGTAGTGTATGTTCACGGGGATCCCGACGCTTTGGCTTGGATGCGCGAGAATACCGGCAACGGTTTCCGAAGTTATGTGCCGGGCATCGGACAACATCTTACGTTGGAGGCGTAGTGGATGCAGGGCAAGCCCAAACAGATTGTTCAAAAATGCCTCTCTTACGTGGTGCGCGCATTTGGCATCCTCACCCGTGTGCTTCCGCTTCCCGTGAGCAGGGTTATCGCCGTAACCATAGGCCGCCTAGCCTATCATCTTATTCCCCGCATAAAGAAAGTCGGGTTTGCCAATCTGGATCTGGCTTTCGGCGATGCGGTGCCCCAGGAGCACAAACGCCGTATAGTAAAGGGCGTGGTGCGCAACCTGGCTATCGTGGCGGCGGAATTTGCCCATATGCCGAGACTGGCCAAACGCCAATACAAAGGGTACGTCACCATCAAAGGCATGGAACACTGCGATTTTACCAAGGGGTTTCTGGCCATTGGCGGCCATCTTGGAAACTGGGAGTGGATGGCCTCCGTCCTGAGCAGTCATGGGTATAAAACTGCGGAGATCGTGCGTCCCTTTGACGATCCCGTGCTGAATGACGCCATTGACCGCACACGCCAAGCGGCTCAGATACGAACCATTCCAAAAGATGAAGCGGGCGCCGATGTAATCCGCCTTCTAAAAGAGGGATGGATCGTCGGTGTGCTTATCGACCAAAGCCCCCGGCATAACGCCGTGCCCGTCACGTTCTTTGGCGAATCCTGCTGGGCCACCATCGCGCCCGTGATGGTGGCTGTTCGCGCGAAGGTTCCCATTCATCCCGTATCCATGTTCCGCGATGCCAAGGGAAAATACACTCTTCAGTTTTATCCCGCCCTGGAAATCAACCGTTCCGGCAATCTTCGTCAAGACATTGTCACCAACACGCAACAGTGCCAGGATTTCTTCGAAAATCTGGTCCGGGTACACCCCGATCAATGGCTCTGGCTCCACCGCCGCTGGAAACACCGGGAACGCCTCCAGCGGGAGTGGGAACATCGCGTGCTTCGGGATGGACAACGTTAGGCCCAAAACGCTATGCTGAAGCCTGCATCCAACGGGGTGCGGCGTGCATCAAACGAAGGCAGTGAGTCTTGATTATGCATACAACAAAAAACCAACGTTCTTTGCACATCGGAAGTGTGGAATTGGGGGACGTGCCGCGGGTTGCCGTGACCGTCCGCAATGGCGTGGCTCACTCGGATATCGAGCAGGCGCTCGCCACGGGGATCGATCTGGTTGAATTGCGCATCGATCTCTTCACCACGCAGGAGATCAACTTTGTGCTTGGCGAAGTACAGCGCTATGCCGATATTCCCACGATCGGCACGATCCGGTGGGCTGCGGAAGGCGGCGGATGGAACGGCCCGGAGGAGTCACGCTTAAAACTATATGAAGCCATCCTTCCCTGCGTTGGCGCCATCGATATCGAGTTAGCCGCGCCATTCTGCGCGGCCGTGTTTGACCGCGCGCGCGAAGCGAACCGCACCAGTATCGGTTCCTATCACAATTTCGAGGGCACCCCCCCTCTTCAAGAACTTAATGACATTTACACCTCCGGGAAAAAACAGGGAGCGGATATCATCAAAGTGGCGGCCTCCTGTCATGCCATTGCCGATATCCGCACCCTTGCACGGTTCACCCTCGATCATACGGCCAATGACCTCATCGTAATCGGTATGGGCGCACTGGGCCGGCTTTCCCGGATATTTTTCCCCGCCCTCGGTTCGTTAATCACCTTCACCTTTCTTGAGGAATCCGCCGCGCCCGGTCAGTTGAATTGCAGGGACACGTTAAAGTATCTTGAAGCGTTCTTCCCCAATCGAAGGGCAAGGGCAAATATGAGGCAAATGTAAGAGAAACGCGGCAAGGAGTAAATATGCAGAAGGCATTAATCGTTCAGTCAAATGGTTCGGGCAAAGAGGATCTTGAAAAAGATCTCAAGGATGGTTGGACCGTCATGAGCATCACCGCAAACAACGGGCCCAGTTATAACGACTTTTTAATCATCCTTCAAAAATAAACGGCCCCACTGATTACGTGCGGCCGTAATAATAACGTATTCTATAAAAAGCTGCGGGGTTCTTCCCAAAATCGGAAGAGCCCCGCAATTGATTACAGTCTCAATTCGATTTCAACGTATCGGTGTTCAGATTGCTTTCCAGGAAACCATCCGGAAGAGCGCCCGTGCCACCCATGCCATAGGAAAGACCCACCACGCCCTGCATGGCCGGATCCACGTTCAGATAATTCAAGTGAATGCGTCCGTCAAAAAATAACTCTATTTGAAAATCGTTCGGACTCGCAGGGGCGCCGGCCGTCGGGCAATTCTCATACGTAATAATCAGTTTGTCTTCGTCTTGCAAGAATGACACCTCGCTCCCCGCCTGGGTGGCATCTACATTCAATCCGGAAATCTGCGGCGCTTTAAAATGATTTTGATATGAGGTTGCATCATTCCCTGCTTGACCGAAACTCACCCAGCCATTGCTGGAAATGTACAAGGTGTCATAATTCTTGCCATAGAAGGGAACATCTTCCCCCCCAAAAGGCATGGCTAACACCGGGTCGCCAAACGCTTCGAAATCAAGCATCAAACCACCTGCCGGATCTGTCGGGAATGCGCTGATAACGGACTTTTCCACCCCATAAAAACTCGGTCCGCCATTGGGTTCAAACGCCAACTGCGTCTGATCCAAATCAAACAGATTTTCATTGTTAAAGGCTTCGGTGTAATAATTCGGAGCGGTGGTCACCCCAACGTTTTTCACATCAAAGCCCGCATCCACCTTGACAACGCCCGTGACAAAATCCAGCGATTTCGCCTCATAATTCCGATCTATCGTCACGGTGATGGTGACCTTGTCATCCGCGCTCAAGCTTTGTCCCGTTAGGGGATTAACCTGAATCCAAGCCGGGGTCGCAGATACGGTGAATACCACCGAGGTTCCCGCAGCTCCATCGTTCCACACCTGGAAGGTTTTGGTGGTTTCATACTGCTCCTGCCCGGGGGCCGGCCCTTCCACTACCCCAAAATGCATGGTCCCCGCGGAAATCTTCAGCACCGGTTCTTTCGGGCATCCCGTCAAGGTTAATCCAATAACCGACAATGCCACTACCGCTAATAAAATCGACTTACTCTGCATGGCCTCATACTCCCTATCTGTTATGCCCCATCAGCTACATTTCCCTTGCACTAATGGAACACCTTTTCAAACACATATCTTGATACTGCTTTCAACCACAAAGGTTTCGCCACACGGCATTATTTCTTATGATTATAAGCAATCGTAAAAATGATTGTCAAATAAATATACCTGATATTTTATTAATAAATATGATTATATCTATTAATACATGTTAATTTTGCGTTATATTCGGAATATATTTCAGAGAAAGAAACTTTTTCAAAAGCCAGTGCTGTTTGTCCGCATGTATAAGAATTATACAAAAGGAAGGTCTCGGATATTCCTAATAAGACTATGCTTGGAATAAAAGACTTATCCCTAACAACAGAATCAACCATTGCACCAGTGTACGAAAACGCTCGCCATCCAGATAGCGGTCGACTATCCACCCTAATATCATGCCCGCCATCATCACAGGGAAGGCGTACAGGCACAACCAGAGCACGTGGGGGGTTATCAGGCCTTCTACAGCATGTCCAATAACCACCAGCACACCGTTTACAATAAAGAAACTCTGCAATGTTGATTTGAATTGTTCTTTGGTCCAACGCCGGATGTCGCCATAGACAATCACCGGTGGTCCATTGGCATTGTACGCCCCCCCCAAAATACCGGCGACAAAGCCCACCCCAAAACTGCTGCCCTGTTGC
Source organism: Candidatus Hydrogenedentota bacterium (assembly GCA_029565395.1). Taxonomy (GTDB): domain Bacteria; phylum Hydrogenedentota; class Hydrogenedentia; order Hydrogenedentales; family CAILVY01; genus CAILVY01. The sequence continues at coordinate 19,666 of JAKQOG010000158.1, read as the reverse complement.
CACCAGGCTTCTTTGGCCCCCGGTTTTGATTCGCCCAAACGCTGCAATCCTATGCGCTTTTCTATCCAGAGCACATATATGGCATATCCGGCCAGAACCACCCCCAACAGGATGGTGATCGCGGATTCATTGCCATATTGCAGTAAATACAAACCGATGGGGATCCCAAAAAACGAGGCGAAATTCAGCCGCAATGATTCCCGCCAATGCAACGCATGCCAATTCTGATACAAGACCACTGCGGTTATGGGCAGGCTCAGCAAGGCCATCAGGGGGGCCGCCGTACTGATGCCCACCGCCATTACCAGCAATGGCATTCCCGCCAAGGCCGACCCAAAACCGGTGGCGGTATGGATAAAACCGGCCAATCCCATGGCTAATTGGAGCAACACCATATTCACAAAATAATCATCCTTTTTGAACAAAACGGGCCATATTTTACCTGAAGCGGCGATTTGCTTTCGAGATAAAAAACTTTGTATTCTTTGCACCGGTCGGTTTTTGGGGTACAATTTACATGTGAAGAGGCAGTATAGTGCAAAAACCGGCTGAGGGAAATGAGAGGATTCATGAAACCTGATTCCGCACAAGTGAAGTATCAGCAAGCGGATAAGCTCTTTCGGGAGAATCAATTTGCCGCCGCATTGGAGATTCTCGACGAACTCGATCAGGCATTCCCCAAAACCAAAAACATCATGCTCCTCAAGGCTTTTTGCCTCGCATATCTCTATCGAGCCCAGGAAGCGATCCGCGTGTGTGATCGCATACTCTCCCGGTTCAATTGCCCGGAAGCGCACGACCTGAAAATCCGTCTGGTGCGTAACGATGGGCTCCCCGTCATGCCCGGCCGCGATTCAGGCCCGCCACGGAAAATCGATTCCTCCAGCAAGAGTCAGTCGGGCGGTAGCGTCTTTTCGCGCATAGGTGACGCTTTCTTTACTATGATTATTCTGATGGCATCCCTGCTGATTATCGCCGTTTCCATACACTACATCCTCTACGGGTAGCCGTATGGCCTGCATCCTGAAAGGCATCCTCCGATATAATGGCGTAAACTTCGCCGGATGGCAGCATCAACCTGGATTACGCACGGTGCAAGGCGAACTCGAAGGCGCCCTGGCCCAAATCGCTTCACAACCCATTGCCGTGTTTGGCGCGTCCCGAACCGACGCCGGTGTACACGCCCTCGGCCAAGTCTTCTCGTGCGAGTGGCCGGGAGATTTCCCCGCACGCCTCCGACATGCTCTTTCCAAAATGCTTGGACCGGAAATCCGCGTTATTTCTCTCGAAGAAGCGCCCCCGGGCTTCAATGCACGATTTTCCGCCCAAGGCAAACGATACGCCTACAGCATCGATTTCAACCGTGAGCCCGATCCGTTCTGCGCACCCTATGCCTGGCATGTCCCCTACCGCACCGACCTCGATCTCCTGAAATCGCTTCTGCCCGCGCTGCTCGGAAAACACGATTTCGCGGGATTTCAAAGCACGGGAAACCAAGCCACCACGACTATCCGAACCCTGCATGAAGCCGTATTCGTCAAAGGGCCTATCATCGGCCCCGCCGATGTGGATAACCTATGGCGCATTGAGATCCAGGGCGATGCATTCCTCTACCATATGGTCCGCAACATCACCGGCACCCTTGTCGAAATCGCCCGCGGCCGCTTCTCCGTATCCTTCCTCGAAGAAAGCCTCCACTCCCCTGGCCCCTTCAAAGGACACTGCGCCCCCGCCCACGGCCTCGCGCTAATGCAGGTGTTTTATTAACCAGTTTTTTTCAGTATCGATATTGGTCCCCTGTTTTTCAATACTCGATTTTCGCTTTAAACGCCAAAACATGACAACCCGGCGCAACACTAGGGGACAAGAATTTCCCCATACTCCGCGCACTGAAAATGCGATACTTCACAACGACTATCGTTCCCGTTCTGCGGCCCTCGACGCGCTTAGCGGATTCTGCATCCCGGTTAACCGGATGCAGAATTCTTATCTTTGAGATCACAATCTGTGATTTCAAAGCTATCGGCTGGAACCCGCGGAAAATGGCTTGTTGAATATGACACGAAACTTTCTTATATTATTACTGATGCACACCGGAGGTGTGCGAGAGAGTAGCCGGGGGTTGAGTCTTCGATACCCCCGGTTAAGGATTGCGTTGCCATGCACCCCGGCGGGGTGCCAGACAGAAAGGGATGATTCTCATGGGTTCAACCTTCCACAGCCTGCATTACCACATCACCTTCAGCACAAAAGAGCGCCGTCCCTTTATCGTCCCCGAATGGCGTACTCAACTCCACCAATATTTGGGTGGAACTGTCCGTGGCTTGGGCGGCGTCGCTGAAACTGTCGGCGGCACCGCTGACCACGCTCATCTCCTTGTGAGTTTGAAAACTACTCATACCCCTGCCGATTTCCTGCGCGAACTTAAGAGGTCCTCCTCTTCTTGGGTGCGCGATTTACACGATCGTTATTTCACCTGGCAGGATGGCTACGCCATCTTCTCCACCAGTTGGACGCATTGCGCCGTGGTACGCCGCTATATTGAAGGGCAGGAGGAGCATCATCACAAAATCGCCTTCGAAGATGAATTAAAACGCCTCCTCAAAAAGAACGGCATCCAATACGACCCTAAATATCTTTTATGATTGACAGGCAACTCTCTCGCACCCCTCCAGGGTGCATTGAAGGGGTGGGGAAACAACCTTTCCGGGGGTATCGAAGACTCAACCCCCGGCTACTATCGGTCACCCCTTCGGGGTGCATTAATAGGGTGGGTGGCAAGCTTTCCGGGGGTATCGAAGACTCAACCCCCGGCTACTCTCGATTACACCTCCGGTGTAAAACTGGCCAACAAAGCATATTCAACAAGTACCTGTCAGTATTTCCAATGGATAACGAGTTTTTCATTCGGGGGACAATCCGGAGTTTCTTTATCGGGTGGAGCATTTATTGGAAATGCATTGCTTGAGTCTTGATAACGAATTCGCACGGCGCACACCGTTCCATTTTCAAATGTGACAAACAATAACAAATTCTTTACGTCAAACCGGATGGGTGTTCTTATCATCCAACCGTTTTCTGGTGTTTCAATAAGTTTTAGATATTTATAAGCGCGGGCGGCAAAAACAGTTTTTGCTTGTTCCTGTGTTTGATCGATTTCGAGGACTTTATAGACATCTAAAATCTCATCATCCCCCGCAAGATTCCATCCAAAAAATATTACAATAACACTATATACCCTAAGGCCCAATCCCAATAAGGCAAAAAATATCCCACCCACTAAGAATATCAATGCCCAACGTCTAAAACGCACCATTTTTATACTTTTTTCAAAAGATAATGAAAAACAAATGCTAATTTTCGTTTATTTTGAACTAACGTCAAACTTGTATTGTCCTGGGGCTGCCATAAACTGCACTTTGCCGTTTTTCGCTTGCAGATCCGTGATATCCTCGCGGGGGGAGATTGGTTTTCCGTTTTCCCGGACGGCTTCGGCGCTTTTTGCGGGAAGAATAACAGTCGCGGTGGTATTCGCAGGAATCTCCAGATCGTAGGTCACGCTATCGCCTTCTTTCGCCCAATGGCTGGAAATCTTGCCATAGGGTGAATCATAGGAGGCTTTGGCGAAACTTAACTCGTCCACCACGCCGGGACTCAGAATGATATGTTTGAATCCGGGTTTTTGCTCATCATAGCGGATCCCGCCCAGGCCCTGAATGAACCACAAACCAGCAGAAATCAGGGTGTTGTGGATCTGCGAGTTGTCGCTGTCCCATTCTTCCCAGATGGTGGTCGCACCGTTTTTCAACATGTAGCCGTAGCTTGGATAGGTGTCCTTCGACATGATGGTGTACACGAGATCATTCCGGCCCTGCGCGATGAAATACTTAATCATGTAATAGGTGCCGTGCATGCCAGTGTTCAAATGCCCTTTCTGCGTCACGGTAATGTCGTGCTCCAGGTTGGCCATCACCTTATCCCGCAACGGTTCCGGAACAATGTTAAACAAGAGCGGGATAGCCAGATAGGGCTGCTCGCCGTTGGCATACGACGCCTTGGCCGGCTCATAAAATTGTTCTTGCAACCGTTGCGCCAATTCCTGCGCCTTTCGAGCATACACTTCGCCCTCCGCGGGCTTGTCCAGCACGTAGGCGATCTTCGACGCCAATTGCAGGCAGAACACGTAATAGCAATTATTGAAGAACAGCGTGGAGCGGTCATCCACGCGCCCCTGGCCCTGTTTCCGGCCCGGCGGCACCCAATCCCCCAGGAAATTCCAATGCGGATCCTTGCAACCGATGCTCACATAAAATTGCAGAATGCCGTCCTTGAACTTTGTATCAACAAAGGCCAGCCATTTCACCATCTCCGGATAGGATTGCTCCAGGATCCGCTTATCGCCAAACTCTACATATACCTGCCACGGCATGGTGACACAGAAGCCGCTCCAGACCGGTCCGCCGCCCGCATCATGATGCGGCGCGGTGAACGGCACATCCCCCTCCTCGTTTTGCGCATCCCGCCAGTCATCCACCCATTTGTTATAAAAGGTCGCCGTCTTGAAATTGGTCATTGCCATTTCCATCGACGTTCCGGAATCTCCACCATATCCCAACCGTTCACGATGCGGGCAATCCACCGTGTAGCCGCTCAGGCTCAGGCAGCGATAGGTCCACAGCATGGTCTGATAGACCTTGTTCAGCAACTCATTTGAGCAGGCAAACTCTGCGGCAGGCGCATAATCTGTCGAAATCGGCAATCCCGTGATATCCTCCGCTTTGGGCGCTTCGGACAATCCCTTAATCAGCGCCCAGCGGAATGAGTGATAATTGAAACGGCTCTTGAAGGATTCCCCGCCGCCCTTCGTGATGTATTCGTCCCGCTGATTGTAAAATTGAAATTTACCGTCCGGAAACTGTTTATCCGCGAACTGTATCTCGATCTTTTGCCCCGCCGGCATGGACGCGGGAAATCGCATTTCAAACCATCCGGAATAATTCTTCCCCATGTCCACTAAAAATTCTTTATCATGCGGTGTTATGCTGACCGGATTGATACTGCCGATAATACGGTTGGGCTCCATCATCATCGCCGCCACAATCGGCGTGGGCGGCGTAGAAACTTTAACCGCGCTCCAGTCTGTCTCATCCAAGCCCAACTTGTTCCAATTCTCCAAGTATGCGCGCGCATCCACCGATTCACCGCCGTAATCTCCGCTGTCCCCTTTTCCCAGCGGGGTGATATTGCTTGCATGCGCTTTCCAGGTCTCATCCGTCACCACCGTAACATTCCCCGCATCACTCTCCATCTCGAATTGGGCTTTCACCAGTGGACCCGATTGACTTGCTTTCGACAACGACTGCACCGACCACCCCCGGCCCAGCCAAATCCCGATGCAATTCTCTCCCGCAGTCAGATACTTGCTCACATCATGCGTGACATACAAACCGCGCTTCCCATATTCGCTTACCGCCGGACACAGCACGTAATCGTCCACTTTCTCGCCGTTCACATATAACTCGTAATAGCCCAGCGCACACACATACGCCATTGCGCGCCGCGGTTTTTCGTTCAGCGTAATTGTTTTGCGCAACCACGGCAGCGGCCCCGCATTGTCCTTCATCCAATCCGCACCGATCCATTGCCCCTTCCAGTCCTCCGGCGCAAGCAACCCCATCGTCCAAAACGCCGTTTCGCTCCAGGGCCACGCTTGGCCGTCCTTGTCCCACACCTGCACTTTCCAGAAACACCGCATTTTCGATGCAAGCGGTTTCCCTGCATATACCACCAACGACGATTGATCCGACGCCACCTTGCCCGAATCCCACAAGTCGGCTTTGCCTTCCGCAAGCAAATCCTCCCGGCTGCCCACCAGCACCTGATACGCCGTCTGCCGCTGCCCCGGCTTATCCAGCGGCAGGATCCAACTCAACCGGGGCTGCGCCGCATCGATTCCCAGCGGATTATGTAAAAATTCACAGCGCAAATCGCTCACGCCCGCCTGCGCACCCGCATCAGCACAAAAAGTCGTTGCCATAACACACCCCGCTCCAATCATGATTAGCATCAGTCTGGTTAACATCCCATGCACTCCATGTATTCTGCTTGTTCTTGCGCCCATCACAATGAACAAATCCGTTGCATCCCAAACATACAGATTATTCCGCCTTCACCGTCACAAAGGGAAATCTCACTTTAGCACAAGCGGCGCAGGCACACAAATGAAATGGGGCTTCTGAATAAATCCGTCCGGATGTTGGTAGATCGTGCAGAAGGATCTCAAGGGAAACCGATGGAAGAGAGGATCATTCGTTGTAAATGTGGCCAGCGCATGCGTGTGCCGGTGGTAGCGTTGGGAAGCACGGGAGCCTGTGTGCAATGCAAGACCCCCCTGACCATCTCCATGAGCACCACCACGCCCTTCATGCGCGAGGCAGAATCCGAAGAAATACATGATCCTGGTTTCTGTACGCGCTGTAAACGCCCTTTTCGCGGCGCTTGGGATCGCCACCAGACAGATCAAGGCGTAATTTGCGACATCTGCGCCCGGCAGTACTGCCCGCCGAAAAAAACAGATGCATCCCAATCGCCTGAATTCGAAGAACCTTTTTTCTTCAACCCGCCTCCTCTTTCCACCAATCCCCGAGCACCCTCTCTCCCCAACCCCGTCATTTCCCCATGGCAACGCATCGCGAGGATAACCCAATCGAAATTTTTCGCTCCTCTGATGTTCCTGGCAATCGCCGGTGCTGTCATGACACTGGTCCTGACCCTCCCTGTGGAGGAATTTTTTGCGGATCTGTTCTTTGTCGATCCGGAAAACACTGCTTCCCATAATCCCGCTGCTTCGAGCCTCATGATCCTTGTAGTGAGAAAGATTCTGGATTTCACCGCGTGTTTCGCCACCCTATTTCTTACCTTGCTCTGGGCGGATAAACTGCCGAATGACACCATCGGGAAAAACCTTATCGCCGTGGGATTGGTCAGCGTGCTTCTATTCGGTCTAGGCATAGTTGCCTTGAATATGTACCTTGCACTTGTGATCTTGTGCGTGCAATTGACCATCGTTTTTCATTTATACGATTTGGATTTCAGCGACTGTGTACGCTACTGCATCATTTCCTTGCTGCTCGAACCCCTCTTTTGGGTGCTGGAACAATCCGTCTTCGGCGTGCTGGCCACCCTGGCATTAGCTTAACCGCGCACATGAAACCGGGAAACATGGATGCTCCGGACATAGGTTCTCACTTCATTCCCCCCTGGCGTCCGGATCAAGCTCTCTGGCAGCAATTCCAGTTCATTCTCCGCATACATGTCCATATAGATTTTCACCCCTTTTTCAAACCGGCCCGTTACCTTGGCGGACCGCTCTTCCTCATCCGGATTCTCCAGCACCAGGATCTGGAAATCTTTCCCCAACCGTTCACTGACCGCGCGGAACCCCTGCCGGTATTCCTCCGCGTGTTGCTTATATTCCTTCTGATTACGCATTTGCCGATCAATATTGCGCAACGCCATAACCACAAACGGCGAACCAAGCCGCGTCACGACCGGGCTTTCCGGGGGTTGCTTCTTCAAGCTGGGTAGAATCTTCAACAGCAACTCCAGTTTCGTGGTGCTCTTGCCCGCTCCCTTCAGCAATGCTTCATACTGCCCCAGCGACTGCATTTCCTTCTCGCGCTGGACAATGATGTTCTGTTGCGCGGTACGCTCTCTGGCCAGTTGCTTCAGCTTCTTCCCGATATCCGCTATGGCCCGCGACGCCTGTACCGGGCTGATGCTCCGCGTGCTCAGCGCCGCGGACATCGCCGCACCCTCCTCCGTCTCTTTCGCCAACTCGTTCTCGATCAGGCGCTCCCCTTCCAGTTCCATCACCTCCGTATCCGGAACCGCAATTTCCTCCTGTTTCCGCATCAATCCGTCCTGCGCGCTTACCAATAATACTTGCAGTGAATGATTAAGCCGGTCTATGGCATGAATACGCCGTTGCGCTCCTGCGATATCCACCAGTTTCTTGTGCATCTCACCCCCCCCAAACAAATACATCAGTGTTGACTGCGCATTGTGTTCCGACTCGCGCCGCGCCATTTCCGCCATCACTTCAAGGTTGCGCGCCATTGTTCGAAAGCGGTACGCCTCCGACAACAACCGGTTCAATTCCTCCCCGCTGACCTCGCCATAATCCTCACAACACAACTCCCGCCGCAACACCACGCTCAGATCATTCGGGCCAAGATTCCGCCAATGTCCCGCCCGGGCAAGCTCCGACACATGCACCTGCCCCCCCGACAAATCCTTGTTCACCTCAAGCACCCGCGTCACATAGCGCCCCATCTTCGCGCTTTCCAGCACAATTTCCCGGCTCGCAAACACCAACCGTGGCCCCTGGGCATTCACGCAATACACCCCGCCCTTCTTCGCCACCACGTACGCGTTATTGATAATGCCCCGCGCGCGAATGTCGCCTTGAAGCACGATCACCGCCCCAGCGATGTTCCCCCGCACCTCGCAATGCTCCTTCGCCAACACGCGCCCCAGCACATACCCGTCCACCGAACACACCCCCGATCCTTCCACCACCACCGTGCACCGTTCCGGGACATCCCCCAATATTCGAAGATGCCCTGTGCACGAAAACACCGGACCGCTCGCCGGAAGCTCAATCCCCGCCAGCAAACGTGTTTCGCGGTGCGGTGCGCCCGGCAGCAATTCCTCCGTAATGTATTGAATCCGCCGCGTCAGAGAAGGCAAGCCCCCCGCAGGACCCCGATCCTTGCACCGTTCTTCCAGATAACTCCCATGCGCCGAAATCAACTCAATCAGCCGTTCATACCGGTGCGCCAGAGGACTCGATTTCGCCAGTGCCAGCGCCGTTTTCAAGAAAAATGCTTCCTCAGCATTCAAATGATGCCGCGGATCCTGCCCCAAGAGACCAATCAACTCCCGCAATACCCATTGATGACGCCGCCCCTCCGTCTTCTCCTCCGGCACCCGTGCGCGCCGCTGCCACGCACGAACCTGCTGCGGAAGCGCCTGCCACCGCGCCTGCTCAAAAGTATTCCCCATGCACCCCGCCCACCACGTCTGACACAGCGCCGCCTCCTGGATAAGCAATGCCCCCAGGCGATCCTCTGGCAATCCCGCCACATGCTCCATCAACGTTTCTATCACAACAGCCCTCCAGGTCCGAAACCCGATCGAACTTTTATAGAATATCAACCATCTCCAACACTCATGCTACCACGCCCGCCAAATCCCCCTCAACAAAATACCGGGTTCCGCTGTTCATCGGTGGTTCCATTTCCATTTGATGCATCAAACCTATTGCCTGTTTTCGTCTGTTTCACACAGTTCGTGGCGGAAATTTTCCTGGTTATTCTAATTGAATCCACACATGAAAATATGTCAAGGTTATCGTTCCGAACGAGAGAGTGGACACGTAGTGCAATCCAATCGAAACAAAACCTGCGGCAAGCTGAGGGTGTACAGCGATGAAGTGGATTAAAACGTTTTTCAAGTGGGTCGTGCTTCCCGTGGTGATTCTGGTCGTGCTGGGCGGTGGCGGGGCAACGCTCTGGCTGGGGCATATAGCCAAAACCCATCAGCCGCATCTTGACGGCATAATCAAGCATCCCCTATTAAAATCGGAGGTGCGCGTCGTGCGGGATAATTGGCACGTGCCGCACATTACCGCGCAGAACGAACCCGACGCCTATTTCGCGCTGGGGTATGTCATGGCCCAGGACCGCCTTTTTCAGATGGAATTGTGGCGGCGGCTCGCTTCAGGGGAACTGGCGGAGATCCTCGGCCCGCTCGCAGTGCCGGTCGATAAAATCGTACGCTCTTTCCGGTTGCGCGCGCTTGCGGAGAATTATGTGACCACCCAGGCGGACGCTCTCCCGGAACTCAAGGCGGCCGCTGAGGCATACATCGCGGGCATTAACTATTGCATGGCCTCCGAACCGCTCCCATTCGAATATGTGGCGCTCCAAATCCCGGCACGGCCTTTCACGCTCGCGGACTGTCTGGTGGTCGCGGCGATCCTGCCCATCACCTTCGCCGAAGGGCTGCGTGAAGATCTCCTGTGCAGCATGCTGAAGGAAAAATACCCCGATAAAGACATTGACGCCCTCTTTCCCGGCTATAGCAAGGAAATCCCGGTAACCATCATGGAAAACCTGGAAGAGGCAAAGGCCTATGTGGAAGCGCATCCCCAAAGCCCTCAGGTTTCCTCCGCGCAGCATCAGGAAACCTTGAAGGCATTGCAGGCCTGCCTTGAACCGCTAAAAACGATCTCTGAATGGATCAGCCCCACCTTCGGCAGCAATTCTTGGGTGCTGGCCCCTGCACGCACGAAATCCGGCAAGCCCATCCTCGCCAACGACCCGCACATCGGCTTCACCAATCCTAGCGTGTGGTTTGAGGCGCATCTCAAATTCGGCGAAGTGGAAAATTATGGATTCCACCTCCCCCTGATTCCCTTCCCGCTCCTCGCGCACAATATGAACCGCGCCTGGGGTATCACCATGTTCGAAAACGACGATACGGATCTCTATCTGGAAACGTTCGATCCCCTGAACCCCCATCGAGTGAAATACAAAGGCGAATGGGTGGATGTAAAGACCGAAAAGGAACGCATCAAGGTGCGGTTCTGGAAGGATCAGGAGATTGAAGTGCGAATCACCCCGCACGGCCCCGTCATTACGGATGTTTTCCGTCTGTTGCACGGGTACACCGGCGCGGATATCTCCCTGCGCTGGATCTGGCAACATACCGATTACACCGACATGCAAGCGCTCTACAAAATGAGTCACGCTCAGGACCTCGCCAGTTTCGGCAAAGCCGTATCGCTTGTCACCTCCCCCGGCCTGAATATTTCCTACGCCGACCGCGAAGGCAACATCGCCTGGTGGGCCGCCGGCCTCATTCCCATCCGTCCGCCCCATATTAATCCGAAGCAACTCCTTGACGGCGCCTCCGGCAAAGACGAAATCGAAGGCTATGTTCCCTTCGAACAGAATCCACAACTGGTCAATCCTCCCTGGGGCTACATCGTCACCGCAAACAACATGTCCACCGTGAAACCCGTCGGGCCGGTGCAGCAATTACAGGGATATTGGCAGCCCAGCGAACGCGCCGCACGCATCGAATACCTCCTGGAACAACACCCCCAGTGGACCATTCACGAACTCTGCAGCGTGCAATTCGACGACGCCATGCTCTCCGCGCCGCCTGTTCTCTTCCAGATGGTGCAAGCCCTCGGCGACACCCAAAATCTGCTCACATCCTTCGAACAACAGGCTCTCGACGCCTTGAAAAGCTGGAACTTCAAGCATGATGTCGATTCCTGCGGCGCAAGCATCTTCCACGAATTCTGTGAATTTATCCTCGAAGGCGCACTGCTCGACGAAATGGGCCCAAAGCTTTACAAAAACTATCTCGGCCTTGCCGACCACGCCAATTTCTTTAAAGCATTCATTGGTGACAACGCTTCGCCCTTCTGGGATGACATCTCCACCTCCTCCAGAGAAACACGCCACGACATCGTGCTCGACGCCTTTAAAAAAACCACCGCGCACCTTAAAAAAGAACTCGGCGGCGACATCAAACAGTGGCGTTGGGGCCTCATCCACACCATGACCTTCACCCATCCCTTCGGATACCTCCCGCTCCTGGGCAAACTATTCAATGTCGGCCCCTTCGAATCCACCGGCGCTGCCGATGTCATCAACAACATGCTATACATCGATGGCTCGCATAACTTCAGCGTCGTCGCCGGCCCCTCCACCCGCCGACTCATCGACTATGCCGATACCGAACACTCCCTGGCCGTCCTTCCCACCGGTAATTCCGGCAATTTTATGAGTCCATCCTACGGGGATCAGGCTCCCCTTTTCATGAATGGACAATACCGCGAACCGCGCTTTACCGCCGAACAAATTGAAGCCAACAAACGCCACGAAATAAGGTTTTCTCCGCAGCCATAACCCGAAAAAATCACACTAAACTTGCGGCACATACCAGAAAATTGCTACAGTACCTTCCCGATTATTGGCTGGGGCGGTTAGCTCAGTTGGTTAGAGCATCTGCTTTACACGCAGGGGGTCGGGTGTTCGAGTCACCCACCGCCCACCATTCTTGATGAATAGGGAAGTGATATCGATATTCATTGAGAAAGTCTGTAGCTATCCATTGTCGTTTTTGGCTGCCTCAAAATAACCATCGCCCGGAACCGGGAAGGATTCCGGGCGCGGGGGAGACAGGCTCCGGGCGATGGGGCTATTTGTTCAGTTGGTCGCGATAGTCTTCCACCCGTTGCAGCCAGGTTGTGGTTAGAGATATAGTGCGGTCGCTCCGGGGGGATTTGGCCGGTTTAATGCTTAGTTCGTTTTTGACGGATTGTATCAAGGCGCGATAGCTGATGGCGGGGGTGTCGGCTTTGGCGGAATCACTCTTGCGAATGGCGAAGGGCGCATGCATGCTGGCGCGTGGTGTTCTGGGCGTGGATTTCTTAACGAGGTCATTGGGATCGGTGCCGTATTCATAGAGGGTCACCGGCCCATATTCACCCGTGCAATAATCGTCCACGCAGAGATCGATGGGCGAGCGGTAATCCATCATGGCGCCGAGCCAGTCGTAGGGGATTCCGTTTTCATAGTCATATGCGCCAAAGACGCTGCCTTCCGTAAAGCCGTCATTGTAGCCGTCGCTGAATCCGCCATCCAGGTATTCCGGATGGGTGTCTCCGGCGAAAAATACTGGCCACAGGATGGAATACCCCACGTCATATCCTTCACTGAATCCGATGGTGAAGGCGTAGTCGTAAGCGACGAAGTAGCCGTCGTTGTATGCCTGCCATACGCCGTCCCAATATCCTGCCTCATACGTCAATTCCTCAATATAGGGGATTTCGCCGCCGCTATAATAAATCGTTCCGCCATTCACGGTGTCGTAACTGTCATCATAGCCTTGCCAATACTCGTCATCCTCGGCAAAACCATCGGCAAATCCAGCGTCATATTCTTCTTGCCCACTCGGTTCCGGCCCAATCGAGATCCTCAGTGATACGGGGCTGCCCAGGACAACGCTCGAACCACCGGCCGGATTCTGGCTGATTACCCGGCCTTCGGGCACTGTATCACTGTACTGCTCCGTAACTGCGCCAATAGTCAAACCTGCGGCCAAAATCTCTGCTTCTGCCGTGGCTTGAGTGGACCCTGTCACGTTGGGTACGGTTACATACAAGAGTTCGGGGCATCCGGATACTAGGATGGCCATCGCCATACAGCCCATAACCAGAATGCTCGCTGGGGTTTTCTTCATTGTGTTCATGATATGCATCTCCTTGGTGTGCTCTTGTATTGGACTCTATCGTTGAACCCGTGTGGAACGCCCGGAAGACGATACGCTCCCGCGCGTGCTATGCCCTCCTCCGAAATCCCGGGAAGGACGGCTCATTGTGATATCGGGCGAAGACCTCATGACCTTCGGCTCGCGTGAAGGCGCGGAGAAACTCGGTGCGGACCGCATGCTCCGGGATTCCGGTGCAGGACTGGATACCCGGGGCTGGGGGGCAAAGGAGCGCACATTCGGTTGTGAACTTCGGGATTCTGGCGCTACCCGGGGCGTCTGAACGGACGGGGAACGATCCATGCGCACCGTAGACCGTCCGGAATCGGGAAATGACGTCCGTCCGGATTCCTGAAAGCTGCGCGTCGGCGCGCTGATTTTCGGCGACTCGCTTCGATTGATGGGCTGGGAGCGTTCCACACGTGGCGTTGCGCGCTCTGGTGAACGTTCGCGAATTGATGGCGAGTTATTTTGTTGGATGGGCTGCGAACGTTCGATCTGGGGGGCGGTACGCTCCGGGGTGCGTTCGCGAATTGACGGCGATTCATTTCGCTCGATAGGCTGTGTGCGTTCCACTTGCGGTGTACTGCGTTCCACTGTACGCTCCGGAGCGCGAAGCTCAGGCGTTCCAATCCGTCCTTGCGAGTCGCCGTCCTTACGGGGGGTGCTGCGATCTGGTGTGCGATTTATACGTCCAGTGTCGCCGCGATCCGGGGTATCCGTCCGGCGTTCTATGCGAGAGGATTCAGTTCTATCTTGTTTGCTGCGATCCTGGGTAGATGGGATACTTTCTCTATCACCGCTACGGTCGATGCGCGCACCACGCACGCCGCCCTGGTCTCGTTCTATGGATTCCGGCCCCTTCGAAACGCGGCCCTTCCATTCCGCTGGTTTGCTCCGATCTATCCGGTCCGAGCGATCCATGGAAGTGCGTTCTTCCCGAATAGGAGGCCGGTCAACGGTGGCTTCTTTGTCAAGGCGGACGCTACGGACACCGTCTGCAGAACCTTTATTTATACGCTCCGTACGCGTATTCCGAGAACCGGTCCGATCTACGGCGGAAAACCGGTCACGGCCTATGGAGCCTTCCAAGCTTCTCACGCGTTCAGAGGCTGTACCCCGCTTGTCGCCAAAGGCTTCCGGACCGCGGATAGCGCGCGGCGGATGATAATCCCGCACCAGATGTTCCGGATGGTCATATGGCACACGCACGGGATTGTGATAATTGTTGACCGTGATATTCCAAATATTAATGTCATGGTTGTGATGGTGGACGTAGTCGATAAAGTGGGGATCCGGGCCATACACATGGCCATAATGACCCCACATATAATCTGCATGGACATAGCTGCAGAAGCCCAAGTCAAAGGCAACACCGCCCACGGTGAACATGGCGGATCCGTGCATATAGACGGGACGGTAGTAGAAATCCACAGGCGCCCACATGAAATAATCGCCGCAATGGACCGTGGCCACCCAAGCCGGACTCCAGACCGGGTCATAGCCCCATACCCAACCGTACGTCGGACGATAGAGCCAACGGCCATAGTGAGAGGTCACATACGAGAACGGATAGTCTTCCACCCATACACTGCCCACGCCCATCACTACGCTCCAATGTCCGTTGCGATAGGGCACATAATCCACGACTACCGTCGGCCGCCAATAATAGACCGATTCTTCCTGTATCCATTCGCCATAATCACAGAGATCGGAGACTCCGATGGTCGTATTTGTCACCTGGACCGGCACCGGGGACTTTTCGGGTCCCAGAGCAAGATATTTGGCGCGTTCGCCATTCCAGAGGTCAAATGCATCCTCCGAACTGCGATCAAAAGGGACCGCCATGGAAGGAAGCATGCCCGGATCTATCCAGCACCGTTCGCCAAAGGATACATTTACAGCGCCGCCCATGTCTGTTCGGACGGTAACCCGGCCCCAGCGGACGGAAACCGTCGTAGCCCCGGATTCCAGTACGTCCAACCGAACTGCCGTGTCTCTTTCCACTTCCACACGGCCTGCGGGAGTCGTAAAGACCGCATCGCCCGTACTGCGGTTCAAACGCTGCATGAAAAAGGAGCCTTTCCAGCCTCGGACAATAATATTCGGAGGCATGGCTGCGATGTCCGCCTTGCTGCCGTCCGCCATCCGAAGGAAAGTACCTCCGGCAAACTCCAGTTCTGCCGTGCCGCCCTGATCCACCCACAGCATGTCTCCCGGCATTATGAGGGTGTTTAGCGTCGCATGGCTCCACGCGGCATCCTCCGAACCTTTTACCATGGTTCCACCCGCATCGAAACTCACCCGGGCGTGCATGGGGTAGTCTGCCCCAAACGCCATAGGCGCCAGCCCGGTCAAAACCAGGATCATCCATCCCATCATGTTCCTATTCAGCATATCCATTGTTTCAACCTCCTGGGCGTCGTTGCTTTAACGCCCATACTACAAGACGAAATACCCCATGTTCCATTCATTAATTTGCAATCCGGACTTTTTGGGGGTTCTTTTCCTTTTAAAATGCCGTCAGAGAGCGTAGAAAGAGCGTTTTTTGGGGTGCTTTGGGCCGAAAAGGACGATTTTGGGTAAAGATCCCCAAAATCACGGGATTTGAAGCGTAAAATAGTGGCGAACGGTGGCGACATCGTGTGTGATGGCATCCACAAGTTCTTCACGGGAGGCGAATTTTTTCTCCGGGCGGAGGCGTTTGTGGAAAATGAGTTCGATAGGCTGGCCGACGATATTACCGGTAAAATCTAGGAGAAAGGCTTCGATTGCGATATCTTCATTGCGGATGGTAGGCGCCACGCCGATGTTCACGGCGGCGGGATAAGGTTTCCCTTCCAGGACGGCTTCGGCAACATACACCCCATGGGCGGGCACGGCGTTGTGATGGGGGGCGATATTGGCGGTGGGGTATCCAAGGGTTATGCCGACTCCCCGCCCCGGAATGATCTCCCCGGCGATGGAGTACTTGCGTCCGAGGAAGACTTCGACTTTGTCCACTTCGCCTTGCAAGATGTATTCGCGAATCAGGGTGCTGCTCACGCGTTCCCCCTTAATGACGCGCTGGGGAATTTGACGCACCTCAAACCCCAGACCGGGCGCTGCCTCTTTCAAGTATTCGTAATCCCCCTGGGCATTTTTTCCAAAACAGAAATCATGACCGACAATAACGTGTTTTGCGTGACACCGTCCCACCACAATCTCCCGCAGGAATGTATCGGGGAGCATGGAAGCCGCTTCCTGGTTAAATGGCAAAATAAACAGCACGTCTATGCCTGCTTCGGCCAGCAAGGCCTCTTTTTTGGCGTCGGACAATAGGATATTGGGAGGATTGCCGGGTGCGAAAAACTCGCGGGGATGTGGTTTCAGGCTCATCAGGCAGGCTGTACCCTGTACGGATTGGGCTTCCCGGACCACTTCTTCGATGATGCGGCGATGCCCCAGGTGAATGCCATCGAAACTGCCAATGGTCAACACCACATTCGGAAAGGATTCCGATACAGTATGGATGTCATTAATGAGAATCATACGGATTGGGACATATTATACAAGGACACGTTTGCAATGGAAACGGGGGCCCGCGGCAGTGGTGTCAATGGTTGCCAGGGCGAGCAATGCGCCATCGCCGGCCTTAACCTGCACCCAGCCTTCGCGGGCCGCGCACAGGGTTGTCAACTCCGGTCCAAGCAGGGTGCCGCCGGTCATAACCGTGTTCCGGCTGGCATTGCGAACAACGATAACGGGTAAATCCAATGCCTCCTCCATAGGGATCAATCGTTTTTGGACAATTTCGGGACTGGTAAATCCATCCACCGGGAGGGCATCGTTCACAGAATACCGCCCCACATAGATTCGGCGCAGGGATGCAAGGATTGCACCACAGCTTAGTTGGCGGCCCACATCATGGCAGAGGGCGCGGACATAGGTGCCGCTGGAACAGCACACGCGTACCTGGGCGTCAGGAGGAGCATAGGAGAGCACGGAAAATTCATGCACGGAGACCTTTCGAGGTTTGCGCTCCACCACCTCGCCTTTCCGCGCTATCTTATATAAACGTTCGCCGCCCACCTTGACCGCGCTTACCATGGGGGGCGCCTGATCGATTGTACCGGTGAACGCATCACATAGGTGTTGCAGCGCTTCGGCGGTAGTGGCGGGGACGGGATGCTCTTCCAGCACTTTCCCGTCTAGGTCATAAGAATCGGTTACCAATCCTAGCCGCATAATGCCTTCATACGTTTTATCCAGACCAGTGAGATGTTCCGAAAGACGGGTGGCTTTGCCTAGGCATAGCACCAACAGTCCAGTGGCTCCGGGGTCCAAGGTGCCCGTATGCCCCACGCGCTTTAATCCCGATGCCTTGCGAATGCGATCTACTACGTCATGCGAGGTCAGTTTCACCGGCTTGTCGACGAGCAATAATCCATTCATGCCATTCCCTCCGCTGATCCTTCCAGGAGGATTTCCAATTGCCCGATGATTTCACGCTGTACTTCTTCCATGGATTTCTCGATCGTTGCGCCGGCTGCAGCGGCATGACCTCCGCCGCCATAGGCATTTAAAAACTCGGCGGAGTTGAAATTTTTCCTCGACCGCAGACTTACCTTGGTGAGTGATGGCTCGACAGCGTTGAAAAGAACGCCGACTTCCACGCCTTCGATATTGCGGGCGTAGTTTACAAGTCCGTCGGTATCTTCCTTTTTTGCCTGTGCATCACTGAGATCCCGGGCGGTGACATAGGACCATGCGAGACGGCCTTCTGCGAGGAGTTGCATCCGGTCGATGACGCGGTGGAGCAGTTCAAACTTTGGCTTGGAGATCACTTCGAATACATCACTGGAAATCGTGGCAACATCCAAGCCGGTTTCCAGTAAGGTGGCGGCAATGCGGTGGGATCGCGCATTGGTGTTTGAAAACCGGTAGCCGCCGGTATCCGTGATTTGGGCGACATAGAGGCAGTGGGCGGCTTCTGGGGTCAGGGGTACGCCGGCTAAGGCAAACATATCCGCCACAATCTCGCCCGATGCCGCGTAGGAGGGGTCGATATACCCGGAGGCCCCATGCTGTCCTTCTTCCAGATGATGGTCGATCACCCGGATTTTTCTGTTTTCCAACCAGGGCGCGACTGTGCCCACGCGTTCCAGGGAACTGACATCCACGAGGACCGCCACTTCGAAATTGGGTTGTTTCGCGCCGGGGGCTTTAATCTGTTTCGCGCCGGGAAGATTTCTATAGAGTCTAGGCACGGGGTCCGTCATGACACAGGCGACGCGCTCCTTCCCCATAAGCTTAAGCAGATGATACATGCCCAAGAGGCTTCCCACGGCATCGCCGTCCGGATTTTCATGCGTGGTCAGCAGGATGGAAGAAGCCCCTGCCACATCGCTTAACACGCCCGGTAAATCGAGTTTAATCATAGGGGTGTGTTTTTGGTCCTCATGGATTTCCTGAAAGACTTGTTCTAGGTGATAGACTTCGTCGAGTGAATCATCGGGGAAAAACCGGATTTCCGGCGTGTAGCGCATGCGAAGAAATTTACCGATTTCACGGCGGATCCATCCGGAAGAATGTTGCAGCCCGGCGAGGGATCCTTTTTTTTCGCTTTCGGCGCCATAGAGGCTCACGTACACGTTGGCGTAGCGCAAATCAGATGACATACGGACGCCCATCACGGACACGAAACCGATGCGCGGATCTTTCAAACCATGCATGATAAGTTTGGCGATTTCCTCGCGGATCAATTCCGCGACTCGTTGAGAACGTCCTGTCTGGCTCATAACATCTCTATCCGGTAGTCGAGCAGTTCCGCGCCCGGCTTGTTGGACGCGAACCGCGCGATTTCATTTAATTGATCATTGGCATGGCGGCTTTCATTAGAGACCACGCACGCGGTCAGTTGGGCGCGGCCCCATAGATCCAGGAAATCCGTTTCTGCTATCGAGCAGTTGTACCGGTGGCTCACCTGCTGTTTCAGGCTATTGATTACACGGCGCTTCTCCTTGAGGGAACGCGCCCCCGGAATCAGAAAGTCCATTTGCAGCACGCCGATGGTCACCGGGGTGATCCTAGTTTAAGGTCTTGGCCACCTGTTCCATCCGGTAGCTTTCAATAATATCGCCCACCTGAATGTCTTCATATTTTTCCAGTTTGATTCCGCACTCAAACCCGGCTTGGACCGACCGGACGTCGTCCTTGCCACGGCGTACGGAAGCAATCCGTCCGTCATGTACCACCACTTCGTCACGAATAAGCCGTGCCTGGGAACCTCGCTGAGTTTCGCCGTCCAGTTGGAAACAGCCGGCGATGTTGCCGA
>JAKQOG010000148.1 GCA_029565395.1 Candidatus Hydrogenedentota bacterium | reverse complement strand
TCATCGGCGCCTCCACCGGCGGCACCGAAGCCCTCACCCAAGTTCTCACCGCCATGCCCGCAAACGCCCCTGGTATTGTTATTGTCCAACACATGCCCGAAGTGTTCACCCGTTCTTTTGCCGACCGCCTGAATACCCTGTGCGCCATTGAAGTAAAGGAGGCCACCAACGGCGATACGGTTATCCCTGGAAAAGCCCTGATCGCCCCGGGTAATTACCATATGCTCCTGCGCCGGTCCGGCGCCAGCTACTATGTCGAAGTTAAATCAGGCCCCCTGGTCACCCGGCACAGGCCCAGTGTAGACGTGCTTTTTAAATCTGTCGCGCGTTTTGCCGGACGCAACGCCGTGGGCGTCATTATGACCGGCATGGGAGCGGATGGGGCCGACGGCATGAAGGAAATGCATAACAACGGCGCACAGACCATCGCCCAGGATGAAGCCTCCTGCATCGTGTACGGCATGCCCAAAGAAGCCGTTGCACGCGGCGGTGTTGACCACGTCGTATCCTTGGACCGCATCCCCAGGATAGCGCTCGATCTGGCCCAAGCGCCATAGGACTGTGACAATTTCCCCCTGGATCAACATGCTCCTCTCCCCCATCCAGGGATAAAAGAACTTTCTTTCACCAGATCATCAAGCGCTTGTGAAAGTTCACTCAGTTAACGAAACGTCCTCCGAAAGCTTCCCCAACAACGATGTCAGCAACATCGCCACTGGTTCATTAATGGGCGCGTCACCAAACTGATCATACCGGTTATAACTGACATGACCATCCAAATAGAGTACGTTTGAACCGCCAGGAATATGGTTAAATTTGTCAACGGTATTGGCCGTGGCCCCCAATCCATCCCCCATAATCCAGACATTGCTCTGTGCTTTTGCCGACGCGGCCGCATCATTTATATCGGTAATCAAAAAGCGCTCAATCCCTTCCCGAAGCCGGTACACGGTCTTCCCATTATGGCCGTTCCCCAGCCCTTCCGTAAATGTTTCCAAATCCTCATAAAGATCCTCGAGATTATCTTGGGACGGCGGTGATAAAGGGATAAAGGGAAGCAATGCCGCCACTAATGTCTCCACCATCTGCGGGGGTCCTTCAATATCGCCCAGCGATGCCACTTCGCCGCCGGGCAAATCACTATAATCGGCAATATCAAACACCCAGCCCAGATAAAAATAACTGGAATCCACCAATTGCTGACCCCGATTCTCTTCCATACAGGGAATGTTGAACTCACTTTCCCCTGTATCCGGATTGTTCGTGTCGCCTGGGCGTTCCATCGGATCGGACGGACAAAACGAAATCGCGGGATCCGCGAGATATTCAGGATAAATGGAAGGGACATTCGGCCCCAGCACCGCAAACCAATACCGGTCATTCGGTTCTTGCGCCGTGTCACAATCTAATGCGCCTGTAGCCCGTGCCAATATTGGGGGGTACAACTCCCCTTTGGATTCGTTGGCATACATTTTGAACACCAATCCCCACTCCTTCAGATTATTCTGACAGCTTGACCGGCGCGCCGATTCCCGCGCCCGCGCCAGGGCAGGCAGCAAAATGGCCGCCAGAATCCCAATGATGGCAATCACCACCAATAATTCAATTAGCGTGAAACCTCTCGTTTTCATGTAATATTCCTTGTTATTCGGTTACTTCCTAACTATGAAAATATTTCCTAAATTCTCTAAAATGCATGTTCTGTTTTTGTATAAGCCAATACCTGCGCGCTTAACTGCCCACCAAGCAAGCATAACCATCTCTTCATTCATCCCCCGCCACACGTTCTGCCGCTCTAAACATCACGTACTAATAATCGCATAAAAGACCCAAAATGTCAATATTCCTCATGGGAAAACTACATTTTTCCACGGATTTTTTAAATTATTGAAGCATCGTAGCGGGCCAGTCGACCGGCAGACTGAGTTGCATCACCCAAACATTTTCCTGGCCTACATTCTGATTCCAGTTGGTCGCCCAGACAATGCGCGAACCGTCTGTGGCTACGGTCGCCTGGGTTTCCTCCCAATACTCCCCGCGCGTCCCATAAACCTTGGCCAGATAGAAGGTCCGGGGATTTGCCGCATCCAGTTTTACCACTACAATCTTGCGATCAAGCCAGTTTTGCGCCGGGGTGTCCGGAGCAATATAGGTGGAAACCACCGCATACCCCGGCATATTGCAGGAAATATGCACACCGCTGTTCAATCCTTGCGGATCCTCAGAATCATAAAAAAGTCTTATGACCGGGATGCGGTTCGTTCCCGCATAACTCCCCCCCGCTTCCAGAATGGGCTGCACATCCACGCTGAGGGGGATCATATCGATGTAATCCGTCCGGTTGTTCTGCATCACAATCACTTCATTCCCCGCACTGTCCAGGCCAATATCGGCGTGCGACGTTGTGTAATCCAACCGGTGAAACTGCGTAAGTTCCCGGTTCGCCATCGTTAGCCCGGCAAGATTTCCAGAATTGGTCTCCATACCGCCTATTAATACCCAATTACCCAGATACGACATGCCCACCCAGTCAAGATCCGACTCCGCCAAGGGCAATGTATACACTCCTACTACATCATCGGCTTGCCGGTCCCAACAGAAAATATACCGGGCCCGGTAATCCTGGTTTACCCCTTGGAGGATGAACGCCCAATACCGTTTATCCGCCGAACTCTCCCCTTCATCTTTCATCGTAATCCGGTACAAATCAGGATTGGCCGCCAAAACCGGCTGTATCGCCGGATCTTCCGCAAAATCCTTGATGACGGTTTGATCTTCAGGATGCAGCATATTCACAGTCAAGATGCGGAATTCCTGCGTGCCCCAGATAACATTCGGATCGGCGGGATCCCACCGTGGTTCCTCTAAGCTCAGGGTGGTCACCGCCTGCGCATCCGTGTCGTAAGGAACACTGGCCGTGCGGTATACCCGCCAATCCCCACTGGCGATATCCGTTAATAAAATAAAAGAATGGTCCGCATTAAACGGATCATGACGCGAATATTCCTGCCGCACTTTCAAGCCCCGGGTAACCCGCCGTTGCGCCAACCCAAAATCAGGATCGAATATTGATTGACCAGAAGATGGCACACTTACAGCTTGAAGAGGAAATACCGGATTATGGCCTGAAAGAGGATCCGGGACTTCCACAAATCCCCCAGATTCGCCTTCACCCTCTTCCTGACCTTCCCCCTCCGGAAGCTCGCCTTCCCCCTCGCCCTGACCTTCCCCCTCGGGCTCTTGGCCTTCCAGTTCCCCCTCCGGAAACTCGCCTTCACCCTCGCCCGATTCCAAGACCTCAATATAGTCCTCTCGAAACCATGTGTCCTCCCCCACATCCGTTGTCACGCTTAATGATACGGTATACAAACCCGCATTCTGATATGTATGGATAGGATTGACTTCCGTACTCGTCAAACCATCCCCAAAATCCCAAAACCACGCTACAATGTCCTCACTGCCCGGTTCAGATTGATCCTCAAATTGCACCTGCAATGGGGCAGGGCCGGTCAACGGCGTAGCAGCAAACCACGCAGTGGGCCCTTGTTTGGGCGGGCATCCGGAACCAAAAAAAATAAGCCCGATAGTCATCACTATCAGGCAATTACATGGAACCCAACAATTTGAGTTTTTCATTCGCATCTCACTGTTCCTTGCAAGTTTTTACATAATCCTCATTATGTGCCTAATCCCCTGTTTTTACAAGTAATATCTTCTATGCTTTTACCTTATCCCCCCATGGCATCCTGGAGGCATTGGAATAGGCTCCAGGCGGGACATATCGATTTGGCCTGCCAGGGTACAAATCGCGGGCACATCGGCATGTCCGCCGGAAAGCGGCAACGGCGAAAGCAACACATCTTCCTCAAGCCATGCGTAGGTATCCAAACCAGCGGCAACATCAGAATCCATGCAGGATGCGGCATATTTCACTAAAGCAGCAATGCCTACGCCGGATTCAAACGCGGCGCTGATAACCAGTTTAGGGCCGAATTCATCCTGGACAAGCCCCTGCAGGGCCGGTCCCAGCATCGGCACGTGCAATAGCGTCGGTTTCCAAACCCACGCCGCCGCATTAAACCACAACGCCCGCCGCTCTCCCAGCAAGATATTCAATACCTCCTTGGCCATGGTGGGCGGAGGCATCTCATACAGCGTTTCATCCAGGGCATACGGCATGCCGGTTGTTGCATGGAAAGAGTCCAATTCATCCGGATTGCGCAACGGTTCTTCAATGTACTCGATGGAGATTCCCGAAATCGCCTTGGCGAATATTTTGGCCTCTTCAAGAGACCATGCCCGATTCGCGTCCAGCCGCAACAAACATTCGGTCCCCAATATCTTTGAAACACTTACAACCAAACCAGCCTCATCTTGTACCTCTCCCCTTCCAACCTTCAGCTTGGCGCACCGTATTTTACGTTCCCGCAACGTGCGGGCTTTTTTCAGGATGGATTCAGCGTCTCCGGATAATAGAGCGGACAACTCAATAGACGAAGCAGATGTGTTGAATTCATCCTCATGTCCAAGGATTGCTTGAAGCGCTGATTCGATGGCAAAAGAAACCGAAGGCAGAACTTCTTTGTTCTCAGAGGATAGGTGCGCCCGTTCTTGAAAAACCTCAAAATATTCGCGATTTCGGATGCTTTCGGCGAAACCGAAAAACGAATCTATACATTGCTCCAGCGTTTCCCGGCTAAATCCGGGCAGCGGTGCGGCATCACCCCAGCCCACGGCCCCATCTTCATCAATCAGTTTGAGCAGCAGACCGGTACGTTCGGTAATCGTTTTCCCTTTCTGCGTCAATGGATGCCGAAGCGGAAGTGTGTATTGGTACAACTCCGCGTTCATAACACCCAGCCAATCGAAAATAACAAGGTATAGAGCAGCAAGAGCTTGCCTGTCGAGGCCAGCACCTGGTTCAAAAATGGCCCTGAACGTTTAAAGACCCCAATAATCGGTGGAATACCGGCCAAGGGAACAAAACTGGCCAGCAGCACCGCGCAATGGCCCCCCGTACCCGCCGCCAGCCACCACGGAACAAGGATGCTCGCCAAAATAATAGAAAGCAAATATTCATAGCGCGCGAAGGAAACGCCAAAACGCACCGCCAACGTTTTTTTTCCGCTAAGGCGGTCGCCCTCAATATCCCGCAAATTATTTACCGTTAGAATCGCGACCGAAAATAAGCCGGGGGCCAAGCCCGCCACGATTGGCGCCCAATACATCTGCTGGGCTTGTACATAATATGTTCCCGCCACGGCTACGGGCCCGAAAAAGATCAACACAAACACTTCGCCCAATCCCAAATATCCAAGCGGATAAGGGCCGCCCGTATACAAAACGCCACAAAGGATCGAAAGCAACCCGATAATTAGAATGGGGACTCCACCCCGGTAGATGAGGTAGAGTCCAATACCAAACGCCAAGGCAAAAACGAGGATGGCGGCAACCATCATCTGCCGGGGTGTCACCCATCCCTGCTGAGTAGCCCGGGCAGGGCCAAGACGATCTGAATTGTCCGTGCCTTTTACAAAATCAAAATAGTCATTGGCGTAATTGGTGCCAATTTGAATCAGGATTGCCCCCAGCAACGCGCCCACTGCCGAGGGCGCATGAAACACACGATCCTCAATGGCCATTGCGGTTCCGATGAGGACGGGGGCAATACCCGCGGGCAGCGTTTTGGGCCGCGCGGCCAAAAACCAGATTTTACATGTATTTATATTCATGGATTGCGGGGAAACTTCTTAAAGTTGGGTTTGCGCTTCTCCACATACGCGTTGCGCCCTTCCTGGCCCTCTTCAGACATGTAGAAAAGCATCGTGGCATTTCCGGCAAGCTCCATCAGCCCGGCCTGGCCGTCTTCATCGGCGTTCATGGCGGCCTTGATGCATCGAAGCGCAATCGGCGAATTTTGGAGGATTTCCCGGCACCATTGCACCGTTTCCTCTTCGAGCCGTTCCAGGGGCACCACGGTATTCACCATGCCCATTTGAAGCGCTTCCCGGGCGTTGTATTGACGGCACAAATACCAAATTTCGCGCGCCTTTTTCTGACCCACCATGCGCGCCAGGTGTGCCGAGCCATACCCCGCATCGAAGGATCCCACCCGCGGCCCCGTCTGACCGAAAACCGCATTGTCCGCCGCAATGGTGAGATCGCACACCATCGCGAGGATGTTCCCTCCGCCGACGGCGTATCCCGCCACCATCGCGATGACCGGCTTCGGCAGCGTTCGGATCTGCCGGTGCAAATCCAGCACATTCAGGCGTTGCGCGCCCGTGCGCTTGTCCACATATCCCGAAGCGCCCCGCACATTCTGATCGCCGCCGGAACAAAACGCCTTGTTGCCCTCGCCCGTCAGGATAATCACCCCGGTTTCCGGGTCAAACCGCGCATCGCGCAAGGCATCGCTGATTTCATCATTCGTCAATGGCGTGAACGCATTGCGCCGGTGCGGACGGTTGATCGTGATCTTCGCGATCCCCTCCGCTTTATGATATTTAATCTCTTTGTAGGACTTCGCCTCCACCCACGCAATGCTCGGCATAGTCTGTCTCCAGGTAATGTTATGCGGTCACACCAAAAAATCGCTTAAGCGCCATAGTATAGCCACTGGGGTTTTCGAAGTGCACGTTATGGCCGCAGCCTCCCATGCATTGCACCGCCATCGACGGGCACGCCTCGCTCATGTCCTCCGCGATCTGCCGGAACTTGTGATCCAACTCCCCCACCAGCAACACTGTTGGCGTGGAATATCCGCCAAGCTTCTCCCACAGACTGATCTGCGATCCCACGCCCATCCCACGCAAGGACGCCGCCAGCCCCGCAGGATCATTGTGCAGACGCCGCGTCACTAATTGCTCGCGGCGTCCGGGATCGCGCGCAAGTGAAGCAAACATCGGCTGGTCGTACCACTCTTTCACGAACTCCGAAAATGCTTCCGGCGACAGGCTTTCCAGGCGGTTCGCCAAATCGCGATCATGTTGTTCCCGCTGACGCCGCTCCTCCTCATTCCGGATGCCTGGGGACGCCGATTCCAATACCACCCGCGTGAACCGGGCCGGATGCTGCAGCGCCAGATACAGTGCAAGCCGCCCCCCCATCGAATACCCCGCAATCCCGCAGGTGTCCACCCCCAGCGCATCCAATCGCCTCAGCAACCCCACCGCCGCATGCTCTATCGTGAACGGCGTCCCGGAATGCGAACAATTCCGGCCATGCCCAGGCAGATCCGGACAGATACATCGGAATCCCTCGCACAATTCATCCACCACCTCCATCCAATCCGCGCCCTCTCCCATGAATCCATGCAAAAACAATACTGCGGGCGCGCCCGCCGGCCCCCGGATGATTTCCTGCCCCGCCGATGGTAGTATCATACGCGTTCTCCCGTCAGGGAATGTTTCACCGCCAGTATACTGTTTATCCGGAAAAGAAGGAAGTGTGTTCCCACCGGAAAGGAAGCCATGCCCATGATCGAACTGACCAGCTTACCCGAAGTAGAAGCCGCCCTCGAAGCCAGCATGACCCGGCCCATCTTCGTCCTTAAACACAGCACCCGCTGCCCCATCTCCGCCGGCGCATACCAACGCGTACTCCACTACATCGAAACCGCCGGAGAGACCGCGCCCCCCGCCTACCTCGTTAAAGTCATCGAATCCCGCCCCGTTTCCAACGACCTTGCCACCCGCCTCAACATCCAACACCAATCCCCCCAACTGATCCTCGTCAAAAACAAAACCGCCGCATGGCACGCCTCCCACAACGCCATCACCGCACAGGCCATTCAAGCCGCACTCTCTCACCAATAAAGGGCATATTCTCCACAAACATAGCAAACTCAACCGCATGCTCTATTATGGCAGCCGCATGATATTGCACAAAGGAAGCATGCCTTCGAGCATGACTTTGCCCTCTTCGCTTACTGCTGTGCTTTTCAACAACAACTTATTCAAAGAACCAAGTGTGGCGAGTATTGGAATGGCGTTGTCCGTAATCCCGGCACCGGATAATTCGAGACTCTCAAGCGTATTCCAGTTTTTTATTAGTTCCAAGTCAGCATCGACAACGTTACCATAGGTCAACCCGAGGGACTGTATGGCATCCGGTTTGAATGCCGCTAAAAATGACATGCCTTGGGGCGGGGTATGCCCCACATTGAGTCTGACATGCATGCCTTCGTCGATTAGGAATACAACCTTATCTATGCCTACCCCCTTCCCGAAATATTTCCATGTGGCATTTTGTCCGGCGTCCGCCGGACGGGTAAAAACTTGAACGGGGAAGTCTTTCCCGGGAAGTTCAATAACCCGCGGTGCTGACCATGGAAGAACGGGGTGTGTAGGTTTCCTGGCAGGTGGCGCCTTTTCCATCTGTTGGGGCATGCTGGAATCATTGGTCATACCTGATTTTTGGGCTACTTTCTTCCTATCCGGCGCGGGTACAGGGGATACCGCTTTTTCCAAGGTACCAGTGTCTTCTCCATGGATGAGTTCATTCAGAGCGTTTATATACATTTCGCGAAGCGATGGCACTGATATAATTAAGGCAACCATGCCCCCAATAAAGAATACAACCATCACTATACTCTTAGCGCCCACATGAGATGGGGACCTGCCCCCACCGCCACCAAAAAAACGGAAAATACTCCTCTCCGCCGACCACCTCGCGCCGCAATACGGGCATCGATCACCAACCTGAGCGTTGAGAGAAACCGACCCACCACAGCGTCCGCAGGATTTTCCCGTCAGCACCGTTCTTCATTCCCCTATTCAAAGGCCGCGCCGGTCTTGTTGTCCTCAACAACCAATTTTCTATTCCACACGGAATGCTCCTTCTACTAAACCCCATTATAAAAAAGCAGGGACTGATACATCTACGATCGCAGACTCGCTCCGCTTATGCCAGTCCCTGATTTCTGTTAGCACATTTCCCAAATGCTGGTTTGGCCCATGCCGCCGCCAACGCAGAGGGAAGCGAGGCCGAGGCTGTTGCCGCGGCGTTTCATTTCGTGCAGCAGGGTTACAATGAGCCGGACGCCGGTGCAGCCGACGGGGTGTCCAAGACCGACGCCGGAGCCGTTGACGTTGACGATGTCGCGTTTGAGGCCCATGAGTTTTTCGCAGGCAATGTACTGCGCGGCGAAGGCCTCGTTGATTTCGAAGAGCTCGATGTCATCTTGCTTCAGGCCAGTGCGTTCGAGGGCGATCTTGGTGGCAGGCACCGGGCCATATCCCATGAGTTCGGGTTCTACGCCGGCAACAGCATGACCGCGCATTTTCGCGATGGGGGTGCAGCCGAGTTCCTTGGCTTTTTGCGCGCTCATGAGCACCATGATGGCGCAACCGTCGTTGATGCCGGAGGCATTGCCCGCCGTGACGGTTCCGTCTTTCTTGAAGGTGGGCTTGAGCGCAGCGAGTTGTTCCATGGTCAATCCATAGCGGGGGTGTTCGTCGGTGTCGAAGATTTTGGGCGCGCCTTTTTTCTGCGGGATTTCCACGGGAACAATCTCTTCCTTGAACGTGCCATTTTTGATTGCAGCTTCGGCGTTACCGTGCGAGCGGAGGGCCACTTCATCCTGCTCCTTACGGGAGATATTGTATTTCTCCGCAAGGTTTTCCGCGGTCAGACCCATGATCAGGCCCGTGAACGAGTCCGTGAGTCCGTCCCACACGCCGTCGGCCATTTTCCCGTGTTGGAGGCGTGCGCCCCACCGGGCCTGGTCCAGCGTGTAGGGCACACGGCTGAGCACTTCGACGCCGCCGGTAACCACAACATCCATGTCGCCCAGCATGATCTGCTGCGCACCGTAGATCAGGGCTTGCATCGCAGAGGAGCAATTGCGTTGAATGGTGACGCCAGGCACAGTGATCGGCAAACCCGCTTTCAGCGCAGCCACGCGGCCGGTCGGATTTTCATCACATCGCTGCATGCATTGGCCCAGGATCACATCGCAGACGATTTCCTTGGGCACATTCGCTCGTTTCAATGCTTCCTTGATGACATGCGCCGCCAGATCCGGGGCCGGATAGTCCTTCAGAGCGCCTCCAAAATCCCCGATGGCTGTGCGAACGGCTGATACCGCAACGACTTCATTCATGGTGTTTCTCCTTCGGCCGAGGCCGGTGTAGTTTAAGGG
Source organism: Candidatus Hydrogenedentota bacterium (assembly GCA_029565395.1). Lineage (GTDB taxonomy): Bacteria > Hydrogenedentota > Hydrogenedentia > Hydrogenedentales > CAILVY01 > CAILVY01. The sequence goes on along the minus strand of JAKQOG010000148.1, from coordinate 20,867 downwards.
AATATACTCATTTGGGCCATTATACCGACCGTACGGTATATAAAATCAAGTTGAGGGTTTGAACAAGGACGGATCTCGTTTACAAACAAGGGAAATTAGGAATGAATGGGAGTGCTGGGAGGGATGGGAATGATGGGAAAAATGGGAAGAATGGGTCTTGGCATGGAAAAATGGAAAAATGGAAGAACAAAGAAAAAGCGGCAAAGAAACTAAACGAAGTTGAGAATAACCCGTGTAGTTGGCGGAACTTCCACGGCTTCGCCCATTCACGGCTTCGCCCATTCATTGAAAACAGTGCCCGATTTTTAGTATGCTCTTGCATGAAGACGAATGGCGGACGCCCAAGTCCGGAAGTACCCACCATTCGGCGCTTCATCTCTCAGTTCGCCACGGCGGCACGGGCACGAATTCTATCCAGCACTTCGGCCAGTGAAGGTAAGGGTCCTGGATTCCGCCGCCGGGCATGTGACCTGCGGTGTGTATGCTGACAGGCGCCTGAGCCGCCCGTTTCCGAGGATTATTGACGCGCCCGGAGCAAGCCGGCGCGTTGCTTGAAAGGAGCATGAGTACATGTGCGGGATAGTAGGTTACATCGGCGAGAAGAATTGCGTAGAGATTATCATGGCAGGCCTGCACCGGCTGGAATACCGCGGGTATGACTCAGCGGGTGTGGCGGTGGTGGCGGATGGCGCGCTGAAGTGCGTGAAGAGCGTGGGCAAGCTGAAAATCATGGACAAGAAGCTTGAAGACCATCCACTCACGGGTCATTTGGGGATTGGTCATACGCGCTGGGCCACGCACGGGGCGCCGAGCGAAGCGAATTCGCATCCGCATTTCGACATGCAGATGGAAATTGCCGTGGTTCATAACGGCATTATTGAGAATTACCAGGAATTGCGAAATCAACTACAGGCGGAAGGCGTCCAATTCCGCAGTCAAACCGATACGGAAACCATCGCGCACCTGGTTCGAAAATATTACCAGGGCGATCTGTTCGCGGCGGTGAAGCGCGCGTTGCACGACGTGGAAGGCGCGTATGCGATCGGCGTGCTCTGCAAGGATCATCCTGACTTGATGATTGCGGCGCGGCACGGCAGTCCGCTTATTGTAGGGCTGGGTGATGACGAGGCGTTCATTGCATCAGACGTGCCGGCAATTATGAAATACACGCGCAAGGTGCTGTACATCGACAATGGCCAGGTGTGCGAGATCAAGCGCGGCTCTTACACGATCGAAGACATTGATGGCAATCCCGTCGATCTTGAAGTCAAGACGGTGGATTGGGACGATGCGGCGGCGGAGAAGGAAGGATATCCGCACTTCATGCTGAAGGAGATCAACCAGCAGGCAAACGTTATCCGGAATACGCTGCGGGGGCGTGTGCATGAGGGATCGGAAGAAGTCTCGCTCGAAGATATGAACATCTCGCTGAAAGAATTGAAGGCCTGCGAGAAGATCGTCATTGTGGCATGCGGTACGGCATGGCACGCCGGGATGGTTGGCAAGTACTTAATTGAGAAATTCGCCAAGGTCCCCGTGGAACTCGATCTGGCCTCCGAATACCGCTATCGGGATCCGATCGTACCGAAAAACACGATCATGATTCCCGTGTCACAGTCGGGCGAGACGGCGGACACGCTGGAAGCCATCCGCATCGCGAAGCGGCTGGGCGCGAAAGTGGCTTCGGTGGTGAACGTGGTGGGTTCGAGCGTGGCGCGCGAATCGCACGGCGTCATTTATCAGCACGCGGGCCCGGAAATCGGCGTGGCCTCTACGAAGGCGTATACGTCGCAATGCACGGCGTTCGCGCTGTTCACCATCTGGCTGGCGGAAACACGCGGGGTGATGGATAAAGCGCAGGCGAAAGAGATGATTGCGCACCTGCGGCAGTTGCCGGAAAAGATTCAGTGGATCCTGGATCACCAGGACGACATCAAGCGGTGCGCCGAAGATCCGAAATACCGCGACGCCCAGAGTGCCCTGTACCTTGGCCGCAGCTATAACTTCCCGAGCTCGCTGGAAGGCGCATTGAAGCTGAAGGAAATCAGCTACATCCACGCGGAAGGCTATGCGGCGGGCGAGATGAAGCACGGCCCGATTGCGCTGGTCACGGATCAACTGCCGGTGGTGTGCGTGGCAGTGGATGGCGATGTCTACGACAAGATGGTTTCAAACATCCAGGAAATCCGCGCGCGCAAGGGCATCGTGCTCAGTGTGGCCACCGAGGGCAATGAGGAAATTAAGAGCCACAGCGCGGACGTGTTCTACGTGCCGGCGTGCTATGAACCCTTCAGCCCAATTCTTGTGGCGGTGCCGCTGCAACTCTTCGCCTACTACGTGGCGGCAAACCGCGGCTGCGACGTGGACCAACCCCGCAACCTCGCCAAGAGCGTAACCGTCGAATAAATCAAGCAATAGACGTCAAGAAGCCCCGCCATTGTGGTCCGGGGCTTCTTTTTTTTGATTTTTGCCGGGAAATCGCTACCTTGAAAATTCGGTTGCAAACACCGAATTTTCAAGGTATACTATAGACATGTTGGAACGCAAAAAAGATCTACATGCCTTGCGGGGCCTGCTGAAGCGGCACCGGGCAGTGGGCATTATCGGCGCTCGGCAAGTGGGTAAAACCACGCTTGCGCGTATGTTGGCCCATGCCTGGAAAGGGGATGTTCATTTCTTTGACCTGGAAAATCCGGAAGACCTGACACGGCTCAGCGACCCTTTTCTTGCGCTGAAATCATTGCGGGGATTGGTGATTATTGATGAGATCCAGCGCCAGCCCGAGTTCTTCCCGGTGTTGCGCGTGTTGCTGGATCGTCCGTCATGCCCTGCCCGTTTTCTTTTATTGGGCAGCGCTTCCCCGGACCTTCTGCGTCAAGGCTCCGAAAGTCTGGCAGGGCGCATTTTTTACCATGAAATTGGCGGGTTCACACTGGACGAAACCGGAACAGACCATCATGAATTACTTTGGATCCGGGGTGGATTGCCACGTTCGTATCTTGCCAAATCCGCCCTGGAAAGCCATGAATGGCGCCAAGGATTTATCCGGACATTTCTGGAACGCGATCTGCCGCAGCTTGGTATAGGGATTAGTTCCGTCACCATGCAGCGATTCTGGACCATGCTCGCACATTATCATGGCCAAACCTGGAATGCTTCCGAATTTGGGCGCTCGTTTGGCGTTGCAGATACTACCGTACGAGATTATCTCGATCGGTTGAGCGCGGCGCTGGTGGTTCGGCAGTTGCCGCCCTGGTATGAAAACATCTCCAAGCGGCAGGTGAAAGCGCCAAAGGTCTATATCGCTGACAGCGGATTGCTGCATGCATTACTGAATCTGCGCACGCAGACGGATGTCGAATCGCACCCCAAAATGGGCGCGTCCTGGGAAGGCTTTGCGCTCAATCAGGTGATCCGCCAGACCGGCGCGGGCCGGAACGAATGTTATTTCTGGGCCACGCATGGCGGTGCGGAGCTAGACTTACTTGTAATACACGGCAAACAGCGGCTCGGTTTTGAATTCAAACGGTCCAGCCAACCCGGCGTTACGCCTTCCATGCGCAGCGCTTTGACTGATCTCAAACTTACACGCCTTGATATCGTATATCCGGGCGATTTGGTGTTCCCATTAACGGAAAAAATTCGCGCGGTGGGCATCACGAAATTACTGGACGCGCTAAAACCTTTGCGTTGATTTGGAAAGAAGGATAAGGACATGAAATCTTACCTATTCATCTTGGTGTTGATTTTTGCCGTCGCGGCGGGAGCGCAGGAGAACACCGGGGATTGGCTGGTGGATACACAGGAGCGGCCGGCCGCCATTGTCAGCAATGACGGGCAACAAGAACTGATTCTGGGAAACGGTTTGATCCAACGGACATTTCGCATAGGGCCGAATTTTGCGACTGTAAACTTCATTAATCTGGTGAACAATGCCAATATTCTACGGGGGGTGAAGCCGGAGGCTATTGTTGAACTGGATGGGATGAAATATGAAGTCGGCGGATTAAAAGGGCAGCCGGATTATGCATATCTGGACCCGAAATGGATTCCTGAACTTCAGAATGATCCGAAGTCGTTTCAGTATGCGGGATACGAGTCCGCGCCGATGGAGGTGATGTATCCCTGGACGCCGAAACGCTCCGCGCCGGAGACGCCATGGCCGCCGAAGGGTGTGGGGATCGCGGTGCGGTTTACGGCGCCGGAAAGTGCGCCGGAAAAGCACCGGAAGGTATCCATCACGCTGCACTACGAGCTTTATGACAATCTGCCGGTGATGGCGAAATGGGTGACGGTGTCGAACGGGGGTAATGAGGACGTGGTCATTACCGGTCTGGAGGGGGAACTGCTTGCGGTGACGGAGGCGGAAAAGGACCGCGTGCATGTGGAAAGCAACTATGCATTCAACACGATGAATACCACCGACTGGGCGACGGATGCGGACTATACGACGCAGATCGATTATGAATACAAATTCCGGGTGCTGATGCGGAGCCGGTATCCGATGGGGCCGGGCTGGCGCTTGAAGCCGGGCGAAGCGTTTGATTCCTTCCGGACCTACATGCTGCTTCAGGACAGTGATGATCGCGAGCGGCGGGGTCTGGCGAAGCGGCGCATGTACCGGGCGCTGGCCCCGCAGGCAATGGAGAATCCCATTCTGATGCATGTGCGTGAATCTACATCCGAGGCTGTCCGGCGCGCGGTGGACCAATGCGCAGAGGTGGGATTTGAGATGGTGATTTGCACGTTCTGGAGCGGGTTCGATATTGAAAGCGAAGATCCCGCTTATATCGCGCGATTCAAGGAGGACGTGGCGTATGCGCACGGCAAGGGGGTGGAACTTGGCGGTTATACCTTGATGTGCGCTTCGCGCGACGTGGGCGCGGAGAATAATTGCATTGACCCGAAAACGGGGAAACCGGGGAGCATGTTCGGGCAAAGCGCCTGTCTGGCGAGTGAGTGGGCCGACGGTTATTTCAAGCGGGTGCTGAATTTCATGGATGCCACCGGGCTGGATGTGATTGAGACCGATGGGCCGTTCCATGGGGATGTATGCGCCTCAACCGCTCATGCGCATCACCGGGGATTGGAGGATTCGCAGGCGGCGCAATGGAAGGCGTGCTGCAACTTTTACCATGAGTGCCGGAAACGCGGGGTGTACATTAACACGCCCGACTGGTATTACCTGAACGGCAGCAACAAATGCGCGCTGGGATATCGCGAGACGAACTGGAGCCTGCCGCGCGAAAGGCAGATCGTCATCGGGCGGCAAAATATTTTCGACGGCACCTTTGAAAAGACGCCGAGCATGGGCTGGATGTTCGTGCCGTTGGTGGAATACCACGGGGGCGGTCCGGCGGCCACCTTGGAGCCGCTGCACGAGCATTTGAAAGAGTATGAATGGCATCTGGCGCAGAATTTCGGCAGTGGCGTGCAGGCTTGCTATCGCGGGCCGAGATTGTACGATGCCGATGACACCAAGGCCGTGGTCAAGAAATGGGTGGATTTTTACAAGAAACACCGCGCGATTCTCGATTCCGATCTGATTCATGTGCGCCGGGCGGATAACCAACAGATTGACTGCATGCTGCACGTGAACCCGCGGCTTGAGGAGCGCGGGCTGGCCATGGTCTATAATTCATCGGACCGGGAACAGTCCGCCACGTTGAGGCTTCCGTTGTACTACACCGGCCTCAGCAATACGGCACACCTCCACCAGGAAGACGGCCACGCCCAAAAATATTCTCTGAATCGCGATTACACCATTGAACTGCCCATTACCCTCAAACCGATGAGCATGACGTGGTTTGTGATCAAGTGATGTATACTTTTTCATAAGGACGTTCAGGGAATTTCACTGTGGATAGAAAACACATTGTATATGCGGCGATTGAGCGGACAGGCCCGCCGCGCACACCCATTAATTACTGTAACAGGGATTTTGAGCATTCCGACACCATCGGGTGGGGGTTTAAGGCTGCACGGGAGTTCGTTCCTTCGGAGCCGGGGCTTACGGAATGGGGGTATGTGTGGCATGTGCTGGATCAAACAATGGGACAGCCGGGAACGCATCCATTATCCGAGTGGGAACGAATAAACGAGTATGTGCCGCCGGATCCGTATGCGGCGGGGCGTTTTGACGGACTGGAGGATTTCTTAAAGGAGTGGGGAGACCGGTTTGTCAAGTTCAGCATGGGCATCAGCGGATTCAACCAGGCAACCTTCCTCCGGGGGTTTGAGACGCTGTTGATGGATGTGTATATGGATCCCAAACGCGCGGAGAACGTGTTGGATATCGTTTTTGATTTTGAGAACGGCATCATCGATCAGGCGCTGCGGTATCCGGTGGATGCCATTGCCTTCGGCGATGATTGGGGCACACAAGAAGGGCTGATGATCGCTCCGGAAGTGTGGCGGGCCGTGTTTCGCCCCCGGTACGCGGATCAGTTCGCGCGAATACATAAGGCGGGGAAGAAAGTATGGTTTCATTCCTGTGGACAGGTGCATGCCATTATCAACGACCTTATTGATATTGGCGTGGATGTCATAGAGTTGCTTCAGCCGGACATTTTCGGCGTGGAACGGCTCGCGGCGGATTTCGGCGGCAGGGTGTGTTTCTGCTGCTCCATCGATCACCAGCGCAGGGCCATATCCGGAACCCGCGACGAGATTTTCGCGTATGCCAAACGCCTCCGGAACACATTAGGTGCATTCAACGGCGGATTTATCGCCTATATCGAGGATTATGCCTCCCTGGGCATGAGCGAACAGAATTATCAATGGATCCGCGAAGCGTTCCATTCAGTAGATACCCCCTGAGCCTGATCGCTGACCGCTGATTGCTGACCGCTGATTGCCTTTGGGCTTTACGCACGTTTTCGCTAATGCGCAAGCCATGCTTCCGGCTGGACGTTTTCCTAACGGAATGCGTGGTTTAATTGACAATCCTCAAAAAACTTCGATACAATAACGCGATAGTTGAGGCGGCTCGGCGGCATAGCCAAGTGGTAAGGCGGAGGCCTGCAAAGCCTTTATTCCCCGGTTCGAATCCGGGTGCCGCCTCCAACTATTTTTTTTGTCCGAAATCATCCCGTCCGAGGGGATAGTTCCGTTGATTTGGCTTGGGCGAGTGGTGGAATAGGCAGACACGACGGACTTAAAATCCGTTGCCCGTAAGGGCATGCGGGTTCGATTCCCGCCTCGCCCACCATCCTGTAAACAAAGGACTTACACAACACCCCGTAAGCCCTTACCATGTCTTTTTTATGCCTTAAAATCCATGTATGGGGCACTCTTGGGGCACTTGAATACAAAAACTCACAACAAAATGCCCCGCGCCCTTCCCTTCTTTGTGAGATTATCTACTTAGGAAATGCCCCACAAAATACACAAAACCTTGAATTATTGCCCCATAAGTGCCCCACAACGCTATGGGGCACTAATTATCTTATTGAATGTCAGTGGTTTAAGTATTGCCACCTATCGGATGTTAAATTATCTTGTTGTATTTTATCGCCCGTTTTGGTACACTGGGAACTGAAATTTGAAGTTTCGATACTCTGAAAACCTTACACAAAATACACAAAAAGGATTTGAGTATGGCAAACATTGAAACCCGAACCGATAGCAAGGGCGATGTGTCCTACCGCGTCAAGGTAAGATTGCGTGGGCATGCACCCGTGAGCAAAACCTTTGATCGTTTGACTGATGCGAAAATATGGGCCGTGCAAACCGAGGCCGATATACGAAGCGGGCGAAACTTCAAGAATCCAGAATCAAGAAAGCGCACCTTCGCGGAAATGATTGATCGCTATGTCAAGAACATTTTGCCGGGAAAGCGGGAACGAAGCCAGAAGGCACAAAGGAAACACTTCGCATATTGGCGGGAACGTTTCGGGGATTACTTTATCGCCGATGTCACCCCGAACATGATCGCCGAAGCGAAAGACGATCTATTGCAAGACATAGCACTTTCAACCAAAAGACAACGCACCCCTTCCACAGTCACCCGCTATCTTGCCGCGCTTTCGCATTGCTACACCGTGGCCGTGAATGAATGGCAATGGGCCGATGAAAACCCCGTTAAACGGATTCGCAAGCCCAAAGAACCCAAGGGCAGGGTTCGTTACCTGTCGGATGAAGAACGCGAACGCCTCTTGAAAGAATGCCGCGAATCACGCGATCCCGCATTGCTTACCATTGTCACCCTTGGGATATGCTCTGGTATGCGCCGGGGGGAAATCATGGATTTAACATGGAACAACGTTGATCTTAATCGGGCCGTTATCACAATCGAGGACACGAAAAACGGGGAGCGCCGGGGCGTGCCCGTGGTGGAACCCGCCTTGTCCCTCATGAGAGAACATGCCCGAATCCGCCGCCGTGTGGATACGCCGCTTGTTTTCCCCGCGCCGAAGCGGGCCGGGGCGAATGCAAAACCCCTTGATTTTGAATCCGCGTGGAAAGCCGCCCTTGCACGGGCTGAAATCACCGATTTTAAATTTCATGATCTCCGCCATTCTTGCGCCTCATATTTGGCAATGAACGGGGCAAGCGTGGCCGAAATTGCGGGCGTTTTGGGGCATAAAACATGGGCCATGACAAAACGGTATTCGCACTTATCTCAAGAACACACCTCGAAAGTGTTGCAAAACATGGCCGCGAAAGTGTTCGCGAAGCCGGAAGCGAAGGAAGGGACCTGACAATGAAAAAAAAGAAGAACGAAAAAGAATTAGATGACTTTTTATCCGAAAAGAATCTCGCGCATGCTCGTAAGTTAGCATGTTACATCAAGGAATGCAGTGCAAAAATCTTAAACGATCTTGATGAAAAGCATGATGCTGGTAAGCCAATTGAAAAACAAATGATTCAATTGATAGCCATAAAGGAATATGGCCAAGAGTGGTTTAAAAAAGCAGGTGCATTAATAAGGAAACATGTAGAAAAATCTCTGAAACTGCACTTGGAGTATATTTGTAGACAGTTGTTTTTGGTGCTAGTAGAAGGAATTGACAGGGATTGCCAAAAGACCCTTTTAAAGAAAATATCCACAGACTCTCTTCGGAAACGTATTAGTGAAATATGCTCTGATGCAACCGTGACAGAAGCAGAGGATTTGTATGAGGAAGTATTACCACGTTTGTTTGAAATGAGTTTTTTACTCTTGGAAGTTGATTTTGATCATATACGAGGGCGGAAAAGCATTGTCTCTGCCAAAAATGGACATATAGCAGTTCACGGTACTTGGTCTGAAAAAAAGGATCGCTGGCAAAGATACAAGGATGCCTATGGCATACTTCGCAAAAAGATGTCCAATCCGCCCTATTCCAATGAATGGTGCTACGAAAAGGTGGCAAAGCAATTTGGTGTATCAAGCAAAACAATAAAGCGCCACGTATCGCAAAAATAGTTAGGACACTGCTCTGCACTGTCCTTGTCCTTGTTGTGCTCTAATTTACTTGCAAGGCTGGAATCATAGTGATTTTGGCCGTAACGTAGAGGAATCTGAGCATGACAAACTTACCAACCCCCGAACCCACTACCCAAAATAAACCCCGGCTTATACCTGTCACCGCTTGGCCAAAAGAACACGCATGGCCACCTGTTGGGGGCCTCCGCCATTTGATTTTCCATGAGAAAACCAACGGTTTTGATCGCGTTGTGAAGCGTGTCGCAGGCCGCGTGCTGATTGACGAAACCGCGTTTTTTCAATGGGTTGAAGCACAAAACACGAAAGCCGACCAATGAACGCCGGGGCTGTTCGTAATCAACGCCGCCTAGATGCCGCCCAAGTGAAGGCCGCCGTCGATCCCGCTGCGTTTTATAAGCATGAGTTACCTGGCATGCCGCCGCCGCGCCGTATGACGGGCTGGGCTAACGCTGGGTTGTGTTGCTTCCACGACGATCACAACGAGGGAAACTTCAGAGTAAATCTGGACACGGGAGCGTTTTGTTGTTTCGCCTGTGGGCGAAGGGGGGGCGATGTAATCGCCTTCACCCAACAACGCCGCGCCGTGAGCTTTCGCGATGCGCTGGCCGCCTTGGCTAACGAGTGGGAGTTGTGCTAATGCTCAAAACATTGACACCCGAACAAGCCGATCAAGTGTTTTGGGACATTGACGAAACACCGCCGCCGATCCCAGATGACACCGCGCCGGAGGTGGAATTTTGTCCCACCTTCACACCGCCCGATGGTATACCGAAAACGTGGAAGGGAAAGCACTTTCGTTTTGCTTGGCCGTATCGTGACGAACGTGAGCGCATTACTCGTTATGATGTGCGGTACGATGACGGCAATGGTGACAAGGTAGTAATCCCGTTTAAGACTGATGGGAAGGCCGAAGCGCCACCTTCACCGCGTTCTCTTTATGCCCTGGATGTGTTAGCGAAAGCCGCGCCTAATGCCACTGTCTACGTTGTGGAAGGGCCGAAAAAGGCCGCTGCGATGTGTTCCTTGGGCTTGGCCGCCACCACTTCACAAGGTGGCGCACAAAGCGCCTTGCAGAGTGACTGGAAGCCGCTGGGCCGTTTCCGTCACATCGTCATATTGCCTGATGCCGATACGCCGGGCGAACAATACGCCGCTGATGTGGTGAAGGCGCTGGCCGCCTTGCCTGGCGCGCGTCAAGTGTTCATTGCACGATTGCCCAAGCTGCCGCCCAAGGGCGATGTGGTGGACTTCCTGCATAAGCGTCTTGAATCATGGGATGGATTCACACCGATCCCAACTGAAAATGCTGATGCCCTTCGCACTGAACTCTTGAAAACAATTGAATCTGTGGCCGAACCCGCGCCGATGCCCGCAACCGCGCCAATTATTGAAGCGCCCATCACCGCGCGCGCTGCCGATCCCGCGTGGCCGAACCCGCTGGCCGCCGAAGCCTTCCACGGGCTTGTGGGGCGCATAGTGCGCGCAATTGAGCCCCACACTGAGAGCGATTCCGCCGCTTTGCTCATGGGCATTCTGGCCGCCTTTGGGAACGCTGCCGGGGCAAGCGCCCACTTCCGCGCCGAAGGTGATACACATCCCGCCCGTATTTTCTTTGTTCAAGTGGGCGAAACCTCGAAGGGAAGGAAGGGCACAAGCTGGAGCCGCGTCTCACAGTTGATGCGCTTGGTTGATCCCGTCTGGGAGTCCGACAGAGTGGCGAAGGGGCTTTCCAGTGGCGAAGGCCTAATTTTTGCTGTACGCGATGCCAACGAAACCACGAACGAAAAAGGTGAAGTCAAAGGCGATCCTGGAGTTACCGATAAGCGCCTTTTTGTTATCGAATCTGAATTTGCCTCTACCCTGCAAGTGATGAATCGGGCCGGAAACATACTATCACCACTGATTAGAAACGCCTGGGATAGTGGCCGATTGCAGACATTAACCCGCACTAACCCAATGACGGCCACAGGTGCACACATTAGCATTGTTGGCCACATCACCCGCGATGAACTCTTACGAACCCTTACCGCAACCGAAACGGGGAATGGATTCGCGAACCGCTTCCTATGGCTATGCACGCGCCGATCAAAGTGCCTGCCTGATGGTGGCAACCTTCATGATGACGATTTGATGCCGCTGGCCGCCGAAATTCGAGATGCGCTTACCTTCGCCCGTGGTGTAGATGAGCTTCACCGAGATGGTGATGCGGGCGATGTATGGCGCGCGATCTATCCCGAACTATCAGAAGGCCTGCCGGGGCTTTTAGGGGCCGTCACGGGCCGGGCTGAAGCACAGGTAATGAGACTTGCCTTGATCTATGCCCTATTGGATGGAAGCGCCACTATCTGCCGCCCACATCTGGAAGCGGGTTTGGCCGTTTGGGATTATTGTTTCCAATCGGCACGATTTATCTTTGGGGATTCACTTGGCGATCCCGTGGCCGATTGTATTGTCACCGCATTGAGCAACCGCCCGCAAGGCATGACAAGAACAGATATATCGGCCATGTTTGGACGCCACAAGACAACCGAACAGATTGAACGGGCGCTATCCTGTCTCACAAAACATGGCCGTATCATGCGAAAGCAGGAACAAACCGGGGGCCGGGAAGCCGAGCGTATTTTCCTAAGTGGCACACGCGAAAGAAGCGAAAGAAGCGAACAAAGCCCAAGTACCCCTATCCTTAATTCGCTTTCTTCGCTTAATTCGCAAGGGGAGTTTGTTTAATGTCTTACCTTGAAATGGCAAAACGAGCCGCCGCCCAAGCTGCCGCCGATGGTGTAGAACGCTTTGAAGAACGGGCCGCTATTATGGAATACGATGCCGGGATGCCGCGCGCTGATGCCGAAGCCGCCGCTATCCGCAACGCCACCCTAACCGTCTATGTCCAATTGCTTACCGTATGGCCACACGATCAATTACCACCACCACCACCGTTCGAGCGTGAATCATGCGAAGGTATAGAAGCATGGGCCGCATGGTGGCGCTTTTTGGAAGGCAGGAAGGGGGCCGAGTAGGAATTTTTGCCCGCATTTTTTGTAATTTTCCTTACATAAAATGGGCATGGTTTTCGCACAAACAGCCCTTTGGAAATTCCTATACTAGTTGGACTTAGGCGAATTACTGGCAAGAGTGTGTAGAGCATCAAATTATCCCATGGAATATGCCCCAAACATCAATAAAATACGGGGATTTTGCCCGTTGATGTTACTCAATACGCGCATGCGAAGGGGAAAATTAAATTCTTCCTGTGAAAGTACTTAGATATCGAACATGTGTTCAACGGATGTTTAACATGTGTTCGTTTGACGTTTACCACTAGAGCGCACACTGGGCACACAATTCCCTCAGCAGTGCAAGCATAGCGCGCCGCCTGCTTAATATATAAACAAAATAACCAATGGGCTAATTGCCCTTACCCTTATTCGCCCACCATTGAGGCATAAAGAGGCATCCTATCCCCCAACACCACCAATCAACTTTTGAATTATCGCACATGTTGGCTAAATTTGGTTTTGTAATTTGACCCAGGTGTTTCATATCACTTTGTTCCTTTTGACGCTCGCACTTCTGCTTAGTAGTAGAAGGGAATGACTATACCTACCGGTTCAAGATTAAACGTCAAGCAGACCCAATTGACAGGCATCAATATCACGTCCAGAATCATTTTTGCGATCCAAAGAAACGGATACGATACTGCACCAAGAAAACCTTTTTCTTCAGTGTCCATAAGCCCTACTCCTCACAGGTTGTTTTTTGTGCCAAACCTTTAGGGAAGCATTTCCCCTCTCTTTTAGGAACATAGCATACAAAGGTTGGCGCATTCAACATCATGTAGCGGCACACCATTACCATGAGATACACCGGGTGTCCCCTATGGTATGCCCATGACCGTATCCTAAATTAGTAAATTAGTAAAATTTTCCTGAACATGACCACCCCCACCCCGTGAAGGATGTAGCCCGATCCCCCCAAGGCCCCCAGACCCCATGGGACACTCTTGGGGCACTCACACACAAAAAGGGGCAAAAAATAGCTACTTTCCACAAAAAGCATGTTTCATGTAAACCCTTGGGGAATCTTTCATTATGTGTTGTTGGTTGTTGTGTGTTATAGTGTTCTAGATACCTTAAAATCCGTTGGCCGGAAGGCCATGCGGGTTCGATTCCCGCCTCGCCCACCATTGCATTTCGTTCGCGCCGTTCGAGTTCCGGGGAACGCCACCGGACACCCGGCGGCGCGCTTGATTTCCCCGCCTGTCCCCCTCCGGTCCGTTTTGCGGCGCTTTGCTGCATCCTGTGTTTTCTGCATCCACCAAGAGCGCGGCAACGCTTTCCTCGCCTTACCCTCTTCGAATCGGCACGCAGCACTTCCGAGATACACAACCCGGTTCACAAGTCGCCGGTTTTTCTTCGCTCGACAAGATGGGATACGATTAGGTGCCCTGCGCGCAGCAGGAGGAAGAGTAAGCCCATGTCGTTGCTTGCCGAAGAGGTCTTCGAGGAGTGGCTCAACCGAAACGGCTACTTCACAATTCGCGGGATAAACGTTGGCGTCTACGAAATCGACATCTGCATTCACCCCGATCCGTACCACGAGGGGCCGCAGATTCGCGTACAGGTGAAAAGCCGCATGGCTACGGACTGTGACCATGGTTTTCCTGTCAAGAAAAAGTCCTTGGACGCCTTCCATTTCCTTGTGGTCGTTTTCTTGAACGTGGGCTACTACTTCCAGAAGGCGAAACGGCACGAAGCCCGTGAGGGTACTTGTGAGCCTGAACTCTTCACGCTGGACCGGGAGTTCACCGTAGTCGGCCCGTGTTCAGTTGAGAGGCGTATCGAATGCCCACACCTCAACCCCTATTCACGAATCCGCTAGATGATACACAAATGGCTTTGATCCCCGGGGGAAAGTTTCTCGCCGCCGATCAACGATTCCCGGTGCACCTCCCTGCGTACTATCTTGCGTTGTGTCCGGTGACAAACGCGCAGTACAAGCGATTCGTGGACGAAACAGGTCACCGTCCGCCGAAATTGCCGAGTACCGCGAGGCAACTTACCCCAATCTGGAGAGGGAGAATTTTCGCGCTGGACAAGGCGGACCATCCGGTCGTGTGCGTGAGCTGGAATGATGCGCATGCGTATTGTCAGTGGGCAGGTTTGCGCCTACCCACGGAATTGGAGTGGGAAAAGGGCGCACGCGGAGTGGATGGCCGCGAATTTCCTTGGGGTAATGCCTGGGCAGCAACTATGTGCCAGAACGCACAGAATCGAGGTATCCAAACAACGTGCGAGATACGGTCTTACCCCGATGGACGCAGTCCGCAGGGTCTATTCCAGATGGTTGGAAACGTCTGGGAATGGTGCGCAGACTGGTACGACCCGTTAGTATATGCTCGTTACAAACTGGGGGACATCGAAAAACCCACAGGCGGACACAAGAAAGTGGTTCGGGGTGGTTCGTGGGCCTGTAGCCTCGTTAGTTACTTCCGTTGCATTTACCGGAGTGGAGATTGGGGCCCAACGGACTGCCACGCTGACCTTGGTTTCCGGTGCGCGAAGTCCTTGTAAATACCCTAGTCGCGCTGTGCGCTTATGCATTTTGACTCCAAGGGCACACAGTCGTCTGGCTTCGCTGCAATCCGTTCGTCTGCGAGTTTGAATGCGTTATCCGGCCAGTTCTGTTGCAAGAGAGTCCCCATTTTTATCCTCTGTTGT
Source organism: Candidatus Hydrogenedentota bacterium (assembly GCA_029565395.1). Lineage (GTDB taxonomy): Bacteria > Hydrogenedentota > Hydrogenedentia > Hydrogenedentales > CAILVY01 > CAILVY01. Next base: position 5,720 of record JAKQOG010000148.1, on the reverse strand, counting down.
GTCGTGGTCTCCGGACCGCGACACCGCGCCGACCGTAAGGTCATTGTGTTCTCTATTTGGGCAACTCGCGCGTGCTGATTTGCGTCTCTATTCCGCCACGTACTTCCGTTTCACCCGTCGCCAATCACCGCGAATTCCCGGCATCCCCTCCCGCGCGGCCCAATCCCGGTAGCTCCCTGCATCACCCCACACCCGTATCGACCGCTCCGCGAACATCATATCAGACCTCCAGTGGAAGGCCATCTACTACTGGAGGATTTCGCCTATGAAGGAGTTTCGGAGTCTTGAGGAGGTCGAGCGGGCCGGTCTCGGCGGCTGCGCGTACCGCGCGGTGCACGGGACCCTGAAGCGCCTGATCGACGCGTACGAGGCGTGCGGCGAGGAGTACGTCCCGGAGGACGACGGCCACGTCGTGCTGCTGGAGCCGGGCGACACGGACGACGTGGTCCGCGACGCCATCGGCTACGCGCTGCGCGACGCCCCCCTGGAGGGCTGCGTGTTCGAGGACGGGTTCTTCCTCACGTGCGTCCTGTGGAACAACCAGTACGGCATCAGCATCGTGATCCCGGACGAGCCCTGGGTCGATCCGGGGCTGCGGGCGACGCTGCTGTGCGACTGCGCGGAGGGGGGGTGACCGCATGGATCGCAAGGAGAGGAACGCCGACTACCGGCGGCGCTACTCGGAGCGGGCGTTCTGGCGCAAGCTGTCGGGCCTGCCGCGCACGGCGGGCATGGCGGTGGTCGAGCGGGCGGTGACGCTGTACGTCGTCCTGACGGACCGCGACACGCCGCTGTGGGCGCGCGCGCTCGTGGTGGCCGCGCTCGGGTACTTCGTCGTCCCGATGGACGCGGTGCCGGACGCGGTGCCGTTCGCGGGGCTCGCGGACGACGTGGCCGTGATGGGCGCGGCCCTGGCCCAGCTGGGCAGGCTCGTCACCCCGGCGGTGCGCGGGCGCGTGCAGCGCCTGCTGCCGGAGGGGCTGAGGGCGGACGCGGGCACTGACGCGGAGCGGCCCGCGAGAGGCAAACCGAGGAAGAGAAGGAGCGCGAAGCATGGGAAGACGGAACAGAGAGCCGGGGGCGGCCTTCGGGGCCGCCCGGGCGGCGCTGGCGGCGGCGCTGCTGCCGGTCGTCAGCCGACCCGCGTGGATCGGGCGGCGCGCGCGGAGCGAGCCGCCGATGGCGACGCGGAGGCCAAAGGGAACAGCGAAACCGAGGACAAGGAGAACGAGGAGACATGAGCAAGCCGAAGGACAAGGAAAAGGAAAAGGGGGCGGCACCGGCGGACAACCCTGACGTGGTCATCGTCAGGGCCGCCACCGCCCCGAAGATCTCGCCTCGCGGCGAGGGCGGCGTCGCGTACCAGGTCGGGCGCGTCGCCGAAGGCGTGTACATCAGGATCGACAAGAACGACGGCGGCGGTCGGCACAGCCGCGAGTGGGTCCCCGTGGAGAGCATCCGCGCGGCGCTCACGCCCGCGATGCGGCGCGGCGAGCCGTTCAAGTCGGACGGCCTGGCGGGTGCCTTCGTCGGGCGCTCGCAGTGCAACAGCGGGTTCCTCGTGGCCGCGCTGCGGGCCGAGGGGATCCTCAGCGGGGACGCGGAGAAGCGGGGCATGAGCCGCCTGGCGGGCGACCTCGACTCGTGGGAGAAGTCTATGCAAGAGGCCGCGCCCCTCTTCGGCGACGGCGGCCAGCCGCTGACGGCGAAGCTGCACCCGGAGCCGAAGCAGACGGGCTTCCCCCGGAAGGCGGACGCCAAGCCGGAAGCGACACCGGACGACGGCGATGCCAAGCCGGAGGACGCGGGAGACGACGCCCCGAAGGGGAAGATGGTCGTCCGCGTCAGACGGAAGAAGGCGTCGAGCCCGTCGCCCGAGGTGGAGAGCGAAGAGCATCCCAGCCCGGAAGCCGTGGCCACAGAGAATACCGAAGCGGAGGGCGACGCCGTCGCGTAACAGCGCCGCCGGAACATAGGGAACGCAGAAAAGCCCGCGCACGTCGCGCGGGCGCTTTCGTCTGGGGCCGGACGCCAGCGGTGGCGTCCGGCCCCTGCCGTTCCCCTCTTCCGCAGCGGCATGGGAGCCGGACTATGAGCGAGAGAACGCAATTCTCCCTTGGCCAGCTGGTGGCGACGCCAGGCGCGCTGGACGCGCTCGCCAGAAACGGGAGCACCGGGCTGGAGTACCTGCAAAAGCACGCATCGGGCCACTGGGGGGACCTGGGCGACGAGGACAAGTCGGCGAACGACGCCGCCCTGCGGACCGGCGCGCGGATCATGAGCGCGTACCGCCTGGGGGACGGCACGAGGATATGGATCATCACGGACGCGGAGATAGACGAACAGCACAACCGGCAGGCGACGACCATACTGCTGCCTGACGAGTACTGAAAGGAAACACGAAAATGACAGATGCAACGAGCGGGGCGTACGCCGTCCCGGTGTACCGGCTGCGGCTGGTGCAGGACGGCACGGCGGAGGTGCCCCGCATCGCGGACCCGGCGGCGGTGGCGGCGCACCTGGGCGAGTTCGCTGCGGCGGACCGCGAGCACATGGTGGCGCTGTTCCTCGATACGAAGAACCGGCCCGTCGGGCGGCACCTCGTCAGCGTCGGCACCGTGGACTCGACGCCGGTGCAGCCGCGCGATGTGTTCCGGGCGGCGCTGGTGGCGGGCGCGGTGAACGGGGTCATCCTGGCGCACAACCACCCCTCGGGGGACCTGACGCCGTCGGCGACCGACGACGAGGCGACGCGGCTCGTGGCGCGCGCGGGGGCGATGCTCGGCGTCCGGCTGATCGACCACGTCGTGCTCGGGCCGGGCGGCGGGCACTTCTCCTACCGGGACCGCCGTCCGGGCTGCCTGGAGGGCTGAGCCGTGGGCGACGCGTCGGACCATGCGGACATACGGCGCTTCCTCCGCTCGCCGGAGGGGCGCGAGAGGCTGGAGATGCTGAGGGCGGGGCTGGTCGGCAGGCGCATCGCGGCGGTCGAGTTCCTCAACGACACGCACGCCGTGGGGATCCTGCTCCATCTTGAGGATGGGACGGCCTTCCGCCCGGGCCACACATCCCTGGATGTTGACACGCTCCGGCGGGAGTTCGAGGGAGTGCTCCAGCGGGAGTACTACCGGGACTTCCCCGAGCGGCGGCCGGCAGCGGATGCAGACGGGCGCGGGTGACGCGGGCGTCGCGGCCATCGCGCCCACGGGTCCGGCGGCCCCCGCCGAGGGGCCGCCGGGCCTGTACGCGGTGCCCTCCCGGCGCGGGAGTACCGGAGCGGCCCCGGAGGCCGTCCCGGTCGAGCGAACATTACATTGGAGACCATCGGCGATGCGCGCGGCGGGCGACGGACTACAGAACCCTTGTGCGGGAGAGCCGCCGCCATTCCGCGCCAAACGGAGAGGAGCTACAGACCATGAACGGAGAGACGGGACCACGGGGCCGGGTGCGGCTGTCGCAGAAGCTGATAGAGGCCCTGCCCTCGAACCAACCTGATGCCAGACGTCGCGAAAAGGAATACGCAGATTCCGATGCAATCGGACTTAGAGTGAGCGTGAGCAAGGGCGGGCGCAAGTTCTTCGACTACCGCTACCGCCACAACCGGCGCAAGCGCGTGCTGCGGCTGGGCGAGTGGCCGGGGATGTCGCTGCAGGACGCGCGGGACCGGGCGCGGGAGTGCCGCAACCTGCTGTACAGGGGCATCGACCCGTCCACGGAGCGGGAGACGCGAACTTCCGTAATGACGTTTGGCGAATTCAGCGAGAGCGAGTACCTGCCGTTCGCCCGTGCCAATAAGAAGAGCGCCAGGGACGACGAGAACAAGCTGAAGCGGGACCTGCTCCCCGCGTGGGGCAGGCTGCCGCTGACGGCCATCACGACCAAGGACGTGCAGGCGCTGTGCACGCGCATCCGGACGGAGTCCTCGCCGACCTACGCCAACCGCTACTACTCGCTGATCCACCGCATCTTCAGCCTCGCAATACTGTGGGGCAAGCTGGACGGGAGGAACCCCGCGAAGGGAGTGGCGAAGGCGAAGGAGAGCGCCGGTCGGGAACGGTTCCTGTCCAGGGACGAGATCGAGCGGTTCACCGCCGCGCTCGACGCGTGCCGCGACACCGACTTCGCGGGCCAGGCGTTCCTGCGGCTGCTGCTGGCGACGGGCGTCCGTTGCGGCGAGGCGCTGTCGCTGGAGTGGGTAAACGTGGACCTGGAGCGCGGCGTCGCCTTCCTGCCGAAGACGAAGAGCGGGCGCAGCCGCCAGGTCGTGCTCAACGAGCTCGCGAAGGAGGTGCTGCGCGGTATGCTGGAGCGCCGGGCGGACGGCAACCCCTTCGTGTTCCCCGGCGCGAGGCCGGGGGCGCACATGGCCGAGCCGAGGCGCGTCTTCGAGCGCGTGAAGGCCGAGGCGAAACTGGGGAACCTGCGTCTTCACGATCTTCGCCACACCTTCGCGTCGGTGGCCGTGCAGAACGGCGCGTCGCTGTACGAGGTGCAGAAACTGCTCGGCCACAGTTCGAGCGTGATGACCCAGCGCTACTCTCACCTAAGCGACGATGGGCTGCGCGCCGTCAGCAATGGTGTCGCAAAGCAAATAGCAGGAGCCGCAGAGTAGCATTCGGACAGCGGCATCTTGTCGCGAATTCAATGCAACGCCAACAGTGCCACCGCTCTGAGGCGGTGGCCTTTTGTTGCAATGACGATGCTGAAACCTAGACCGGATTGCGGAAGTTGGCATACCGGTGAAACCGATTTGGGCATGGGGAGATCTTACTTGGGCGGGTCGTCGAAGAGGTCGCCGATGCGGCACCTCAGGCGCACGCAGAATCGTTGCAGCGTCGCGAGCGTCACGTTCTGCTGACAGGTCTCGATACGGTTAAGCGTCGCAACGGAGACGCCCAGCTTGCGGGCGAAAGTCCGCTGCGATGCGTCGCCGCGCAGGCGGCGCAGCTTCTTCGCGAGTTTGTCGGCAAGAGTTTGCATCCTTGCCGTAAAGGATCGTACACTTGGCGTTACACATGCGTAACATTTGTCAGAAAGCTGAACGCGGCGTTTCACCCGCGAGCGCCGTGCGCGTCACGACGACCCGGAAACCGAACGGTTTTCGAGTCTCTCGACTGGATTTTGCGGCGCGTTCTTGCTATGTTGCAGGGGTATTGCTGGCGAAGGGGTTCTGTCTGATTCGTGATATCGGTTTCACATACGTGCAACTTAGAGTGTATCCGCGCACAGCACAGCAACGCAGTTGCTCGGATGCATCGCAATGATAGGGGATGCATCATGAACGCTCCGAAAAACATAACTTGCATTGTGGTTACCATATTACTTCTTCTAATCTCCCTACCCGGAGCAGCGCAGCAACACTCCGCAGACACCAGCGGCGATACTCGAATCAGCCTCACCGAGTTGCTACGCATCATCCAGTTCTACAATTCCGCTGGATTGCACTGCCTGCCAGGCACTGAGGATGGCTACGCGCCGGGACCAGACTCGGCACAGGAGGACTGCCCGCCTCATGACAGCGACTACGCACCGCAGGACTGGCAAGTCAACTTGACTGAATTGTTACGCTCGATCCAGTTTTATAACTCCGGTGGATACCACACTCAGTGCGGGACTGAGGACGATTTTGCACCGGGGCCAGGCACGCTCTTTGACTGTGGAAGCGAAGGCGAGGGCGAAGGGACAGAGGGCGAAGGCGAGGGCGAGGGCGAAGGTGAGGG
>JAKQOG010000146.1 GCA_029565395.1 Candidatus Hydrogenedentota bacterium | reverse complement strand
TCGGCAACTCTGCCATCCTGAATGTGTCCCCCGCCGTTGAAACGGTGAACGATTATGATTACCGGGTTGAGGTGGTGGATGACGTGAAGACCTCCGATTCCGGCAATGTGCAGTTTGAGTTTGCCAACCATCTCCGGATTGTACAACAGCCTAGTAATGTAACAGTGCTCCAAGGACAGCGAGCAGAGTTTGAGGTTGTTGTGGAAGGCGGTCTTGGCGCTATTACGGCACAGTGGTCCTACCAGCCTGCGGGAACCAAAGCGTTCACACCTCTCCAGGGTGAGAATGACTTCGTTTTGGTTATCGATCCCGTTGATGCGGAAGATGAAGGGGATTACATGTGTGCCGTTGACGATTCCGGCAGTACCGTTACAGGCATGGCGGATCACGTGGAATCCGACATCGTCTCCTTGACCATCGGCGCCGGGGTCCCGGTGGCGGGTCCGCTGGGGCTGATGGCCTTTGCCTTGGCCACAAGCCTTGCCGGTGTCATCGCGCTTCGCCGGCGGCGCAACTAAAGAAAACACGTAAAATAGCACTGCCGCCGGTTCCTGATGCAGGGAACCGGCGGCAGGTCTTTATAGACACGGGTTTTTATGAAATGCCGTTGAGCAAAAGCAAGGAATCTACCGAAACGGGAATTTTTGGTCATAAAGGGCGTGTTTGCATAGAGGACGGAAGCAAACGTACACTTACAGGGCGTGACGAATCGTGTGTCGGAAGTATGCGTGAAAGGAAATACAATGAGTGCAGTACAACAATCCCCCATAATTGCGGAGGAGCAAATTCAGGCAGTTTTGAGTGCATCCCAGGATGTGGATGCAGCGAAGGTTCGTGAAATTCTGGCCAAGGCCTTGGAATTAAAAGGCCTGAATGAGTCCGAGGTGGGGGTTTTATGTGCAGTACGGGATCACGATCTACGGGAAGAGCTCTATCATACGGCCCGGAAGGTGAAGGAGGAGATCTATGGGCGCCGGCTGGTGTTGTTTGCGCCGCTGTATGTGTCGAATATGTGTGCGAATGAATGCAGTTATTGCGCTTTTCGCGCGAGCAGTAAAGCCCTTCACCGGCGCGCGCTGACCCAGGAAGAAGTGGCCCATGAAACAGAGATTCTGATTAATCAGGGGCACAAGCGCATCTTGCTGGTGGCGGGGGAGAGTTACCCGAAGGAGGGGTTCTCCTATGTGACGAAGTGCATTGAAACCATCTATTCCGTGAAAAACGGGCCTGGGGAGATTCGCCGGGTAAATGCAAACGTAGCTCCGCTCTCCGTTGAAGAGTTTCGGGATCTGAAGGCGGCGAAGATCGGGACCTATCAACTGTTTCAGGAGACCTATCACCAGGATACGTACAAATCAGTTCACCTGGCGGGCCGCAAGCGCGATTATAATTGGCGGGTTACCGCGATGGACCGGGCCATGACCGCCGGGATTGACGACGTGGGCATAGGGGTGCTGTTTGGCTTGTATGATTGGCGATTCGAGATCTTGGCCATCATGCAGCATGCCGCCCACCTGGAGAAGGAGTTTGGGGTGGGGTGCCATACCATCAGCGTCCCACGGATAGAGCCGGCCCTGAATGCGCCGCTTTCCGAACGCCCTCCCTATCCCGTATGCGATGACGATTTCCGAAAAGTGGTGGCGATTTTACGGATGGCCGTGCCCTATACAGGGATTATCATGTCCACGCGCGAGACGCCCGAAATGCGCAGTGAGACCTTCTCCCTGGGCGTGTCGCAGATATCGGCGGGCAGCCGCACCAATCCGGGCGGCTATACCGATGGCGAGGAGGAATATGACGGGAGCCAGTTTTCTCTCGGCGATCACCGCACCCTCGATGAGGTGGTGCGCGACGCCGCCCAGTTGGGCTACATCCCCTCGTTTTGCACCGGCTGTTACCGCAAGGGCCGGACCGGGGCGGATTTCATGGATCTGGCCAAGCCGGGGCTGATCAAGAACTATTGCGATGTGAATGCCATGAGCACCTTTGTTGAGTATCTTCAAAATTACGCTTCCGCCGAAACTGTGGCATTGGGAGAACAGTGTATGGCGAACATTCTGGCGACGATGCCGGAAGCGCGCCGGAAACGCGCCGAGGGATTAATGTCACGCGTACGCGCGGGCGAACGCGACGTATATGTGTAATGGCATAGGAACCGGGGCTTCATCCGGAAGGAGAAAAACCATGAAGGGCAAGCATATCATTCTGGGCGTGCATGTGCAGAATCGCGCACGAGACGCAGCTAAAGTGCAGAAAATTCTCTCGGAGAACGGCTGCATCATCAAAACGCGTTTGGGCCTGCATGAAGTGGACGAGAACTTCTGCGCGGCGGGCGGCGTTGTATTGCTTGAACTGAGGGGCGACGGGAAGCAGGCCAATGCCTTGGCCAAACAACTCGGCGCACTCAAAGATATTGAAGTCAAGAAAATGGTTTTTGCCCATACGAAGTGAACAGCGTGAATGTTCATTCTTCGTTCGGGCGCTCCCGTGAACAGTGAAAACGCATGACCCGCAAGGAAACAGATCTTCTTGGAAGCCGGGAACTGCCGGATGACGCGCTCCATGGCATCCACACGCTTCGCGCGCTGGAGAATTTCCCGCTGGCGCGGCGGCAGGTGCACGAAGAACTGGTGTGCGCGTATGGCATGGTGAAACTCGCGTGCGCCCGCACCAATGCCGGTCTTGGCGTCTGGAAAAAGGATCCGGCCAAAGCGGAGGCCATCGAACGGGCATGCCTGGAAATGGCGGAAGGAATGTTGACGGATTCGGTGAAGGTGGATGCACTTCAGGGAGGCGCGGGCACCAGCACGAATATGAACGTCAACGAAGTGCTGGCCAACCGCGCCCTGGAATTGCTGGGGGAAGTGCGCGGCGCCTATCACCGGGTTTCTCCGTTGGACGATCTGAACCTCCATCAGTCCACCAATGACACGTATCCCACGGCGCTCCGGCTTGCCGCCATACGCCTGCTGCACCGCCTGGAGGAGCGGGTGGTGATGCTGGTGGAAGCCTTTCAGGCGAAGGAGAAGGAATTTGCGCATGTGGTCAAAGTGGGGCGTACCGAGTTTCAGGATGCCGTGCTGACCACGCTGGGCCGTGAAATGGGGGCGTATGCCGAAACTTTTGCGCGCGACCGGTGGCGCATCTACAAATGCGAGGAGCGTCTGCGCGTGGTGAATCTTGGCGGCACTGCCATCGGCACGGGGCTGGCCGCGCCCCGGCAGTATATTTTCCGTGTCGTGGATGCCCTCCGCGATCTTACCGGTATCGGATTTGCCCGCGCGGAGAACCTTGTGGAGGCCACGCAAAATGCGGACGTATTTGTCGAAGTGTCCGGCATTCTCAAGGCATGTGCCGCGTCGTTGTTGAAAGTATGCACGGATTTACGCGTGCTGTCTTCAGGACCCGAGGCGGGATTGGGTGAAATCCGGCTGCCTAAACTCCAGGCAGGCTCCTCCATCATGCCCGGCAAGGTGAATCCGGTGATTCCCGAAGCCGTCAGCCAGGCCGCTATGATGGTGATGGGGCATGATTCCGCATTGACCTTTGCCTGTGCCCAAGGCAATCTGGAATTGAATGCCTTTATGCCCCTGATTGCGGAATGTCTGTTGACCAGTTGCGATTTGCTGGCGCGTGCCTGCGAGCTGCTGTCGGTAAAATGCATTTGCGGGATTCAGGCGGATGAGGCGCGATGCCGCGCCCATGTGGAGGGTTCCACCGCCTTGGCAACCGCTCTGATTCCAGCACTGGGCTATGAAAAGGTTTGTGAGTTGACCCGGATCGCCGCGGAAACCAAACGCACTATACGCGAGGTGGTGGCGGGAGAGGGGCTATTGAGCAAGGAAGAGTTTGACGCGATGATTACCCCGGAAGCCGTGTGCCGTCTTGGCATGCCGGACCTTCCCGCGCGGTGAAAGGAATCTCATGCAGTCCACCCCAAAATCCATGCGCTTGCATATCGGTCTTTTCGGACGGCGCAATGTTGGAAAATCCAGCCTGCTAAACGCCATCACCCGGCAGCAGGTCTCCATTGTCTCCGAGCAGGCCGGAACCACGACCGATCCTGTCGAAAAACCCATGGAACTCCTTCCTCTGGGACCGGTCCTTTTTATTGATACTGCGGGAATCGATGATGCAGGTGCCTTGGGCGAATTGCGTATTCAAAAAACCCGGCAGATATTGGATCGCACTGATTTGGGGGTTATTGTAACGGAAGCGGGGGAATGGGGAGACTTTGAGCAGGAGCTGCTTCAAGAACTGAAGAGGCGTTCTGTTCCTGTTTTGGCCGTTTTCAACAAAACGGATCAAAAAGAAACACAAAATACCATAAAGGAATTACTAACAAGCGAAAAAATACGCATAGTTGAGACGTCCATTACGCAAAACAAAGGCATTTTGGAGTTTCGGCAAGCGCTTTTGGAGAGCGCTCCAGATGAATTCATCAATACCCCGGCAATCCTGGGAGATTTAGTCGGTCCGGGAGAAATGGCTGTATTGGTGGTGCCGATCGATAAAGAAGCGCCTAAAGGCCGTCTCATTTTGCCTCAGGTTCAGTCCATTCGTGACCTGTTAGATTCCGATGCCTGGTGTGTAGTGGTGAAGGAGCGTGAGCTTAAGACAGCGTTGGCGCGTCTGACCCTTCCACCGAAGCTGGTTGTTACGGATTCTCAGGCGTTTCTCAAAGTGGCGGCAGACACGCCCCAAAGCATTCTTATGACGAGTTTTTCGATTCTTTTTGCGCGTTTTAAGGGCGATTTAACGGAGCAGGTGTTGGGGACACTGGCGATAGAGACGCTTCGTCCTGGAGACCGAATTCTGATTGCGGAATCGTGCAGCCATCATCCGATAGCGGATGATATTGGACGAGTGAAGATTCCTCGATGGTTGACACAGTATGTTGGGGGCAAATTGGAGATAGATCACATTCAGGGGCACGATTTTTACCGGGATTTATCGGAGTATAAACTGGTTATTCATTGCGGTGCGTGTATGGCGAACCGGCGGGAAATGTTGAACCGGATCATGTATTGCCGACAGGCGGGGGTGCCCATCAGCAACTATGGCCTGACCATCTCCTATAGCCTGGGCATTTTCGAGCGTGCCCTGGCGCCGTTTCCAGCGGCGTTGGAAGCCTATAACACCTTCCAATCACGGAAAGGCGCCTGATGCCCTTGACTGAACCGGAGATTTTGCAGTGGCTGTTGGAGCCGGATGAAGCGCGGGTGGAGGCGTTGTATCGCGAGGCGGATCGAGTGCGGCATGAACATGTGGGGGATGCGGTGCATCTCCGGGGATTGATCGAGGTCTCCAATATCTGCATCCGGCAATGCGCCTATTGTGGCATTCGGGCGGGCAACACCTCTCTTCAGCGATACCGTTTGAGCCGGGACGAGATTTTGGAATGTGCGCGGCAGGCGGTTATGTTCGGTTATGGCACGGTGGTGATGCAGGCAGGGGAGGATTATGGGATTGAGCGGGATTGGATGGGGGAAATCATCCAGACCATTAAGCGGGATACTCCGTTGGCGGTGACGTTAAGCTTGGGAGAGCGTTCTGAAGAAGAGTTGCGAGTGTGGCGTGAAGCGGGGGCCGACCGCTATCTGTTGCGCTTTGAGACGTCAGATCCGGCCCTGTTTTCCATGATCCATCCGCCCGTCCATGGGAGAATGGCAGAAAGCCGAATAGAACAGTTATTGCGGTTGCGCGCGCTGGGGTATGAAATCGGGAGCGGGGTGATGGTGGGTATTCCTGGTCAGAGGTATTGTTCTCTAGCCCATGACATTGCGCTCTTTGGCGAATTGGACTTGGATATGATTGGCGTGGGGCCCTATTTGCCGCATCCTGCAACGCCTCTTGGCGCCGAGGCGCTTCGTCCATCGGCGGGTGCTGGAGAGCAAGTGCCGAATTCCGAACATCTGACCTACCGGGTGGTGGCGCTTACCCGCCTGGTGTGTCCGCAGGCCAACATTCCCAGCACAACCGCATTGTCCACCTTGAATACTCAAGAGGGACGCACGTTGGGTTTACAACGCGGCGCGAATGTTGTCATGCCGAATATTACCCCGGCGCAATACCGGGCGCTGTATGAAATATATCCTGCGAAATCTTGTATACGAGAGACTTCCTCGGATTTTCACGCCCAATTGATCGCGGGCATTCGCGCCTTGGGCCGCGAGATAGGCGAGGGGCCCGGCGGACGCAACAAGAAAGCAGCATCAGGAGGAAGAGTATGAAACGAGCAATATTTGTCTTTATTGTGATTGGCATAGTGGGGCTCATGTTCTCTTGTTCGACCAGTCCGGGCGCTTCTGATGAGGTTAAAACTTCTGGAAACACCTTTACTTTATGGCAGTTGCCGAATCAGACCAATTCCCAGATGATGTCGTATGTGATCCGCAGCGTGGGCGGGAAAATCGTGGTGATTGACGGCGGTACATCGGGCGATGCGCCATATCTTAGGGATTTTCTAAAAAAACAGGGCGGCGCGGTGGAGGCTTGGTTCATTACCCATCCTCATAGCGACCATTGCAATGCGCTTGTTGAAATCCTTAAGGATCTGCAAGGCCTCACCATAGGCTCCATTTATGCATCGTTGCCGGAATCCGCGTGGATAGAGGAAGTGGCCGATCCTTCAGAAAAGAAGACCTATGCCGATCTGATGGCGGCCCTTTCCCGGGCGCAATGCTCTGTAAGCGGTCTTGAATTGGGCGAGAAACTCGTTATTGACGGGATACACATTAGAATCCTCGGTATAAAGAACCCCGAGATCAAGGTAAATCCTATTAACAACTCCTGCGTGGTGATGCGTGTTTCGGACAAGCAGAAATCAGTGTTGTTTCTGGCGGATTTGGGCGCCCAAGGCGGCAGAAAACTGCTTAGCAGCAAATTGGCCCGGCATTTGCCGTCGGAATATGTCCAAATGGCTCATCACGGTCAAAATGGCGTGAATGAGGATGTATACAAAGCCATTAATCCCGGCTATTGTCTCTGGCCGGCGCCCTTATGGCTCTGGGATAATAATCCCGGCAGCGGCAAGGGCACGGGTCATTGGAAGACCCTTGAAGTGCGCGCCTGGATGGAAAAATTTCCCATAAAACGGCATTATTTGCTTTTTGAAGGATTGCAGGAGATCCGGTAATTGTCTGGCGGTATCCATTTTGATAGCATCTCACGATGGACCCGTTAGATTCATCCTGGCAGGCGGAGACTTTTCAAGACCGTGTGGAGCGCGCACGGCTGGGGTTGCTTTGTGCAATAATTATTCTGTGTGCCGCGGCGTATTCTTTTCATCTGACTTCCTTTTTGCACGCGAAAGAAGCGGTGCTAAGTCTTGGGGTGGTGGTGTTGGCCGGATTGGCGCTGGCCCGGGGTGGTATTTCCTATTATGGCGTGGGCGCGTTTCTTCCCTTGTGGTGCATGCTGCTTCTTTCGGTGGCACTGGCAACGGCGCATGTGGCGTCGAGAGAGGTTGAAGAGGCGTTGCGCATCGGCACGCTGTTGTTGGCGTCCGCCTTGTCCTTCGATATGCTGGCCTATCCATCGTCACGAGTGCGCGTGCTTCGTGCGTTGATCCTTTCCGGGGCGTTAGTGGCAGCCCTTGGATTGGTGCAATATGCCAATCTCTTGCCCACTTTTTTTCCCCGGTTTCCTGGTTACAATCAGCGGATGTATTCCGTCTTTGGGAATCAGGACCTCTTTGGGGGATATTTGGCGATGGCCTTCGCATTGTTGATGACGGAACTGGAGGAACGTGATGGGGCTCATCGGGGCATCGGGCTTTGGCCCTTATGGTTTGTGGGGGTGTTGACCGCCTTGTTCTTGACGGGCTTGCTTTTATCCGGTTCCCGGTCCGCATGGTTGGCGGCGTTTGTGGGAGCCGCGGCAGCGTTTCCATGGAAGCGGATTTCGGGTTCGCGCACGTTGCGATTTCTGGTATTGGCGGTTACCGTGATAGTGGTGGTGGCCACTCCGCTGTGGCCGCATCTTAAGGAGCGTGTTGCGCAAACCTTTTCAAGCGGGGATGTGGGGGGCCGTGCCCGGCTATGGTTTTGGGACGGCGCGATGCGCATGATTCATGATTTTCCAGTGTCGGGTGTTGGCTTGGGCAATTTTGCGTACTGGAGTCCCCGGTATTTGGGTGAGGCGCTCAATGCGCCGGGCGGGGAGACCCATTATTTCAATGAGTTGGTCACTACGGAGGCGCATTCGGAGCTTTTGCATTACGTGGCGGAAACGGGTGTTGTGGGTGCGGTATTCGGTTTATGGATGCTGGCCCGGTTGGCGCGCAAGCGGGATGGGGCGTGGGGGGGGCTGGTTGCATTGCTGGTATTCTCTTTGTTCAATGCTGCATGGCACAGTGCTCCCCATGCCCTGGCTGGACTTTTACTGGCTGGTACCTTGCTGCATCCAAAGCAATGGGATTGGCGCAAGCAGGAAGCTGGCCGGCCCGTCAACGGAGCGGTGTTTCTTCTGCTTTCGATTGTATTTGCGGCAGGAGCCGCGTGGTGTACGTTTTTTCCGAGCTATCTTCAATGCCGCGCGGAGGCGGTACACTGCGCCGGGGGCGATCCCTTGCCCTTGTATGAACGCGTATTCGCCCACCGGTGGCCCAATGCAGAGTGCCGTGAAGAATATGGCATGGCGCTTCTAGATCGTAACAGGCCCGCGGATGCCTATATTCAACTGCAATTGGCCTTGGAAGGCGTCGACACGGGCCGTGCGCATTTGTTGTTGGGGCTTGCCGCTGAGCGTCTTGGTCAAATGGAGGATGCCCGAGTTTGGTTTTCCCAATGTCTGGCGCGCTGGCCTTCCAACTATGAAGCGTGGAGCCATTTGATGGCGTTATCGCCGCCAGAAGATTGGGACCGCTTAATTGAACATAGCAGAAGATGGAATATTCATGAGTAAGGAATTAGGGCGCCGTATTCCGTTTTCCCACAAGGTTCAGTCGAGGAATTCGGGGATCAGCATGCCGGCGATAACCAGCCGTGCCCTTGCCCCGTCGGCGCCGGTGAGCTTTACGTAATACTCCTCCCCTGGGGTGATCGGATACACATA
>JAKQOG010000130.1 GCA_029565395.1 Candidatus Hydrogenedentota bacterium | reverse complement strand
AGAGTCCGCGGAGATTACCAGTGCCATTTCCACGCATAACAACACTGCCGGCGCCCACACCAATCTTGCGCTCAACGCCAATCAGATCACGAGCGGGAAATTGGACAATATGCGGTTGAACACGGGTTCGGGCGGCGGCATCGATTCCGACATGCTGGACGGAGTTCATGCTGCGGATTTGGAAGAATCCGCCGAAATTACCTCGGCCATTACCAACCATGATGCCGATGCGGGAGCCCATGCCTCCACCATCGCCTCCGCCGTAAGTTCCGGTATTGGAACACATAATATTGACGGAACCGCACATGCCGATATACGTACTTCCGCCCGATGGGATGCCCCCTTGGGCACTGTAGTTTCTGTCTATATCGGAATGGCGGGCGTGCCGCCCACCGCAGAATATCAAGCGCATGGCTGGGCGCTCTGTAATGGTACGACGCCGTCCAGCCAAGGGATAACCAGTCCATTGATTACCGCCGCCACTCCCAACATCAACGGTAATGGCTGGTTTATCCGCGGGGGAGCCACGGCGGGAACTTCACAATCGGATAATGTTGGTTCCCACTCCCACTCCGCTACATTCAGCAGTGGCAACGCCGCCTCGGCGGGTGACCATGCGCATACGTACAGCGGGACTACGAGTACCGTCGGGAATCACCAGCATCCCCAGAATGTATCGGCAAATACTGGACTATGCCCAGGAGGTGGATATCGATGGGATTTTGATGCCGATACATCTGGCTTATGTACTTATCCACAAGGAATTTATACAGATCCCGCAGGTACACACAACCACACATTTTCCGGAACAACAAGTACAACCGGCGCGCATGAACACAGTGTCTCCGGGACCGTTTCGGTAACTACGAATACGCCCGGCGGCGAAACCCGCCCCGTAAATATTTCCATGGTCTTCTTCATGAAGGTTAAATAACCCTGTCTGGAAGGAGACTGAGTATGAACACACTAAGAATATATTGGCTGAAACGCCTGAGAGGTCCATCAATAGGACTGATTCTGGCGGCGGCGGTAGTGCTCGCAACGGCTTCACTCTCCGGCTGGGCGGGTGATCGCACCTCCCCTTCCGGCCACACCATTGACGAAGATGTCGTGGCCAGTGGCGGAGTATTGGGCTTGAGCGGCGCCGGGTCTGTGAACGGCACCGTCGGTCAGGTTGCCGTTGGACTTTCCCTGGTACCCTCCGGTGCCGCCCTGTTCCACGGGGTTCACGCGCCTATCCTGGCGGGGGAAGGCGAAGGCGAGGGTGAAGAAGGCGAAGGCGCCGTCGAAGGAGCGATGGAAGGCAGTGTTGAGGGTGGTGTCGAAGGAGAAGAAGAAGGCCAGATTGAAGGTGAACCTGCTGGTCTTGTTGTCCAAATCCTGGGCGAGAGCCCCGTCTATGTTCCCAAAGGCCAAGACCACACGTTCAACACTGTAGTTTCCGGGCAGGTGGGTAATGTGAGCTATGCTTGGTACTTTGAGCCCGCCGCCAAGGAATTCACCGAGATTCTTAATGCCAACGATTCCAGTTATACTGTGGAAGATGCCAGTGATGAACATGCGGGCTTTTATGTCTGCCAGGCATCGGATGATGTAATGACGGTGGATTCCAACACCGCGGAGTTGATCGTCACGGCGGGTGTGCCCGCGGCGGGACCGCTGGGGCTGATTCTGCTCGTGGCCTGCGCGGCGGCGGCGAGTACACTGGCACTGAGACGCAAACGGCAAACCTGATATGTGAGGCGCATTAAGCACGCCTTGCAAAGGGAAATTTTCGAGCGGCCGGCTCATCGAGGATGGGTTGGCCGCTTGCTGTTTCTGATTATCGGCATCCCCTTCTTTTACCCTGTCCAATGGTCCTATCAGTCCTATCGGTCCTATTCTCCCAGACCTCCCAGATTTCCCAGACCTCCCAGACCTCCCAGACTTCCCCAAAAAATTGACTCTCCAGCCCATTTTTTGCTAAAGTGCCTCCGATTTTGGGCTAAAAATTTGTGGTTTTCCAACCACGGCGCGCTTCGAACGCCGTGCCATTACTCCGATGAGGGGAGGTTGAGTTTTTGTGACGAAGGTTCGTGTAAAGACCGATGAGCCCTTTGAGAAGGCCCTGCGGCGCTTCAAAAAGAAGTGCAACAAGGAAGGGTTGATGCAGCGGCTCAAGGAAATGAAGCACTATGAGAAGCCGTGCGAACGCCGCCGGCGCAAACTGGCTAAAGCGATTTCCCGCGCTGTCCAAGAACAACAACCGTAAAGAGTACATGCTGAGCACTATGCAGGACCGGAATTCCGGTCCTGTTTTTGTTTTATACCGCTGAAATGTGAACAATAAGCGCGGCAGGCAAGGAGAAGTTACCATGAGTAGTGTACTTGGACTCGATGTAGGAACCAGCGGTACCAAAGCCATCGCGATGAACGCCGAGGGGAAATTGCTCGCGTCCGCGTTGGTGGAATACCCCTTATATAGCCCGAAACCCAATTGGGCGGAACAGGACCCCGCTGACTGGAAGCGCGCCGCGTTCGATGCTCTCAAGCAATTAGCGGGCCGGATAAACCCGAGGGAAGTCAAAGCCTTAGGACTTACCGGCCAGATGCATGGATCGGTGTTCCTCGATGCCAAAAACCAGGTCTTGCGCAATGCACTCCTCTGGTGCGACCAGCGCACGGCCGATCAATGCGCCGCCATTACGGAAAAAGTGGGGGAGAAACGCCTTCTCGAAATGGTGTCGAATCCCGCGCTCACGGGATTTACCGCCCCAAAAATTCTCTGGCTGCGCGACCATGAGCCTGCCCTCTATGATCGTCTGAAAAAAGTGCTGCTCCCGAAAGACTATATTCGATTCGAGCTTACCGGCGAATTCGCCACGGATGTTGCCGATGCTTCCGGCACCCTGCTTTTCGATGTTAAGAATCGGTGCTGGCATAAAGAACTCATGTCCGTGCTGGGCATCGATCCGGAGTTCATGCCTGCCTCCTATGAAGGCCCGGAAATCACTGGATACTTGAGCAAGGACGCCGCAAAAAAAACTGGGCTCCCGGCGGGAATTCCTGTAGTAGCGGGTGGCGGTGATCAAGCGGCGGGCGGCGTGGGCTGCGGGATTGTGCGCACGGGCGTCATTTCCGCCTCCCTCGGCACTAGCGGCGTGGTCTTTGCCTTCGCCGACACCGTCAGCACCGATCCGGAAGGGCGCGTCCACACCTTCTGCCATTCCGTGCCCGGCAAATGGCATGTCATGGGCGTGATGCTGAGTGCGGGCGGCGCACTACAATGGTTCCGCAATACATTGTGCCAATCCGAACGCGCCGTGGGTGAACAAACCGGTGTTGATCCCTATGAATACATCACTGCCGAAGCCGCGCAGGTTCCAGTGGGTTGTGAGGGCCTGATCTTCCTGCCCTATCTCACTGGCGAACGCACCCCGCATAAAGATCCCTATGCCAAAGCGGCATTTCTCGGACTATCCCTGCGTCATACCAAGGCCTACATGGCCCGCGCGGTGCTTGAAGGTGTCGCCTTCGGCATGCGCGACAGCCTCGAAATCATGCGCGGCATGGGCATTACCACCTCGGAAGTCCGCGCTTCCGGCGGCGGCGCACGCAGCAGTGTCTGGAAACAGATCCTCGCCGACACCGGGCGCGTCCCCATGGTCACCATCAACGTGGATGAAGGCCCCTCCTATGGCGCCGCGATTCTGGCGAGTGTGGCGGCGGGCATGTACGCAAACGTGGAAGAAGCCTGCGACGCCATCATTCACGAAACCGCCCGCCTGGAACCGAACCCCAAAAATCTTGCCCCATACGACCAATGGTTCAAGGAATACCAAGCGGCCTACCAGGCCCTTGCACCTTCCTTTAGGCGTATCGCTTCGTTGCTATGAATGAACGAATTGAGAATACCGCAGGCGAGGAGCACGCCGGGCTCCGTTTGGATGTGTTTTTAGCGGAAGTGATCGAAGACGCCTCGCGATCGTTTATGAAAAAGCTGATTAAGGACGGTCTGGCCAAGGTGAACCAGCATGTCTGCACCAAGCCTTCGCGGGCGCTCATTCCAGGCGACCATGTAGAGGTTGAAATACCGCCGCCGCCGCCCGCCACGCCAGAACCAGAAGACTTGCCGCTGAACATCCTCTATGAAGATGCGGAACTTGTTATTGTGAACAAAGCATCCGGCGTGGTGGTGCATCCTGCCCCCGGCCATTACACCGGCACGCTGGTGAACGCCATCCTGCATCATTGTCCTGATTTTCAATGCACCGGTGGAGACTTGTCGAGACCCGGTATTGTGCATCGCCTGGACCGTGACACCTCTGGTGTGATGGTTATCGCCAAGACACAGCGCGCCTTCACCGTGTTGGCGGAGCAGGCGGCGGCGCACACGTTCGATCGCCGTTATCTTGCACTGGTTCGTGGGGAATTCAAAGAACAGCGCGGGCGCATCTGCGCGAGCATTGGCCGAAGCCTGGCCGATCCCAGCCGCATGGCCGTTACAGGGGTAAGCGCGCGTGAGGCCATAACCAATTTTGAAGTACTGGAGCGGTTTACGGTGGCTTCGCTGGTTGCCCTGCAACTGGAAACCGGACGAACCCATCAGATCCGTGTGCATCTTCGCTTTGCAGGACGCCCCGTGCTAGGCGATCCTGTGTATGGCGTAACCGATTTTGCCAACTGGCCCATCCCCCCGGAAACACGCGCGGCCCTGGAGTCCCTTCATGGCCAGGCGCTGCACGCCGAATTACTGGGCATCACCCATCCCGTCACCGGGGAGCGCCTGCGTTTTTCCGCGCCGCCGCCCGAAGATTTTCAGCATGCCCTCTACGCTCTTCGCGCTATCCAAGGCTAAGAACTCTCCGCGATAAAAAGGCATTTGCGAAATTACGAAATTGCCCCTTTTCTCAAAAGCATGCCGGCCACAGGGCAAATTACCGGCATTTCACCGCCAACGTGCCGCACTTTCATTTGCCCATAGGCGGAAATGGCCTATTCCGCAAACGCCTCACCTCACCTATTAGAAAGACTGCTCCTGAAACCTGTAGAATAGGCGTTTGAACATTTAAACGGTATTTATAACTGTCGAGACATGAGTTTTTCTTCCATTCGAGATCAAGACGTGGCCCTGCGGCTGCTGCGGAATATCATCCGCCGGAACCGCGTGCCGAACGGCCTGTTATTCTGGGGCCCAAGCGGCGTGGGCAAGCAGATAACCGCCTTGGAATTCGCCAAGGCATTGAACTGCGTCCAAAAATCCAGCGAAGCCTGCGGAAAATGCCTGTCCTGCCGGAAAACACTGGATGGGAACCACCCTGACGTGCATGTAATCAAGCCGGTCAGTAAATCGCGCCAAATTTTAAAAGACACCATTGATTTCGTGAACGATCTCTCCATGTACCGCCCGTTTGAAGGCGCGTGGCGGGTCTTCCTGATCCTGGACGCGGACCGGATGGGAATCGAGGCGCAAAATCACTTCCTGAAAACCCTTGAAGAGCCGCCCAGCAACACCGTATTCATTCTCATCACCGAATACCCCCGCCAACTGCTTCCTACGATCCGTTCCCGGTGCCAGCAGGTCCGCTTCGGGGCGCTGCGTCCGGATACCGTAATGGAGTTGCTGCTGCAAACCCACGATCTGCCCCAGGCAACCGCCCAGGCAATCGCCGCGGTTGCCCAAGGCCAGATGTCGCGCGCCATCGACCTGGTGGTGTCGGAAAAACGCGGCATTGTGCTGAATGTCACGGAACGGCTCCAAAACGGCGAAGATCCCCTGCTGGTCAGCGAAGAATTCGTGGAGCATCTCCACGCCCAGGCCGACGCCATCAAGGCATCGCTCAAGGCGGAGTCTGACGCGGAAGAAGCCGCGGAGGCCACCCAGGAAGAAACGGAAGATCAAAAAAAAGAGCTTGTGGCCCTCGCCGAGGCCATGGTGCGGCGGGACGTCATGGAATACTTGTATTTGTTAAAAACCTGGTACCGTGACGTGATGGTGTATCGCGAAACGGCAAACACGGACACGGTGATGAATCGGGACCAGGCGGCCAAAATGAGTTCCACGGTTTCGGACGGCATGGAAGCCAGGCTGAATGCCATCGAAAAAGCGTGGGTGTACATCGAGCGCAATCTGAGCACGGACCGCGTTTTCCGCGATCTGTTCTTTTCATTAGCACCCTGAGTGCGAAGGGAGTAAAAGCAACCATGCAAGTCGTGAAAGTCCGGCTGCGCAAACCGCGCCGTGTTTTGTCTTTCCTGTGCGGGGATGCACTCACCCTCAACCGGGACGAACCCTGCATCGTGCAAAGCGATCACGGACCCGAATGGGGACTCTGCATATTGCCCCCGGAGCCATGCCCCCAGGATATGGAAACCCACTATCCCATGCGGCTCCTGCGAAAGGCCAATGCGAACGATTTCAAAACATTCGATGTGATGGCCCACCAGGAATGCAAAGCGCGCGGCGTTTGCCTGGAAAAAATCCGGCAGCGCAACATGCCAATGAAACTCGTGGACGTGGAATACACCTTCGACCAGCGAAAAGTGATCTTCTATTTCACCGCCGATGAACGCGTGGACTTCCGGGAACTCGTCCGCGACCTCGCCCATGAACTCCGCACCCGCATCGAACTGCGCCACATCCAGGTCCGCGACGAAGCACGCCTCGTCGGCGGTTTGGGATCCTGCGGACGGCAATTGTGCTGCGCCACCTGGCTCAACGAATTCAAGCCCATCTCCATGCGCATGGCAAAACGTCAGAATCTCTCCTTGAACCCCACAAAAATCAGCGGACAATGCGGCCGCCTCCTGTGCTGTCTGAATTACGAATTCGAACAGTATCCCCACGGAAAGAAAAAAAGCCAACAGCCACGGACCGAACCGGAACCCGAAGACGACGAGGCCGATATTGAGGAAGACGCCCTGGATGACGAGGATGATGACTTTCCCGAGGAAGCGGATGAGCAGCTTCAACAGGACTCTGACCCCGCTCGGAGCGGCGACCCAGGCCGGGACTCCGGTGAACGCCGATCCCCCCGCCGCCGCCGCAGACGCAGACCACGCTCCAATCAAGGCCCTGGAAGGCAAAACACCTGATGCGGTTGGTGGACACCCATTGCCATCTGCAAGACCCGCGCTTTGACGAAGATCGCGAAACCGTGATTCATGAGGCGCTGGAAGTCCTGGACTGGATCATGGTGATCGGCGACGACCTGCCCAACAGCCGCGCGGGCATTGCCATGACCCGGAACCGGGTCTACGCCACCATCGGATTTCATCCCTATTACGCAACCCAGGTGAATGCGGATACCCTGAATGAATTGCGCCAACTCGCCGCCCACCCAAACGTCATGGCGATCGGCGAAATCGGCCTCGACTACTACAACGAATTCTCGCCCCGCCCCGCACAACACGCCGCCCTTCAACGGCAACTGGAACTCGCCTGCGAACTCCGCCTCCCTGCCGTCATACACAACCGCCAGGCGGATGACGATACCCTTGCCCTGCTCCAGCCTTTCCTGGACCGCCTCCCCGCCTGCATCATCCACTGCTTCGGAAGCGATGCCGCCTTTGCACGAAAATGCGCGGACCGCGGCCTGTACATTTCCTTCGCGGGCAACGTGACCTTCCCCAAGGCCCAACCCCTCCGCGACGCCGCCCTGGCCGTCCCACCGGACCGCCTCCTCATCGAAACCGACGCACCCCATCTCGCACCACAAATCCACCGCCGCCAGCGATGCCTCCCCCAATACGTCCTCCACACCGCCCGCACCCTCGCCGAACTCAAAAACATCCCCCTCGAAGAATTCTGCGAAACCATCACCCAAAACGCCCAAAACGCCTTCCAAATCCCACCTGCAACGGCCAGATAGCAGGACAGGATTTATTCCCGCCATCTTCCACGCATTTCCCCTCACGCATACCAGCGGGTATAAACCCGCCCTGCAGAAAATTCCCCCGCCTTTCACCCATTCTCTTCCCATCCCTCCCACAACTCCCCGCAATCCCAGCATTCCCACCCCTTTACCTTCCATGCCCGTCCTATATCCGCGGCGTTTTATTTCTGGGGTAATTTTGTTTTATTGACTCTTTCGGCACAGCGCCGTAGAATTCATTTGGAATCTGAACCTTGGCACATCCAAATAGTAGGATTCCTTTCTCAACTTCTCAATCCGCCGCAGGCGGACTCAACGGTTCCTCCCCACCCGCCCGACCCGCGACATTTGTGTGCGTCCGTACTACTACCCATCATCTTCCAATATTTTTTCGAAGAAATTCATGCGGCCAACTCCATAAGTTGTTTAGCCTCAAGGCTTGAAGCAAGTACCAACGCATTAGCAAATGTGCGCCCAGTTGCAGTCAACATATAGCGATGCGTTTTGCCAACTTTGCGCACCAGTCCATGCGCACGCAACAAACCAACTACCCGATACCCGCCCTGCGCCCTTTGAAACTCTCCTAATTGTTAGAGGGTCTAAGCAACGAATCCTTTTACTAAGGAGTGTGCGCCACGATGTTGAAAAGTGAACGTCCGGAAGTATTGTCTTCCCTGCCGCGTTTTGCGCCGTTGTTGGTCTTGGTGTGTGTGGGGGTTTGTGTGGCGCTGTCTTTGTTCGTGCAACGTTCCCCTCGACCGTTGCCAGCCAATGCGCCGGCGGATCAATTCTCCGCGGAGCGCGCCCTCGTGCATATCCGGGAGATTGCACAACGTCCACATCCGCTGGGTTCGCCAGACAATGCGCGGGTGCATGATTATCTGGCGGGGGCGATTCGCTCGATGGGATATGAACCGGTGCTTCGCCCAACGCAGCTTTTGGGGAATGATCAGTGGCCAAACAGGCGCGCGTATCATACGGAAAATGTCCTGGTGCGGGTGCCGGGCACAGCGCCCACCAAGGCCATTGTGCTCATGGGGCATTACGATTCCACGCCGTATGGTCCCGGCGCGGCGGACGACGGCGCGGCGGTCGCCAGCATGTTGGAAAGCCTGCGCGCACTAAAACACTCTCCGCCGCTGAAAAATGATGTGATCTTTGCTTTTACCGATGGCGAGGAGGGCGGCCTGCTGGGTGCGAAGGCATTCCTGCAGGACCCTTGGTACAAAGATGTCGGGATGGCCATCAATTTTGAGGCGCGCGGTCATTATGGTTCCTCGCTGATGTTTGAGACCAGCCAGGACAATGCGTTTATCGCGCGGGAGTTTCTGAAAGGGGCTCCCTATCCGGTGGCTTCGTCCTTGATGTTCGATATCGCCGGGCGCATGCCCACCACAACGGATTATGAAATATTGAAGAAAGATGGCATCCCTGGCATAGGTTTTGCCTTTATCGGCGGGCTGATCTATTACCACACCCGCAATGATAATCCTGATAACTTGAGCCTGGCCTCCCTGCAACATCACGGTTCCTATGCCCTCCCGCTGGCCCGTCATTTCGGAAATCTCGATTTGAGCGGCCTCAAACGGATAGACCTTGCGCATCCCACCAAAGACAACGTTGTCTATTTCAATACGCTCGGTTTCCATACCGCGCATTACCCGGTTTCCTGGGTATGGCCGCTTACCGGACTCCTGTGTCTCCTGTTCGTGGGCGTGATTGCGCTTGGTATCACGAGGAACCTGGTGACGGTCCGGGGGATGTTGATGGGTGTGATCATGTTGCTTGCAGGAATACTCGCAGCAGCGCTTTTCACCGGCCTTATCGTGTTTATCGGATTTTTGCTTCATCAGGAATACGTGCTCTACCGGAGCTATGAATATTTGTATGGATTCCTTGCGCTGTCCCTGGCAATCATTTTCTTCATCTTCAGCCGGTTTGAGCGCTGGGCGCGCTCACAGGAACTGGCCCTTGGCGCTATCGCATGGTGGGTGGCGTTATGCCTGTTCATGACCGCGTTTTTCCCTGGAGGGAGTTTTCTGTTTCAATGGCCGGCGGTCTTTGTTTTAATTGCCCTTGGACTCGTTTTCATTCTTTACGGGCGCGTCAGCAATACGGTGTCGTTATTGCTTCTTTTAGCGGGGGCCGCCCCCAGCATTATTCTGTTTTCGCCGACGCTGCTGCAGTTTTTTCAGGCGCTCACGATCGTTTTTTCACCGGGGCTTTTTGCGGTTGTCGTGCTGGTGTCGGGACTCCTCGTTCCCGGCGTGTTGGTCTTAAAAAGGCCCAACCGCTGGTGGTTTTCCGGCATTTCATTGGCCTGCGCCCTACCCATTTTGGCCCTTGCCCTCTATGGCCGCCCCTTTTCCTCTGAATACCCGAAAATGAATAGCTTATGTTACGCCATGAACTGGGACACCGGTCAGGCCTTTTGGCTGACCAGCGATTCACGCCTCGATACCTGGACCCGCAGCTTTTTCTCAAAAGGCGCCGCCCGGGAGTCCCTGGAACAATTCCTGCCGAACGATATGCACCGCTACCTTAAGGCCCCTGCGCCGATGTGGTCGTTTGACCAACCGCAGATGAATGTTTTGGACGACCAAACCCAAAACGGCGAGCGGACACTGCATTTGAAGGTGGTTTCGCCCCGGAAAGCCGCTGAAATCGAACTCTTTACCAAAGCACCCACGGAGGTGTTGTCCGCCTCATTGAATGGAATGCTTTTAGGGGAGGGCAAAAAGGCTAAACCGCCTTTCTGGCGGTTGCACTATCGAGGTTTTTCCGGAGATGGACTGGACCTTGTACTCACCGTGCCGGAAAACAATCCTGTCAATTTGGTTGTGCGGGAAAAAAGCTTTGGATTGGATGGGTTGCCCGGTGTGAATATCCCTGCACGCCCCAGCAACATGATTACGGAACCCAATACCATCCGCTGGTGGCGGAATTTCCGCAGTGAGGCCGCATATTCCGTGAAAACCTTTAGTTTGTAGGCGGCTATCTCAGTATTGGATGGAATTGTCCTCGATATGCTAATCTTCAGTATCAAAAAAAGATAGGGGGTGCTTTTTTTATGCAAAACATCATAATGAAAAGGAAATCAGATGGAGTCTATTGAATTGCCCTGTCCTGCACAGGATTCATTTGTAAAAATGTTTGCCAAGGCCTTGTTAACGCCCAAGCGCCGTCCTGCCCGGCTGGAAGCATTGCCGCGCTTCGTTATGGAGCGCAAAGGCATCCGGATCCGCCCGGAGCAACTGGCGGCGTATCGGGAGGCGTGTGGGTACTCCCAGGAAGGCCCTGTGCCCCTGTTGTTCCCGTATGTGTTAACCGCGGGCATGCAACTTTACATGCTGACGCAGCGCCGGTTCCCGTTGCCTGCTTTCGGGATGGTTCATGCGCGGAATCAGATAACCCATCACCGGCAAATTGATCCGGGTGAAGTTCTGGATGCGGTGTGTCGAATTGGTGAAAGCCGTGTGGTGAAAAGCGGCCTGGAATTCGATATGGAAGCGTCCCTGGCTGTTGGCGGCTCGGTCGTCTGTGAGAATATCAGCACCTATCTTTGCCGTGGAAAGTTCGGAGAACCCGATCCCGATGCGCCCCGGCCCTCTTTTTCGGAGATTCCGCCCGCCGCACAATCCTTTGAATGGAAGGTGCCGAAAAATATGGGACGGCGCTATGCCCGCATTGTCGGCGATTATAATCTCATTCATATCTCAAATCTGGCCGCGAAAGTTTTCGGATTTCCCCGCGCCATCATTCATGGTTTGTGGACCACCGCCGTGTGCGCGGCGCGCCTCCGTGGAACGGCCCTGCATTATCCCGTCTCGTGCGATGTTTTGTTTAAAGGGCCCGTATTGATCGGGAGCACGGCAAAAGCGCGTGTCGAGGATTCCGGTCAAACCTGCCGGTTTGACGTGTATTGTGGCAGCAATCCCCGCCCTTGCCTCTGCGGAATCATACAGGAGAAATAAACGGCAGGCCTATTTGATGTAACCAAGGCTTTCAAGAGCCTGGAGGTCGTCCGGGCTGAGAGTTTCGCCGGTTGTGTCGGGCTGGGAGTGGGTGGCTTTGTTCCATTGTTTAATGAGGGCGCGGAGGGGCTCGATGCGGCCGGGGTCGTTTCGGGCAAGGTCATGTTCTTCCATGGGATCATTGGGAAGGTAATAAAGTTCCGCTTCGTTGCCGTTCAAGATGAGTTTCCATCCGTCGAGAAGAACGCTCTGGCGCATGGGGCGCCGCTCGGCCAGGATGGCTTTGGCCCCCGGCACATTGGGAACCGCGCCGCCGTAGGTTTCCACAACACGGGTCCGCGAGAAGGGGAGGGAACTGTCCAGCAGATTCATGCCGAGCATGCCGTTGGCTTTGGACAGGCCCGCCAAGGCGAGCAGGGTGGGGCCAATATCGATGCCGCTGACGGGGGTCTTCGTGCGGCCCGCGGCCACGCCGGGAGCATGAATGATCAGTGGAATGTGAATATTAGTTTGATGGACGCGGCGCCCATGGCCGAGGTAATTGTGTTCATACAATGATTCGCCATGGTCGGCGGTGAATACGATGGCTGTGTTCTCTGGCAGTGCCGCGAGGAGTTGGCCGGCATGGGCGTCGGCATAAGCCACTTCGGACGCGTACCGGGCGCGCACGCGATCTTTTTTATTCCACTGCCAAAACTTGATTCCCGTGGGATTATACTCATGGTGCTTGCGGTAGGGGGCGTGCGGGTCGGAATAATGGACCCATGCGAAGAAAGGCTTATCGGCGGGGCGGTTCTTGAGCAGGTCCAAGGCAACGCGGTTGACTTCATCCGCATACCGTTCGGGTTTGACAATCCCCCAGCGCTTGGTGTGGAAACCATCCTCATAGACATCAAAGCCCCGGTCCAATCCGCATAGTTTGGCCTTGAGCGTCCAATTGCTCTGGACACAGAACGTATAGTAGCCCGCGGCCTTAAATTGTTCCGTTACGAGGGGCGTGTCCTTGGGCATCTTGAGGCCGTTGCGGCGCGTGCCGGTGGTGCGCGGAAAGCGCGAACTCAGCATCGAACCCATGGAGGGGAGCGTGAGCGGAACTTCGCACACGCAATCCTCGAATAGCCGCGATTCCTGGGCAAACCGGTCGAGATTCGGCGAAGCGGGCAGGGGCGATCCATAGCATCCAAGACTGTCCGCGCGGAGGGTGTCCACCGAAATCAGCAGTACATTAGGCGGCAATGCGCCCGCCGTCAGGACGAGAGCAAGAAGAGCGGCGATCATCCCGGAACCATTCGCACTTATTGCGGCGCGTACTGGATGACGAGCGGCATCGTGGTTTTAAGCTGGGTGACGTGGCCTTTTTTGTCACGGATGGGAACGGGGGTTCCATCGTCTCGGTTGGCGGTGAACTCCAGCAGGAATTCTCCGGGGGGCGCGGTGATGGGCACATCCACCTGTAATGACCATTCGCCGTCTTTGGCTTTTTTATCGCCTTTT
>JAKQOG010000128.1 GCA_029565395.1 Candidatus Hydrogenedentota bacterium | reverse complement strand
AGAGTCCGCGGAGATTACCAGTGCCATTTCCACGCATAACAACACTGCCGGCGCCCACACCAATCTTGCGCTCAACGCCAATCAGATCACGAGCGGGAAATTGGACAATATGCGGTTGAACACGGGTTCGGGCGGCGGCATTGATTCCGACATGCTGGACGGCTCCCATGCCTCCGCATTTGCCACGTCCGGTCATGGGCATGATCTGCAGGATTTAGGCGGTGCAGTGACCGACGATCAAGTGCCAAACTCAATCACTGTAGACTACGCTGCCCAAGCTGGAACCGCCACGAGTGCAACAAATGCCGGAAATGCAAACACCGTGGGCGGATACACGGCCGCGCAATTGGCAACCCAGATGGACACCAAAATCTCCACTCATAACACCGAAGTCACGGCTCATAACGATTTGAGATCACAGATTGCGGCAAACACCCCCCCGGGAACGATCGTTCAATATGCCGGCGCTACCGCGCCTACAGGCTGGCTCATCTGCAATGGCACCTCCGTCTCCACCACCACCTATGCGGCGTTATATGCTGTCATTGGGTACACATACGGCGGTTCCGGATCCACCTTTAGCCTGCCCAATCTGGTAGGCAAAGTTGCCGTTGGCAAAAGCATCAGTTCGCCCTTTGATACCTTGGGCAACACCGGCGGTGAGATTACGCACCTACTCACTGCCGCAGAAATGCCCTCACACACCCACACCCAAAATCAGCATGGCCACGCCATTCACAACGGCTACGGCGGCCCCAATGGCATTGGCGCGAGTGCGGAATCGGGATCTGACGACAATAACTGGTCTTTCCAGGATCGTATGTTCGCAAGTCAATTTGCCTTTGTCGCCGATTACACCACCGCCACCAATCAAAACACCGGCGGCGGCCAAGCCCACAATAATCTTCAGCCCTACCTGGTGTTGAACTATATCATCAAATACTAATCCTGCACGGAAAAACTATTTCTCAAGGGCAGGTTCCATATTCGTGAACCTGCCCTTTTTTCGTTCTTATTGTTGTGGCTGGCGTTCGCCGAAGAAGAAGCGGTGGATACTTTCGGTGATGCTGTAAAGGACGGGCACGACGATCAGGGTCAGCATGGTGGCGAAACCGAGGCCATAGATAACGACGATGGCCATGGGGCCCCACCATTGGCTGCTTTCGCTTCCAACCACCCATTCAAAATTGAAGAAATCATAACTGATACCCGCCGCCATGGGCACTAATCCTAGGAGGGTCGTAATAGCCGTAAGCATAACGGGGCGGAAACGAGTGACACCGGCATCGACAGCGGCTTCTACCACCGACGCCCCATGCTTGCGCCGCTCATTGATGAAATCCAGCAGTACAATCGCATTGTTTACCACAACCCCCGCAAGACTAATGCAGCCGATGCCGCTCATGATCACGTCAAATGGCATCCTATGAATAAACAGCCCTAAAAACACCCCGGTCTGCGACAAGATAACGGAGGACATGATGATCAGGGGCTGAATAACGGAATCAAATTGCGCCACAAGCACCAAAGCGATCAAGAACAGGGCGACGGCGAATGCGCGCATGAGAAATCCCTGGGATTCCTCCTGTTCTTCATTCTGGCCGGTGTATGCGATGGAATACCCGGCGGGCAAAGGGAAATTCTCCATCTTTTTCCGGACATCCTGAAGCACTTCCGCACCCGAACGCCCCTGCACCTCGCCTGAAACGGTCACGGTGCGCTTGCGCTCGATCCGCTTCACCGTGCCAAGGCCCGCACCTTGCTCAAGCCGCGCGACGGAAGAGAAAGGCACTGCCTTCCCGCCCAGGTTCACCAGACACAGAGATTCAAGATTGTTCAAATTCTCACGGAAGGATTTCGGGAAACGGACAGTGACATCATATTCTTCGTCACCCTCCCGGTAATCGCCCGCCTTGCGTCCATTAATAGCGGCGCGGACAGCTTGACCGATGAACTCGGTGTTGAGCCCCAGGAGCAAGGCCTGCTGCCGATCCACATTCACTCTGATTTCCGGTTTTCCTTTTTCATAATCGTCGGCGACATCCACCAGGTTGGGCGTATCCTTAATCACGTCTTTCACCCGCTGCGCCAGTTTTTCCAGCAAAGCAAAATCATCGCCGCTGATTTCCACATTCACCGGAGGCTTGGTGGACGGTCCATGCTCTTCCTCTTTTACATGCACCTTGGCGCCGGTAATATCTCTCAGATACCCTCGTACATCCTGAATAATCTGGCTGGGCGGCACTTTCCACTCGCCGAATGGGGGAAAGTCCAAGGTCACCCGGCCAATATGCGAACTGCTTCCGCCGCCACCGATGGAGGAGAAAATATTTACCCCGCGTGATCCCACGCTGGAGATGATAAACTCCACGTCCGGCCCATATTTCGTGACCATCGATTCTATCTGACGGATAATTTTGTCTGTTTCTTCCAGTTTCGTGCCTTCCGGGCAATCCACGTCGATATACGCGCTGCGCGGTTCCGTCTTGGGAATAAACTCGATCTCGGCCCCATGAAGATAAATGGTGCTAATCACAATCAGGCAGGTGACCGCCAAGACAATGGTAACCAGACGCCAGCGCAATGCCAACCGCAAAACTGCTGCATATAAACGGATCACGCGATGCCGTTTGTGAATTTCCTTATTAACTTTTTTCGCGGTGGGCCGGATGAAGATGGAAGCCAGCGCCGGATTCACCACCATCCCAACAAAAAGGGACGATATCAAGGCCAACGTCACCGTTTCGGGAAGGAAGAACATGAAACTGCCCCAAATGCCGGGCCAGAAAAACATGGGGAGAAAGGCCACCACGGTGGTTAAAGTGGATCCAATAATAGGCCAAGCCACTTCATCCGCGCCTTGTTTGGCGGCCCGGGCGGGGCTAAGGCCGTTTTGAGTAACATGCCGGTAAATATTCTCCACCACCACAATGCCGTTATCCACCAGCATGCCCAAGGCGAGAATGAGACTGAAGAGCACAACCATGTTGAGTGTGGTGTCGGTCATATACAGAGCAACGAAAGTAATGAGCATGGATACGGGGATCGCCAGAGAAACCATGACGGCGTTGGCCAATCCGATAAACAAAAAAATGACGCAGAGCACCAGGATCAAGCCGCTCAAAATGCTGTTGTTTAGTTCGGAAACCATATCCCGGATATCGTTGGATTCGTCCATGGTAAACTGAAGTTCCATGCCGGGCAGCAACCTGGTCTTGTACTCCTCGACTACCGCGCGTACCTGTTCCGCTACGGCGATGACATTTTCCCCGGCGCGCTTGGAGATAGTGAGGGTAACAGCATCGCGGCCATTCAATCGTGACAAGGTTTCGGTATCTTTGAAACCGTCCCGGACCTCAGCGATGTCACGCATGTAGACGATGCCTTCGGGGCCTGCTTTGACAATAAGCCCGTTGATTTCTTCGGCGTTTTGAAATTCACCAGGCACCCGGACACTGAACTTGGCCTCGCCCAGTTCCACGGCCCCCGCGGGCGTGTTGACGTTTTCCACCCGTGCCAGCGTCACCAGGTCCGCCATGGAGATACTGTATTCAGTAGCGCGGTCCGGATCCACGACAATTTGAATCTCGCGTTCCACGCCACCGACCACTTTGACATCCAGCACGCCTTTCACCGACTCAATGGCGTCTTCCAGGTCTTCGGCAAAGTTCGTGAGCAAGGGCAAACCGGCCGTGCCAGTAAGCGAAAGAAACATCACGGGCAGATCGGAAATGTTTACTTCCATGATGGAAGGATCATCCGCCGCCTCCGGAATATCCGGTTTGGCCTGATCCACTTTGTCGCGGACTTTCTGGAGCGCCATGTCGATATCGGTGTCCGCCTCAAATTCTATTTCAATCACCGAGATGCCCTCGGCACTGTCTGATTCTATAGACTTGACATCTGAGAGTCCGGTAAGTTTTCGCTCAATGGGGATGGTGACCAACGATTCCATGTCGGCAGGAGTCACACCTTCATAGACGGTGGTAACGATAAGGATGGGCACTACAATTTCCGGATTGCTTTCCCGTGGCAGCACCCAGTAGCAGAAGGAGCCGAATACCAGAAACAGGACCAACAACACATACACCGTCGCCCGGTGATCTACTGCGTAATCATTCAGCTTCATTCAGGCGCTCCGGGCATAACATTAACACTGTCGCCGTCTCTCACATCCCGATGCCCCGCCACGATAAGGTGTTCTCCCGCGGAAACCCCCTGGGTCACCTGGACCCTGCTGCCTTCCAGCACCCCCACTTCGATGGGCCGCATCCTGGCCACATTGTTTTCCTCCACTACCACGAAACGCTGGTTTTCCATGGAAATGATGCTAAAAATCGGCACCACAATGGCGTCTTGAAAACGTTGCCGCACCAAGCGCGCCCGCACGGTCATGCCAGGCTTCAGGAGGCCGTCCGCATTATCCAACGTCACTTCCGTGGTGAACGTGCGGGTGACTGGATCCGCGGAAGCGGAAATCTTATGAATCATTCCCTTAAAACTCTTGTCGGGAAATGCATCGAGTGCGATTTGCACGGGATCATTCACCGCGAAATGAGCGCTGTCATATTCAGGCATGCCGATGATCGCCTTAACCCTGTGAACTTGAATAAGCGTCACCAAAGGCATACCCGTGTCCACAAATTCCCCCTGTTTCTTGAACAATTTATCAATCACCCCCGCAAAGGGCGCCTTGACAAGGCTTTTATTCAATTGAATCTTTGCCGCATTCAGGTCCGCCATCGCCACATCGCGCTCGGTGACTGCACGATCCAGCGATTGCGGCGAAGAAGCGCCCTTTTCCTCCAAATGCTGCAGACGTTCTACTTCTTGCACCGCAAGACGCTGCCGCGCCGCCGCCTGATCATAACGCGTCTGGATCGTGGTGGTGTCAATCCGGAACAACATATCCCCTTGGCTGACCGCCTGATTTTCTTCCACTTCCCGCCATTCCACTTTTCCGCCGGTTTCTGCGCTGAGCATGACCTGTTCCCAGGGTTCGATCCGTCCGGTAAGGGGGATGACATCTTCCACTACCGTGGGCTGCAGCACCTGCACACGGACATTAACCGCTTTATTGTCCGGGATGGCTGGATCCGCTTTGGAATCCGCCGGCGAAAGAAGAAAGGCGCCATAGATCACCACTGCACCCGCTGCGATGATCAAAACGCAACACATCACTGATATAATATGTTTCACTGCTCAATGAACCCTATGTTGTCCTCCGGGCATTGAGGCCCAAACATAGGCAGAACTGAACGTTCAAACCGCGTATGGGCTGTTCAACGCCGTCGGTGGGGATTCTCTATAGACCGCACCATAAAAAAGAAGATCCACCAACCCTTCGCCAAGTTCCTTGCTCAGTTTGGCGCTGGGCCGTTGGTTCTTCGCCATTATATACATATCCATAAGCCCAAGAAAAGCCAATGCCAGGCTCTGGGCGTCTCCTCCACAAATTTCATTGTTCGCCAGCCCTTCCGTCATCACTTCCTCGATCAAACGAAACCGCTTTTTTTGAAGATACGACTGATCGACTTTCGGACCTTGCTGTGGCGGAGAAAAGAGCACCTGAAGAATCAAGCGCACTCCTTCAGGATTCCGTTCGGTCAATTCAAATCCTGTCACAATAATGGCCTTTAGTCGCTCCTTGCATCCTGGAATACGTGCGCGAATATCGGATATCTCAGAGGTGAAGTCTCGAAATGTCTGTTCCACCACCCGGCAGAACAGGGCTTCTTTGTTTTCAAAATAATAATAGAGCACAGGCCGCGTAACACCGGCGCCTTCAATAATCTCCCGGATACTAGTACCCTCATAGCCTTTTTCCGAAAAGAGCTTCAGGGCGCTGGCGAGCAGCTTTTCCTCGGCCGGGTTCAGCGTCTTGAGGTTCTGGTCATCCGTATTCATCCGTCCTCCTGGTCTACCTACCGTTCGTTATACCCAAAGTGTACCCGATTTGAGTTTCAAGTGCAAACCTTTTCCGAGAAAAAATTAGTCATGAAAGGACCTGTTTCGGGGAAGGCTGGCACGCGGAGTGGTTCGTAGTGTCATTTCTCGGAGATTGGCGGTAAAATCGCTTGCCCAGGCACTTAGATCATCGAGCAACGTATAGACGAGTGGCACGACAAAGAGGGTCAGGAGGGTTCCGGTAATTAAACCGCCCACCAGTGCACGGCCAAGTGCCACAAGGGCATCTCCTGCTTCTCCCCCGCCGAGCGCCATGGGAAAAACGCCCACAGTAGTGGTCAGCGCAGTCATAAAAACAGGACGCATGCGATCATAGTTTCCCTGCAGCACGGCTTCCGTTCTGGAAAGCCCGCTCCGCCGCAACTGGTTGATATGATCCACGATCACGATGCCGTTGTTGACAATAACCCCGCATAATAACAGGGAGGCTACCATCGACAATAAATCGGTGGGCGTGTTGGTAAGGAAGAGTGTCCAATAGACTCCGACAAAGGCAAGGGGTATTGTCATCATCACAGTCAGGGGGAGCAGCCAAGACTCGAAAAGCGCCGCCATAACCAGATAGATTAAAACCATCGCCATGGCAAGGGCTTTACTGTAATTCACCATGGATTTGTTAATGCTTTGAAGTTCCTCGTCCAATTCGATGGAATACCCTTCCGGCAGTACAAATTGGGCGATGCGTTTTTGCAGCGCGTCACGAACCTTCAGGAGATTCTCTTCCGTGGTATTGCCGAAAAGCCGGACGGAGCTTTTGGCGTCAACACGCGAAATCCTTGGAGGAGTTTCGCCGTGTTTCATGTCGACCAGCTCACTCAGCGGCACGAGCCGGCCACTAGGGCCATGGACGGAAAGGGTCTGAAGATCACCCACATTTCCGCCTTCGGTCCAATCGAATTGCCCGCGAACCGGGTATTCCTTTCCATCAAATTTAATAAAGGGCAAATAGGCGCCGCGCAGGGCAAAATCCACGGACCGGGCCACAATGTAAGGGGTAATGCCTGCCTCGGCGGCGCGCTGGTTATGCACATGCAATTGTATTTCATCGGAAGGTTTGGGGCGATCCGAATCCACATTTCGAATATCCGGCAAGGTTTGCATAATGCGCAAGAAATCATCCGCCAACCGATTCACCGTCTGCGTATCATCACCCCGGACCAATACGCCAACACGGCGTCCGTTTTCATTTCGGATTCCACCGATGCCGAAATCCATGGTCCCGCCGGGTATTTCCGAAGGCAGAATTTTGGCAATGAACGCACGGACATTTTCGGCGTTTTGTGGCAGGGAGTCATTGGCGCGAAGCCCCTGTTTGGCCCCGGCAAGATAGAGATCCATCACCCCGCCCCACCCCCCATAATCCAAATACAGATGATCAATGCCCAAGGCTTCACGGTAAGGCTCCACCTGGCGCACCAACATATTCATGGTTTCCTTGGCGCGCTCATAGCCATAATTGGGAGCCACATTCAACCGGATCCGCACGCGGGGAATGTCAATATCCGGTTCCCCGCGGAATCCCAGAGTTTGGTAGGGGTACAGGTACGTCATGAGCACCAGCAGCGCAAGAAAAGTCAATATCAGGACACGATGGCGCAAGGCAGGGCCCATTAGACGATTGGTCGTTTTCCGAAAGAGTTCAAACGGATGCCCAAACCGGCTCCAATGTTCGGAAGCGCCCCCTGTCTTCTCCCTGATATACGTTTTAAAAACATGCACCAATTGCCGGGGCTTTCTCTTCCTGATATATACTTCCGTGATAGGGATAACCGTCAACGCGAACACAAGACTGGCCGTAAGCGTGACGGCCAAGGGTCCCGCGAATTGCCGCATGACGATGGACAACTCCCCGGCATCCATATAAAACACAGGAACAAATACAACTAATGTAGTGATGGTGGAGGCGGTTACGGCTATCCCCACCTCGGTTGCGCCCCGGATCGCATTCTCCCGCCTTTCTCCTCCAAGACCGTTCAGCCGGTGAATGTTTTCCATTACAACGATCGCATTATCCACCAACATGCCCACGGAAGTAACCAATGCGCCTATCGTCACCACATTTAAGGCGCCCCCGGAAAAAAAGATATACAACACGCCCACTAGAAAAGAAGAGGGGATCGAAAACACCATCACAAGCGTGGGACGCAAGCGGCGCAGAAACAACCAAAGGACGAAAGTGGTCAAAATCGCGCCGGTAATGCCCGCATTAACCAGCCCATCGAGTGCAAACCGGATGATTTCACCCAGATCCTGGAGAATCAGCATTTCCGCGCCCTGGAACTCAGGCAGTTGCTTTAGCTTTTCCAATTCCAGTTTCACCGCATCGCAGGTCGCGACCACATTGGCGCCGGGTTCCTTGATCACGCCCACAAACACGCCCCGCTTGCCGTCAATGCTGAAATTTTGCGCGCCTTGCGGCCCTCGGACGGAAACCTTCGCCACCTCCTTCAATCGTATACCCAGCGGGGAAATGACTGTATTCGCCAATTCATCCGGGGAACAAAACTCACCCTGGGTGCGCACCACATACCGGGTCTGGCCTTCTTCAAGCTGCCCCGCGCCCAAGCTGGCACTGCTGGCATACAGGGATTGTATCACCTGGTACAGATCCAGGCCGAGGCTGCGCAGGGCATCCTGATTAAAATCCACATAAATGGATTCTTCCGCACTGCCGCCTATTTCCACTTCGGCCACTCCAGGAACCCGCAAAAGACGGCGGCTCATGTGTGTTCGCGCGAACACGGCGAGATCATCTTGACGTTCCGACCGGAACAATACGAACCGAAGGATGTTCAACCGATCCATGCTGCCCCGGTGAGTGATAATGTGTTCCACATCCTGAGGAAGTTTCAGCCGCAACCGCTCCACCGCATCCTGGAGTTCCCGATACGCCAGCTTCATATTCGTGTCGGTCTCAAAATCGAGGCCCACCCAACATCCATTTGCATCAGAGTTTGACGTGATTCGCCTCAACTTCGGCAGGGTGCGCAGTTCTCCCTCGGCGGGGATCGCAATCTGTTTCTCCACCTGTTCCGGGGTGCTGTTCGGATAAGGGACCCAAACAGACAGCCATGGGAAATCCATCCGGATGGTGAAATCAACCGGAATCATTGGCCAGGAAATAACGCCCACGGCCAACATGGAAATCACCACCATGAAAACCGTGACCGGACGGCGAATGGCGAACGCCGCCAAAGAATGTTCGTAGCGCTGACTCATCTCCTCGCCCTGTTATTTGATTCCCCTCATATTACCACGGGCGCATAGGGATGTTTCACCGAATATAACCGCCCCCATCCCATGCACCTGGCGCTTCTTCCCTGTCAGAAACAAATTAGAAACATTAGATAACCGCCGGATGCCCTGACAGCGCCCGGCAATTAAGTGGTATCACGATAAATGATTAATACAAACCAGGGCAATATCCATCTTCCGTTACTTCGCCTGGACACGCATGATACCCGCCGGAATTGAAAAACTGAATGATTCGAAGCAATTCCGACAGACTGATCACCCAATCTTGTGGCACATAATCGCTTGCATGAGGTGCACAACTATGGTCGCCAATAGCTCCAGGCGCAAAACCATCCTCGGTTCCCGCCTGACAATACAGGCCGCCTGAATTAAAGAACTGAATAATTCGAAGCAATTCCGACAGGCTGATTTGATGGTCGCCATCCTGATCCGCCGTGTGAATGCCATTCTCGCCTTCGCCTTCGACGATGCCTTCCCCTTCGATTTGACCTTCGCCCTCAATCACGCCTTCGGCTTGGCCTTCCCCTTCTATCATACCCTCGCCTTCGGCTTGACCTTCGCCTTCGATTTGACCTTCGCCCTCAATCACACCTTCGGCTTGACCTTCCCCTTCTACCATACCCTCGACTTGACCTTCGCCTTCGATCTGACCTTCACCCTCTATCACGCCTTCGGCTTGACCTTCGGTTTGGCCTTCTCCTTCTATCATGCCCTCGCCTTCAACTTGGCCTTCCCCTTCTATCATACCCTCGCCTTCGGCTTGGCCTTCCCCTTCTACCATACCCTCGACTTGACCTTCGCCTTCGATCTGACCTTCGCCCTCAATCACGCCTTCGGCCTGGCCTTCGCCCTCTATGATGCCCTCGGCCTGACCTTCGCCCTCTATCATACCCTCGGCTTGACCTTCGGCCTGGCCTTCCCCTTCTTCACCTTCAATTGCGCTGCAATCCTCATATACCGTTAAATCACTTTCTATAAAATCATCCGGGGTGCCCGCGCCTTGAGACAACCCGGCAACACCGGTTGTCGAGGAAATTTCCAACCAGGTAATCTCTATAACGCCGTCATAATGCATTTGAATTTGAAAACTATTGGTCAAGGCCGAATGGATCAGTGGCACGTCCAACCACGTAACCACCACCTGATCCTCCAGATACTTCACCCCAATTGTTCCCCCGCTTTCAGGATCAATATCATCGAAAACGCCCGAAATTCTTACTTTGGAAAAATGTATCCCTAAGCTTTCGGTATAGGAGCCGTCATAGTGTCCAAAAGTAATGTTGCCATTTGCATTCACATAGAACGAAGAATAGGAAGTTCCATACAACGACACCTGTTCTCCGCCGGAAAGTGAAATCAGAACGCTGCCATCATCGCTTAAGTTATACGTTGTCGCATCCGTGGCGGGATCCACCGGAAAAACGGCGGCCGGCACTATACACGCACGATAGTAGCTAATTGAACCATCGGGCGTGAACGTCAACGTATGATTACTGAGATCATTATCGCTGGAAAAGGCTTCGGAAAAATAATCGCGCTGTTCAAGGGTGCGAAAACTGTAACAGGAACCGCTGCTCTCATTATGTACGGCATCCCAAACATTCACTTCGAAATAGTACAACGTGTCTAGGGAAAGACCGCTCAGAGACAAGGCGTGCGTTGTTGCAAGAACCATATCGTCAGCAAGGAAGTTGTACGGCCCGCCACAAGCCAGGCCACAAAGCACTTGTACCGTGGCCGGCTCATCGGTAGTGACAGTGATGGTGGCGCTTATCATCGTGATATCCGAGACTTCCACATCTATGATGCCCGGACCTTGCGCATCCATAGTGGCAGTGTCCGTCTTATCCGCTGGCTCCCCTCCACCCGTATCTTCGTCATGATACAACACTGTAATCACATCGCCATCAACAGTTTGCAGCAGACCATCCTCCGGCTCTGCTCCGCCGGTTGTACATGCAAAATCCATCGTCCCGGAAAATGCTCCTTCCACTGACGAAGTAAGGATCACGGTTTCCGAATCACCGCTGGCGCTCGTCACGGTGACGCCGTAATTGCTAAAGGCGGTCAAATCAGAATCCGTAAGATTGATCATAGCGCTCATGGTGCAACCGTAAACGTCATGGTCAAAACTGACCATCCCATCCGAACCCGCAGCTACAGGCAACGTAACTTGGTAGGGCCGGTAATTGTGACAGGTGACCGTCAGCAGTCCCTCACCGTCCGTCAACACGGGATCCAGGGAGATGCTGGCCACTCCCCCGCTGCTAATCCCCACGCCATACAGCACATCATCCCGGGTAATGGCGCACACCGCACTGTCCGGAAGGTTGGATACCTCAAACGAGGACGCAGCCATAGGAATTACTGAGGCATGGGCGGGGGCAAGATCTTGAATCACATTAGAGTAAACATCAACTCCGGGATCCCCCAGCAAATTGTACATTTCGAAATAGCGGCGGGTGGTGCTGGTATTCCCATAATAAGCGTAATAATGAGCTTTGGAACCGTTCAGGAAACCGCCTATCCACGTCAATCCATCCACAAAATACGCGTCCGCAAAGGCACGTTCCAGTATATCATCTTCATCCCAATAAGAATTCACGGAAGATCCGATGTAGGCCAATCCGCCATGGTCATCGCGCAACCAGGTTTCCCCAAAACATTCACTGTCGGTATACGTTCCGGTTACACAGGCAAACGCCCAAACAAAAGGATATGCATCGTTGCTGGAGGCATCCACGTTTTCCGGTTCGAAAACAGGGCCGTCCGCCCAGTAATCCACTCCTCCATGCCCGGAATAAATCATCATGGAGCGCCCCGCATTCAAGGCGTTGGCAACCTGCTGCGTAGTGGCGCCGTAGGTGATCACATAGAGTTTTTGAGAGGTGAAACCCGCGGGAGTGAAATGGTCCGTAATCACGGCGTTATGCGTACCCTCAGTGACATAATAATTATCCTCACCGGCCATAAAGGAAGCATACTTTTCCCAACCGGCGGCAGTAGCCCATTCTCCATGTTCATAACTCAGGGCCTTGTCGACCACATTGCCCAATTCAGTTGGCGAAGTCACTGAAAACCGGCCAAGCCAAATGTCCGGGGTGTAATATTCCGCACCTTCCAATGTCGTGTAGTTAAGATCCGTATACGGGCTGCCTTCTCCACTGCCTATAAACCCGGGAATGGTGTCGGTATCTCCCACCAAAAGTACAAACTGCGGGGGAATTGCCCAGCCGGTGTAGGCATTCAAAATATAGTTCCGGATGGAAGTATTCGTGGAGCCGGTATCCGCCGTGGATACCAGCGTCACGGAAAATCCCCGCTCCCGCTTCCAGGCCGCG
This sequence comes from Candidatus Hydrogenedentota bacterium, assembly GCA_029565395.1. Lineage (GTDB taxonomy): Bacteria > Hydrogenedentota > Hydrogenedentia > Hydrogenedentales > CAILVY01 > CAILVY01. Next base: position 16,416 of record JAKQOG010000128.1, on the reverse strand, counting down.
AAGCTCACAAGATCCGTATTGGCCACATACGCCGGCGCCGCAATAATGAGGTAACCGGCAGGTTGATTATGAAATCCACTGACAATTTGATCAGACGGATTCAGCAACAAGGAATTTATCGCCGCATCACTCAAAGGCGCAGCATACCGCGCCGCGCGGTATTGAGCTGCTTGTCCGTCACAATCCCACGTAATCTGCAATGAGAGATTGCTCCTGGAGACAAGCGTATTGGCGGAAGGGGCATATACTAGGGGATACACCGTCAAAAGATACAGATGGCGGCCACGCTGAATTCCAAAGTATTCTAATGTGGCAACAGGCGGTTCCGCAGCTTTCGAGGAGGTGTAATAATTGCGATCCCAGACCAACGTCTGCGGTTTGGCATTCGGAACTTTTTCCACCGGAGGCTGGACCGGATATACCGGCAATCCTTGCACATCGCTTGCCAACTTCACCTCTGCGCGGGATTCACTGAGTACCTCCAGGCGCACATCCACCGCATTTACGGGCACTTCCGCCCAACGCCGCCAAGCGGGCAGTTCCGGCTGCCCCAAAGCACCGGAAACTCCTACCCCTGCCATACTCAACCTCAAGAAGTCCTGTCCTTCTTTCTGCACACGTGACTGCTCCACACCCTCGAAAGAGCAAGTAATATACATCCCGTTCTGAATCGCACTGCTGGACCAATGGACCGCTTCGCCCCCCCATGCGATATCCGCCGCCCCCAACAGCAATCCAAAACCAATACTCAACACTACAGAAAACGACTTGCCGCGCATACCAACCCCGCTCTGAAATTCATATGACAAAAAGCCTTTTCCACCTCACGTTAGTGGATACCTTTTTTGTCTTCATTCTTTACAATTATATCATCCGTGGCCTCGGAAAGCATATAAAGAGAAAGGGGCGGCATGCCTCCGAAACTCCACTTCCGAACTATAATCCGGCGCCGTTCCAAAAAGGTCTGATATGCATCCAATCGATCCCACCGCCAAAACAACACATAGATCTGTCCATGGCTTCGCAAGAGAGCAAGTGTTTGCGATTCCAGATCGCCGGCGCCATGTGCGGAAAACAACCGGTCACCGGGAATACTATTCAGATACTGCATCGGTAACCGGTTAAGAGGATCTTTCAGGATGAGCACAGGGACCGTGGATGAAGCATTCCGCAAATCATCCATATGCACGATAAAATCCGATACGGTCCGGTAATCCGGCCTGAATGGCCCTTGCATACAAACAAGATTCTGATACCCATACAAAAGCACTATCGCCACAACAAATGCGCTCCGTATCCATTTTGAGGAAAGAGCAACAAAGGCGGAACCTGCAAACAGGTATAGCGGAAACGACGCATACAACACATACCGGTACAAAAAGCAGGGCTTCCAAACCACTGCAAGCGTGAAAAGCACTAGCGGCGGAATAATCAGCCATCCAAGAAGCAAATACATAAGACACCGGGATAATTGTCCACGCCGTAAAAGGGTAAAGATTACACAAAAGAAATAGAAAACAATGAGCATCCCATCCAACGAGAAATTTCCAGGCAAATAGGGCGAAGGATTCTCATTCGAAAAACGCCCCCCGGCAAAAACCACATAGGTGTTCACCCCTTCACGCCACGTGGGCGCCGGCATCCAAAACGCACTGTTTACATAATGCGTGGCAAACCAAACTGCGAAAAGCCCCAAAAGGGCCACATGAAAAATCCCCCACTTAACACTCCTTTGCCATTTCTCGCGATCCGCCCACAGCAGGCAGAGACCTTCCACCAACACCATCCCTAAAGTGAAAATGCTGCTCCATATCAATAATGCATTTGAAAACCCATGGATTAACCACCAGTACTGCTCCTTCCCCTCCATGGCACGCAAAAGGGTCTCCACCGATAGCAGGGTCAGGAAAAGAACCAGCGCGTACATCCGGATTTCCTGGGAATAATAAATATGGGGCAGCGAACAGGCCAGACAAAGCGCGGCGATCAGGCCGGCACTCCCGCCTGCAAAACGGCGGCCCAACAAGGCGAGAAGGGGTATGGACAGGATTCCGAAGATAAGACTAAAACAGCGAAGAGAAATCACAGAATGTCCGAATACACTCGCCCAGCCATACTCCACCGTAAAATATCCTGGTGCAAGAATCGCCGGAGGATCCGCCTCGGATAGCCGGGTCCAAAACGCTGAAAGGGAAGAAGCGTCCAGTGTCTGGAGACTGAGCACTTCATCAAACCAAGCGGACTCCCGCACCACACCACCACATCGCAATGCAATGGCTATCAGCATGATAGCCGCGAGGCCGGCCCAGTATCCAAGGCGCTGTAAGGACCCTTTTTCACGCATACGCCAACAAATATCCCTTTGTTGTTCAAAACGTCTCAATAGTAATCCGCGCCTGGCGCTCACGCAAGAAATCGGGCCAAAGGATCGCGAACAAAGGCGGAATTATGCTATGGTTATGCAAACTGCTTTCTTCCAAAACAAGAAAGCAGTTTTGAGGTTTTAAGAGAAGGCAATACCATCCATGGCGGAACCATATACACTAGACAAAGTAAAAACTAAAGAAATCCCATTGGCATGGGGATTAATTCTACTCGCACTGGCGATTTTCCTGGGGGTGTTACTATGTACGGCATGGCTGAACGATGACGCCTTCATTACCTTCCGGGTTTCGGATAACCTGGCGCATGGGCACGGCGCACGATGGAATACCGCGGAACGCGTCCAAAGCTACACAAATCCCTTATGGATGCTCCTCGTCACGGGGGTCTATGCCGTCACAAAGGAAATGTATTACACCCCCCTTCTGATGGCCATGATATTCAGCCTGGCAGCCGTACTCCTCATAACCGCCAGTCTGCGCCGCAATGCATGGTCCATGCTGAGCATCCTGATGATCTTCCTCGCTTCCCGTGCCTTTATAGACTATTCCACCTCCGGGTTGGAAAATCCGTTGACCCATCTGTTGCTGGCCGTCTTTTTCATCCTCCTGTTCCGGGCGCCGGAACGTCCCCTAACACTGTTGGCTATGTCCTTTGTGGCACACTTGTGTTTGGTCAACCGCATGGATACGCTGCTGCTGGTGGGGCCTGCACTGGCGTGGGCATGGTGGCGTCAGCGTTCCTGGCGCGCCACCGCGGCGGTCATTATTGGAATGGCCCCCTTCGCCGCCTGGGAACTGTTCTCGCTCGTCTACTATGGATTTCCCTTCCCAAATACCGCCTATGCCAAACTCGGCGGCGGCCTGAGCCGCCTGGATCTACTCGGGCAGGGCGCAGCCTATTTCAAAAACTCCCTGCGCATGGATCACGTCACTTTACCGGCACTCCTTATCGTAATAGGAATCACCGCAATCCGGGGAACAAGTAAAAACCGCAGTCTGGCCCTGGGCATCCTTGTTTATCTCGCCTACATACTATGGGTAGGCGGCGATTTTATGAGTGGCCGCTTTTTTGCCACCCCCTTGTTCTGTGCGGCGGCCTTGCTGGTGCAAATGCAGTTTCTGACCTCGCCGAAAGCGGTCGCCTGGGCATTCGCTCTTCTCCTCGTCTTAAGCCCTTATATGCCAAATCCAACCGTGTATCTCGGCGGCCAAAAAGAATTGTCCCTGTCCTTGAATGGAAACTGCGACGATCACGGCATCGCCAATGAACGAAGCTATTATTATCAAAACACCGGCCTTATCCCCCGCTTATGCGGAGTGCCCTTTGCCAATACCCATCAGAATGCTCATTCGGGCCGGGAAGTGTATGCGCAAGGCTACCGGGTCGTGGAAGGGAGCGCCGTGGGAATGCTCGGCTTTTTCGCCGGCCCTGAAATGTTTGTCATTGACAATATGGGATTGGGAGACCCTCTCCTTTCCCGCCTGCCCGCACAGTATTTTCCATTTCAACGGCCGGGGCATTACCTGCGATACGTTCCCCCGGGATACGCCCGCATTCTCCAAAACCCCGAAAGCGCACTAGATAATCCCCGGCTGAACGAATATCTCAAGCACCTGTGGGCCATCACGCGCGGCCCCCTCTGGAGTCTGGAACGATGGAAAACAATTCTCGCCATGAACATGGGCCGATACGACCATCTAATCGATACCGATGCCTACCGTTTTCCTCTCATGAAACGTCTTACCTTGAATCAATTGAATACATCGGTGGACAGAATTCAAATTGAATCCTACGGGCTTGATATCGACTTGGATAAACCAATGGAAGGAAAAAGTCTTACCCTTCAACTCGACGCGGATGATCGATATGATGTCCTCTTCATGAAACAAACGGAAATCCTGGGAAAAACCACCCTCGGACCCGCGGATGAAACCCTGCATGGCCTGTTGGACTATACATTTGCCCTGCCCAAAGGAGTGCGCCTCGAAACCTGCACCTCCATCCGCATCATCCCATGGTCCATTAAAGAACTGTTTTGGGTTGTCCTGCCCCATTCCCCGGATAATGAGTTCTACGCCGTGCGGCATCTGTATTTCAATAAATAATACGCCCTCCGCCAATGACAACCCGGAAAACTAGATTGGACTCTGCCCAACCGGTATGATATAAACACCCGCTCAACCTTTGGAAATGAATGATACATATGGCACAGCCGTTAATCCTTATTACCAATGACGATGGAATCAATGCGCCCGGTCTAATGGCCTTGAACGAGGCCATGACGGAACTGGGGGAGGTGCATGTCTATGCCCCGGACCGCCAGCAAAGCGCCGTGGGGCATGGCGTATCGTTGCACCGGCCCCTGCGGGTCACCCGCCTAAAACCCAATTGGTTTATGGTGGATGGCACCCCCACCGATTGCCTAATGCTGGCCGTACGCCAGTTAATCGGGCGCCGGCCCAACCTGGTCGTCTCAGGCATCAATTCCGGGGCGAACCTGGGCGATGACGTAACCTATTCGGGAACCGTGGCGGGCGCCTTTGAAGGGATGCTTCTTGGCGTGCCTTCGTTTTCCGTTTCATGCACCTACCGGCGTCCAAAGCATCTGGAGACCGCGGCGCGCATCGCAATAAAGGTGGGCCGATACATTCTGGAACACGGTTTGCCGGAAGACACCATGCTTAATGTAAACGTTCCCGACATTCCCTATGAAGAACTCAAGGGCATCGCCATCACACGCATGGGCCGCCGCAACTATCTCGACGAAATCATTCAGCGGGAAGACCCCCGCGGCGGCGCGTATTACTGGATCGGCGGCGCGGAACCCACGCATATCCCGGAATCGGGCACGGATTTCGAAGCCATTGAAAACAACATGGTCAGCATCACGCCGCTGCAACGCGATTTGACCCACCACACCGTCCTCCACCGCTTCCACAATCCCGCGATTGAGTTATAGACGCCTTTTTATAACGTTGAGTCAATCAGAACACTAACAGGCGCATAATGCGGCATCTCTACACTAAACGATCCCGTTTCAACAGGAAGGGGCGCCCCTGCTGCCTCTCCGCGTAAAGAACAAGGTTGAACATTGGATAACATACTGCCAGAAGGCAGAATGACCTTGCATGGGCCATCCGCTCCGCATTGCTCCCATAGCCGCAACACGGTTCCCGGCCCATCCGGATTTTGTCCGAACGAAGTGAGCAAAATACCTTTGCGTGAAAGCTGAACACCTGCTTGAGTGAATGGCAGGGGACCCCTGCCGTCCTGGGCATGCGCCGCTAACAAGGGCATCCGCGCTTCCCATGCTTTCGTAACCCACGATCCCGGTGTTTCTTTCTTCGAAATGGCCCACACCCGCACCCGGGAATTCCACGAGCCGCCGGTCCATTGCTGGAAATTCGTCCCCCATTGATTATTATAGAGATTAACAAACACTGTGGCGTTCGAGGGTAGATACTCTTTTGAATACCGGAACAGGCCGGGACGCCCCAGACTCACCAGCGGTGAATCCAACGGGCACAGCCCGATACCCTCTCCGCCTTCGCCAAACACCGCCATGCCGCTGTTCAAACAATACATATCATGATTGGCGCCACGCACAATATCCTTGACCGGATTCACAATACCGCCCAAACGGCCCAATTCAAATCGGGGTTTGGATACTCCCAGCGGAAAGCAAAGCCAACCCGCCTCCGGCCATGGATCAGCAGATTTGTCTTGAATAGTCCATTCGATATCCAGATACGGCATGCCGCTATAGAGCGTGATGGTTAATGTAATGTCCTGAGGAAGCGCCTCCGATGCCTTGGCGTGCATCCGCACGCAGACAGAAGTCTTTCCACACTCCATATCCACGGTCCAGTCGCCATGGGTCAACGCACGGTATGGCGCCTCATCAGCAGGCGGCAATCCCGGTTTTCCAAAATCACCCTCCACCCACGAGGCCTGCGTTTTCGGGTAGTCCCGGAGATACGCATCGGAATTCTGCTTGCTGAACCGTTCATACAGGTATTGACCAAGCCCATATTCACCATTCGAATCCACCAACTCGCGGCCCGTTTTCAATTCCACTAACGACGCGATGCATCCGCGCTTTGGATCCACTTCTACCTGAAAAAATTCATTGGACAACCTGTGGGCTGCCTTGTCCACCGCAAGATCCGGAGTTTTCTTCGTCTTCCATGCTTTCTCAAAGGCATACGTCCGATATCCGGTGGGCGGCACATCCCGCGCAATGAATGATACGGAATCCCCATCGTGATCAAACGCCACACGCCCATTCTGCGCCAGATCGTTCAGACTCCGCTTAACCTTGTGAATACCGGATACCTTTACTACTCCATCGCAAGGCCAGGGCAGCGGATTAAACACCACAATCCGTTGATTATCCAAATCGACGGCTTGGGCAAGCGCTTCCATGCGCGCTTCCAGCGCAGGCATCACCAACTGTTCCATCGCATAAACATGGCCCCCTTTTTCCACCCAGGATTGTTCAAGGGGCTTATAATCGCCCTGGGCGCGCCGTTGTTCCCATTCCTTCCCATACACACGCGGATCGAAACGCTTCACATCATACCCCCACGTATGCTCGCCAAACATCATGCTGTGTTCATACGCTTCCGCCATCCGTAGAGGTTCAGCCGGTTTCACCGCACCCCAAAGCCCCAGCAACGTGTCGAGCACTTCCAGCGTTCCAATAGTGGGCCGCACCCTCCGCGCTATCCCGCTTTCCACCGGCATGGACATCACCCCATGGATCCAGGTATCCGGCAGATCCGCGCACACTACGGGTATCTCTTTTCCTTCTGCAAGCACCGCATCCGCGAAGTCCTGTAACCGTCCCATGCGCACCTTTACTCCTGGAAGTTCCTGCTGCGCTTTTTTTAGAAGATCTGTCACACTTTCCGGCGTGGGCGGCCCCTGATTGTCCCCGCTGTGAATCAAGGCAAGCCACGTGACGTACGGCCAGTCCTTGGGCGGATTCAACCCCGATCCATACTCCCCGGAATACATCGTAAGCACACGGGAACCGTCGGGTCCCTCCCACCAGAACAACCGGGGCAGTTCAGGCGACGCACTGGCGCCATTACACCCAATATGCATGAATTTCACCCCGGCCTGTTTCAGCAGCGTCGGAATTACCCACGAATGCGAGGGAACATCCGTCATTTTCGCATCCAGCGGCAACGGGAGATCAGCGCCGCGCGCCACATTCGACGCAAATCCTAAGCCCCGCACCAACTCCTCCACTTCCAGTGATTCCGTATGCAACGTATACGGCATTGCATGCGTAACAAACCATCCCTGCTTCAAAGCATTCATAACCCGGTCCCGCCGCGCCGGCATCTGCGGATCCGCGAGGATTTTCGCCATGGGCCAGCCCGGAATCGTCCATACAAAGCGCTGTTCCGGAGGCAACCCCTGGCTTTTATCACACACATCGAGCGCTTTATCGATCATGCGGGTGCGGTAATAATCAATCACCTTCGAGGCTAAATCGGTATATCCAATATCGTAATGGGTTTTGAAGACAACGACCACCTCTTTGAGTTTCGGCGCAGTTTCTTCCGTATACCCCGCAGAGGTCAGAACTGCCAATAGCACTACAGAAAATATCGATTTCATGAACATACGCCTTTCTCTTCCAAGGGCGAATCGCCTCACTCGATGCCAAGATCCTGCTTGACTTGTTTGTAGTTCTCCCGCGTGGCAATCGTCGCCTTGGTACGGGTGTCCTTGGGAGGCTCTACGCTGTCCTTGATCCACTTATACAGAAGTTCCGTCGTTCCAAAGCCATGCCGCTTCGGGCTGATCACCGCCGTGGCGAAATATCCCGTAGGTTGTGTTTTTTCGAATTCCATAAATCCGATTCCCGCGCCAATACCGATGGCAATAACGTTTTCTGAAGTAAAACCACGCCCTTCCATGGCCCGAATGGCCCCGAGCACGCCTTCTTCATTCACGGAAAAGACTATCCACCGCTTCACCTCCGGGTGTTGCGTAAGCACAATATTCGCCGCGTCAAAAGCCGCCGGAACATCCGTGATTTTTTCCGCGCCCCGGTAAATCCGCTCCGCCGGAAAACCCGCCTCCGTCAATGCCGCAAAGGTGCCGTCCGTACGCTCCTTTACGGTATTCAATTCATCAAATGTGATCGCACAGGCAGCGGTTTCCTCCACCGGCCAATTCCGCTTCTTAAACTCCGCATACAGCGATTCCCCCACTTGACGGCCTATCTGGGAAGCGGAAATGCCCATGTACGGCACATCCATAAATTGCCCATCCGCCCCGACAAACTGATCATCCACGCTGAAGACTTTCATCCCATAGGTTTTGGCTTTGGCCATAATCGCGGGCCCCAATCGCACATCCGGCGTGCAAATAACAAACCCCTGTGCTTTGTTCGCCGCCAGTGAATCAATGGCCGACAGAACTTTTTCTCCGTCAGGCGCACCCATTTTGATCAGTTTGAATCCATACTGGTCCGCGCATTGCTGCGCATACTGCCATTCATGCTGAAACCAGAGTTCTTCCGGCTGTTTCACGATGAACCCTATCGTGACGGCGCCTTGCGCAGGCCCTCCTGTAGGCGCTTGAACACTGCATCCCGCCAAACACACTAGTGCGCTTATCGTAATAATACTCAATCTCATAATCCGCTCTCTTTCTTTGAATTCATTCTTTCACTTCAACACGGCTTTCACAGATCAAAACCATTCTAGCCTAGTATGCAAACTGCGCCATTTCAATCCAGACGATATCCTCCAGCGCCTGACGCGCGCGGTAAGGACATCCTGCCGCTCCCCAATACACCTGTTTTCCATCATAGCGGCGTGTACTCCTGTTTCATGATCGCAATAAGAAAACGCTCGCCATATCACATGAATCGTGCGGCAATTCCGGGCTCATACCCCTAAAAATATTCGGAGTTTTCTTTCCGCGAAGCATCCCTTCATAATAATTTGACGTTGCAGCATATATTAGCGTTATTATCGATGCTGACATACAATTAAATACCATCCTTTTATATATACTTGGCTAAAGGATTCATATCCATGATAACCGAAAAGGCACAGTTTCTAACTGGATATCTCGCCCCCCGGGCCGACGATTGTTGTTCGGCTATTTTGTCCGCCTTGCCTCCTGAATACGCCGAACAGGCCCGCTTATTGGTTCGAGAGTGGTTCGAGCGGTTAATTGACGGGTTGGAGGGACGGCCTGACCGCGCAAATGAAATGGCGGTAATCTTTTCTGAAATGGTGCGTTCCACAGGCAAAGGATTCGATACCGCGATTGAATTGTTACAAATTGCCCGCCGTGTATTAGTCTCAACATGTTTGGGTAAAATCCCCGGGCTGACGGATAGCGACCTTTACGAAATGGCATTGGATTTCGAAGCGCGGTACACCCACCATGTAGCGGAATACTTCTCACAAATAGAGCGGGAAACTTTAGCGTCAGAACGACGCCGTCAACGCGCCATGGCCGAGGCAATGCCCCATCCTTTTGCCGTCCTGGATAATAACGGCATCATTACCCTGGCGAATATGGCGCTCGCCCATGAATTGGGGAAAGCGTTGGAAAGTCTCTCCGGACAAGAACTGGCCGTTTACTTTGATGACGAAACAGCCGGGGAATTGAGACGCGTGTTGCGGCAGCGCCGTTCAGCGAAATCGGTCGAATTCCAAGGACAGTTGCTCGCCCCTAAAGGACGCTTTTTGCCTTTTAATATCAGCGTTCAACCCATGTTTGACGCCCAAGGACTAAGAGATGGCGTGGCGGTGGCCTTACAAATGCCACGGACAAAACTTCAGAGCAGCACGGATTATCTGAATGCCGTGGTTGAAAACATCATGAATCTGGTGCCGCTCGGACTGCAGGTCTTTGACCGAAACCGGCGGGTGGTCTTTGCCAACGATCATCTCATCACCCTATGTGAAAATGAAGCCGCAAAACATCAGCCCGTATGCTGCCGCATGCGGTTTCCAGGCCTCAATTCCCGCTGGTCCTGTGCGTGTGAACAGGTCTTTGACACCGATGCCGTGGTTCAGGGCGAGGCCATCCTGGAAGATGCCGGCGCTCCACGCTGGTTCCAAACGCTTCTTGTCCCAATGTCCGGTCCCGATGAGGAAATAGAACAGGTAGCGTGCATTATACGTGACGTCACCCCATTGCGCAGTCTGGAAAACGAAATCCTGGGACGGCAGCAAACCTCTCTGGCTTCCCAAATTGCCGTCACCGTTGCCCATCAATTGCGCAACCCGCTCGGCGTTCTCATCGGCTTCGCCGACCTCCTTGCACGAGGCCTGCCCCCCGAACAAGTGCCCGGCGCCGTGGATAAAATGCTCCGAAACAGCATTCGCTGCAAAGAGATCGTGGAAAACCTCCTGGAATTCGGACGGGGATTCCCGGGCGAACGCGTCCCCACGGAACTCACTCAGTTGGTCCACGACACCGTACAGCCCATGTTTACCCGCTCGCAAAACAAGCGGATTGAATGGCGCTTGCCAGAATCTGCGGGGCCGGTGGAATGCGTACCCAATCAATTGGCACAAGTGTTTATGAGCCTCCTTGATAATGCCTTACGTGCTGCGCAGGAGCAAGTTATATTTGAAATTGCACAGGAGGCGGGACAGGTATCCATCTGGGTGCGGGACGACGGACTCGGTATTCCCGAAGAAATACAAAACTCCATTTTCCAACCCTTCTTTACCACACGAAAGAGCGAAGGCGCCGTCGGCCTCGGCCTCAGCCTCTCCCAGACAGTGATAAATGAGTATGGGGGACAATTGTTCCTGGACAAAACCGATCAGGGCGCTTCGTTTCATATTCAGTTGCCCTTGAGCCATGAACCAGCAGCAATAACCGTTGCGCCGGAGATTGAAACCGTGGAACCGCCCGCGGAACGGCGATTGCTCGTTGTAGATGACGAAGCAGACTTGCTGGAAATGCTGGCCATGGTCCTGGAAATGCGCGGATTTACCGTGGATACCACAGGCACCGGCGCGGAGGCCATTGAACTCATCCAAAAACATCATTATGACGCCGTTGTACTCGATGTGCGGCTGCCCGGCGATTTAAGCGGACCCCAACTCTTCGAGTTTCTCGCCGCCACTCATCCCGCTTTGGCAAAACGAACCATGTTTATCACCGCCGACACCATGAATTTTGAAACGCGGAAATTCCTGGAACGCGTCAAGCGCCCCTCCATGGAAAAACCCTTCCTCATACAGGAATTCGCAGTAAAGGTAATGCAACTGTTCGAAGAAACATCCCCCAGAATGCGTTCTCGCGTTAAGTATCCGCTGAATAAGGAATAAACCTAGGCAGATAACCGTAAGGAGACGAGTGTATGAAGCGCTTAGTGATTATCCTCATCGTGTTGATCCTGTTCGGGTTGGCATTGCCGGTTTCCAATCTTGTGGTGGGACTGCCGGCAAACAGCATCACCAAAGCGAAACCGGACAATCCCTTGTTCGCCAAGGCGCTTGGCGCCTTGGGAACCAAGTGTGTCAACTGCCATACCCCCGAATACACCCTGCCGTTTTACGCCAAGTTCCCTGTGGCAAAACAAATCATAGAAACCGATATCCGCCAAGGTACGCGATTCATCAATTATCTCGAAGAATTATTCCCGCAGAACGGCGGCCCCGTCACCGAACCTCTCCTGGCAAAAACCGAGTTCGTGCTAATGGATAAATCCATGCCTCCCATGCGCTACCTCGCGTTGCACTGGAACGGCGGATTCACCGCCGCGGAACGGGACAGCGTGCTCGCCTGGATCAAAGACACCCGCACCAAACACTACGCCACCAGCGGAGTGGCCGAACCGTTCAAGAATGAAGCCATTCAGCCGCTGCCGGACACGCCAGCTCTCGACCCGGCGAAGGTAGCCTTGGGAAATAAACTGTTCCATGACAAACGCCTCTCCAAAGACAATTCACTCGCCTGTGCCGGATGCCACGACCTTCAAAAAGGCGGAACGGATCAGAAGAAATTCTCCGAAGGCGTTGGACAGAAATTCGGCGACATCAACGCCCCAACCGTCTTCAACGCAGGATTCCAATTCAAACAATTCTGGGACGGACGCGCCGCAACCCTCGAGGAACAAGCCGACGGCCCCGTAAACAACCCCATTGAAATGGCTTCCAATTGGCCCGAAGCCATCGGCAAACTCCAACAGGACGCCGAACTTACCCAGGCCTTCCAGGCGGTCTACCCCCAAGGATACAGCAAAGAAACCATTACGGAAGCCATCGCCACGTTCGAGCGCACCCTTGACACCCCCTCAAAACTGGATAAATTCCTGCGCGGCCAGGCCGATGCACTTTCCCCCGAAGAGAAAAAAGGCTATGACCTTTTCAAGGCCCATCGCTGCGCCACCTGCCACGCCGGAAAAATCCTTGGCGGACAATCCTTCGAGATCATGGGACTTTATAAAGATTACTTCAAGGACCGCGGCAACCCTCAGAAACCCGACTTCGGACGATTCAACGTCACCAACAAAGATACGGACAAATTTAAACTAAAAGTGCCCACCCTGCGCAACATCGCCCTGACTTTCCCCTACTTTCATGATTCCACCATCTCCAACTTGCAAGAGGCTGTCCAGACAATGGCGAAATATCAAGCCGGAAAAACCCTCTCCGAAGGGGACGCCGCCTCCATCACGGCCTTCTTAAACGCCCTCACCGGCGAACTCAACGGCCAGCCGCTGAAGTAGAAACAGAAATAGACTCAACCGCGAATGCCCGCGGCGTCTGCTGCAGGCGCACGGGCTCTCCTGGAAAAATCATACGGAGCAGCGCCCAAAAGCGCCACTCCGCAGAAATTGCCCGTCTTACAAATTACTTTTCTTTGACTTCGCCCAGGCCAACCAATTCGATGCGCGCCATCGGGCACGCATCCCCAACACGTTCTTTAAGATGAAGTATGCGCGTATACCCGCCGGGCCGTTCCACAAACGAAGGGCCGATCACCGTAAATAGATTTTTCACCGCCTCGCTGTCACGCAACTTGGCAAAAGCACGGCGGCGGTTCGCCACCGAGTCTTTCTTGGCCAGCGTAATAAGCGGTTCCGCAAACATGCGGAGTTCCTTTGCCTTCATCAATCCGGTTTCTATCGAATTATGTTTGAACAGCGCCACCGCCAAATGTTTCATGGTAGCTTTTCGATGGGCCATGTTCCGGCCCAGGCGTCTTCCTGACTTAAGATGCCGCATGGTTATTCGTCCTCTTCTTCTTCGTCACTCTCGTCTTCTTCGTCCTCGTCCTCTTCCTCGTCCTCTATGACAGGTTCAAGAGGAGCGGCCGCCACAAGGCCCTGAACTGGCATGCCCAATGACAACCCCATGGACTCAAGAATCGACTTGATCTCATCTAGCGATTTCTTGCCAAAGTTGTGAAATTGCAGCATTTCGCTTTCCTGGCGGATTACCAACTGGCCAATCGTGCGGATATTGGCCGCCTTGAGACAATTGGCCGCGCGTACGCTCAACTCAAGTTCATCGACCGAGCGAGAAAGCACCCGCATCAGTTCGGGATTGTCACTGCCCGCCTGGGAATTCAATTCTCCGTCTTCCCGCTCCTGCTTCACAAAGATGCGCAAATGATCAATCAGAAGAGCCGACGCCTCTTCCAAGGCCTTTTCCGGCGTGATCGATCCATTGGTCCAAATGTCCAATATCAAACGATCATAATCCGTCATTTGACCAACGCGCGCATCTTCCACCTGGAAATTCACCTTGACAACCGGCGAGAAGTTCGCGTCCAGGTATACCGTGCCCAGAGGCGCATGCTCCAGTTCAAACTGCTCCGCCGTAACGTAGCCCCGGCCATTCGCCACCTTGATCTCCATGTCCACCTTCGCGCTCTTGGTCGTGGCATTGAACATCACTTTATCCGGATCAAACACATCGATGTCCTGACCCTTAAAAATCTCTCCCGCCGTAACAGGGCCTTGCCCCCGGTGGGAGAATGAAAAGATAAGCGGCTCCTTTTTGTTCAACCGAATCTGGCATTTCTTCAGGTTCAACACCACATCCGTGACATCCTCTTGAACGCCCGGAATGGCGGAAAACTCGTGATTAATGCCTTCAATACGGATGGCCGTCACCGCACTGCCGCGCAACGACGCCAACAGAACACGCCGCAACGAATTGCCGATCGTCGTGCCATAACCGCGCTCAAACGGCTCCACATAAATCCGGGCATACCGATCATTCGAAACCGAATCAAACTTCACGAACTTTGGGATCTTAAAATCTTCTGCTATCATGTATCCACGCCTTTCGCGTCTCGGACCGCGGCGCATGCGCCTTCGGCCATTACCCCACAACAGACTGACTTTCTCATACCTGGATGCGGACTATTACACGCGGCGCCGCTTGCGCGGACGGCACCCATTGTGCGGAATCGGGGTGACATCCTTTATCAGTGTTACCGTCAAACCGGCCGCCTGAATCGCACGAATAGCTGATTCCCGCCCGGCGCCAGGGCCATTCACATAGACCCGGACTTCCTTCATCCCGACATCCATAGCCTTTTTGCTGGCTTGTTCCGCCGCCAACTGCGCTGCAAATGCCGTGCTCTTCCGCGATCCGGCGAATCCCGCCTGGCCCGCGCTGGACCACGCCACCACATTGCCCTGTGTATCGGTTATAGACACTATGGTGTTGTTGAACGTTGCCTGGATGTGCGCAACACCCGAAGCAACGGCCAATGCCGTACGGCGTTTCTTGCTCTTTGCTTTCCGTTTTTCCTTGGCCACGAATATGGGTCTCCTCTGACTAAGCGGCGTTCCCGCCGTTCCTTATTTCTTCTTAATGGTGGTGCGCCGGGGGCCTTTCCGGGTGCGCGCATTCGTATGCGTCCGCTGGCCGCGCACCGGAAGATTGCGCTTGTGGCGCTGGCCGCGATAACTGTTAATATCCATGAGGCGTTTAATATTCGCCGCCACTTCCCGCCGCAGATCGCCTTCCACCTTGTAACTCGCCTGTACCGCCGTCGACAAACGGCTGACCTGTTCATCGGTCAAGTCGCGCACACGGGTATCCGGATTCACACCCGTGGATTCACACAACTTCTTGGCGCGGGTGGGCCCGACACCAAACAAGGATTGCAACCCGGCTTCCACGCGTTTTTCCCGCGGAAGATCTACGCCAACTATACGTGCCATGCCTTCGTTCTCCTGCCTTAACCTTGGCGCTGTTTATGCTTCGGGTTGTCGCAGATTATCCGCACGTTTCCATGACGCCGGATAATCTTGCACTTCTCGCAAATCTTCTTCACTGAACTGCGCACTTTCATGTTCTGCTCCCAGTTACACACTACTTAAAACGATACGTGATGCGGCCGCGCGTAAGGTCGTACGGCGACATCTCCAGCTTGACGCGATCACCTGGCAATATGCGGATAAAATTCATCCGCATCTTGCCCGATATGTGCGCCAGCACCATATGGCCATTTTTCAGCTCCACACGAAACATCGCGTTGGGCAATGGCTCCACTACGGTGCCTTCAACCTCTATCGCCTGTTCTTTCATAGCTTATCTTCTCGGCGGCCCCAGACCAGTCTGCCCGTTGCGGAAAGTATCTCTCCGCCTTCTTCGCGCACCACCACACTGTGTTCAAAGTGGGCGCTGGGCTTCCCGTCCGCGGTAACCGCCGTCCAACCGTCTTGCAGCACCTTGACTCGATGCGTACCCATGTTCACCATCGGCTCCAGTGCCAGGACCATCCCGCTCTTCAACACCGGCCCGCGATGACCCGTGTCAAAATTCGGCACTTGCGGCTCCTCATGCATCTCCGTGCCTATGCCATGGCCAACAAAGGCCCGAACCACGCCAAACTTTTCCTTTTTGCACGTACGCTCCACCACCTTGCTGATGTCCGACAAGTAATTGCCCGTCCGGGCGCATCGGATCGCGCGCGTCAACGCCAGATCCGTTGTCTGCATCAGCCGCTGACGCTCCGCATCCACCGGCCCGCAGGCCACCGTGATTGCCGCATCGCCGTGATAACCCT
>JAKQOG010000120.1 GCA_029565395.1 Candidatus Hydrogenedentota bacterium | reverse complement strand
TCTTCCAATTCTTCCTGCTGGCGAACCCAATCCGACCCCTGCATCAGGTTCAGCCGATCCGTCAGCCGCCGCAGCATGTCTTTTTGTTTGGAAAACGCCTCCGGATCACCCCCGGAACGTTCCAGAGGCTCTGGAACGCCTTCCGGCGGGTGAGACTCGGCCATTTCCCGTTCTTTTACCCATTGTGCGCCGGTTTTCAAGCCCAATCGCTTGCGCAGTTCCGCTAATTTGTCCAGTTCATCCGACATACTGCATTACCGCCGATTTGTTATTTAAAATTCGAGTAAAAGGCCTTCACATTGTCTTCATGACAGTCCATGATACGAACATCCGGGCTCCTCACATGTTGCCCTATTTTACACGGATGCCGGGTAGAAAAGGAAAGGCCGCCGCTCCGTGGAGGGTTTCACGTACTAACGCGGCGGCAAATCAAAATAGGCGCAGGGGGTGACTACGCCTCTTGATGGGGAGGCATATACTATGAGGTCCGGGCCACTGCCAGAATGACCGTGCGAACCTGCTCAAGCACATAATCCACACTGTTCTGGACCACATCGGCTATCTGGCAGTTCATGACGCGTATTCCCGGTTGTTTCCGGCAGCAGAAGGGGCTTCTTGCCGCCCCCAACGCTGCTTTCTTATACTACCGTCCAGTTCGGCCTCTGTTACATATAATCTCCGGATTCCACCAAAAGTTCCCCATGCCTTCTTCCAAGGCAATAAACCCCCGTAAACAGCGGATTAGGCGAATACGGAACTTTTTACGGCAGGAAGTAATAAATAAATGTATACTTGAAGACTTCCATAAATTTTGCTAGGATACCTAGCACGGAAGTCGAGTTAACCCAACAACCAAAGAATATGGGAAAGGTAAGGGATCTACACTATGAAAACGAAATCGTACTGGATGGCAATAATGTTGGCCGTGTGCATGGCGCTGGTTGTAACCGGAGCCACCGGCTGCAAACACAAGACTGCGGAACCCAAGGTTACCACGCCGACTGTCAAAGAACCAGAACAACCCGCCGTTAAGGAAAAGATCTTTGATCCGGCAACAGACTTGGCCTTGGTGTATTTCGATTTCGACAAATCGAACCTGCGTCCGGACGCCATAGAGACCCTGAATAAGAACGCAGAAATAATCAAAAAGAACTCTGGCGTGACGATTCAGATTGCCGGTCACTGCGATGAACGCGGCACCCAGGAATACAACCTGGCGCTGGGCGAACGCCGTGCATTAGCCGTCCGGGATTATCTGATTTCCCTGGGCATTCCCGCGGACAAGTTAGTGACCATCAGCTATGGTAAAGAACAGCCGGTGGATGCGGGCCATAATGAAGAAGCCTGGGCGAAGAATCGCCGCGCTGCTTTCAACAAGGCACAATAACTGTAAAAGAATAGGTTCATCACATGCATTCACGACCGCTGACTTGGGCCAGCGCGGCTTTGGCGCTAATGGTGCTGGCCGGCTGCAATACGCTCGGCGTATCAAAACAAGTGCGCAATACCGTCTACGACACCAACAAGCGGGTGCGGACACTGGACGAGAACCTTGGCGGTTCCGTTACCAAACTAACTGAAACCTCCGCGACGTTGATGCAGCGCGTCAATGAAAGTGACGAGCAGATGCGCCAACTGCGTTCCATGCTGGAAGAGAACCAAACCCGGGTCGAATCGTTGTCGAAAGACATCGCCGATCTAAAATCAACGCTATACCGGCGTATGGGGCTCAGCACAGCACCCGGCTCTAATCCCCTGGAACCCCAGGTGGGCGGTGTGATTATTGAACGTAGCGGTTCACAACCCATAGCCTCGGACTTGGGTTCACCTCCCATGGGGGGAACCCCGGCAACAACCCCGCCCGGCGCACCCGTAGCGGCCACGCCCGCAACGGCGCCCACCCCCGCCACGCCCGAAGAAACCAAGATGTTCCAGGATGCGTTGGCGCCATACCGCGCCTATAATTACGCGGAGGCACTGACAAAGCTCGACGCATTCCTGCAGAAATACCCGAACAGCGAATTGGCCGGCAGCGCCCAATTCTGGAAGGCGGCGTGCTATCTGTATTTGCAGAAGAATCAAGAAGCCATCCAAGAATCGGAAAAAGTGGTGAATAATTATCCCACCAATAGTAAAGTGCCTTTGGCCATGCGGAATAAAGCCGTGGCCTTGCACCGCCTCGGTCAAACAGACCAGGCCACCAAGCTGTTGCAGGAAATTATCGCCACCTATCCTGCCACTCCTGCCGCGAAACAAGCCCAGGACGACCTGGAAAAGATTAAAGGACTCTCCAGTCCCCAATAAGCTGAAGTATGCTATACTGGACTTGCCGCATTGCTTCTGCGTGATGCGGCAAGTTTTTTATGCTTTTCAAGACACCTTTTTACATGATGGAGATGCAGTGTGCGAAACTATTTAGGACTCGACGCAGGCGGCACCAAGACATTTTGCCTTGCGGGCGACGAAAATGGAAATATCCTGGGTTTTGGACGGGCCGGAGCAGGCAATTACGAAGCCTATGGCGTCGAACCCGCCTATACGGAAATTAATAAGGCCATAGAAGAAGCCCTCAGCGAAGCAGGCTTGTGCTTGGAGGACATTAACGGCATTGGCATGGGTATTGCCGGGGCCGACATTCCTGAGGACTACACCATGCTCGAACGCGAGATCTTCACTCCCATGTTCGGCGCAATCCCTAGGGCCTTCCGCAATGATTCCATGGCCGGGTTGCGCGGCGGCACCAAGGCGCCCTTCGGCATTGTGATTGCCTGTGGCACGGGGTGTGTGTGCGCGGGAAAAAACCGCACGGGCCAGGAGATGCGCGTTGGCGGGATCAATGAAGATTTCGGCGATATGGTCAGCGGTTCCAGCATCGGCACGGAAGGCCTCAAAGCCGTATGGCGCTATCGTGACGGAATCATTGGAAAAACCTTGCTTGCCGACTTGTTTTTGGAAAAAGCCGGTTGCAACGATCTCGATGAGTTGTTCTACAAAGCCTATAAAGGCCAAATTACGTATGACGATTTGCAGCCTATGGCCAAGCTGGTGTTCGATGCCGCGTATCAAGGCGATGCCACCGCCTGCGATATTCTGGAGTGGGGGGGACGCTATCTCGCCCAGATGGTCAACGCCGCCGCACGCCATCTCGATATGTGCCGCGACACCTTCGACGTGGTTATGGCGGGCAGTGTCTTCAAAGGAACCAGCCCCGTTCTGGCAGACGCCATGGCGACAGTCATCCATCGGGAATGCCCCAATGCCCGCCTGGTGATGCCCCTGTACGAACCCGTGGTGGGAGGATTATTACTCGGCATGGAACTCGACAAACCGGTCTCGGAAGAGGTGTATGCAACACTCTCCGCAGGATTGGCTCAGGCAGAAAAACGCTATCAGGTGCGCTTTTCATCGGAGTAATCCATGAAAATCCGATCAGGACATATCGCATTCGCCAGTGTTGCAATTATTGCCGCATTTGTCTCCTTTGCGGCGTGGCGCGCCAATTACCAAAATAAATCCCTGGATGCTCTTCTGTCCACAGAACAGAGCGCATCCACTCTTGCGCCATCCATAAACGCCGAGCATACGGAAGTTGATATGGGCGTTATTGGCAACAACGCCCCCACGGAAACCAAACTCCGCCTTTTCAATGTGGGCAAAGCCCCACTTCGCCTTCGAAATATCATGTCCACCTGTGCCTGCACCCAGGGGATCATTCCACCCGGCCAGGGAAGCATCCTCCCTGGGGGGGAAGGGTTCATCACAATAAAAGTGTTCCCTGAAAAAATTCCCGGCTTCCATTCGCATAAAACCATTACCATCATGTCAAATGACCCGAAAACTCCCGCCTTGGACGTATCTGTCAGTGTAAAAATAGATCCGGAGTTTGACCTGTCGCCTTCGGAAGCCGATTTCGGCAATGTTCCCAAAGGACAAACCCCTGAAATTGTCCTCAGGCTTAAGTCCCTCACGGAAGCGCCCGTGGAAATCACCAGGGTGGCGCAATTTACCGGTGATTCAAAAGAAAAAAATCCTGAGTTGTTTGCATTCTCATTTGAAAAACGGCCTGAAAATGAATGGACTGCTTCGGGTAAACCCGAATATTCAATTAAAGTTACCCTGACGCCCTGTTTTTCACCCGGTCCCTTTGAACAACGCTTTGTTATCAGCACAAACATTAAACGAATGCCCGGCATGTTATGTGTGGTGAAAGGAAATATCATCGCGCCCTATAAAGTGGAGCCAGGCTACCCTAAACCACTTGTACTTCTAAAAGACTCGGTGAAAGATCTCCCTGGCGTTGTAGCGGGAACCCTGACCATTGCCTCGGAACAACCTGTTGAAGTCACGGACATTCAGTTCAGCGGGACAAAACTCTCCGCGGCCTTCCGCAAAAGCGGTGATCCGCTGAAGAATTTTATTGATATTTCGGTTAAACCAGACGCGCCCAAAGGCATCTTTCAAGAGGAAATGATCTTCATTGTTAAGTCAGGCGATACTGTATTTCAGGAAAAAAACATTGTGCGCGGCATGTTACAGTAAACCGTAGTGCGCGAAGAAGATCTTTTTCACATCTGTTCAAACCATACGGCAATGGTTTGGCAATGAAATGGCGGAAATTTTCCCTTTATATTGTAAAAAAGGGCTGTATGGATGAACCGATCCTTCTTCTTGCGGTACAATAAGCCTTAAAGAAACCGGACTGTATTTTAAGGAAAGCGCACATGGCACTATTTGGACGAAGCGATAAAACGCCTTCCGCACCCAAAACTGGCGCGGGCGATCAAGGTATGCACCCCATTGTGGGGCATACCATTGACTGCCGGGTGTGCGGCGCCGAGCGTATGCTGACGCGCTGCTGGCGCAGGACCGCCATGGTGCGGCAATGTCCCTGCTGCGGCCTCGTTTTTGAAAATCCACGGCTTTTATATGCCAAGTTTGCCCCGGCATGCCCAAAATGCCGTGAACCCCTGGAACAACCGAGCTTTGACTACGGCCTATGCGATGGATGCGGATCGAAATTTGAAATCGTTGAGGGCACCAAGCCTGGATTGCTGCCCAACCAACAACAACGCGCCGAAATGGACAAGTTCGGCAAAGTATGGAGAAAGGAATAGGCGTGTTGACCGAATCGGCCGCGCGGAAACGCGCTTCGTACTATAATCAAGATCATGTATTCCATTTTTGGGGCCAATTGAATGCTGCTGAACGTGAACAACTCCTAACGGATCTGGAGGAAGTTGATTTTCCGCTCATGCAGCGCCTAATTGATAAATGGGTGCTGGACGAACCGCCGCCGGAACATTTCAATCACATTGAACCGATCCCTGTAATCCCCTTTGATGCGCCCGATGCTAAAGAAACATGGGAAGCGGGGGAGACCACGCTCCACGATGGGCGCGTGGGCATTTTCCTTGTGGCAGGCGGCCAGGGAACCCGGCTCGGATTTTCCGGACCAAAAGGCGTGTATCCCATCGGGCCTCTCACCCAGAAATCTTTCTTCCAGTATCACGCTGAAAAAATCCTGAACCTGCAGCGGCGATATGGCTGTTCTCTGCCTTGGTACATCATGGTAAGCCGAGCCAATGCGGAGGCTACCCGCGCCTATTTCAACAAAAACGATTATTTCGGCCTTGGGCAGAAAAACGTGCAGTTCATTATCCAGCGCATGGTGCCTTGTGTGGATACCGCCGCCAAGTTTATGCTCGAAACGCCCTGCCACCTCGCTACAAATCCCAATGGTCACGGTGGCAGCATTCCCGCGATGGTCGAAAACGGTGTTCTTGATGACGCACGCAAACGAGGCATAGACCTCTTAAGTTACTTCCAAGTGGACAACTGGGCCGCCAAGGTTGCCGACCCCAGGTTCATTGGCTATCACGTGCTGCGCAACGCCGAAATGTCCTCCAAAAATCACCGGAAAAACCATCCCCGCGAAGCCGTCGGCGTGCATTGCCTATGCGACGGAAAATACCACGTGATCGAATATTCCGAACTCGACATTTACCCGCAACTCCTCCAGACCGACGCGCACGGCGATGTCGTGTATTATGCCGGCAACCCCGCCATGCACATCTTCACCGTAGATTTCATCCAGCGCGTCTACGAACACTTCGACAGCTTCCCGTGGCACCGCGCCTTCAAAAAAATCCCCTATATCGATGAAACCGGCGTACTCGTGAAACCTAAAAAGCCCAACGGATACAAATTTGAAACCTTCGTATTCGACGCACTGCGTTTCATTCAGCATCCGCCGGTAGGACTGGAAATTGCCCGCGAAGGCGAGTACACCCCAACCAAGCAATACGATGGCGACAACAGCGTGGTGGCCGCGCGAAAAAGCATGAACAGCCTGTGGTCTAAATGGCTCGACGCCGCTGGTTCACCCGTGCCGCGCCAAGCCAACAGTGAGAGTGCAATCACCATAGAAATCTGTCCTGCATATGCACTCAATCAAAACGAGTTTGTTGAAAAGAGCGCCGGAAAAACCTGGCCCGTTAACGGCGATCTCGCCATTGACGCCGACGGCAACCTTCAATATACGGGTCCAGCCACCGTGCCTGCTTGAAATCCCCTGCATTAGAATGCTATAGTTATCCTGCGTTCAGGGAATCCCTGTCACAACGCACCCCCTTGCGGAGGCGTAGTTCAGTTGGTTAGAACGCTGGCCTGTCAAGCCAGAGGTCGCGAGTTCAAGTCTCGTCGTCTCCGCCATAATTTAAATCCTTCCAAATCAGGCAGTTACCTGATACCCGCCACCACGGCGGTGCGGCTGTAATCCAAGACCCGAAGCGGTTCGTACTAACCGTTTCACAGTATTGGAGACCGTACCGATGCCCACTGTAACCACCTTCCGAACCCCCAAGTTTCGCCTGCACAAACCTACCCGCCAAGGCTTTGTCGAACTCGATGGACACCGCGATTATTTAGGCCGATTCGATAACCTCAAGACAAAGCAACTCGGTCACCAACGTATTACCGAGTGGCTGACCAATAATCGGCGCATGCCCGTTTCCCCCGAAGAAGTCACCATCACAGAACTGCTGCGCGGGTTGTTCAAAGATTTCAATGACAAGTATTGCAGTGATAGAATCAGGGGCCATGGAAAAGCAAATTGTCTCAAAAAAGCGGGTCACAGATCACGGCGAGGTATTGACCGGAAAACGCGAGGTCAACGCCATGTTGGATCTAGTGAAAGACGAGGGGGCGAGCGATGAGTAAGGAGCATGCGCTTGCCGTATTTGAGAATTTCAAGATTCGCCGGGTTTATGATGAGAAGGGCGAGACCTGGTATTTTTCGGTGGTGGATATCATTGCGGCATTGATTCAACAACCGGATTACCAGGCTGCACGAAACTATTGGAAGGTCTTGAAGAACCGGCTGAAGAAAGAAGGAAGCCAAACGGTTACAAATTGTAACCGGTTGAAACTGCCCGCGGAAGATGGCAAGCTGCGCTTGACCGATGTTGCTGATCCTGAGACGCTCTTGCGGCTCATCCAATCGGTTCCCAGCCCAAAAGCAGAGCCGATCAAGCTTTGGCTGGCGAAGGTGGGCTACGAGCGCATCCAGGACATGGGCGACCCGGCGCGCTCGCTCGATCGAGCGCGCGAGTATTGGCGGCAGCATGGGCGGAGCGAGAAGTGGATTCAGCAGCGGATGATGGGGCAGGAAACCCGCAACAAGCTGACGGATTACTGGAGAGAACACGACATCAAGGGAGAAGATGAGTACGCCATTCTCACCAATGTCATTCATCGGGAATGGAGTGGGGTTTCAGTCAAACAGCATAAAGATCTCAAAGGACTTGAGACCCAGAACCTGCGCGATCACATGAGCGAGGCGGAACTGATCTTTACCGCCCTGGCGGAACTTTCCACCCGCCAGATTGCGGAGAGCGTCGAAGCCACCGGCATGACTGAAAACGCGCAAGCCGGCAAAAAAGGCGGGCGGATCGCGAAGCGGGCGCGCCTCGAGTTGGAGCAGAAGACCGGTAAAAGCGTGGTGACAGGCGAGAACTTCTTGCCGCCAGCCAAGCCCAGGCGCGAGATACGGGGAGGTTCCGATGAGCGGTGATGGCTTTTTCCCTCCACGCCCGGCATCACAGCCCACGATCTATGCCTACGAGGATACGAACCCGCAGTACGCGGGTTTGCTCAAGGTCGGCTACACAACTGTGGATGCGCAGAGCCGGGTTGCCCAACAATATCCGACGTTGCGCCCCGGCAAGCCGCCATACCGGATAGTTATCGAAGAATCCGCTATGCGTGGTGACGGAACCGCATTCACGGATCATGAGATCCACCAGATGCTGCGGATCAACGGTGTCAAGAACCCGGAGGGCGAATGGTTCCGGTGCACGGTTGACCAAGTGAAAGCGGCTATCATCGCGGTGCGGACCGGACAACTGAATGAGGAAAACCGGTCGCTCGATTTCAATATGCGGCCGGAGCAGAAAGCGGCAGTTGAGAAAACGGCGGCCTACTTTGCCAGTTGGCGCAAGGAGAGGTGTAACCGGAACAAGCCACCGCATTTTCTTTGGAACGCTAAGATGCGTTTTGGGAAAACCTTTGCCGCCTATCACTTGGCTAAGAAGATGGGCTGGCGTAAAGTGCTGGTTTTGACCTTCAAACCAGCGGTGCAGAGCGCTTGGGAAGACGACTTGAAGTGCCACGTTGACTTCAAAGGTTGGCAGTTCATCAAGCCCGGCGGCCTGACCTTCGAACAGACCAACAAGAAGAAACCCTTTGTCTGTTTTGGTTCGTTTCAAGATTATCTAGGCCGAAACCCCAGCACGGGCGGAATCAAGACAAAAAACGAATGGGTTCACGCCACCAACTGGGATTGCGTGATTTTGGATGAGTACCACTATGGGGCTTGGCGTGAAAACGCGAAGGAACTCTTTGAATCGGAAGACGAAAAAGAGCGCAAATTCGCGGAGGGCGAAGGCATAGAGGATTTCGACGAAGAAATTCTGCCCATCACAACGGAT
The DNA here is from genome assembly GCA_029565395.1 of Candidatus Hydrogenedentota bacterium. Lineage (GTDB taxonomy): Bacteria > Hydrogenedentota > Hydrogenedentia > Hydrogenedentales > CAILVY01 > CAILVY01. The sequence continues at coordinate 35,191 of JAKQOG010000120.1, read as the reverse complement.
CATTACCTTTACCTCTCCGGCACACCGTTTCGGGCAATTGCTTCTGGCGAGTTCATCGAGGAGCAAATTTACAACTGGACCTATTCCGATGAACAACGGGTGAAGAGGGACTGGAAAGGCCCGGATAATCCCTACGCCGCGTTACCGCGGATGGTGCTTCTTACCTATCAACTGCCGGACACGATCCAGGAAATCGCTACGCAGGGCGAATTCAACGAGTTCGACTTGAACGTGTTCTTCTCCGCCGAAGGCATCGGCGCCAAGGCAAAGTTCAAGTATGAGGACGAAGTCCAGAAGTGGCTGGACCTGATTCGCGGATCATTCCTGCCAACCAGCATCGACAACCTGAAACTCGGGGCGAAGAAGCCGCCGATGCCATTTTCAGACGTGCGTCTTCTAAATGTACTTTCGCACACGTTCTGGTTCCTGCCGAGTGTGGCGGCCTGTCATGCCATGAGGAACCTATTGACCAAAAGACAGAACCGCTTCTACCACGATTACAAGGTAATCGTGGCGGCGGGGAGCGCCGCAGGGATCGGTGTAGCAGCTTTGCCACCCGTGCTGGAAACAATGGATGAACCCCTAGAGTCAAAAACCATCACTCTTTCATGCGGTAAGCTGACCACAGGTGTGACGGTGAGGCCCTGGACAGGAATTCTGATGCTCCGCAATTCGTCTAGCCCGGAGACCTATTTCCAGGCGGCGTTCCGGGTACAATCGCCTTGGACTGTGCGGAACCCAGATGGCACTTCACCCAATGAAGAGCAGATCATCAAAGAGGAATGCTATGTCTTCGACTTTGCCCCAGACCGCGCCTTGCGGCAGATCGCCGATTATAGTTGCCGGTTGAACGTCAACGAAACAAACCCGGAAAAGAAGGTCGAGGAGTTCATCAGCTTCTTACCGGTGCTGGCATATGACGGCAGTTCCATGAAGCAGATAGACGCCGCCGGTATCCTCGACATGGCTATGAGTGGCACAACCGCAACCCTGTTGGCGCGGCGTTGGGAAAGCGCGTTGCTGGTCAATGTGGACAATGATACTTTGAGGCGCATCATGGGTAATAAGAAAGCGATGGACGCTCTCATGAGCATTGAGGGGTTCCGCAGTCTGAATCAGGATATTGAGACGATTATCAACAAATCGGAAGCCGTGAAGAAAGCTCGCAAAGAGGCCAACGACGAGAAGTTGACCGAGAATGAGAAGAAAGAACTGACCGAACAGGAGAAAGAATACAAGAGCCGGCGGAAGCAGATTCAAGAGAAGCTCATTAAGTTCGCCACGCGGGTTCCTATCTTTATGTACCTGACCGACTATCGTGAAAGATCTCTTAAAGATGTAATTGCGCAGTTGGAACCGGCTCTATTCAAGAAAGTCACAGGTCTAAACGTGAAGGATTTTGAGGTGCTTGTCAGCCTGGGAGTGTTCAACAGCGCTTTAATGAACGACGCAATATACAAATTCAAGCGCTATGAAGATTCCAGTCTAAGCTATACCGGGATCAACAAGCATGAAGGCGAGGATATCGGGCTGTTTGACACAGTACTGAGCCCTAGGGATTTCGATGTAGCGTTTGAAAATATGCCCTATAGTTCCTTTTAATAGGATTTTACCATTCATCGGATGGAAATTGGATTGAAGCGCTTTCCCCTGCCTTTATTATCAAGCATTTCTGCAGACATGTTATTCGCCGCGCCACATATTCGCTGTTGCGCGGAGGATAGCGCACTTTATTGTTTTTTCTTCGGTTCCCAGTGTTGTTTGGAGGATTTCCATTTGAGCTTGTATTTGACTTTTACGGAAGACGATCCGCCGTAGTCCATGTCAACACTCCATCCTTTGCCGACACGCAGGCGCGGATTCCCGGATTCGTCCATATAAACTGCCGCACGGCTCTTCTTGGAATCGCCGACCAAGACAATCCCCTCATCGCCTCGAATACGTTCCTTGCGCGCGCGGAATTCGCGTTCATGTTTGTTATAGTTCGCCCACGCATCGCTGAAGGGGCGATCCCGATCCAGATTGGATGCGCAGCCCATACACAACACCGCTGCTATAAATCCTGCACAATACATCCGGGATTTCATGGCCTGGCCCTTTCGGTATGCGCCCGGACGCGCTCCTATATAAATTATACTCCTTTTTCCGGAAAATGTTTTGTTTTGGGAAACCGTGTTAATGGTAGAATGCGTCACTTTGACGCTCGCTATACTTCGGATAGGAATGGGATAATCATGCAATCGGACGAAATGGCGGAAAATCAGCCCCCCCATCACCTTCACCGCCGCTTCGGGCTGCTTCAGGCCACCGCCCTAAACATGTCTAACATGATTGGGGTTGGCCCGTTCATCACCATCCCGCTTATCATGACGGCCATGGGGGGGCCTCAGGCCATACTCGGCTGGTTTCTCGCAGCAGTCATTTGCATCCCGGACGGCATGGTCTGGAGCGAACTGGGCGCCGCCATGCCGGGTTCAGGCGGAACGTATGTCTATTTGCGGGACGGATTTGGGCGGCAGACTTTCGGCAGGCTGATGGCCTTCATCTTTATCTGGCAGTTCATCCTAAGCGGTCCCCTCGAAATCGCCTCGGGCTACATCGGTTTCGGGCGCTATCTGCGGTATCTCTGGCAGGATATGCCACACGTGTGGGTCATCGGGGTGGCGATTCTGGTGGGCATCGTCAACATGGTGCTGTTATACCGCAAAATTTCTTTCATCGGGAAACTCACCGTGACATTGTGGGTCGGTACGCTCTCGGCCGTGTTTCTAGTCATCGTCGCGGGTGTAACACATTTCGACCCAAAGGTAGCCTTCGATTTTCCCCCGGGCGCGTTCAATTTCAGTTGGGGATTCCTGTTGGGCTTGGGTACCGCGATGCGCGTGGGGATCTACGACTACCTTGGCTATTATGACGTCTGCTATATCGGAGGAGAAGTCAAGAATCCGGGACGCGTCATTCCCTATTCAATCATCATCAGCATCGTGTCCGTGGCGGTGATGTACTTCCTCATTAATCTCTCGGTGATTGGCGTGGTGCCCTGGCGCGAGTTTGTGCCGAACACCGACCATCCCAATTCGGACTTTATCGTGTCGACCTTCATGGAACGTTGCTGGGGTTCGGGTATGGCCTCGATATTCACGTTGATGATCCTCTGGTCCACCTTCGGGTCGGTATTCGCTTTGCTTTTAGGCTATTCCCGCATCCCCTATGCGGCAGCGCTCGATGGCAATTTCTTTGGTGTGTTTTCAAAACTGCATCCACGCAAAGATTTCCCGCATGTGTCGTTGCTAGTCATAGGGGTGATTTCGATTATTGTATGCTTCATGCCGCTGGACGTGGTCATCAATGTCCTCGTCACGATACGCATTCTGGTCCAATTCATTGGGCAGATTGCGGCGGTTCATCTCCTGCGCCGCCGCGAGCCAAGCGCACCCCGGCCCTACCGTATCTGGTTCTATCCGATCCCAAGCCTCATCGCGCTCACCGGCTGGATATTCGTGTTCATCACGTCAGGCGCCACCATTATTTCTTTCAGCCTTATTGCCCTCATAGCGGGCATATTGGCGTTCCTTGTATGGTCCTGGTTCACTAAGCGCTGGCCATTCGCGCCGGCAGAATCATCTGGCTAGTAAGGGCCGAAAATCATACTAGCCTATATTTTTTCACCCATTTACGCACTTTATTAACCACTTCACCGGATGTACACAATCCATTGATTATTCTCTCCATTACAGGTAGTGGCATGCTTTGATGTACAACAAATTTCCCCGTATTAATGAGCCCATTTAGAACGGCATACGATGTCACTGTTGCGTGTCGATAGGAAATACAACTTTTGTGTTTAATAAAAGGATGATCGCCAACGTTAAGAATACAGGTGGGATCTTTTTCTTCATTATAACTCGTCACGCTTACGACAAGGGCCTCTTGCGCCACCTCAACCACAAACACTATCACGTGCAGATGTGGAATACCATCTCCAAGGTTATCTTTGAAGCAATCCCCCTGATTCACAATTAGTTTCCGAAAAGTCTCGACATATGAACGTCAAATTTTTTCGTCTGTTCAATTCTCTGGAAATCACCCTTTCTGCCAACAGCATCGGCTAGAATCCGCAGAGGTATTTTCTTAGAAGTATCCGAAACATGGCATTTCTTGAATTCATCCAATGCATGCGTGTATTTCCGAAGTTCAGAAAATGTCATATAGCCAAAATCTTTTGAAACGGATTCCAAAATCCCAATATCGCTTGGCGATAGCTCCCCATCCCCAGGATCTTTTCTCAATACTACGTCTAGCCTTTCAGAGGTAAAAAATGCCGTCCAAATCTCTTGAAATTTGCTTTTCTTTGATTTGCCCTTGATCAAGTCATAAATTTCTGTAAGTACAGGACCGTTGTTCATAGCTACAGGACCATCGCCGGTAATGGGATAACCACGTTGCTGTAAGCTCAACCGATCGGCTAGGTAGAGGAGTTTTATCAATTGCCCCCTAGTCAATTTCTTTTTAGGCGCATTTTTTAGAATGTAAGCCGCGGCTTGAACGGATTTATGTATATCAAAAACAAAAGACATTATTATCATCCTCGCTGAAACTCTAGCACACCTCATTTCTTCTTTATACTGAAATTATATCCAGTATGCCGTAAAAAGTCAAGTTATTGCCATCGAAAGTTCAATCAGATTCAGGATGCCCCGCCGCAAACCCAGAAGACGCCATACTGGAGCCTATTCGAACCTGCGATTTCGAGAGTATCGTTGTGTCATCAACCCCGCATTTTGTCATAAATTTTGCCTTGTTGTTTCAGGTAATCCCCAAATCTATCTTGGAAACGCTCTGTATTTAAAATAGAAATTATTAAAACAATACCTTGTTTGCGGGGCAGAAAGATGGTTCTGCTTGAGCGATGTTCAAGTAGCAGATGTGAATCCCGGCTGTGGTGGGAATCCCTGCGTTCCTCCAGTCCGGATTCGGCTGGAGCAAAAACTCGATGCGGTCACCCGGTTTTATGGAGGTGAGACTGCTGTATTGTACGCCCGTGCGGTCTGCGGGAACCTGCTGCCAGCCAACTTCTGGCCAGATTGACTGAGAAAACACCAAAGCACCGCAACTTTTGTTGAAGGTATCGGTTACACTATCTGTATAATCATCAATCGAAATGCAGAGCTTACCGCTAAGCAATCCACCGTCCAACAGATAGAATAAGGAAGCATGGAAAAAGAGCCGGAACAGCGTAATCAACTATCGTTAATGACGAAGCTAGCCTATGGGCTGGGCGACATTTACGGCGGGGGCGCCATCACATTGATTTCCATGTATTATCTTTTCTTCTTGACCGATGTCATAAAGATTGGTCCGGCATTGGCCGGGACTGCGATTCTTATCAGCCGGATAGTTGCCGCGGTGCTCGATCCGGTCATGGGGGTTTTATCCGACAACACAAGGACGCGGTGGGGGAGGCGCCGCCCCTATTTCCTGGCCGGAATCCCGTTGGTGTTCTTCTCCTTTGTACTCATGTGGGTTCCAATAAATTTTGCACAAGAACAGAGCCGATTCCTTTATGTGTTAATTATGAACCTGTTTTTCATAGCGGTCTTTTCATTTGTCTGGGTGCCGTATAATTCCATCGCGCCGGATCTCACCTCGGATTATCATGAGCGGACCCAACTGGCCACGTGGCGCATGGCGTTTTCCAATATCGCGGGCATCCTGGCCGCAACGCTTAGCCGGGATCTTTTTGTGAACACGCTTTTCCCGGAGGATCCGCAAAAAGGCTTTTTCATCATGGCGATTGCCTTCGGGCTCTTCTTCTCCCTCCCTTTTATCCTGACATTCATTTATTGCAAAGAGACCCCCCATCCCCCAACCGCATCCTCATTCAAATGGGACGGATGGGCCCGCTTTACTCAAACATTCATTCTTGAACCGTTTCGGCTGCGTCCATTTCGTGCGATGTTGATAATGTTTTTGTTCAGTTTTATGGCGCAAGATGCCGTAATGGCCATGGCCATCTATTTTCTGACCTGCTATCTGAAGATTAATTCGATGATGACGCTTTTGATTCCCACCTATGCGGCCGTACTACTGATAATTCCCATCACCGAAAAACTAAGCAAGCGCTTCGGCAAAAAGAATACATTTCTAATGGCATGTTTCCTTTGGATTGTGGCCTTTACGCTGATCCCCATGGTAAATCCCGGTTCTACAGTCATGGTGTATCTATTCGGCATATTGTTCGGCGCTTCCGTGGGCGCGCTCCAGGTATTGATTTTCGCCATGATCCCGGATGTGCCCGATGCGGATGAACTTTTCAGCCACCGCCGCCGCGAGGGGATGTTCTTCGGCATTCTCGCCATGGCACGTAAAACCGGCGGCGCCCTCGCTCTGTTCCTGATCGGCGCTGGCCTCCAACTGGCGGGTTATCTGCCGCCGGTAGGGAATGAGCCGCAACAGCAGACCGCCGGCTTTCTTACAGCGCTCTTTTTCATGTTTATAGGAATACCTCTTTCGTTCATGATCATTACAATGATTGCCTGTTTCCGCTATCCCTTGACAAGCGAGTGCCATGCCAGGCTAAATCGCATACTGGCTGCACGAAGTGAGGAGGGGGGCCTCTCGGAAACAGAACGACAGGAGGAAAGTGAATTGCGCGCACTTCTGGGGCAACCAAGTGCCATGGAGAACGTGGAATGAGCGGCATAAATTCACAACGATCAGAGGATGCCCCCTTCATCTATCTCGCATTGCGGTTTCATACCAACTTCTACCATTCCTACCGCGGCGATACCCCCGATGAGTTGGGGTTCGGCAAGGATATCCGCATCGTAACCTCCATCCTCAACGACCTTGACCGCCTGAATGCCGAGGGGATTCCCGTAAACGGCACCTGGGACATCGAGAACTACTATTCCCTGGAACAGTTGATCCCCAAGTATGCGCCGGAGCTGCTGGAACGATTGCAGAAGAGGGTTGCTGAGGGCCGCGACACCGTCAGTCCCATGTCCTACAATAACGGCATCGTCTCCGCGTGTACCGAAGAAGAATTTCAGCGTATAGCCGAATGGACAATCAAAAATCCTGAGAACTCCGGCCTCGCTGACCTATTTTCCTCCTGGGAACCGGTGGTCCGTCCACAGGAATGCATGTACACCCCATCCTTTCTTCGCTTGTATCCCCAACATGGCATCAAGGCTATCAGCCTGTATTACAGTTCTCATCCCTTTAATGGGTTCAGTAATTTCATGCCACTGTTGCCCTTTGAACAACGCTACAACCCCCTTACCCTGAAAGCAGACGGCGTTCCCGGCGAGATGGTTTTGTTGCCCATGTACAACAACGGCGATATTGCTGATCACTGGCTCTCCCTGAAGTATTGGCTCAACTCCATGCGGAGGGAACAGTTGAGATTGAAAAGCGCCAATGACCTCCTTTTGTTGATCGATATGGATGCGGACGATGATTTCTGGTTTGGGATGGATATACCTGTACTCCCGAAACTTTTCCCCTCCTTCGGCGGACTATACAGCATGATCAAAAGTATAGCCGGTCTGCCCTGGCTGCGATTCACCACTCCGGGGGAATATCTAAATGCTCATGCTCCCCTCGGAGAGATATCTCTTAATCAAGACACGGCGGATGGAAGTTTTGATGGATTGTCCTCTTGGGCGGAGAAGTGGACGAATACCGATGTCTGGTCGCAGATCCAGCGCGCACGAATACTTTCGGACTATGCCTCATTTCTTATGGATAACGAATCCATATCGCCCGATGTCACTGCAACGCTTGATGAGGGACTGACCGCACGGCTGCTGGCCATGTCCACAACGCATTTTGGCTTGACCTCGCCCATCATGAATGCACGCAGGCTCGAAACCGCGTATGAATGGAGCGGCGCCGCACTTCATGCCGCGGAAAACGCATTACGGATCGCTGCACGCCATGCCGAGTGTACGGATGAAATGGTGCTGATGCCGGGAGCGATTCTCGACGAAGGAGTGGGGGAGGGTGCACTGGTTCGATTCCACAGTGCGGCGCCGTTACCGCCTCACACCCGTCTTGTGGATGAGACTGGGAATACTGTGGCCATTCCCTTCTCCATGGAACCGCTTACCTCAGAAAATCATAATGGAACTGAAAACGCAACCGAAACCGCCTTTGTATGCCGGAACACGGCCAAGTCGCTGAAATTAATTTTGGGAGACGTGAATTCATCTTCTGAAAATGCGCTTGACATCACGACAGACGAGAATAGGATCGCCAACCGGATGGTTTCTGTCCGGGCAAGCGCAGACACGGGTGTAGAACTGTTCTTCGAGGACAAACCCATCACACGAAAAGGCTCTCCCGCCGCATCGGTGCGTTACGATGGAAAATTGCGGATCACATCACACATGGAAGTGAATCATCACGGATTTCTTTCACAGGAAGCAGTGCAATTCTCTATCAAAGGTTGTATCCCCCTGGATGAAGGCCAAGAATGCTGCTGGTCGCACCGGTATATCCTGGTAAGTGAACTTCCGTATATTTTTCTGGACGTACTCATGAAATATCCTGAGACCGAACATAAAAATTACGATGAAAAGCTCGCCAAGCGGCTCGGAGCGGCGTGGGACGCGCGCTGGCAGGAAGTTATGCCCTGGGAATTTGCCCCAATCCTATCCGCCCCCCTCACTATCTGGAAACACAACTTCTTCGGCGATACAACCCATTACCGGCTCAATTATGGAGAGTTCTCTCCGAACCGCGGCCTCGACTCATTCAACAACCACATCACGAACGGATGGATAGCCGTGAATGGAAAAGAGGGAGGCATACTCCTGGCGCAGTCCTGTCTCTGGGATAATTCCTTCGCATTTTGTCCTATGCGGCTCCGGCAGGAAATTATTACCCTAAATCCCTTCGGCGCCTACCATGGGAAACAACTCAAGTACCCCTCGGCCACCACCGGCCTCGGACGGATGCTTTCCCTCAACATGGCGGACCATCTCAAATCCTATGCCCCCTCCTACAACGGAAAAACAAGCCGGTTTTCACTGATGATTGCGCCCTATAGAGGAGAAACGCCCCCAACGAAAACACGAAATGATGCAATGCTCTTTTCAACGCCTCCAATTGCGATGGAAACGCAAAATCCCTTACTTTAATTCCTTCACCTTAAGATTGCGGAACTCAATCTTAAATCCTTCGCCTTCAACGCCCACCAAGCCCTTTGGATTACCGCAGTCCTTGACTTCACATGTCACGGACCCGTTAACCCACAAGGTCAACACGTTGCCGCGCGCGGTAATCTCAAGCGTGTTCCACTCACCTGCAGGTTTTATTCGTCCATCTTTAACCGTCTCAACAGTGGTAAAAAACTTCTTGTTCCCATCTGCTCCAGGCGTTTCCCCGAAGAGATACCCGCCAGTGGCGTCGCCGAGTTGTGCTTGGTGCCAAAGAGCGCCATCTTTGTTGTTGCGGACATACGCTCCGCTATTGTAACCGGCCTTTCCCTCCACCTTGATGTAACGGAACTCGACGTGAAACACCGCATCGCCAAACTCGCGATCGCATAACAGCATGTCATGTCCCCCATCACCCTCGCAGACCAGCGTTTTGCCGGAGTCTTCCACGTGCCACTGCTGTTTCCCCAGCGGATCCCCAGGCGGAACCGGCACCCGCGACCAGCCTTTAAGATCGGCAGGCGGCATTACATCCACCCACCCCGACGAATCCGCCTCCAGCGCACTCGGCATTAGATCCGCAGCCATCACGTTTCCAATTACCACGACAGCCAGCAATAATCCCATGAGTGCCCACGGGCTATTTCCATTATTTGTTGTTTCTTTCATCGTAATCATACCTTATGTTGATTCTGGCAGCGTTCCAAGATCGAAATGAACCGTCAATTTGAATACCGGCTCAATAATATGACAAAGTAACAAAACAAGCAATTTTTCTGTCCAAAACAAACTATAAGGGGAGATGTCGTATGCACATCATCGGCAAGGGAGTGCTGATTTCGTTCATTTCCATACTGCTCGGCGGATGCGGATGCTTCGCCCCCGTATCGGATTTGGACCTTGTGGGGACCTGGCGGCTTACTCAAGAGCGATGGGAGGGGGATCTAATTCCAGCCCGCACAATGAAGATCTACGACATTCATGACGCGCAAATCGCCTTGCAGGATGCGGCGCTGGCTACTGCCTATCAGCTTTCCAAACATTTAACCGGAACCCAATTGACGGTGCAATCCCCCCGAACCATAGAATTGCTCGATCCCATCTATGATGATGAACCAATGACCTTTCGTGTTGCCATCAAGGGAACCGCCATGACATGGTACATGGGGGTGATACCCATGGAGATGTATGTATTTGAACGGGAAGAAGAACCGTGAAAAAGAGGTCCAAACAAAATTCCACTTGGCCCGTTATTAATCCAAAGGAGCACACAGTGAAAAACGAGTACACTTTAATAATGTCGGTAATCTTCGGCCTGATGCTGATCTTTATACTGAGCACGTCAGGCTGGGCGGAACCGGAAAAAACACCGGAAAGCACAACCGCAACAGAAGTAATGCCGCCGGTAAACAATTTCAAGATCAAATACAATTTCGACAAAGATGGCAAAGTCGTTGTTGGTCCGCTGAAAGAAAGTTCGGATTGGCTTGAATCCGATTTCTTCCGGAGGGGCAAGGTCCATGTCGAAAATAACACGCTCTTTTTAGAGAAGGGCAACGACATGACGGGTGTTACCTGGCGGGGACCGCTCGTTCGGATGAATTATGAGATCACGCTCGAAGCCATGCGCGTGGACGGCGGTGACTTCTTCTGTGGACTGACCTTTCCCGTCAATAATGATCCCTGCTCCCTTATTCTCGGAGGCTGGGGTGGAACCGTTACCGGCCTGTCCAGCATTGACGGCGAAGATGCCGCAAACAACACTACCACACGCTCCGTTAAATTTGAAAACAATACATGGTATAAAGTGCGGCTGCGGGTCTACGGCGAAAAAATCGAAGCCTGGGTGGATGATAATAGAATTGTGAACTATGTGTTCACAGGCCATAGAATCAGCATACGGTGGGAGGTAGAAGCCTCGGTCCCCCTGGGCATCGCCACATGGCAAACCTCCGGCGCCATCCGCAACATGGAATACAAAGCCCTTACGGTGAAGCCGCTTGATTACGAGGTAAAGAAATAGGTTAAATGCGTGAGATTCTTTATGTGCCGACGACGTTCCGCAGTTATTGTTATCCTGACACTATCGTTTGTAACCTGTTCGGAACATGCATTCCCGAAAACAATACGGACGGAAAACACATTTAGCGCGATTGTTTCTGAAGTATTACGAGGAGATGCATTCATCGTAAAACACAAAGAAGAGACCATAAAAGTTTATTTATATGGTATCCAATGCCCAGGTCCAACAAATTTATACGGCATCCGCGCAACCGCCTATACAAAAACTCGAATTGATGGGCAGGAAATCAGAATAAATGTGCGGCGCCGTCAATCAGAAAGCATCATTCGAGCCATTGTTTATTTTAAAAAAGATGAATGCCTGAATGATGATCTTCTCAACGCCGGCCTTGCTTCCTGGAACCAACAAGAAGCGCCTAACGATAATCATTATAAACAAATCCAGGATATGGCAATGTCCTCGAAGTCGGGCATCTGGTCAAAGCCCCCGGTTACAAAATCCTCTCAATCAAACACTGCTCCGACCGTTGGCGCTGATGATTCACTTGGAACATCAATAAAACCGCCTCATGAGATTATCAGAAAGGCAAAAACATCAGTTGACAAGTCAAACACAGGCCGTAACGAAACTTCAGCACAACCGGGAGTTGAACAGCCAGATGCGCAAGAGGCCCCATTGCCTTCAAGCGAACTCCAACTGGAAAAACCAGCGCAGGTGGAGACACACACAATCACGCCCGATACCGTCAATGAAAAAACTGCCTCATCTTCTCGTGCACCAGTAAACCGTTCAAATCAGCCAAATACCTCACGCACATCTTCCGTCAATCCGCCAGTCAATATACATTGGCTTACAATATCCATAATTGTACTCTGGGTGATAGGCACCATATGGCTTTGTATCACATATAATCGGGTCAAGTTTTCATCGAAAACATACCAGACCTGGCATATTTATAGTTACCAGACGACTGAGTCCATGCGTTTAGCAAATCCAACGATAGAATATATTTTTTTCATTACTGCTGATCTGCTTTTTATCCCTTTTTTCTTCCGCCCTGTGAATAATTCGATACTCATCATGCTGCTTTTTGCAAACATCCTATGTAATTGTCCGGCCGCAGTTTTCTCTTTCTTGGGGCCGTTCAGCGAGTATAAGTTAGGCGATCTATATTATCACCGGGAGATGATAAGCAGCCGAAAACTTGACAGACCAACCATCGATACGGCTGGACCACTGCTTCTGCTTCACATAATACCCATGTTATGCCTGATCGCCTTATCAAACAGAACCTTCATGTTTTTCCTGTTTATACTCTTGGAGATTTCTTTATTTCTCCTGATAGCGCGTATTACAGATCCAATAATAAAGAAAAGAGCTTCACGGGTTGATGTTGATGCAGTATGCAGAGCGCAAAAATTGCTTGTTTGCGCATATAAGGACTTCCATGCAAATTCTTCATCAAAAATAAGCCTTGAGAATCTCCTTTGGATGTCTCGCTCCCCCGATACAGGTTCGTCCGTATACTGGGCCATTACAGATGCAATTAACTGTCATGGCGAACGGACAAAGGTCGATGCACATTCATGGCTAATAAATCCTGACGAAAATGCAGGTAGTGGAATCCGGCATCGCGATCTTCACGATTACTCAGGATTAGGTTATGTCATCAATGAGCCAGACTTTTGGCAATTTCTTGGAACTGTTGCCAAAAGTTTTGCAGAAGCAAAACCATCTGCATAGAAAATGATTTTATTTGACCGTCTTTAAATAGTAGATTATCCTAATAATCAATTTTAGCCGTCATAACTGACGCCCGTAATTGTGTAAAAGTGGAAATTCATGCGTTCGCGATAAATTCTTCGTCGTACAACGTTAAAACTAAAAAAATCATCATTAGTGGAGGTTAGCCTGACATGACTCATCGTGTGATAGGGTTTATTCTTGTTTTCACGATTATTATGGGAGTGGGGGAGATTTCCATGAATTGGTGCAGCGCACAAGAAATATCCAAAACGAAGTCTACGCTTTTCCCACGAGATTTACCCAAGCGGGACTGGGTGCATTTCAACGCCTTGGGATTTTCAAAACCGGTCTGCGGGGTCATCTATCGCCTGAATGATACCGTGACGAATGGGTTGGCGCTGGGCGGCATTGATACCGGCTGTATCGATCTTGAAACCAGCGGTATGCTGGGATATTGCACCATCTTTAATTCTCACATACCCCGCCGTGGCCCTATTAATCTACCAATCCTGGGCCTAAGTACGGGCGGCCAGATATGGGTATTGTGCGATCCCAAACAGATAAAACAGGGATCTGGCGGCTGCCAAGTCGGACCCGATGCCAAAACGACTCCTCCAGAAGAACCTAAACTCTCGTTGAACGGAATAAAAACGGCAACGGAAATCCATTACTGGGGTCATTATCCCGTGGCTGACCTCGAATTTGAAACGGACGCTCCCGTGTCCGTTGCCCTGCGCGCATGGGCCCCATTTTTCCCCGGTGTCACCGCCGATTCAGTGATTCCTGCGATTTTATTTGAAGTGCATCTCGGAAATATCACTGCGACACAACAAAAAGGAACTATCGCAGTCTCATTTCCAGGTCCAGCGGAATCTGAGGCCGGTGCAAAAGAATTCACCCGGGAAGACCTAAAAGGAGAATTCACCGGCAGTGCCATAACCGCGAAATTAGTTTCCTATGCGTTGGGCACGCTAAATGAACCCCAAGTGCGGCTCGGCGGCGGCTTAAACGGGGATGGCAAAGCCTGGTCTAACATTTCAAAAAATCTTCCGCCAACCCCAGCCTCTGACGCAGGCAAAAGCGCCGCCGTCGATTTCGACCTGGCTCCTGCTCAGGAAAAAGTTGTGCGTTTTCTTCTAACGTGGTGCGCGACCACCTGGAACGGGGTTGGCATCAACGGCGCGCAGAAAGTATACGACGGCTATTCCGGAGAACCACGCTTGTTTACACACATGTACGCGAAACGGTTTCCGGATCCTATAACCACGGCGAAATTCATGGCTGAGAACCACGAAATCCTGCTCAAACGTGTCCTGGCGTGGCAGCAGGTCATCTACTCGGAAAACCGCTTGCCGGTATGGCTACGAGACTCCCTCATCAATGTGCTCTATATGATGTCGGAAGACAGCTATTGGGCGCAGAAACTCCCACCCCTACCAGAATGGGTGCGTGAAGAGGACGGCCTGTTCGGCATGAACGAATGCCCGCGGGGATGTCCGCAGATCGAATGCATCCCCTGCTCCTTCTATGGAAGCCTGCCCATCGCCTATTTCTTCCCAGAACTCGAACTGGCGACCCTGCGCGGCTACAAGGGCTACCAATTTGAGGACGGCGCGCCCACCTGGATTTTCGGCGGATGCACCGGCCGTACGCCGTACATCGATTTCGCCTATCCCACTAAAGGCTATCAGTTCACCACAAACGGAATATCGCTGGCGTCGCTCGTGGATCAGTTTCTTCTGTGCCACGATACGCCCGACAAGCAATTTCTGAAAGAATTCTATCCCATGATTAAAAAATGCATGGAATGGACCGTAAAATTGCGGACTACGCCCGAATACAGCATTGGCGAACGCATTATCTCCATGCCCGACAAAAACGAAGGCACCGAATGGTTCGAAGCGCCTGAGCCGGGCTGGTGCGGCATGACTGCCCACGTGGGCGGACTCCATCTCGCGCAATTGCGCATCACGGAGCGCATGGCGAAGGAAGTGGGGGATACCGCTTTCGCTGAACAATGCGCATCGTGGATTCAGGCGGCTCAAGAGGCGATGGAAAAGCGGCTTTGGGATGAACGAGGGTATTATTTAAACTTCATGGAGCCGGAAACCGGCCAAAAATCCGAATTCGTCTTCGGCTATCAACTCGATGGCGAATGGATCATTGATCATCACGGTCTTGCACCAGCCCTGCCGGAAGACAAAAGCCTGAAAGCCCTGGACACCATAAAGCGGTGCAATATCGCGGTCACCAAATACGGCGCGGTGAACTACGCCAACCCCGACGGCTCGCCCGCCGCTGTGAAAGGCTACGGCACCTACAGCTACTTCCCGCCGGAAGCGCTCATGCTGGCCATGACCTATATGTACCGCGGCCAGAGCGAATTCGGCATCGAACTCGCCCGCAAGGTCTGGCATAACCTGTTCTGCCTCCAGGGATACACCTGGGACATGCCCAACATCATGCGCGGGGATGTTGACACGGGGGAGAGAACCTTCGGCAATGATTACTATCAGGACATGATGCTGTGGTCGCTGCCCGCCGCGTTGGAAGGCAAAGAACTCAGCTCGCCCACAAAACCCGGTGGATTAGTGAATCGCGTTATCGCTGCGGCGAAAGGACTGTAAACAGGATGCGATTATTTGGCGCTGTGCTTGTACTGGCGGTCATTGCGGGACTGTGTTTCCCTCTGCATGCCCAGTCGTCAGCCCATGAAAAGAGTGCATGCGATGTGGTGCTCTCGTGGGACAATACCGGTGATTTCGGCCCGCAGACTCCCAACACAAAAACCTCCGGCTGGCAAGAGGCCATCGATTACTGCGTGGCGAATGCCCACGATCTTTATGTAAAAGGAGGATGGGGCGGCCGCAAACCTATTTACAACATCTCGGTTCCCATTCACATCCCCGCCACCCAGGATTTCCGAATCAATGGGGGTGTATATGTGATGAACTGGACCGGTCCGGCCGGCGATCCTTCCCAGGACTTGCTGGTTATTGATTCCGTGATGAACGGTGAATTTCACTTCGGCATTTTAGTCTATGGCGGGGCGGGCGCAGCAATGCGGATTAAACCGGAAAAACCGGTGCCCATCGATAACTTTACCGTAATGGTGGAAACAGAAATAACCTCCCAGGGAATGGCGGACCCTGCGCCCTTTACTCCGGGCGAGCGCAAAGCCGGGTCAGGGCTCGTGCTCGACGCCACGAAAGCCCCCATTGTTTCGAGCCGCTTCGATTTCATCGGCGGCATTTTAAATTTTAAAACCTGTGTGGACATTCAGGGAAATTTCACCCAAAACCATTTCCAATGCCTGCATCTCCATACCAACGCGGATAAAAGCCACCTTTTGGCGCTGGGACCTGAATCTTCCCAAAATGTCTTCCAACTCACCATAGGCGTTGACCAGGGGGCATCCGAAGTCACCGGCTTGGACATTTTCGGATTCAACAACAAATTCGCGATCATGACCCGCGGCGGCTTTCCTAAAACACGTGATATCATCCTTGAAGAAAAAGCCTCCGGCAACCATATCGAACTCATGCATGGCAAAAAGGATGGTTTCGACCCTGCTGACTTCATTACAGATAACGCATCAACACCAACCAATCACCTTAAATGGATTGGCCCTGCGCCAGCCCCTATTAAAATAGCGGCTCCTGCTGGAACGTTCACCCATATTCAACGGCTTTACCCGGCAATCGCACGGGTCACGTCCAGTGCGGATGCCAAGTTCAATGTCATACGCGATAATTCCGGACAACAGTATCCGGCATTGCCTTCAACGGATATCCTGTTGCGGGTCGGAGACCAACTGCAGATCGGGTCGTCCGCGCCGTCTGAAATCATCTTGGCCTGTATGGCACTGGATTAAAGCTGCCATTAATAAAAAGGAAATTTGTGACATGCACACGGTAAAGATTCTTATGCCAGTGCTAATCCTGCTGTGTATCGCTGCTCATTCTGACGAAACAAATCCACTTCGCATTGATAAAAATGTGCGGCAGCTTTTCTTCGATGATTTCATTATCGACTCCTTGAATGGCATCATGCGCACCATCCACCAACCCGTCAAACATCCGGACAATCCCGTGCTGAAGCGTGAGCACCCCTGGGAAGCGTATCGCGTGCAGGTATATGGCACGGTTATTTTCGATCCCCAGGAACACCTATTTAAGGCCTGGTACATGAACATCCCAAAAACGGCTGCGGATAAAATTACCGTAAATGGCCAGCGGCGTCCCGGCCATGCGACGCTTCTCTCCTACGCCACCTCGAAAGACGGCATTCAATGGGATAAGCCCATTTTAAACCTCGTGGATTATGAGGGTTCAACCGCCAATAACATGATTGCGCCAGCATTGTACAATCCTGAAGGATTTTCCGTGTTGTATGAGCCTGCGGACCCAAATCCGGAACGGCGGTACAAAGCATTTTACTGGGATCATGGGCGTGGGCCGCTCATGATGTGGGAGGGACAGGAAATTTATGGGGAAGGACCGGACGACGGCATGCATGTCTCATTCTCGCCGGATGGTATTCACTGGACGCCATTTTCAGGCAATCCAGTGATGAAATACGGGAGCGATACCGGTCAGTGCGTCCTGTATGATCCCCATTTGAAAAAGTACGTCGCCTTTGGACGCTTCGGCGCGGGCGGGCGCAAGGTTGCACGCACGGAATCAGATGATTTCATTCACTGGTCGGAACCCAAGCTTGTTCTTGCCCCGGATGAAAAGGATGGTCCCAATACCCAGTTCTATGGAATAAGCGTGGACTGCTATGAGGGCCTCTATATCGGCATGTTATGGATGTTTTGGATCGCGGAAGGAAGTGTTGGGAGGATTGACATGCAGCTTTGCCACAGCCGCGACGGCATAGCGTGGTCGCGCGATCCGGAACGGCGCGTCTTTCTGCCGAATGGTCCCGAAGGTTCCTGGGATGCCGGAGATATGCGCGCCGCCTGCCGTTCCGTCATTCTTCCGGATCGGGTGTTGATATATTATGCCGGGTCCAAGGCGGAACATGGGCGGGGCGGTCCGTTGCGCATCGGCATGGACATCGGGCTGGCCACGCTGCGCCGCGACGGCTGGATTTCCCTGGACGCCGGGGATGCGCCGGGCACGCTTCTCACCAAACCATTTGTACATCCCGGCGGCGATCTCTATATAAATGGCGATGCTTCCAAGGGCGCCATCGCAGTCGAGTTTCTAGATGAAAATGGAAACGCATTATCTCCAAATCCTGTCTCCGGAAAGCTAACCGGGGATCTTCTGGAAGGAAAAATCGCAGGGGCGGACGAAAACATACATTTAGCCGGACGAACTATCTGTTTGAAGATAACCCTTACTAACGCCAAGCTGTTTTCGTTCTGGTTTAAATGAGATTATTACCGAACTGGATTCACACCACCGTCTTTCCCGCAGCCTGGTTCCGTGATAGCGTCTACAAAAGGTGGCAGGGAGAACATCAAAATACAGAATTATCTGCGGATGCGGACATAGTTGGTGACAGACTTCCGCAATGTGGTATTGTCTGACTCTGGTCGTCACACCATGAGGCAAAGAAAAGGATGTGCGTATGAACAGGGTCAAGATAGCTATAAGGATGCTTGCGATCATTATGGTGATCGCCTGCGCGTTCCTGGTGTTCATGGCATGGCATTGGGGTGCATTGACCCCTCAGCCGCGGGTTTCCACGGCAGGGTTTGCTTCAAACCATACCGCCTTAGCCGTGATAATCAATCTCGATCCTGTCCGTGAGGTGGTAAGTACTATCGCCGCGCAGAAAACGGGCAGACCGGCCTGGCTATTTCAAGATCTATTACCTTATGAAGGCGCATTGCTGATGAATGTTCCGGAGGATCGGACACAGCAGCAAATCTGCCTTGCAGTAAGTCCTAAACGTTTAGGGCCGCTTGTGCCCATCCTCACGTCTTGGCTATTTTCCCCGCAGCCTATCGGGTCGTTTCAATGGTCGACTCCGGGCATCGTATGGCAGGATGGCGTCCTGATGGCCCGTCTGGCGGGAACGGCCTCTGAGGATACGATGGCGACCGTCCGGGAGCGGTGGCCGGACAATTCGAGCGAAAGCATCAAGCTCGAAGGCGGACACATGCTCGAAGCGGTGGTCGATAACCGTGGTGGGCGGGGCTTGGTGGCGGTGGAAGGGCTCGCTAATTTAGTGGAAGGCTTATCAACGCCGGAGAAACCCGCCGAAAAGCGTCAGGAGCTTCAGCGCATTTTCGATGCCCAGCAGCTCTCCGGCCTTTTTTATCGCGCTTCAGTGGCACGCCTCACCGGCGATATGCTGGACAGCGATACGATTGTTCTTAAAACTGCCTTGGAATGTTCCGACGAACAAGGCGCAACGGCCATGGAGTTTGCTTTGTTAACCGTACGTGACCTGCTTTTCGCGCAACTTATCGAAAATGGCATTATTTTAGAAGGCGATCCCGTCAAGGAAGGCGCCAATGTCCGCATGGAACTCCGTCTCATGGGATGTAACGCGGCCTTGGCACGGATAGCGGGAAATGAGGCTCAAAAAGACGGGAGAACCTCCTCATGAAAACAAGAACCCTGCTGTTTCTAATCGTTTTCTGTTTCCCCGGCCTGGCAATAGGCATGGAGCCGGATCCCATCAACGTAGACGAGATCTTGGCCCATCTGACGCTCCGGCAGAAGGTGGGGCAGATGATGATCATGGGGTTTGAGGGCACACGGGTAACCGCGGACGCCATGGCGCGCATCAATGACGACTGCCTGGGCGGTTATTTCGTGCAGATACTGGAGAACTTCAATTTCCCGGATGAACTGGCCACGCTGTCCTATGCCCTTCAGGATGCCGCATTGAACAACGGGGCAAAAATCCCGTTATTTATCAGCATGGATCAGGAAGGGGGTGTGGCGGCGCCGCTTAATCCTTACCTGGGCGCCACGCCGACGCCCGGCAATATGGCGCTGGGGGCGAGCGGCCGCGCGGAAGATGCGTATGCAGCCTACCAAGCCATGGGCAGCGATATGCGGGCGTGCGGGGCCAACGTGAATTTTGCGCCCGCCATCGACGTTTTAAAAGTGCCCACCAACCCCGATTACACCATCCGTTCGTTTAGCGGGGATGTCGGACGCAATGCTGTATTGGCCGCCGCCGCGGTAAAAGGCTTGCAAGCGGAAGGCGTCATCGCCACGGCAAAACATTTCCCAGGACTCATTAGTTACAATCAAGATTTGCATTCCGATATCTCCCACTTGCCCGAAACCGAAGCGGAAATTAAGAACGGGGCTTTGGCGCATTTCCGCGCCGCTATAGACGCCGGAACCGATATGATCATGACGGATCATGTGTTTTTGGATTGCGTGGATACAAGTCTTCCCGTCACCTTGTCGCCGAAAGTATTGATGGATCTGCTTCGGGAACAACTCGGCTATCAAAACCTGATTGTGACCGACAGCATGGGCATGGGCGCCATCTCGAAGTACTACGGGAATGCAGAAGCCGCCGCGCTGTCCGTGATCGCGGGATGCGACATTGTGCTGCAGGTATCACGATCCGTCGAAGAATTGCATGTGAGGATGGACGGTATTCTGGATGCCGTTAAACAAGGCCGCCTCACCGAACAGCGCATCAACGAGTCGGTTCGCAGGATTCTCACAGCCAAAGCCAAGTACCGGTTGTTCAGCAACAGCAAACCGGATGATGCCGCCGTGCGCAAAGGGTTTATCCGCCCGGAACTGCTCGAAGCCAATCGCCGGGCGGCCGCGGATGGCATCGTACTGGTCCGTGACGAGGCACATCTACTGCCCTTGCCCAAGCAAGGAAAGAAGATCTGCGTCATCTGCACGCCCTCGGCCGTGGTACGCCCCGGAAAAAACGGTGAAGCGTTACCAATGGGGCACCCCTTGGGACATTTCATTCGCGCGAAGGTTCCGGCGATCACAGAGGTGCGCGTGGGCACGATTCCAACTGAAGCATTGGCCGATTATGCAATTTCCAAGGCGGAACAGGCCGATATCATCGTCTGTGCATCATTGCTGGCAATGCAGTCCCCTGAGCAAGTCGCATTTATTAAACGCGTTCTTGCACTGGGCAAGCCCACCGTCGTGGTCGGCTTGGGCGACCCCTCCGATATGTCGTTGTTCCCGGAAGTAAAAACATTCCTTGCGGCGAACAGTCCCGCATCCATTTGCCTTGAAGCCGCCACCAACGTACTTTTCGGCGACGCCGAACCCATGGGAACACTCCCCATGCCCATAGGCGATCTTTACCCAGTGGGCTACGCCTATACACCTTCACAATAATTCCAAAAACGCCTGATGAAATTCTTCTATAGGCCGGTCTTGCTGCATTGAAGCCCTACACGCGCGGAGGCGCCCGTCTGTGCAAGTTCCACCGCACGCTGAATATCATCGAGATCAAGGATCGGAGTGACCAGATCGCGATAGGGATATTTCCCAGCGGTGGCGGCCAAAAAATCAAGCCCTTTCCCCAAGTGTGCAGGGTGATAGTTGTGAATACCGCGCAACGTAAGACATTTACGGGTTAACGTGTTGCCATCCACGCTAAAGCAACGGTTGGGGGAGACCAGTCCGGCCACCAGCAGACGTCCGCCTATGCGCAACGCCTCCATCGACGCCGTGACCGCGCGCGGATCGCCACAAACCTCAAACGCGACGTCCACTCCTTCACCGCCGCACGTGTCTCGCGCCCAGCGGGCCACCGCGTCCGGTTCAGGGCTCTGCGTGAAAACCGTATCGGCCCCAAAGTGGCGGATTGCTTCGGCGCGCGACGGATTAATATCGGCAACCATCACCATACCTGCACCCGCTTCCTTCGCCAAGGCCGCCAGATAGGTTCCCAGAAGTCCCGCGCCACAGATCAAAACCCGTTCACCAGGCGCTATCCCTCCGATGGAATCAATCGCGCACACAACGGTGGCGAGCGCGCAATTGGCCGGGGCAATCACCGCATCGTCAAGACCAGCCGGTGCGGGAAAAATGCCAGTGCCCGGATATAGAAAGATGTATTCCGCATAACCACCGGTCAAACCGGGCCACACACTCGTCAAGGAATGCCCATATTTCTTAAGATGAATGCATTTCTGCGGCAGATCATGCGTGCAGAAAAAACATTCGCCGCACGACGCCATAATGGTCCAGGAAACACGATCCCCAACCTGAAGCGCGGCGCCATTCCAATACCGGGCGCACTCGCCAACGGCCACCACGTCACCCACCGACTCATGACCAAGAATGCTGGGCGCGGGCTCATTGCGGCGGCCCAACAGAGTATGAAGATCAGAACCACAAATTGTGCTCAACCGAATACGGCATAGCGCCGAGCCCGGCGGCAGGTTGCGTGGTATCGCAAACTGCTTGAATTGCATGGGAACATTGGGCGCTTCAAAGACCGCCGCGTTGCAGTGTTCGGGCACTATTCTCTGTGTCGGTGTTGTTATAGTATTCATATTCGGGGAGCGCTCTTGTTCGTGTTTCATGTGTAGTGTCAGTTTTCTTTTATGGATTCCAGCATAAGCTTCGGATCAATGCCGAGGGGATCAAGTTCCATGGCTTGGGTAAAAAACGAACGTGCTTTTTCGTTATCGCCAAGCCCCAGATATCCCAAACCTTGCATGTAATATGAGGACACTTGCAAGTCTTTTCGTTTCAGCTCATGCTCCAGGAGAAACCTCCGCGCGGAATGAGTTTCATCCACCGACGTGGTGATGTGGCGGCCATCTTGAACGGTCACCAACCGTTGTTCTCCATCGGCAATCAACTGTTGAAACATTTTCTCCGCCTCGGTTTTATCCTTGCCAAGTTCCAGGGAAGCCAGCGCCTTGAAATAGCTGAGTTCTGGAAAATCTCCGGCGCCCCAGCCCTGGCTGTAGGTGTAGTCCACCATTTTTGAAAAATACGAATCCGCTTTTTCCTTGTCCCCGGACAGCTTGCTGTTCAACCCCAGATAATAATAGGCAATTCCGATTTTCCCATCGCGTTCCGCCTCCAAATTGGCGGGAAATTCCATGCTTTCCAGGAATGTCGTTTCGGCCTCCGCATACTCTCCCTTCTTCATTTGCTGAATGCCTTTTTGCAGGTGCGCGTCGAACCAATAGACATGCGGATTGAATGTGGCCCCTTCCTTGATATGGTAGGTCATCGCTTTCAATAGACTCAGCGCCTCGTCATACTTTTCATTAAAGATGTTCAGCTTAATTTCCATCAACTGAATATCGGTGATGTCTTTGCCCAAGGTTCCGTACTTGGCAAGAAAGTCAGACAACTGTTGCGGCGTCAGGCTTGCATACGACATGTACAGGTGCGCTTCGGAGAAATAGCGAGGCTCCGATGGATCCAGCGAAATGGCCTTCATGATGTTCGATAGGGCCTCAGGCATCTTGCGAAGATGATTTGCCTGGAGGTAGGCGATATTCCTATGCGTAATGGCGTCTTCGCGGCCTTTATGAATTGCCATTTCCCAGCATTTCACCGCGTCTTCATGCTGGTCATTCGCCAATGCATTGCCGAGCAAATAGCAGGCCGTGGCATCGTCCGGATTCTGCTCAATCGCGTATCGCAACACCTTCACGGACTCATCACCATAGGGAAAACAGAGATCCGTGGACAATGCAGTGGCTTTTTTCAACATCTCATCCGCTTTTTCTTTCTGACCGGCTAGAGCCAGGTACATACCGAGGTGGTAATAAATCATCGGATGAGCATTCAGCGCGGGAGCACTCGATTCTACGGCAAGCATTAACAGGTTCGCCGCGTCGTTGAACAGGCCAAATGTACTGTATCGTGCTGCCGTTTCGATGTAGTTATACGGCTCCAATCGGAGACAATTCACCAATGCAGCCTGGCATTCCCCAAGTGTTTTTCCAACGGATATATCGGAACTTAGCAGACGCAACTCATTCATGGCAATAAAACAAAGAGGATCGGACGAGAGGGTATGTCTGACCATAGCCAATGCCTCCTCGTACGCACCCCGTTGACGAAGCACAATGGCGTTGGCCGAAAGCGCCTCAACATTCTGCATATTTGCCCTGCATGCACGGTCAGCGGCATCCAACGCTTTGTCCCACTGTTTCCTCGCGCCTTCCAGTTGGGCACACAAGGTGTAACCAGCCGAGGTCCATGCATAGTCCCACGTGGATCGATAGAGCATTTCCAGGGCTTCATCAATTTTGCCCTGTTTCCAATAGCACACCCCCAGGTAATACAGTGATGTGGCATCCTGCGCCTTTTTGTGATTGCCGGTGACAACCTCCACGGCTTTTTTCAGGTACTCCTCTGCTGTGGCATATTCCCCGCGTTTTAAATACACCGTGCCGATTTGGGTATTTGTCAGGACATCGTTCGGATTAAGCTTGAGCGCGGCCTCATAGTACTTCATGCTATCGAAATTGGTATTTCCGAATTGCTCAAGCTTCAACCCTGCAAAAAACAAGTCCTGACTGGAGGTATATTCACTGGGATTAAGGGGATCATGATAGATATCTGGAAACGGTTCGTTCTTCAAAGGTTGTTTCTGCCAAGCAATCAATTCATTATTCTCATTTGAAAACAGCGTCAGTGCAAGGTCTTCCAACGCCGCATCTTCAGCAAGATCCACCGATTTCTGACAGGGAATGATTGGGGAAATGTCCACTCTTTCCTCAAGAATAATGTTGCCTTGACGCGCAAGTACGATACGGACATTTTTCCAAACTGATGTGGCATTAATCTGGATCAACGCCTTTTGATCCTTCAACTCCAGATTTATGGCAACGTCTTTGTTGGCCTCTTTGATGCCGTTCATCCCCTTTAAGCCGTAAAGGTACATCGTCCCGTACTTAGTTTCGAACGGCGCAACAAAATTGTAGTCTGGTTGATTATCGGAATAGAACCCCATCATGAGTTCGGCATACGGGCCGTCCGTGTCGGTCAGCTTCTGGTCCCACACCTTTTGGACTTCATTCTTTCCCCAGTTCCAGAGTTTTTTCCCCTTGAAGATGCGGTGGTCGCCAACAAGGGCAATGCCGGCATTCTTCCCATGATCGATACCCCCCATAAAATCCTGGCTGGTCTTCGTGATAAAGAAAGACACCGGCTGCCTCGCCGCCTTCCACCAGGAAAGGTCTTCCCCGTGCGTGTAGTCCATCGATTGATACACCTGGTTGGGAACCGGCCAGCGCGTGAACTCGCTCACATAATGGAAATTGGCCATTTCGACATCCGGCGGAAAAATAAACTGATAATCGTCGTTGACATGCACCGCCACATTGGCAAAAAACAGCGCGGGATATTGAAATGAGGTAACATTAATGCTTCTGAAGTCCGTTTTAACATACGCCTTGCCCGGTTCCAGGGTCAGGCCCACCAGCCAACGGGTCTGGCACCGTTTTTCATATTCCCCCACCCACACGGTCTTGCTTCCATCGGCATGTTCTTCCGTGGTGTAATCCACTTCTATCAGGCTGGTCGCGCGGTGATGGTGGGGGGTGTTCCATTCGACACCGCCGGAAGTCCACGCGCCTATCGTACCAATCAAGGCAGGTTTCACTACACGGTTGTTGTAAACAAGATCATACCCGTTAGTTTTGTCAAGCGCATAGTAAAGACGTCCGCCCATCTCAGGGGTAATACAGATTTTCAGATATTCATTTTCAAGAATGACAGCTTGGTATTCCTTGTCCGTTTTATCACTGGACCCCACATCATAAAATGGATACGGATAAACATGCTTTTCCGCAAGTTGCACTTCTTCCGGGCGGAAGAAAAGAGGAATCTTGTCCGGGCTCTTGGTTTCATAGGTGGGAAGAACGATGGTCTCTTCTGAAAGACTCACTTGGGCCCCGGACCCGGAGCACGCAAGTAAAAACATCACCAGCATCGCTGCGCTTAGATAGACAATCTTTTTACACAACGCCTCTCGCATACCACTTTCCTTTCTATCATTACTTGTCCGGCCAGCGGACGCCATTGAGATCATCCGTAAGCAGTTGGCATTGGGCGACCTGGCCAATATAATCGCCGGTGATTTGCCAGACCACGCGTTTGTCGTCGGTCACTTCAAAGAGATGCGCCCCCGCCTTGTCTTCATTGTCTTGGGTGTTCCAATTACAGACGATGGTGTCACCGTTGTCCATGCGGTGAATACCCGCAAAAACGCCTATCTGAATATCAGGAATTTCGTGTTCAAGCAGTTCCCAAACCACTGTATCATTTTGATCATATTCAGTAATGGCCCGGTCCGCGCTGATCAGGGTGTTACCGTTCTCCAGACGAAGCGCGCACACCGGCGACGGGCGTTTCGGGAATTCGCGGATAACCTTGCCGTCCCCGTCATATTCGCGCACGGCCCCTTCGGCGGTAAACGGCACGAGATAGGTTCCCTCCGGCGTCTTCCGGCACATGCGGAACTGTGCATGGGGCGTTTTTTCGGTAGTGGATAGCCGGACCTGGTGAACAATCTCACCTTTTCGATTTACTTCGATGAGGCGGCACTCGCCGACGATGCCAATCATAATGTTTCCATCTGGTAATGGTTGGCAGTTGGGAATTTCGTTCGGTTTCTCGGTTTTGTATTCCCACACGATCTGCTTGTCGCGAGTAACCTCACGCACTCCCTGGTAATACGTGGTTAAAACATTTCCGTTCGGTAACATCCACACATCCTGTGGATGCGGCACGGGATATTCCCATACCATTTCCCCCGCCTTATTGAGAATAACCACGCGGTCATGCGCATGCTCCGAAAGCAGCACTGGGAAAGGCCCCCACGTGTTTTCGTGCCAAAAACTACCTCGCAAACCCGGCTGAGTTCCATCAACTCCCGCCACATTCTCCGGATCAACGTCGAGGGCCGGCCAAACAAGTTCGCCGTTCAATTGCGCACTCTCTCGAATGAACGAACCCAACCGCAAGGAATTACAATCGAGCCACATAATGATTTTATGCCGATCTTCTTCGGTGACCGCTTTACAGTGAGATTCCGTCATCAACATTTGCCCGATCTTGGACGCACGCGCGCCAAAACGGCCCGGTATGGTCCGCGACCCGCCGTGCACACCGCTATACGCCGTGGTCATGTCAGTAAACATCGCCCCGGAGAACCAGAAGGTATACTCCTCCTTGAGATTCTCATAACGCATGTCCTGCAGGCCCTTGTTCGTCTCTTTATGACATGGCAGGCAGGTTGTCTCGAAAATTGGTTTAATTTGCCGGTAATAGCTGATGGGTTCCACGGATCCGCATTCCGGTTGTAGCTTCGAAGGTGGGCGCTGCATGGCAACAGGGGGATCTTTCCGATACATGGCCTGATGCGTACTTTCATGACACCCCATGCAGGAAAGTTGCTCTCCTGGATGCACAAAGGCCGAACTCCGCATGGATTGAACCGCCATAAAGTTCTCATCCAGTACCTGGAAAATAAGCTGCTTGGCAACAGGCGCTTCGAAATATGCGCTGCCGTCTTCTTCCACCGGCACGACACCCAGTGGAATGCGCGGGGTGTTTTCACGCTCGTACCCAATCATCGGTTCACCCATCGCATGGTTGGACTTTGGAATATTCTGCACCACGCGCAACCACTTAATCTTCGTCCCTTCAGGGAAGGGCAAATCCGAGGTGTAGACATCCATGACCGCCACAGTGGCCCTGGGGCCGTCCGGACGCGATTTGGAAGGAATAACCGGCGGACA
Source organism: Candidatus Hydrogenedentota bacterium (assembly GCA_029565395.1). Taxonomy (GTDB): domain Bacteria; phylum Hydrogenedentota; class Hydrogenedentia; order Hydrogenedentales; family CAILVY01; genus CAILVY01. Next base: position 7,575 of record JAKQOG010000120.1, on the reverse strand, counting down.
GGGCCGAGGGCGCAATGGGATCGGGTCAATAATGCGGAGGCGTTCGTCTTGTGGACATGGCATGGACCGTAAATCACACAAGAGTTCCTTGTTTCCGAAACGATCCAGCAGCACCAAATTTTCCCATTCGTTGCAAAGGTAACAATCTTCGCTCAACGGCCATGGCGTGCCATAGCGATAGTGGCGGCGGTTCGGCAGTTCCGTTTCCGGAAACGGTTCGTAAGGCGTGATGCGTTTCACCTGCGACATGTGTGAATCATCTTCCGTCCTTAGGTCAAGCATGCACAGCGATCCGTAAATCTCGCCATGATGCGGTGCAGCGGTGAACATGTAGAGCGGGGAATTCGGCACGGCCCGGATGCCCATCTCAACCAACGGAGCCCCGAAGCGGCTATCCCACTCGCGGCCATTCTCCACTCTCCAGGGCGTGTGATCAGGGAAAGTATGATACGGAATCGGATAATTCCCATGGGGCGCGCGCGGATTGGCCCCGTCGGGATCGCTGATCCAAAAGCGGGTTCCCAGGCAATTCTCACGGTCCACATAATCCCACCGGGTAAAGACAATTTGTCCTTCATTATTGACCGTCGGGTTCCATTCACTGGTCTCGAAATAACTGAGCGGCCTGATATCGGCGCCATCGTCCTGCATCGAAAACAGCGTATAACTGCGGACCTTTAAATATGCCGCAAAACACCGGATATAACCGCCGCGCCGTTCCGAAACAAACGCGATCCGGCCATTGGGCAGCCAGCACGGATCAAAGTCATTAAAATCGCCGTCGGTCAACTGCACAAGATTCGATCCATCCACATTAACCTTAAATAGATGAAAACATTTTTTCTTCGAAAAGATCCATTTGTGCTCATTGTTTTCCGTCCACGCGAAAACAATCGTTTTACCGTCGAATGACAAATCAGGCGTCGCGAACGCGCCATAATCCAATTTTTTGCCCTTGAGCCGTCCGTTTTCCACCACGGAATCCGCAAGGACATTCACGATCTCCGGCTGGGTCTTGTAGTTGCGGATGATGTAGAGCCCGCCGCCGGGAAGCGCATTGAAACCGAAATACTGCGTGACAAAATGGCCGCCCTGCGGGTCGGAGGTCTGCGGATTGGACCGAACCGAGCCTTCAAACGTCCCGCGCACAACACACAAAATCGAATCGAAATCCAACAATGGATTGCTCAAGGCAAGCTGTCGCCGGATCGCCCCCGCGGCAAGATAATACGCCTTGCCGTTTTCCGAATCAGACTTCGGTTGTTCCGTGTCGTATGCTGCGCGCAATGCGCGAAAATCCTCTATAAATGTTGTATCTGGATTATCCAGCGCCTCAATTAGAGCGCCTGTGCGCCGCAAAATTGTTCCCACCGGTCCACCGTCCACATCCTGCACCAGTGCGTTTTGATCGTACGTTTCACGTTTCAGCTTCTCAGGATCAGGTCCGCCGGGCCGGGATTCTGGATATTCCTTTTTCCCTTCCCAATCAAAATCATGACTCCACGCTCCCAACACACTGTCGCGAATATCTTCGGTGGAAATGCTATGCAATTTCAGCCGTTGCGCAAGATTGTCCAGTGCTTTACGAAGCGGCTCTGCATCCTCCGCCGGGGGAAGCGGCTGCAACGCCGTGGGCATGCCCCCCGGGATTTCAACACCGCGTGCCGTAAAGGCTGTATTCGTTGGGCGAAGCTGCCCGTCATGTCCCTGACCCGAAACATCCTTACCCACACCATCCGCCGCAAAATGCCACAACGCCAATGTTGAAGCATCCGCTGCGAGTTCTCCCGCAGGTGCGGCATCAACCTGCCGGACACCTGACGAGATCCGCACCTCGTCGATTGCACCGCTGCATCCCAAACCGCCTTCTACGAGTCCCCCGATGGCTAGGGATCCAGGAACGCGTGCCGTATTCGATATCGTACTCGCCGTGTCGGCCTTCTCCAATCCATCCACAAACAGGCGAATTCGCGCTTCCTCCATCACCATCGCCACCCAATGCCATTGCCCATCCACGATGGGCGCAGTGCTGTGCACATGATCCGGCGTGCGGCCCGGCACATACGCGTGGAGAATTCCATCCCCAGGCGTCGTAAAAATTTCCCAATGCCTGGCCGAGGCCTTGGTCTCATTCGCCACCAGAATGTTATACGACTGCTTTCCCAACAGCTTGACCCGGCATTCCACCGTCAACGGCAAACCGCTGTATGCATCCAGCGCCGGAACTATAAGCGCGCCTGTGCGCGCATCCAGCGCCTGACCCAACGCGCCCTCCTGAACCTCTGCCCCCTGTGTGGAAACGGCTGATATCACCCCCCCAAGCAAAAAAACAAAAAATACCATCCTTGTTTTCATCGTATGATAATCCTGTGTTCAATGAACTTTAATAATGTGGGAATAGCTTATCACAATTCTGCCCTTTGGAGTGCGGGAGCTTGCTCCCGCTTTTTCGCCTTTGGACTGCGTGAGCTTGCTCCCGCTTTTTCGCCTTTGGACTGCGTGAGCTTGCTCCCGCTTTGCGCTGGGTTCTCTCTGGACTGCGGGAGCTTGCTCCCGCTTTCCCAAAAGTGTATACCATGTTTCAAATGAACGAGGACACCATAGAAAGCGGAAGCAAGCTTCCGCACTCCAAAGAAAGCGCTTATATAACCCGCTGGGCGCATTCGCCGTCCCACCTTTTTGTACCGGGTGCAGCATACTTTGTCACTGCAGGAACAAGCGGCAAGAAACCACTCCTCAACACCCCCGATCGTTTGTCCCTGGTGTTGTCGGCAATCTTTGAACAGGCCACGACCTTTGGATGGGAACTCCAAGCATGGGCCGTGATGTCGAACCATTACCATTTTGTCGCCCATGCACCCGAGGATGCAGCTACCCTAAAGCGCATGCTTCAAGCCGTACATTCCCACACTGCACGAACACTGAACGCACAGGACAACACCCCGGGACGCCAAGTGTGGTTTCAATATCGTGACACATGCCTGACCTACCAGAAAAGCTATTTGGCCCGTCTCAACTACGTTCATAATAACCCTGTTAAGCATGGCTTGGTGCAGAACGCAGAGCAATATCCCTGGTGTTCAATGAACTGGTTCATGCGAGAAGCGCAAACCTCGTTTTGTAACACCGTCACATCTTTTAAATGGGATAAAGTATCCGTCCCCGATGATTACTGATCTTTTGGAGTGCGGGAGCTTGCTCCCGCTTTTTCACCTTTGGAGTGCGGCAGCTTGCTGCCGCTTTTTCGCCTTTGGACTGCGGCAGCTTGCTGCCGCTTTTTCGCCTTTGGACTGCGGCAGCTTGCTGCCGCTCTGGGTTGGTTTCTCGATATTGATAAAGCGGAAGCAAGCTGCCGCACTCCAAAGCGGCGTCATATATGCCACTGAACGTTGACCGCTAATAATCTCGCCTGCCGCGTCCGCTGATTAGCAATGGCAATCGTTTACTAATTCTCCCCGCCCGACCCAATCCAATACGAGAGCATGGGCGGCTGGGCATACCCCATTGACAGATGCGCCACATCCTGACGGAAGAGGGAATCTTGCATAAGGCAGGGGCGGCGATCCGCGGCGGGAATGGTGGTGGTATAGACACGCAATTCACCGGGGAGGCACGTAATAATTTCCTCACGCCAATCCCCCAGAATATCGCCCCATGCCACTTGGTTTCCTTCCAGGGAGTCGAAACAGGTTTCGCCGGTCTCAAATTTGTAAATGCGGGAACCAATGGCAAGTTCTTTCTGGAGATCAGCGTCCCAATAGGCGGATCGTGGCGAAAGACCCAAGTTGCAGGTATCTTCGCGCGCAAGAATTTCTCCTGAAGCCGAGTGCAGCCAGCGATGCGGCTTGTCTTTGGGCATCTCTACTTCGCCGCTATAGCATTCGAGGCCGGGATAGCGCCCGTCAATGTCGGCACACAATCCCGTGGCATGAACATGCCACGTGTGCTCGTCAAGGCCCCAGAGCATTGCGCCGGTCTTCGCGTCCACAAGGCAGGTGCCGTCTTTTTCCCGTAACACGCGCTCGCCTTCAATGCCATAGTAGATTTCGAGACCCGGATGCGCAGGGTCAATTTCGCCAACATAACAGTGGTCAGGATGGCCAAGGCCGGTGGACCACAGACTTTTTCCGTTGTCATCCACGGCACACGATCCCAGGATGACTTCATCGCGCCCATCGCCGTCCACATCCGCGCAATGCATGAAATGCGCGCCCTGTCCCCAATAGGCCGGAGACTCGCCGGCGTTGGTCCAGTCCCACACGCGGTAGAGTTTTCCGTCGTGATACCGGAATGCGGCGAGCTTCATGTCCTCGTAGGTTCCCCGCGCCATCATAATGTGGGGCGTTTTCCCGTCGAGGTACGCCACTCCCAATTGATTCCGGCTGGAGAGTTTATAAACCTCCAAGCGCGTAAGCCAATCCGTGCGGGTAATTTCCTGACCCGTCATGCCGTCCAGGATGGAAAGGTATTCCGGTCCGGTTTTCACGCGGCCATCCGCATCGCGCGTATCGCCCTCGCCAGTCTTGATTGCCACCTCGGCCTTGCCGTCTCCATCGAAATCGTACACGACATACGGCGAGTACCACGTTCCTTGCTCAATGGCCCACGTTAGATCTTTCTGCCAGAGAAACGTGCCGTCCTGTAGATAGGCTTCGATGATATAGGTGCCCGGACTGCGGTTCCAATAACTATTGCCGGGGTCCACATTAGCGTCAGGCTGTTTGATCACGAAATCATATCGTCCGTCGCCATCGAGATCGCCGATCCCCACTTTTTGAAACGTATAGTCACCATTTAACTTAATAGAAAGACAAGAAGTTGGCGCACCGCCCGCTTTCACCGTCACCTTCTTGGAAATTCCCTGCGGCATCTTATACAGCAGGGGTTCGATCCAGTAGGATTTATCTTTATCAGAAGGAGCCGCAGCATCAATAAAATCCGTCGTCTTTTCGATGGGCGCTTCATTGAGTTTCTCGCCGGGCCCATCGCCCAGCGCGCGGTAGACATTAAACGCCAGCCCGGGAAAATCCTTTTTAAACAAACGCCAGCCGATATAGATGCGGTTATTGTCCATCGGCATGGCCACAATGCCGCGATCCAACGTTTCCTCCTGGCGGCGCATCCCCTCGATACCCTCCAGGCGCTTTTTTACGGACACGGGCAACAATGCCGAACCCGGCTTGGCTTCCACCAAAAAATAGGCCTCGGCGCGTTCACAGCCGCATTCCTTTCCGCGCGCCAGATGCATCGCATCGTGCAACCCCCACAACCCGTTCGCGTCCTGACTTACAAGACAATCCACGGCTTTCTTCTTTATGTCCTTCACCGGCGTGATATCCACATACACATCAGGACGAAAACTCATGGACTGCGTGTCGGTAAGCACTTCAAAATAATAGAGCGGCCACCCGCCTTCATGCCGATACGCCTGCCAGGCGAGCGCACCCACCACCTGATGATTGGGATGCGTGTCCAGTGGCCAATGCGCCAGCACAATGTCCGGGTTCACACTCGCCAGCCAGTCGTTGAATTGTTTGGCCGTAGCGGGATCATTGGTAAGCGTGGCCATGTCGTAGGGGAAGAAATACGGTTTTGCCCCCAGGATTTCACAAGCCGCCGTGGATTCCCGCCGCCGCACCGTGTCTTCGGGTTCCCCATCAATTTTTCGATCCCCGCGAAACGTCGCGGCATACGCCAAAATCACTTCATGCCCCGCCTGGGTCAATTGCGCCACCAAGCCGCCCGCACCCGTTTCCGGATCATCGCAATGCGCCCCAAACACCACCACCCGCAGTTTTTTCTCCGCCACAGGCGTTGCCGAAAGCTGCACTGAAACCACCAAAACAAGAGCCAAAACACTTGCTGTCCAATACACCTTCATGGATATCGTCCTCCTTAATTGTCTTTCGTGATTGCATCTTATCACGACTCAACACATCAATGCGTTGAATCGTGAATCCGATAACGCTAGGATGTTTCTTAATCGAAATAAGGAGAATGCTTTGATCCGCATACCAATATCAGCATGCTGGTACATCCTGCTGTTTTGTACGATATGTTTCCGTGCCAGCGGCGAGGACCAATGGCCGGATCTGCCCTCTAAAAATGGCGAGGTGCTGATCCCGGCCCAGGAATGGCCCTGGCAGCCTGGTCCGCGAAACATTACCGTGTACGTACGCTATCCACAGGGGAATCTGGAGGGCGTTCAAGCCGCCACAGGGCTCATGTTGAGCATGCATAATTGGGGCGGTACAGGCTTCAGGGGCGCGCCCGATCCCAAGTTTCTCGTGGCACGGTATAACGTAATCGTCATCGGCGTGGACTACGTACAGAGCGGTCCCTATGATGCCGCGCAAGACCCGCCCTACGATTTCGGATGGTATCAGGCATTGGACGCCCTGCGCAGCCTGTATTTCGTGTGGCATGGCCTCGAATCGAAGGGAAAAGCATTCGACCATACACGCATCTATGCGACAGGAGGCTCAGGCGGCGGGAACGTGTCGCTCATGGTCAACAAACTCGCTCCAAGAACATTCGCCTGCATCATCGACTTGAGCGGAATGGCAAAACTCGCCAACGACATTGCATTCGGAGTGGGGGGGAGGACCCGCCTGAACGCCGGATACCGCCAGGACCCGAACAGCAAACGCTATCTCACACCCGATAATCAGATGATCCGCTTCGTGGGATGCCCGGACCATGCCGCCACAATGAAGCGATTGGGCAATACCGCGAAAATTATCGTGGTGCATGGCCTGCAAGACGACGCATGCCCCGCGGAAGACGCACAGGAGATGGTAACAAACCTGCAAAACGCCGGGTTGGACGTCCAACCGCATTTCATCGGAAAAGAAGACGTGGACGGTAACGTGATCAAAGACTGCAAACACTCCCTCGGCGACCGCACCCTTATTCTCCAGAAATTTGCAGATGAATACCTCCTTCCGGACAGTCCCACGGCGGCCCGCATAAAACACACCACCGACTTTGCATCCCGCGACGACGCCGTCCGCTACAACACCCCAAACGGCGCCTTCGTGGTTTCGTATACTGCGGGCTGCCCCTTCGGACGCTTTGAACCGAATCCCCCTACACGAACTGCGGAAGCGCGCTTTCAAATCGGCACACAATACAAACCTATTAATGTTTGGTTCGACTACTGGAATCAATAATGATTAAACAACCAAAGTTCACTGATGAAGTTTATCAAATGTATCGCGAGAAGCTTGAAGTAATAGGATTCCTTAGAGGTAAAGGAAGCATCTCTAAGAACATCTTTTACAAGGAGCTTTGTAAGGGGTTTTCGGGGAGAATAGGGTTAAATGTGACAAGTCGAACCCGTGGCGGATATCAGGTAGTTAATATCTATCCTATTATAGGGATCCATGATGAAGAACTTGAAAAAACGCTTTCTAAAATCATGGGATTAAAACCTCATATATACACCCCTCCCACATGTGGAAGGCCACTTGGTTACATAAGCCCTGAGTCGACGTACGTAAGTTGGCTTTGTGTTCGCGATGATCCTCTTGCAGAAACCATAGAAGCGCTGGTAAAGGCAATAGAATCCTATGC
>JAKQOG010000109.1 GCA_029565395.1 Candidatus Hydrogenedentota bacterium | reverse complement strand
GCATGAAAGATTCCGGGATGGAATGGACCGTGCGCGGCGCAAACGCCATTGCCGCACTGCGTTGCGTCATCCAGTCAAACCGATTCGAGGAGTTCTGGGAACAACGCACCGCTTGAAAACCCCAAAACCTGACGCAGGCCCCCCGGCCAGCGCGCGGTTGCCGACCGGGGCGGGGGGCCCCTAAGAGGATGCGATTAAACGTTTATCCTATTATTCCAAGTTCCCCATGCGATGGAGCATACCGGAGATGCGTAACCTCACTTCTCCCCCCTGAATTTTCCCCGAGACCAAATGCACAACGACCTCTCTTTACAGACCCTAACCTGCTTGTCGCATGCTCCATCGCATTGGCTCCTTGCACTTCACATTTAATACGAGCAATACTTGTGCCAAGGTTAATAAACAAATCTCCATTTATACATATCCCATTGAAATATAGTGTGTTATAAAATAATATGCCGCTTCCGCCAAGTCACAGCCCATCCTGCTTTTCCTTCCGTTTTCCGAAATTCGGAAACCCTTTTTCCGAAATTCGGAAAAACAACCCTCCTCTAACATGTTTGAATTGAGAAGTAAATTGCTTCCCTGGCCCTGTTTCTTCGATAATCAGACCTGAACGGAGGGAACAGGCATGACATCCAAAGAGCGGGTCTTGACGGCGGTGGCTCACAAAACGCCGGACCGGATTCCAATTCAAACATATTTAACCCCGGAGATTGAACAGGCGTTGATGGATCACTTTGGACTGGCGCGTCCGGAACAGCTCCTGGACCAATTAGGAGTTGACCTTCGGACGGTAAACCCGCCATACACCGGCATCCTTCCTCCAGTGCCGGAAGGATGCGACTGTGTGGATGAATGGGGTGCGGGCTTTGTGATGTTCGATCATGGGCACGGGGGAAAATACAAGGAACCCCGTTACCTCGCTCTGGCAAAGATAACCACACTGGAGGAGGTGGAAGCGTATCCGTGGCCCAGTCCGGACAATTTCGACTATTCCGGTATCGAAGCACGGTGTGATGCCCTGAAAGACTATGCAGTCTGCACCGGCAGCGCGGGTATGCCCGACATTGTGAATGGCGTGAGCCGGGGCCGGGGCATGGAACAGGTTCTCGTGGACATCGTTACGCAGGATCCGGTGGGCACGGCAATTATTGATAAACGATGTGATTATTTTTTTGAGATCGCCCGCAGAACCCTCGAAGCCGGAAAAGGAAAAATCGATATTTTGTGTATCGGTGAAGACACCGGAAATCAGCTTGGCCCCATGTTTTCGTTCGACGTGTTTGACGCCTTTTTCCGGCCCCGCCTGAAACGCTACATCGATTTGGCGCATGACTTCGGATGCAAGGCCATGATGCACTCCTGCGGCAACACGCGCCGCCTGCAATCGCGGTTCATCGAGATGGGGCTCGATATTCTCGACGCCATGCAGCCGGAACCCGAAGGCATGGATCCGGAAGAACTCAAAGCGGAAAATGGCGCCAGACTGACATTTTGCGGGCTCATCAGCACGCAAAAAACGCTGCCCTTCGGAACCGTGGAAGAATGCCGGGCCGAAGCGCGGCACCGCTTGAATCTGTTTAAGAACGGAGGATACATTTTCTCCCCAGCACACTGTATCCAGGCGGACAACCCGGTAGAGAATGCCCTGGCGATTTATGAAGAAGCCCTGGGCTTCGCCCCGGGAACGTTAATAAATAGGCTTGAGGCCTGAGGCTTGAGGCCTGAGGCCTGAGGCCTGAGGCTTGAGGCCTGAGGCCTGAGGCTTGAGGCCTAAACCCTAAGCCGATTAAAAAATGGAGTGAGTGCAATGGGACGATTTGCGTTTATGATGAGGTTGAAAGACGAGAGCGTGATCCCGGAATACGAGCGGCTGCACGTGGACATCGGAGACGCGGTCCGTGCAGCCCATACACGAGCGGGCTTCCGGAATTATTCCATTTTCCGCGCCGGACTCGATCTTTTTGGATACTACGAAGCCGAGGATCCCGCCGGCTGCCTCACCCGCATCGAAAAAGAACCCATCATGGCCGAATGGTGGGCTAAAACCAATCCCCTGATGCTTACTGAAGGCAGCAAACCGCTCTTCAAGCCCATCCCGGAAGTGTTCCATATGGAATGATTCTTTCCTCTATTGCGTTTATAGGAGCAAGAGGATATGCCAGAAGTGCCACCGCAAACAGCATCGTCAATACCTGCCCCATCTCACAAAAGTGTCTTGGTGCGCGTATGGAAACAGGAATTGCACAACCGTTATTTCCTTGTGGAAGCCATCTTGACCGTACTCTTTCTCATGCTTTCCATACGCATCTGCGCCTATGTCATGCTTTACATCGAAATGCGCAAAGGGGTGGTGTTGCCGGATCCCGTCCTCGCCAGTTTTCAACCGTACAATCTGCGATGGCCCATTTTTGCGGTGTTGTGGACCACCATGCTCTTCACCGTGTACCACCTTTTACACTACCCCCGGTACTTTGTCATAGCATTGCAGGCCGGGGGCATTCTCTTGATCTTCCGCACGATCGCTCTGGCCCTTGTTCCCCTGGAACCCATGCGATCCATCATCCCCCTGCAGGATCCCATCGTCGAGAGCCTTGGTGCGGGAAAACTCATCGTCAAAGACCTCTTTTTCTCCGGTCACACCGCCACCATGGCGCTGTGCGTACTGGCCTCGCGCCGCTTCGCCTGGAAGATGGTTTGCCTCGCGAGCACAATCGCCGTGGCCATGGGCGTTATCCTCCAGCATGTCCACTACAGCGGCGATGTATACGCCGCCCCCTTCTTCGCCTATGCCAGTTGGCGGATCGCCCTCCTCGCCCATCGGAAATTCCGGAAGGAATGATGCGCAATGCAGGGATGTTAGACTACTTCTTCGGCGCTCCTTCCTTTTCTATTTCCTTCTTTTTCAGATTTTTCGCGCGATAGCCGGGGGCTTTCTGAATGGCCTCGCGCCATTTCCTGCCTTTAGGCGTGGTGACATTATCTTTGATCACCGTGCTGCCCTTGCTGTCATTAATAATGCGCAGCTTGCCCGCAATAAGATTCTCCGTAATAATGGCGCGCTCCACGTCCGGCCCCAATTTTACCTGTGGCTTGTTTTCCATAAACTCACAGCCACGCAGCACGATGGAACCGCCCCGTATATCCATTGACGGCGCATCCACCGCATTCCCCTCGCTTGTGCCCACCCTGTGGCCCCAATGAATAAAGCTGCAATCGCTGAATCCCACCGTGCCGTAGCCGTCAATCACGGCGTTGCGGTTGCACGGTCCCCAGAACGCGCAATTGCTGAACCGCACCGTGCCCTTGTGGGATTTCTCCACGCGGATCATCGTGGGATCCGGTCCATGAAACGACACAAATTCTCCGTTCGTAATAAGAATGCCCATCGGCGCGCTATCCTCCACCACCAGCGACGTGTAGCAATCGTCCGCGCCAATTCCCAGGAAATTACCATTGGCCGCCCCGTCTTTCGTGGCAATAAATTTGTAGCCGACGTTGTATCCAAAACAAAACGTATTCAACACATAATGCCAATCGGTCCTGCCGAAAATAAATCCTGCGCCATGTTCAAGCTGCCATTGATACACCGGCGTTCCCATGGTCCACCATGGATTCCAATGCACATTCTCGATGCGTCCGATATCGTAGACTTTGTCCACGAAAATCCCGATATGAATCGGCTGGCCGTGGATGTTCCGGATCAGCGCCCGCTGATTCTCCGAGGCATCTATCGCATTATATGGATTAAGCAACTCCATATCGATGACCGCCGGGTTATTGTCCCGCATGCGAACCGTCCAGGGATACGGCGTCGGTTGCGCCGCCTTCGGATCTTGCGCGGGATAATGCACGCAAAATCCCTGCAACGTGCTATTGGCATGCAACGTAATAAATGGAGTGCCCTCCTCTTTTCCCGCTTCTGCATAGGGTTCGAGCACACTCCCAATCACCGGTTTATCCAGCCCTTCATCCCGGATGCCCGCATGCGCCGGCGAATAACTGAACGTGCCACGCAAGGTTACATCACGCGGAATAGTTAACACACCATCAAAACGATACCGTCCCGCCGGAACGGTCACCATCCCGCCATTGGCCGCGCCCGCGGTATCCAGCGCTTTCTGAAATGCCGCCGTGCAATCCTTTTCCCCGCCAGAAACCGCGCCAAAATCCAGCACATTCCAAATTCCTTCCTTATTCACTCCGCCGGGTTCCGGACCACTCGCCGCCGCCAGCACGATCATAACTGCTGCCATAATCCCTGTCATATTGCATCCCTTCCACAAAATGTTTTTTGCGATTCTAATGCACCGCACCGTCCATATGCCAGCATCCACAAATGTCTCACAGGGCAAAACCCTGCTCCCAGAGAGGAACCACTGGCAGGTCCAAACCAAAGGTCACGTTATTTGCATATATTATTGGCAAATCATCATGTCCATTTTTTCTAAGCATCTTCCCTGTTTATGCACCGTGATTCCTCCTATCCAATCTCATGCCCTAATACGCTACAATATCCCGAACCCAGGACCGCGCACAGACGCTGCCCTGGGCAAGGAGTAGTAAATGACAGACAACACCCTGGACAAATCGCCCTCCACGGAGCAAACACCCCGGCGCCGCATGGGCATAACATTCATGTTTGTTTTCAGCGCCACCGTACTCATAATGCTGATCCTGAACTCCGACAGCATATTCACGCACACGATTCTCGAGACGGGCGATTACGCCTCCAATGCATTCGCAATACGCGATGCAAAATCCTTTTCACGCTTGACCGGCAACTATTCGCGTTTCGGCTTTAACCATCCCGGCCCTGTGTTTTTTTATGTCTATGCCGCGGGTGAAATGCTCTTCCATGACCTCCTCAAAATTGTCCCTTGCCCATTCAATGCCCATGTTCTGGCGGGGCTCCTGTTCCAGGCCGGTTTCTTTGCACTTGCCATTGCAATAGCTTCATTCCGGATAGAATCACCATTGTTTCCCCCCTTGTCCCTCGTACTCTGTCTCCTTTATATCGCCACGCTCAATTCCGTTTCTCACACCGCCCAGATTCACGGCGTTTTCTTTCTTGGCATCTGGCCGCCCCAGTGGCCTCTCTTTCCGGTGTTGGCCTTTCTCTCCTCCTGTGCGGCACTGGCGGCGGGAGGCGCATTCGCTCTTCCCCTGGCGGTCTTCTGTGGATCGGTCGCCGTGCATGCCTACGTAAATATGCCCGCCTATATCGTGCCGGTATTTCTCGCCGCCTATGGAATGTTTCTGCTCACGCAATGGAACACGGCACATGAATCGCCTGCCGCCTGTGTCCGCAGAACCATCAAGCTTCATCTGGCCGCCGCACTGGTGCTGCTGCTGTTTATCACCCCAATTGCATTGGATGCCTGCCGGGGCAAGGAGAGCAACCTTGCGGTAATCATAAGTGAATTTCGCAAACATGCAGGTCATCATCGGGCCTTGGGCCCCACAATTGCCTATATGGCGAATTATTTCACCTTTATGCCCCATGGCGCATATCGTCTGGAAGACTTGGGTAAAAATCTGTGGCCTTGGCTGGCTTCCCAGTGGCTCATGTTCTCAGGATGGATTCTGGCAATAGGGTTTATCATTACGGCCACGATACTCTTTGGCAAAAAGATCGGACGTCCCGCCTCACGGCACTGTTTCATGATTCTGCTATTTGCAGGCCTCTGGTTGTATGCGGCGCTCTTTGTTACTTCCCGGATCTTCGGGCCCTTTTACTTCTTCATCTCATTTTCCCTATTTGCGATTCCAATACTCATCGTCATCCTATTAAGTGTCTCCATTGTGGCGGTTCTTCCGTCCTCCCGCCGTTTCCATACCATTGCGGCATGTTTGACCGTCTCCACTATCATCTTATTGCCCGCGATTCCCCAGTTTAACCATGCAATGTCGGAATTCAGCAAAACAGTCAAATGGGACGATCAGCGCGAATCATCGAAAGCATTCTTGTTGCACGTGATGGAAAAAGCACTGGCCACTTCCCCTAAACGGCCTAAATGCGTTGTACTAGACCTGTTTTCCTCCAGCGATAACACCATTATAAAAAAAGGAGTCTCACTGGACGATTTGTGGTTCGCCGCACCCCTTGGTTTGCTGCTTGAACGCAATGGCATCTCGTTCTATGTCAGGGCTTCTCCTAAAAAAGCTGTAATTTTTAAAGGCCGGAGAATACTGAATCCCGCGACAGATCTGGATACGTTCTCCGGCGGCTCCGCCATTTGGAGAATTGTCCCAAACAATAAGGATAATACAGATCTCCTGACTATACCCGTTAATAAGAAATGGGCAATCCGTTGTTTTCCATAATAAATAAGGAATCCTTCATGTTGGGTCCGATAGAAACAAACGTTTATCACTGCTTGGCTCTGCTTGGTGTACTTTCAGGCTTGGCGGTGTTTTTCATTCTATTCCTGATTAGCGCGCCTTATGGCCGCCACACCCGCGCCGGATGGGGACCCAGCATCAATAGCCGGTGGGGATGGATCCTCATGGAATTCCCGTCCCCCTTCGTATTTCTAATCTGTTACGTATATGGAAACGGGGGCCGTATTTCCCTCACGGTCTTTTTTGCGGCCCTGTGGTTAATGCATTATTTTCACCGTGTATGTATCTTCCCCTTCCGCATCCACGAACAGGGCAAACGCACCCCATTGCTCATTGTCTTCTTTGCCATCCTCTTCAATACCTTCAATGGTTATCTAAACGGACGTTATCTCGGCGTATATGCAGACGAATACCCATGGTCTTGGTGTGCTGATCCACGGTTTGTGCTGGGGCTCTTCCTCTTTGTTGCAGGTGTTGTCATTAATCTGCACTCCGATCAAATCCTGCTCAATCTCCGCGCGCCCGGCGAAATCGGTTACAAAATCCCCTACGGCGGCCTCTACCGGTGGCTGTCCTGTCCCAACTATTTCGGCGAACTTCTGGAATGGACCGGATGGGCCATCGCTACGTGGTCGCTCCCAGGAGCCGTCTTTGCTTTCTGGACCGCCGCCAATCTCGTCCCGCGCGCACACACCCATCACCTCTGGTATCACCAACAATTTCCGGAATACCCGCCTGAACGCTGCGCAGTGCTTCCCTTTTTATTTTAACCTCGTCAGTTCATCCCTCAGACTTCTAAGAGATTTATACTTGGACCTCTTTGAAGTGTTGGGCAATCAACATTTTAATAAGTGATTGCCGGGGCACTCCAAGCCGCTGCGCTTCTTTATCCAAAGCTTGAATCATCCACGCGGGAAAATCGACGTTTACTCTTTTAGGTTCCAATGCCGGACGTCTTGCTCTACTCAAATCGAGATGATCTGTGATATCTTCACCGTCATCGAATTTTTTATCCAGTTCCGCCGCTTTCATAAATCGCACCCTCCTTTTCCCTAGATCTTTTTCCATAAATCGATCGGGCGCTTCACGCCCTTGGGCCGGAAAGGAAGCTGGACTTTGGCGCCTGTGCCCGCCGATTGATAGCAGGCATACAGCACTTCCTGCACCACACGCCCGTCTTCGCCGGTAGCCTGAGGCGTTTCCTTGCCGCGCACACACCGCGCGAAGTGGCGCATCTCCTGGGGAAATCCGTAATTCCATAATTCCTCGTACACAGGATAGGTCCAGCCTTTGGTGGTCGGCGCTTTTTCCACCGCATACCCATACCCGTATTCGCTGAACGTGGGCAACGCATTGCCCATGTGGAGATCCGCCACGGTAAGCCCGCCCTCTCCATAAATCTCCGCCCGGTCGTGCATACCCCCGCGCCGCGCCCAACTGTCTTCGATAACTCCCGTGGCGCCGTCCTCAAATTCGAGGATGCAGAGCGCGTCATCGTCACCTTTCGTCTTATCCGCGTGCACGTGCGTGGCCAGATGGCAATAGACACTTTTAATCGGGACGCGATCCAGAAACCAATAACAGAACGCGATCCCATGGCATCCCATGTCCATCATCACGCCGCCGCCAGACCTTTCCACGTCCCAGAACCAGTCGCCATGCGGGCCAAAATGCTTTTCGCTTTGCTTCACCAGATAAATCTTGCCAAAGGCGCCTTCATCCGCCATTTGCTTTGCACGGACATATTTCGGCGTGAAGAACAACTCCTCTGCATACATCAGCAGAACGCCCTGCTGCTTGCAGGTATCGATCATCCAGTCCGCCTCCTCCAGGGTCATGCACAGCGGCTTTTCGCACAACACATGCTTTCCCGCCTTCGCGATATCCACCGTCATCTGCGCGTGCAGCGCATTGGGCGCGGCAATGGTCACCAGCTCGATATCCTTTTCCACCAGCATCTGCCGGTAATCCGTAAAAAAGCGTGGGATACCGAATCGTTTGGCAAAGGCCTCCGCGTTCCCCGGCGTCGGCGACGCCACCGCCACCACTTCTGCCTCATCCGGCACCATTTTAAACGACTCTGCATGGATTTCCGCTTCAAAACGCGATCCGATAATCCCAACCTTGACTCGCCCTGTACCGCTCATTTCAAGACCTCCTCTTTATCTGCTTCATATAGTTTACCCTTGCAAGACAGTAAGCTCTTCCTTGAAAAAAATCAAGGAAACCAACCGCCAAAACCTGCTCACCCCAGCAACAAATTGGTCCAACTTATCTGACATTTCCGACGTGTCCGAATAACATAATCATTTTACATTATCTTAAATTTCTCCTTTATTTTATGATATACTTTCACAAGCTTGGCATGTATTCGCTAACATCCCAAGTCTCAGCATCTGGCAGCATGATTTCTCCTGTATTGGGCCGGCAAGTGACCCAACAACCCTCAACTTTTCGAGTGGATAGTGCATATGGAGCAATACGAATTTGGCATTCAGCGGCGCGTAGTCGCCCATAAAACCTCTGAGGCCTGGCTGAACACCCCGCATGTCAGCGTACTCGTCGAATTTGACGTGACGGCGGTGCAGGCCTTCATACATAGGATCGCACAGCATCCCGATTTCAGAAACATCCGCGTCACCCTCAATTCCGTGATGCTCAAAATCATTGGCAACGCCATGAAACATTCCCCGGTCATGAACGCCCACATCACCTACAACAAACGCACCAGCATCGGCGCAATGTCCGTCTCCCAAGACGTCAACATCGCCGTGCCGCTTCGTTCCGCCGACGGACGCATGATTACCCCCGTATTGCAGCAGGTAAATCAAAAGTCATTACGCGAGGTATGCGAAGGCATGCAGGACATCAAGCGCCGCGTCGCCAATACCAATGTCGACCTGCTTTTACTGGAAGCAGGTCTGGGCGACACCTGGGAACGGCTCCGCAAAGGCCAGATCATAACCGTTCTGCAGCGGCTCTACTCGAATTTCATCGGCAGTGCGAAACTGTCCTTGCCCTCAAGAGAAGAGCGCCGCGCCTATGAAAAAATCCCCCCTCAGGATCGCATCACCGCCAAGGACCTTCTCTGCGCCACCACACTCGTCTCCAATATTGGCAGCCTCATGCCGGAACTCGAAGCCTATTTCGGTCTCCTCGAAATCATCCCGCCCCACACCACCGCCATCGGCCTTGCCGCTGCGCGCAAGAAACCCGTGGCCGTTACCGATAATCAAGACATGGACCGCGTCGATGTGCGAGAGATTATGCCCGCCTCCGTATGCTTTGATCACCGCGCCATGGATTACGAACATATCGTCGGGTTCCTGGGCGAAGTGCTGCGCTTGTGCCGCGCGCCGGAAGAATTACTCGCTAATGGATCGCCTCCACCAGCCGGACGATTTCCTCGTAATTGCGCAAAGTAAGCTCCGGCAACTTGCGCCCATACGGCGCACTGCTCGGCATCAGCACAAACCCCCGTCCCGACCCTTCCATCCCTTCACGCAATGACCGCGCCACCCTCTTGGAAAATGTCGGCGTGGGCATGTTCTCGATATCACTCACTTCCAGATTCCCAAAAAGCACCATCTGCCGCCCATAATGCTTGCGCACATAGGACAATTCCACGTCCCCCTGCGGCGGAGGCTCAATCGGATCCAACCCCACACACCCCGTGGCCGCTATATGATCCAGAATATCCTTGAGGCGGCCGTGACAATGCACCCGCGCAAAACCTCCCTCCCCCTGAATCGCCTCCACCATCGGCGTCACGTATCGCATCGCGTATTCTTCAAACAGATTCGGCGGAAGATACGGCGGCGACGCATATTCCGGCCCATAAATCCGCCACAACCGCCCCGGCAGCGCCTTCGCCACGGCCTTCGTGCGCGGCAACAGCACGCTCGCCACCTTTTCCAGCGCCTCATGCATCAATCGATTTTCGGTCATCCCAAGAACCGTGAAGGTAGCCAGATCAATAAGACTGCCCACCTCACACAGCGGATCGCTGGTGTCAATCATGGCAATCCCGCTCTCCCCCAGCGCCGCTTCAATGTCCAGCACCGGCTGTGGATCGATCCCGCCCGAAAACGGCCCCTGCGGCAAGGCCACCCAAGCCCGCAAATCCTCCGTATCCTTGAGCAAATGTTCCACCACCCACACCGTATCAATATCCCGGTCGCGCCGGGTCAGCGAAGTGAGTATGCGGCCCGGCGCATGGATCCGCGTGCGTATAAACCGGCTCGCGTCTTCCTCCCAGGTCTCCCGCTCGGTCAACGCCTCCACCGGGTCTTCCGCCGCCTTCACAATCCCCGGCCCGCACATCACAATCCGGTCCGTCTTCTCCCGCACCAACTCCAGCAACGGCCCCCACGAAGAATCGCTGAACACATTGTAGGGATCGGAATTCGTTTCATTCTGCGTCAGACCATCCAATTCGTAAAAATTCATCGCGGGACGATCCACACACTCGCCCCGCAATGTCGCCATCAACCGCTCTCTGCGCGTCATCCATGTTCCTTCTGTTTGTTCACACCGCCCTTACGCCGTGATCGGATCCTGCTTCCGGTACACCATTCCTTCAAACGAGGCAATCAAATTCCCCTGATCATCTTTCACTTCGATATGGTAGGTGGCCAGTTTCGGATTCCGGGTTACTTCCCGCGAGGTCGCCGTCAGCACACCGCCCCGTCCCGCTTTCAAATAATATATGCTCGCCTGAATGGCCAACGCCACCGTGCCGTGACTATTGGACGACACCGCAAACGCATAATCCGCCAGCGAAAATATCGCGCCGCCATGCACTACGTCCACCGCGTTCAAGTGGAAATCCTGAACGGGCATGCGCACCGTCGCGAAGCCCGGTGAAACATCTACAATCTCAATGCCCAGATAAGCCGCCAACCGATCTTTCTTAAAATACTCCCGGACATGATCCATATCCATAACCGTCTCCTTCCTCGATAGAGTTGCACGCTTTACTTAATATTGGCATAGTAATGCATCGAAAACAAAACAGGATAAGGAGACACACCATGGATTCCTCCGTCACCCGCCGTCAATTCATCAGCACCTCCGCCCTGGCGATGGCTGCTGTGCCCACTCTTCTCTCCAACGCCGCGCGCGCCCAAACCGTGCCGGCCAGCGAAAAAGTACGCGTAGGCCTTATCGGCTGCGGCGGCATCTCGCATGCAGACTTGCCCACCTTTTTCCTCAATCCCGAAGTGGACTGCCCGATCATCTGCGACATAGACGACGCCAATTTGGAAGAGGTGGCCAAAATCGTGGACGCAAAACGAGGGTATAAACCCGACATGGTGAAGGATTTCCGCCGGGTAATCGATAGAAAAGACGTGGACGTCGTGCTCGTCTGCACCCCGGACCACTGGCATGCGCTGCCCACCATCTACGCCTGTGAAACGGGCAAGGATGTCTATTGCGAAAAGCCGCTTGGCAAAACCATCGACGAAGGCCGCGCCATGCTCGAAGCCGCGAAAAAATACAACCGCGTCGTGCAAATGGGCACCCAATGGCGCAGCGGCACGCACTACCGCGAAGCCGTCGAATACGTCCAGTCCGGAAAACTCGGCAAGATTCGCATGGTCCGCGCATGGGCCTACCTCGACTGGCTCGGCGGCGTCGGCAATCCCCCCGACAGCGATCCCCCGGCGGGCGTGGATTACGACATGTGGCTCGGCCCCGCCCCCCTGCGCCCCTTCAATAAAAACCGCTTCCACTTTAACTTCCGCTGGTTCTGGGACTACGCCGGCGGTCTCATGACAGACTGGGGCGTGCATCTCCTCAACATCTGCCTCTGGGCCATGGGGCCCGAACCGCCCCTCCGCGTCAGTTCTTCCGGCGGCAAGCGCATCCTCGACGACAACACCGAAACCCCCGACACCCAAGTCACTATTTTCGACTTTCCAAACTATACATTGATCTTCGAACATCAAATCGTCGGCGGCATCGGACCCGGCGGAAAACCCCACGGCATGCTCTTCTCCGGCACCGAAGGCACGCTTATCATTGATGAGGGCGGATATGAAATCATCCCCGAGCCCAAGAAAAAGAGCATCGAAGCCTACAAAGGCCCCGCAGGAAAAGACTCCCGGCCCGCACACGTCCGCAACTTCCTCGACTGCGTCAAATCCCGCGAAAAACCCGTCGAAAACCTCGAAGTCGGCCACTACGTCTCCAGCATCGCGCACTTGGGCAACCTGGCGTTCCAATCCCAAAGCGAAGTCCACTGGAACGTTGAAAAAGAAAAAGTCATGGAGAATAAAAAAGCCGACGCCTACGTCGCCTGCGAATACCGCAAACCCTGGAAACTCCCCTACGGCTGGAGATCCTGACACCACTGCGCCGGTTCGGATTTCCCCCAAAGACTATCCCCGAAAAGGGTGCCGGTATCGCTATCGCTCCAGTCCCCGTGCCCTCCGAAGCCTTGGCGTAGGAGGGTCCCAGTCCTCGTGCCCTCCGAAGCCTTGGCGTAGGAGGGTCCCAACCCTTCACATCTTCGCATCTTAGCGCCTTTGCGTTACGATCATAAACGCGGAGACGCCAAGACGCCAAGACGCAAGAATGCACCAGAGCATTGGCGGTATTCTTTGTCGAGGAATTTTATCCTCGATGATTATAAGGTGATCGAGATCAATTTCGCGCCATGGCAGAGGGGCGGCAAAGCATAGCTTTTCCCGCAAGTGCGTTCCCAAGCGCAGCTTGGGAACGAGTTACCATGAATCTTCGATTCCCCCAGAAACCATGAAAATGGGTGGAGGGTACGGGGAATTTTCAGAGCAGTGGAAAAGAATCATCTCTCCCCCGCCCCTTCCGTCATTCCCCCGCCCCTTCCGTCATTCCCCCACCCCTTCCGTCATTCCCCCGCCCCTTCCGTCATTTCCCCACCCCTTCCGTCATTC
>JAKQOG010000105.1 GCA_029565395.1 Candidatus Hydrogenedentota bacterium | reverse complement strand
CCGTTTTCTGACGATAATACCCGGAAGACCGTATCGCCGCTTCCAATTCCGCAACCGGAACGGCATGCATACGGCTTGGCGACAGGAGACGCATTTTTTTTAGATTGTCAATCGCTTTGACTACATTGGTCCAAGCCGTATTTTGTGTTAAAATGGCGCCTATCGCCACTTCAAAGGGGGAATCCCCCGGCCACCAGTGGGTGGGCCCGTAATGATTTGCCAGCAGGTGATAGATTTCTTCCAGGCGCTTTTTCATACCGGTCCGTCAGTTATCCAAGGAGGTTGTACCAGCCTCCGAAAAGGGCAATTTGCATGGGGATAGTTGCGTACTTCAGAGAGAAACAGTATATCAGAAGAGGCCTGTGCGTCCTGAAGCCGACATCGGCACGGCCGTTAAAGCACCTTTCCCTCCATGTCGGCCGGGACGAATCCAGCGGTCTTGGCCTTGGAATACATTTCTTTAACTTGAAAAAGAATTCCTCTCCTGTATATAATTCAGCCAGGAAACAAGTGGATTTGCGTTAAACAGCAGCACCTACGCGTGAAAGCCATGGGCCGGTGCCCTCCAATGGGGGGAAATACCGGTTTTTTTATGCCTGCCTGATAGTATGGGCTGTGCTGGATAGTGGAATACGCTGAAATCATGTAAAGAGGGGCAATGCGGAGACTCCGTTCGGACAAAGGTGCAGGAGAGTAACACTATCGCCAGCGCTAAAATCCTGCCCTTCCTGTTAATCATGTGCGGGTACAGGCCGGTACCGTCGGCAGGTGAACGCTGTTCTGGATATTCAAAACGGGATTTGCTGAAGGCCCGGGCCCGGACGCAATTCCAAGGAAGTTAATCATAGGCTTGCGAAAGGAACCCTGGATGAGTAACCCATATCTTACGCAACTCCAAGCAAAACTGGATGAGCGGAATTTTGCGCGACTGGCGGCCATAGACAACGAGCGGCTCCATGCCTTTCTGGCGGACGCGGTGGACCTTTGCGAGCCGGATTCCGTCTGGATAAGCACGGATTCGCCCGAAGACATCGCGTATACCCGAAAAATGGCCGTTCAACTGGGTGAAGAGCGGGCATTGGCCATTGAAGGGCACACCATTCATTTCGACGGCATGCAGGACCAGGGCCGTGACCGGGAAGTGACCAAATACTTGGTTCCCCAGGGCGACAGTTTCAGCAAAGCCCTCAACCAGATTGAACGGGAAGAAGGGCTGGCCGAGATACGCGACCTGATGAAAGGTTCGATGAAGGGGCGGATCATGGTCGTGCGCTTTATGACCCTGGGCCCGAACCATTCTGAATTCAGCATTCCTTGCGTGGAATGCACCGATTCCTTTTATGTTTCCCATTCCCTGAACCTGCTCTACCGCCTGGGCTATGAAGAATTTAAACGGCTTGGCGCCCAAGGGCATTTTTTCGCCACCCTCCATTCAAGCGGCAAACTGGATGACCGCATGGTCAGCACCGAATCGGACAAAAAACGGATTTACATTGACCATACCAAAGACATTGTCTATACCGTGAATACCCAATACGCGGGAAATACGGTGGGGCTTAAGAAACTCAACCTGCGCCTTACCATACAGAAAGCCTACCGCGAGGGCTGGCTTGCCGAACATATGTTTCTCATGGGGCTGCATGGTCCCGGCGGGCGCAAAACCTATTTTGCCGGTGCCTTTCCGAGCGCGTGCGGCAAAACGTCCACGGCCA
>JAKQOG010000063.1 GCA_029565395.1 Candidatus Hydrogenedentota bacterium | reverse complement strand
GCCTCCGACGAGTACAACATGGGCCTGGGTCAGCGCCGCGCGGACTCCATCAAGACCTACATGATTGAGAATGGCATCGACGCCGGACGGATGACCACGAAGAGCTTTGGCGAGAGCACGCCCGCAGTGCCCAACACATCTGAAGAGAACCGCAAGCTCAATCGCCGCGGCGAATTCAAAATCACCATAGCAGAATGAAGAATTATGCGCGGGCCATGGGGTCCGGGCGTTGAGCGTTTTAAACAATAATGCGCTGCTCCCAAGGGAGCGCGTGTACCGAATGCATAACAGAGGAGGAGACAGGAATGAAATCAGGAAAATTGACGATGCCCATGCTGGTGTGTTTGGCGGCCGTTGTGTGTCTGGCGGGTTCCGTATGGGCCGCGGAAGGCGCGGCCTGCAAGGGTGCCGGGTGCTGTAAAAGCTGCGAACACAAGGGCAATCTGACCAAAGAAGAAGCGGAAAAATACGCCCAGACCGAACGTCAGACCATATATTCGTATACATCACTCGTGGATGGAACGCCGGATAATCGGCTGATAGCCATTGGCGCAAGGTTTGGGTATGAAACATTTCGCAATGATCAACAGCCACACTTTAGTGTAGGCCCGGAACTGAAGGTTTCCTACAAGGATTTCGCGATCCGAACCCATGCCACGGAGCGTATTGGCGATGGATCCAGCTATAACGATGCGGCCATTGGCTGGCAGCAGCGCTGGGTGACGGAATCGGGCAACATGCCAACGCTGTCCACGTTGCTGGAAGTTGGGTACAGCCGTGGAACCCACCACACCAAGGACATCAATGTGGACATTAAGATCATGGGCATTGCGGCCAAGAATATTTGGCGGGGCACGGCCTACGCCAATGTTTGGGGCACGGTTGCCAATGAGAGCTACATCCATAATGAGCGCCGATTTCAGCCGGGCATGATGCTGGGTTATAAATGGCGCACGTGTGAACAGTTCTCGTTGATCGGCGCGTACGGACTGAAAGCAGCGCGCTCGAAAGACACCCATGTCATCAATACGCTTGAATTAGCGGCGGAATACCGGCCCACAAGTTATTTCAGTGTAGGCCCGGGCATTGTGATCGGTCTGGATGGCGGCGAAGAAACACCCACGTTCGGCGCAGGCATTACGTCCACCTTCCGATTTGGCTTCTAAGAAGATTACAGTCTCAATTCAAGAAATAGCGCCCGTCTCCCAACAGGAGGCGGGCGTTTCGTGGTTAAAAGCATATCCGGAGCACCGCGTCACGGTGCCGGTTTTTATGTTCGGCACGGCGGTCTATTTCTTCTCGCAGCACTCGCATTCCCCGGCAACTGCGTTATAGACCACCCCGGCCACAGCAGCGCCGATGATGGGGGCAAGCCAGAAGAGCCAAAGCTGCGCCAGCGCCCATCCGCCGACGAAGATCGCAGGACCCGTGCTGCGGGCCGGATTCACGGAGAGATTGGTTACTGGAATTCCAATCAGATGGATAAGCGTAAGCCCCAAGCCGATGGCGATGGGTGCAAAGCCGGCCGGCGCACGCTTATCGGTGGCGCCCATGATAATCATCAGGAACATGAAGGTGAGTACCACTTCCGCCACCAGCCCGGAAATCATGCTGTATCCTTGGGGCGAGTGTTCGGCATATCCGTTGGCTGCAAGTCCGCCGCTGATGCTGAATCCGGCTTTACCGCTTGCGATCAGGTAGAGCACCGCTGCGCCGGCAATGCCCCCCAGCACTTGGGCAATGATATAGGGAAGCAGTTCCGCGGCGGGAAACCGCTTGCCCGCCACCAGACCGATGGAAACGGCCGGGTTCAGATGGCATCCTGAAATATGGCCGATGGCATACGCCATGGTGAGCACGGTCAACCCGAAGGCCAGCGCGACCCCCAGGTATCCAATCCCAACGTCCGCTACGCCCGCGGCCAGGACTGCGCTTCCGCAGCCTCCAAAAACCAGCCAGAACGTGCCAATAAACTCCGCAACGCTGCGTTTTCCAAGTGACATGAGAAATCCTCCTTATATGGTTGAGTTAATAGACCACTGTTCCTATAAGGCTGTGTACTTCTCTACTGCCCGATTTACTGCATACACACCAGTTTCCATCATAGGAGGGGGGGCGCCTTTTGTCAATGAATATTTCGAGAATTTCACAGGTTAGGAACGCCTCAGAACAGGTTGAATTCAGAACCATTCGCGCAGGGATTTGGGGCAATATTGGGACACAATTTCTTGTTGACAAGTTAATCATTGATCGTTACCATATCGCCGAATTAACCGAGGAGGGTTATGCCATGAAGAGAATGTTTTGGCTGAATTGGACGGTAGTTCTGGCATGCTGTCTGGCAGGAACGGCTGTTGCGGCGGAGCAAGGCAAGCAGGACGCGGCCCAATCCAAGGCGGAATCCGGGTGCGCGGGCTGTTGCCAGGGCGCTGCGAAGGCGGACGCCGCCAAAGCGTGTGAGAAGGAACCGGTCAAAGGATCCTCGCGTGTTTTCAAGTTGGATGATGCGGCATGGCAATTGAGCATCACCGGATCAGGCGGTTTGCCCACAAGCTCTGAACACGCCGACCGCGGGGGTGACGGGATGCTTACGGGGACGGTGGATTATGAGATTCCGGTGATGGCCTATGGCTCCATTGGCCCGAGGATAATGCCGTTGTTTCTTTATTTTCAATCGCACGGCGATGTTGTCTGGGGCATGGGCGGCGGCCTTATGTCACGCGTATATACCGTGAAAAACGAACAGCGCGGTTTTTTTATTGAAGGGGAAGCGCTGGTGCTGGGGCATATAAACAAATTTCACGATGATACTTCGTATGTGGACTTTATCACCGGCGGGGGCGTGGGCTACAAATGCAAGGCCAACTGGCATGCGCTGGTGAAGTTTGAACATATATCCAATGCGGGCATGGGCGAAGACAATGCCGGGGTGAATACGCTGGGACTTTCCGTCGGGTATACGTTCTAGCCTTTATTTTTCGCGGGTTATCCGATGCGGGTTCCATCGGGGATGATGGCGTCTTTGTGGACCACGACGATGCCGTCGCGGATGGAATACCCTTCTCCTTCACCCTCTTTAAGTTTTTGAGAGCCATGGATGATCACATGTTTGCCGATTCGTGCATTATGGTCGATGATGGCATGGCGGATGATGGAGTGTGCGCCGATGCCGATGGGGTGTTTTCGGTCGAGGGTGGTTTCGGTTTCGAAGTAATCCGCGCCGAGGATGATGCTGTTTTCGATGATGACGTCGTTGTTGACGATACTCCGGATGCCGATAATGGCATTGGAAATTTCGGCTTTGCCGATGCGGCTGCCTTCGCAGATGATGGCGTTGGCGGCGCGGGTGTCGCGCAGGGCTACGCCAGGCAATGCGCGGGCGCGGGTGTAAATCATGTGGTGGGGGTCGTGAAATCGGAAGGGAGGATTGGGGGAAGTGATTTCCATGCTCACATCAAAGTAGGAGCGGACGGTTCCGATGTCTTCCCAGAATCCGGAGAAGAGGTGGGCGTAGAGTTTATGGGATTTGAGAGCGCCGGGGATCAGTTCTTTTCCGAAATCGAGCCAGCCGGGATTGTTCAGCAAGAGTTCTTCCAAAACGTCGGCGTTGAAGGCGTATATGCCCATGGAGGCGAGGCAGGGTTTTCCTTCGGCGTTTAATTTAAACTCCTTGAAGGCTTCGGGGGGCGTCATCAAGGTGTCGAGCACGGCGGGGTCTTTGGGTTTTTCGACGAAGCGGCGGATGCGTCCGTTTTTGGCCACTTGCATGACGCCGAAACTTTGGGCGGCATCACGGGTGACGGGGAGCGCCGCGACCGTGATATCCGCGCCTTTCCGGACATGGGTGGCCAGGAGAGTGCGGTAGTCCATGCGGTAGAGTTGGTCACCGGAGAGGATGATGTAATAGCGGGGGTTGCCTTGGCGGATGTGGAGGAGATGCTTTCGGACGGCGTCGGCGGTTCCCTGGAACCAGTCGCCGGTTTCATTGGTTTGCTCGGCGGCGAGGAGCGCCACATAGCCTTGGGAGAAGTCGTCGAAGGCATAGGTGTTGCTGATGTGGCGGTTGAGGGAATGGCTGTTGAATTGGGTGAGGACGGAGATTCGGTCGATGCCGGAGTGGATGCAATTGCTGAGGGGGATGTCAATGAGGCGGTATCGTCCGCAGAGCGGGACGGCGGGTTTGCACCGCACCTTGGTCAGAGGATAGAGGCGCATGCCGCGTCCGCCGCCGAGCACGAGGGCGTTTACCTGCTGCACCACATTGTGTTCGAATTCGGGATCTTCGAGAATCGCCATGTATAACCACTCCATCGTATGCGGTTTGGGCCGTGCGCCGTGTGCTTCAGGCCGCGCTCAAATCAAATATATGATGATGGTGCAGGCCGCGCCCCACAAGGCAACGGTAATCCCCAGGGGAATGTCCTTAAAGAGGGCGGCGCTTGGATCGCCACCGCCTGTGCGGTGATGGACGAGAAAGAGGTAGCGGAACAATCCATACACCACGAAGGGGATGGTGAAATATAGTTTATCGGTGCCGAGGCGTTGCACCACTTCGGGGGAGCAGGTGTAGATGGTGTAGGTGATGAGCGCGCCGCCGGCCATGATCAGGATCAATTGGTCGAGGTAATGGATGCTGTAGTGGTAGAGGACGCTTCGGTGTGACTGCGCGTCGTCTTCGAGAAGGATGATTTCGTGGCGGCGCTTGCTGAAACCGAGGAACATGGCGAGGAAGAGGGTGCAGACCACGAGCCAATTGGAGAAGGCCACGTCGAGGGCGATGGCGCCGGCGAGGGCGCGGGTGACAAAACCGAGGGCGACCGCCATGACATCAATGATCAGCAGGTTTTTAAGAAGCAGGGAATAGGAAATGGTCAATACCAGGTAAAACAGCAGGGTGAGCAGAAAGACGGGCCGGACCAGCCATGCAAGGGCGACGCCGCCGGCCAGCAATAGGGCAGCGATGATCCACGCGGTGGAAATGCTCAATTCCCCGCTGGGAAGGGGGCGTGATTTCTTTTCGGGATGGGCGCGGTCCTTTTCGATGTCCATGATGTCGTTGAAGAGGTAGGTGGCGCTGGAGGCGAGACAGAAGGCAATCAGGGCGCCCAAGGCGCGGAGTTCCTGGTAGGGATCGTAGGCCTGGCGTGCAAATACAAGGGCGGCGAGCACCAACAGGTTCTTGGGCCATTGGTATACGCGGAGGGCGCGAATAATCAGACTGGTATAAGTGAATACAGTTGACATGGGGGTATTGTGCCCGGTTTGTCCCGCGCGGATCAATTGCAGCGGGAGGCGTGCAGCGGGAGGCGTGAGGCTCGTGCCTAGGGGCTTGAGAAAAAAAACTGGTGTTTATTTTCAGGAGGTGGCTGGCTTTTGTGCTTCGACATGGAGATTCCATGGTTCGTCGGGAATGCGATTGATGTTGCTGAAACCATGTTCAGCCAGGACGGAATGAAGCTGTTCGAAGTCGTATCCGCTTTTATGCACGTCCCAATAGGATACATCTGCTTCGCGTTGCCACCCGTAAAAACCCGCCATGGCATGCTGTAAATTGGACCATTTGGGGTTTGTAATGGAACGTTCACTGGGTTGCAGATACTGTTCGACGTGAAAACGGAGATCGGGCACAATGATCTCAATGGTTCCACCGGGGTGAAGCACATGCATCCATGCTTTTAGAGTCATGGCGGCCTGAGGAAAGGTCAAATGCTCGAAAAAATGGCGGCTGTATATTGCAGTCACGGAATTTTCTGGAACAAACTGATTGACTTCCCAGGCATTGCAGCAATAGGTTATGTGGGGTGCGGGGCGAATATCGACGCCTAAGTACCCTTCGCGAACCTTTGGGCCACACCCAACGTCAAGTTTTATGCCTTCGTGTGTACAAGACGCTTCCTTGTTCTCTTTCAACACATGTAGTTCCTCTTGCAGGTTTTGCTATCAGGTTAAGGTTGCAAAGCAACCGTGCCCAAAACCTCTATGGCCCAGACTGCATGCTAGCACACTTGCAGCATATGAAAAACCTGGACCGCAGCATTCTTGGGTAATGTAAGCATCTTTTTATCGATTTTTACAAAACTGCGTGTGAAAGTGTAAAATTACAGTTGTTCCATTGCAAATTTTCGTGTAAGAGATGAAAACCCCATTTGGGGCGCGTGTTTCATTAATAAGAAATGTTATCGTATGATTAAATTTCGAGAGATTCTCGGACAAAAAGTTGCGGTGATGTGCAAAAAGGCAAAACAAGTCCAACAATTGGTTGAGCCGTTAAAGCTTGATATTCACGGTGTCAATAACCAAATACAGTCGGATGTTGGAGCAACAGGCCGCCTTGTCAATTCAAGCATCCATATTCAGGGCGACAACAATGAACTGATTTTCGAAAAAGGCGTATGGCTTAGAGATGCCCGTTTTCATATTGAAAGCAATAACAATCGTATACATATTGCTCGTAATTGCAAGTTTAGAGGGCGCGTCTTCATGAAAGTGAATGGGAATAATCGTCTGAGTATCGGACCAGAAACCGGTGTAGGAAATGTCGATATTATTTGCGGAGAAGGCAGCCGTGTTTCCATTGGCGCTGATTGTATGTTGGCTTTTGACATAGAGATCCGGACGACAGATTCACACGCCATCATCGATTGCACCAGCGGCGAACGTGTTAATCCCGCCTCTGACGTTATCATCGGGGATCACGTCTGGGTTGCCGCCCACTGTACGCTTTTGAAAGGAAGCCATGTTCGGGCAAACAGTATTGTTGCCATCCGATCCCTCGTCACCGGTCCAATAGATGAGGAAAACGTTTTGATTGCTGGTGTCCCAGGAAGAATTATAAGACGCGGAGTCACCTGGGAACGGCCACTGATGGGGTGAATCCAAGAAAACAGCTTCAAGCAGTATTGTGAAGGTCTCTTTTATTCCTGTTATGTGAGCGTGAAATATTATTCTGTCTCTTTTTCCGCTTTCTCATGTCGTTCACGAATAATATATAGAGGCAAAGATAAAGATCGGCGGTAGCTACGCAAAATTAGTTCTCCACTCAATGACAAAATGCCGGATAGGATGGCTAAAGAAAATGCCACTGCGTTTAAAATTAATCCGTTTGTAACTTCGTTTAGCAGTTTATATCCTGAAAATACAAAGCTTATGGATACATGCATAACCAGCAAAAAGGCCAGCAAAAAAGATAAGAAAGCGGTATATTGAAAAGGTCGTTCCAGCAATAAAAGGATATTATCCATGTTGTACAGCCATAATTTGGCGAACGTCCATCCGGATTTGCCATATTGCCGGGGAGTATGTGATACGGGAATCTCCTTTATTTTACTAATTTTACTGATGATCTGAACAAAATTAAAAACAGCATGCGGTCCTGGTTTAAAAGCCTTCAAAATGGAAGCCCGGAATATTTTAAAGGTGCAGCCAAAATCAGAAACTTTGCTTTGCGAGGCCCTACGCATGATGTAATTAGCGATCCGGGAGGGAATAATACGAGACAGTGCATCGCGCCGGTGAACTCGATACCCCGTTACCAAATCATAACCTTTGTCATATTCGGCTACCAGATTTGGCAATTCTTCGGGAGACAACTGAAGGTCGCTGTCCATTAAGATGATGGCTTGCCCTTGCGCTTCACAAATGCCAGCGGCAATTGCAGCAAATTGCCCTGCATTTTTCGCAAAATCGACAATAACACGCACATTTGGATCTTTGTTGAAAATGTCTTTAACTCTTTCCCACGTACCATCGGTGCTGCCATCATTGATTATTACAATTTCATAGGGTCGTCCAATGGATTCCAGGATGACTTTCAGCCGACCATGAAATTGTTCAACGGATTTTTCTTCGTAATGGCATGTGACAATGGCTGTAAAAAAAAGTTCTGCTTTTTTTGATGCATTCATATGGATAAGATGTACCTTGCAATGTGGAGGTTAAGCCCGCTCCAGATCAATACGAACATAAACCCGGTTCCCTTCTTCGTCGATAAAATATGCATTTTTATATGCGCCATGCGTGAGCGCGCGCAAATGATTGAGAAATTGTCTATAGGAGCCTTGGGTATCTAAATTCAACTCCTTAAGCCGCTCATAATCTTTTTTAAAATTGATATTACCTTCGGATGACGGTTCATAGAGTTCATATACATGGTGCCGTATTCGTTCAAACCAGGCGAATAGTAGATCATGTTCGATGCCCGTAATCCGTTCGTACAAGCTGCCTGACGTATCCCAAGAATAGATGGGGCATTCCTGTTGAACGATTATCTTACCATGATCAATTTGAGAATCAATTTCATGGATGGTTACCCCTGCGGGTTTGGCGTTTATAATGCTGAAAACACTCGGATACCAGCCGCGATTATATGGATTGAAGCCTGGGTGAACGTTAATACAGCGGATTCTTTCAATGAGTTTTTGGGGAAATATCTGCGTGCAATGAAGAGAAATCAGCAAATCATACTTATGTAAGATTTTATCTATATCAGTAGCGACATCACAGACAGGAACATCCTTAAAAAGCCCGTTGGGCGATTGACAAATGTCAATATCCAAAAAGCGATTCTTTAGCTCGCGAGCCAATTCTAACGAATAAATATTATCTGTAAGTATGAGTGTATTCATAAAGAAACTTTCTTATCCAGCAAGGATTGAGATGTATATTTAACGCTATTCATAAGTAAAACTCCTAACTAATCAATCCATCGAAGAGGGTAATATTTACGGTTTCCTGATCGAAAATGAACTGGAGTTTTACAAAGGTGGCGTTGGTACTGTCGTCATTGACAAATACAATCGCATAGTCTTGGCCTGTCTTTACCAAGGCTCTGGAACGCCGTGCATGAAAGGTTCCGATGGTGCGTTCTTCAAAATAGCATGTAATCAACGTGGA
The DNA here is from genome assembly GCA_029565395.1 of Candidatus Hydrogenedentota bacterium. Lineage (GTDB taxonomy): Bacteria > Hydrogenedentota > Hydrogenedentia > Hydrogenedentales > CAILVY01 > CAILVY01. The sequence continues at coordinate 38,006 of JAKQOG010000063.1, read as the reverse complement.
GATTTCATGCTCTTCCCTGTATTCTATATTTTCAAGGCTCATATTGTTTTTTCCTGAGCAGTTCACAGCACTATTCATCGAACGTTATTTCTCCAAGGCACTACAGTGCAATTTAGAGTAATTATAGGGAAGACTTTTGAAAAAAGCCAAGGAACTGGGAAATTCTCTCGACCGTGGAAAGATCGAGTGTTCCGTAGATCGGCAAACATAGAATCTGCTGGGCAATACGCTCGGCCACGGGGAGATTTTGGGGGTTAGCCGAAGGTAGTGCGGCATAGCAAGGATAATGGCTGCAGAGTGGATGAAAATATTTTCGTGCATAGACATTTTTGTCGCGCAGGCGAGTATGAAGTTCATCTCGAGATATACCATATTTTGTTTGGTCCACCAAAATAGGAAAATAGGCAAAATTTCGTTGAGTATGCAGGGCTTCCACGGGTATTGTGATACCAGGTATCCCAGCGAGGTTTTCACGGTATATCCGGTCGATTTCGCGACGGTGATCAATTTCCGCTTGTATCCGCTTTAGCTGTAGGAGACCGAACGCGGCCTGAAATTCATTCATTTTACCGTTGATGCCAGGTCCAATGACTGTTTCTTCGTCAGCGTAGCCGAAATTTTTGAGGAAATCAACCCGCTCACGGCATGCTCTTGAAGGTGTGACCAATGCACCACCTTCGCCGGTGGAAAAGAGCTTGGTAGCATGAAAACTAAGCACAGAAGCGTCACCGTAAGAACACAATGATTTTCCGTGGTACCGTACGCCAAAGGTGTGGGCGGCATCATAAATAACCGTGAGTCCGTGGCGATTGGCGATGCCTTGGATGGCGTCAATATCGCAGGGTGTTCCATACACGTGAACAGGCAAAATAGCCCTCGTCTGAGGGGTTATCAATTGTTCAATACGGGCAGGATCCATATTAAATGTTTTCGGATCAATATCGCAGAAGACAGGCTGAATGCCGTTCCAATAGAGAACATGGGGTGTAGCGGCGAAAGTGAAGGGGGTCGTGATGACCTCTCCCGTGGTAATCCGGAAATTTTGGAGCGCCACGATGAGTGCGATGGTGGCATTGCAGAACAAAGACAAATGCTCCACATCAAGATAGTCACATAAGCGGGCCTCAAGTTCCTGGTGAAAAGCCCCATTATTCGTTAGCCATCGTGTTTCCCAGAGCCGTGTCATCATTTCCTGGTATTCTTCCAGGGGCGGCATGGTGGGCCTGGTTACATAAATCGGATTTTCAAAAGAATGCATGTCCCAATATCCTCTGGCGTCTCGCGGTTTCTTGAACACCATCTTTTCATACGGCATTTTATCACTTTGTATTCAGATGATGCAGAACCAAGATGTCTTTCTTACTAGATTTTTTGTTTAACACCAGTAAAGTCTTTCCCGTTTATGGTTTCTTTGTATACGAAGAAGTCCCATTTTTGACCAGTCTTTGCCAAGATATAATGATCTTGGAACCATTGTTTCATTTCTGATGACAGCCAGGAAGGCAACGTCTTTGTTTTGAGCAGGATCAGTAAAGGTGGTTTGGCCAACTTGACTTGATTATCCCATCGTTTAATAAACTCTTCGCGACGCGGATGATCGATTATGACCCAAGGATAATTCCCGGTCATTGCTGTTGGAATATCAACGTCAGCCACAAGACTCAACTCGTACCAAGTTTTACCAAAAAAAAGGACATTTTTATTTTCGTTCGGAAGTGGATTTCTTTTCAGATAGTCCAATACTTCGGGAAGATCGGTTCTGAAGTGGTGTATATCTGTTGTCCGCCAACGTAGCACAACAAGTGTTGAATATTTTTCCAAGGCTGGCGAAAGTGCGAGAAAAAAGAGTACTACGCACATCCCACTTACAATAGCCCAAGGTTTGCTGAATCCTTTTTCTTGGCGTGCAGCCCATCCCAAGCCCATCACGAGCGTTAATGGTATTGCCCAGTTAATAAAATAGTGGGAATACATGCGTTTGCCAGCAATCGGAATGATTGTCACAGCCGATATTGTCCACATGAGTAGTAAAACATACTTTGTGCCAAAACGGCGAACGCCAAAGGGTACTAAGTATATAACAAGTAGGAAAGGTGTCAACAGGTATGCTATGCCTTTGAATCGTTGTATATCCAAAGTCGGCAAGTTTTCCTGGACATAGTAACGGTTGAAAAAGACTGCAAAATACAGAAATTCATCTAATACTCCCATAGCAGCATACCAAAAGCAGAAACACACTGCGAGCAGAATAATAGCAGCAAAATGTGCAGTGCATGCTTTAATATCTCTGCGTGCCAACAGCCAGATCCATATTGGCAAACATGTCAGAATCGCTGTTTGTTGAGTCATGACACAGCAAGCGACAGCTATTCCAGCACAAGCGTGCCCCTTCCATGTTTTTGATTCCATGGTGAGCAAATATGCACTGAGCAAAAAAAGTGCGGCAGGAATCTCGATCCAACCGGGTTGAAAGTAAAAATACAAGGTCGCATTTACCAGCACAATGTACAATGAAGCATATAGCAATGACCAATCTCTCGAAAGATACTTCCGCATATACACAAAAAGGATAACAGCGGTAATAGCGATCAGTAGAACGTCTTCAATCCATAAAGCGAGGCTGATGTCGCCAAAGATTGCAATAAATAACCCATGAATATAATAAATGCCAGGTGGTTTATGGTCATAAATGTCCCGGTATGGGAACATTCCATTTATGATACGTCTGGCTACAAAGGCATAATGACCGCCATCGGAAAAAGGAAGCACCCGATATGCGGGTAAGCGCCAAAGAAATACCTGTGCAAGAAGAAATCCCGCAGCCAAGGCATCTGTGACATACTTGCACTGTTTCTTCGTAATATAATCACTCATATTAGTTGAATCGCTTCTTATGGGTGTTTATGTTTTATATATTAATGTAATAATACTACTCTCTTTTGAAAACTCTTATCTGTGTTACAAGAATTATTATTTGACAAATCGCAATACACCTCTGATCCGCCGTCGAATGCCCCATGGATATCTAATGATGCCGACAGCGAAATCCTTAAAGACTCGTTTAAGGGATGGCGGCGTAGTATTTGGCAGGGGTGGTTTGATACCGTTGATAGTATCCTCTGCGTGCCGGTAGCGATCAAAGAGAACAGAATCAAAACCGATTTGTGGTTCAGTATCGGTATAGAGATTGATCTCTGGGTGTCCGGGGAAGCGTATTGTTCGGAAGCGTATATCGGTAGTGGCGGTGATACGGCTTCCATCAGGCATTCGGGCGGGCCTGGTGATGAATTCTCCGAAGCTGTAGAAGTCGTGAAGTAGGTAGCTGAGAAAGCGGAATATTTTTTCGCGATTGGGTTTGAAACCGCTATTGAGCACCTGCATGACTTGTTCCGGAGTGCTGACTTGGACGTTAATCTCTGGGTGTGCATAGAAGGCTTGTCCAGCGTAGAGGACGGGTTTTTCCCAGATCATGCCCAACACGCCGACACCACTATTAATAAGAAGCAGGGCATCTGCAACATCCAAGAGGTCTTTAATGTTGGCATCGTCTGCCTGAATCACGCCGGGCATGTCGGGGAGCACATCCTCTAGAGGATGACGTTTTGTAACCATGACCCAATCGCCGGAGAGTTTGGCGGCGGTGTCCCGTACAAGTTTCAGGAAATTTTCGAAGGTGCCAATGGGTCCGCAAAGATGGGTGATGACAGTATCGCCGGGGCGCTGATATGGGACAAAAAGGATTTTTTTATTCGAGGGGATGCCCAGTTTTTGAAGGAGTTGCGTGTCTCCGAGGCGGTTGCTTTGTGCTTCAAGGGAATAATCGACGGAGCGTTCCTGTGCAATATAGTCCATCACGCAGGCGCGCTGGTTGTCATCGATGGGATGGTTCCATTTATCGGGATGGTAGGAGGAGCTGTCGGCATTGAATCCGTTGGGGTCAAAAAAAACAGATTCGCGCAATGCGCCGCGTTCGCAGACAACATAGGGAATATTGTTTTCTCGGCAGGTACGGTATAGCATGATAGTATTTTCATCCCGATAGGGATTTTGAAAGATGACACGGCTAATTTCTTCTTTCTTAAGAAAATCACAGAATTCTTCGGCAGAGGCAAAACTATCTGCTTCTTTAAATAGCGGTTGACCTAAAAGAGGGGCGACATCGCGCTGCCAGGTGAAAGCATTCTTCCTTAATATCAGAGACCTTCCAGCATTAAGATCGGGAAGCGGGGTTGGTTCGGATTTTTCTTCTGCATACTCTTTCAGGCATTGTGTGAAAAATTTGCGATTTTCCTCCACATTTTGCATATATGAATGGGCTTTATTGACTTTATGCCAGCCGTGAAAGAGCACTATACCCTTTAAGAATGAGATATCACCCATAAGCCGGTAGGAAGCTTTCCATCCTCGGTATTCAACGATACTAGAGAAATTCCGATAATCCAGTTCCCAATCGCGGGGCAGAGAGAATTTATTAACATGTCGAATAAGGCGAATATTGAATTCAAGATCTTCATAGCCCCAATTAGCAAAACCCGAATGCATCCCACCGCGCGCAAGATAATATGATCTAGAATATACACATGCAGAAGTACCGGAACTAACTTTTTCTATACGTGATTTGTCATTTTCAAGCAGGTATTGAATAAAAATAGACTTTCTGAGATTTTCTTTTGTTTTCCTGAATTCTTCCGTTGCTTGTTCTGTAAGATAGACAACAGGACACATGATGAAACTGTCGTTTTTCTGAGGAAGTTTTTGCACTTCGATTTCCTGCAAAAGATCAGAATAGAAACCAGGATAGGGCATTAAATCCAGATCCTGCATGAACAAAAAAGGGGAACGTGCATGCATGGCGGCAAGATTTCGTGAACGACCATTTGCAATCGGCACGAGATCTGATTCGACGTGCAGATAAGCGTAGCCATGGTCCCGGCAATGGTTGCGGACCTTTTCAGCGCTTTCGTAGTCTGATCCATCATCCACGATAAGAATCTCAACGGCTTCGGGGCGCTGAGGGTCCAGTTGGATGTAGTGTAAGCGTTTGATTGCGTCCGGTCGTGCAGTACTTACACGCAATGGAATAACAACTGTGATGGTTTTCCCATCGGCAAGATTTTCGATAAGAGAAACTGGGCACGCTTTCATTAGAATTCTCCAAGTGTACTACGCCTAATTTTATTCGTCACGAAAGGCCGAGTCAAACGCACGGCTGTTTCAACACACCCTTTCATATAGCTTTAATGATACGCCGGATACAGCAATCCGCTTGGGATTTATTCAGATTCGTTGCCGCGAGTGCCTGCTTTGTTTGCTGTATCGTTCGAGGCCCTGCTTCCCAAGGCTCCCAGCAGTTTGAGACCGAACCAATTGAAGCGCGCAAGACGGCGTATCGCGGGATGTTGCCAGACCTCTTGGAATCTTTTGTCGAATGTCCGTTGTTGAGCTTCACAGTGCTGGATGGACCGGGCTAATTCCTGCCGGTTTTTAGCCGCCTCCTGTTGGGTTTTGATTAACTCCTGCTGGGCTTTGGTCAATTCCTGTTTAGCTTTGGCCAACTCCTGTTGTTGTTTCTTAACCCCTTCCAGTTCCTGCCGAAAAAGATTGATGTCTCCACGCAACGCCCCTTCCCCAGCAAGTTTACTCTGCGCAACTAAAAGATCTTTCTCGCTCACGGACAGGCGGTCTTTGAGACGGTCCCTTTCTGCTTTTACCCCGGCTACGATAGCGAGTTCGTTACCCATTCGGATGAAATGTGTTTGCATTCGGGGTAGCAACTGTGCTTCGAGGGCTGCGATATTCGATGCCGGTTCCACAGCAGCGCATTTGCATTGCGCGAGGAGGAAGCGGCCTTCGATTCCCGGAAAGACTTCCACGTCGTTCTGTGAGGCGAGTTCGGCGGCGAGTTCGAAACCGGTCCGATTCAGCAGGTCTTTGAGGTCGGACTGGGTATAGTGCATGACATGGTAGGGATTGCGGAGGATCTGAAAAGGGTGGACGGATTCATTGGGCACGGAGAGGAAGAGTTGTGCATTGTCGGCGAGATAGGGCCGAAGGCGCAGGAGAAAGAGGTCCGGAATGACGAGGTGTTCGATGCATTCGAAGCAGACGACGACATCGAATTTGGGGTGAGAGGGATCAAAGTGGAGGAAGTGGAGGTTAGCGGTGTCAAAGGTGATATTGTCTTTTTTCCAGTAGCGGTTGGCGTAGTCGATGGATTCGCGGCTGATATCGAGGCCGATGACGTGATCGGCCTTTTGGCTGAGGAGGTGGCTTCCGTACCCGACTCCACATCCGGCGTCGAGGAGGAGTCCCGCATGCTCTATGCGATCCAGGGCCCATAGATAGCGTTGTTTATGATCTTCCCGGATACCTTCAAGGGTGCCGGAAACCTGCCGTTCGCCATAAGCTTCCATAAGTGTATTTCTCTATGTTTGTGCCGGGATGGCCGGGTGGCCCGTCCGCAGTTTTTCGCCGGTTTTCAAAAAATTTTGATAGACGCCGAGTACACGCTCGGTTTTGTCGACGATTTGGTCTACACGGTCTTCGATCCATAGGGTACGTTCGCAGAGTTCCTTAATCAAGTTGCCGTTGTGGGTGACGAAGACGATGGTGGTATCCTGGGAACGGATGCGTTCTTTCATCACGGACATGGATTTCTGCTGGAAGTCCTGGTCGCCGACGCCGATGACTTCGTCGATGAGGAGAACGTCGGTGTTGACCTGGAAGGCGAGTGCAAAGGCGAGGCGGGCCCGCATGCCTGCGGAATAGGAGGAAATGGGCTCGTCGATGAAGTCGCCAAGTTCCGCGAAGGCAATGATCTCTTCCATTCTGGATTGGATGTATTCCTTGGGCTGTCCCTGGAACATGCCGCCGAGGACAGCATTTTCGCGTCCGGTGAGGTAGGGGAGGAATCCGAGGCTGAGCGAGAGGAGTGAGCAGGTGACGCCGTGGTTGATAACATTTCCGCGATCAGGAGCCATGACGCCTGCAAGAATGCGCAGCAGAGTGCTTTTGCCGGCGCCGTTTTTTCCGACGACGCCGAGGGATTCGCCGCGGTGGAGGTCGAAGGAGACGTCTTGAAGGGCCCAGAACCGCCGGTGGTGAAAGGCGCCGCGCTTCATCCAGTAGGAGACGCCCAGATTTTGGACGGATATGGCCACGTCGCCTTTTTCAATCATGAGGCGACTCGCTTCGCGTAGACGGGGTCCATACGCAGGTTGAGAAATACTCCGAAGAGAATAAGGACACAGGAGACGGCTACGACAATACCGAGATAGCGCCAATCGGGCCATTGTTTGTAGAGGAGGAGGTCGCGAAACCCTTCGATGACGTGGAGCATGGGGTTCCATTGGAGGACGGCTTGAGCCTTGGGATGGAGGCGATCAACATAATACATGACGCCGGACATGTAGAAGGCGAGACGGAGGCCGTATTGGACGGGCTTCATGAGGTCGGGGACGAAGGGTACGATGGCGGCGAGGGGCAGCGCCATGGCAAGGGTGAAGAGGGCGAGAATGGCGAACATGAGGGGAAAAGCGATGAGATACAGGGTGATGGTGTAGCCGTAGAAGGCGAGTACGACGAACAGGAGCGCAAGGGAAAACGTGAATTCGAAGGAGCAGGTGACCATAGCGATTAAGGGGAAAATGATTTTATGAAAGGAGGTCTGGCGAACAAGGCCCATGTTGCTGAGGATAGAGGCGGCGGCGCGGCTCACGGTGGTATCGAAAAAGCGCCAAATGACGAGTCCGGTAAGGAGGTAGGGCAAGAAATCATCGCCTCCCACGTGGAGGAATATGCCAAAGACCAAATAGTAAATGGCCATGTTGATGAGGGGCTCGATGACCCACCATGCGACGCCGAGGTAGTTACGTGCGGCTTCGGCGCGGAAATCGGCGTAGGCCTTGTGCAACACAAGGTTTTTGTAGTGCCGCAACAAGGCTTTTCTGGAAACGATCATCGACATGGAGTAAAAGCCATCCATGGACTAGCTCTCTCCCGTCTCATCCAAATAATTGCGATACGCGCACATTTTGGAGCACTTCTCCTGTTGCGGATATGTTTCGCGCGCTGTTTTGAGGTTGCAAGAATACCCGCTGTATCCTTATTCAAGTATAGGGATTGGCGGGTGTTGATTCAAATAGGGGGGAGATGCAAGGGGGATAAAATTGCGGGATATCTTAGGGCTTGGGATATTCATCGCCTATTTAGGAAAGGGTTTAAAGGGAATCGAGGACCGGGGGTAGTTTAGCGGCGTGCGGCGAGGATGCGTTCGGCGAGGTCGCGGAAGGCGCCGTGGCCGCCTGGGAAGTCGAGGACAAGGTCGGCGATGCGGCGTACTTCGGGGATGGCGTCGGCGGGGCATGCTGCAATACCGACGCGCTGGAGCAGTTCGAGGTCGCCGACGTCGTCGCCAAGGTAGGCGGCCTGGCTCCAGTCGAGGCCGCGGCGCTGGAGAATTTCCTGCATGACGGGCACTTTGTCGAGTGCGCCCATATGGGTTTCGTCGAGCCGGAGTTTTTCACTGCGGCGTGCGACCAGGGACAGGGTCTCCTGGGTGATAAGTCCGGTGAGGAGACCTGCGTTGCGCAGGAGGGCGAAGCCCTGGCCGTCGCGGGTGGAAAAGCGTTTCATGTCGCCGCCGTGTTCGTCGTAGAAGACGCCGGAATCGGTGAGGGAGCCGTCGACGTCGGAGGCGACAAAGCGGATGGCGCGCAGGCGTTCCTGGAGATCGCCTTTGGCTTTTTGCAAGCGCCGGGCGAGGAGGTTTTCGACGATAATCCAGTCGGTGAGGTCGTCGAGTTCGAAATAGGAGTCTTCGGGCATTTCAACGGTGCCGATGCGTCCGTTGAGACGGCATTGTGAAGTGAGGAGGCCGGCGCGGCTGGTGATGTAGAAGGCGCCGTTTTCGACGAGGAAACCGGCGAAGTTCTGGCGGCGCGGGCGGAACTGGGGGTCGTAATTTTCAGGTATAGCAAGGCTGTCCTCTTGCATGGTCCAGCGGAAGCGGGTTTGGCGGACGACGGAGAGGACGCTGTCGCAGTCGCCGGACAGGATTTTTTCGCAGCCCCTTTTTAGGTCCTCGGAGGTCAGGAGGGGGGAAGTGGCTTGAAGGAGGACAAGATGGTTGAAATCGACGCGCTGGGCAAAATCCAGGAGGACGGATTCGGTGGAGGCCTGGTCGGTGGCGGTTTCGGGTGCACGGGGGATGGGGTGGACTTTAGGAAGCCCAAGCCGGCGGACGGTGTCGGCGATGGTGTCGTCGTCAGTGGAAACGTAGACGGCGTCAATATGGGGGCATGCATTGGCGGCGCGGCAAACCCAGTAGAGCATGGGGCGCCCGCAGAGAGGCTTGATGTTTTTACCGGGGATGCCTTTGCTTCCCCCGCGTGCGGGGACTACTGCGATGATGCTCATTTGGCGCGATCCCATTTCAGTTTTGCCCGCTGAGGTTCTTCGACGGGCAGGATATCCTGGGGCTTGCGGTGCAATGCGCGGGCGGTGGCCTGCAGATCGCGCCAGACGCGGCGGAGTCCGTCGGGTTCGAGGGAGGCGGCGTGATCAGTGCCTTTGAGGGTTCGGTCGAGGGTGAAATGGCGCTCGAAATAGGAGGCGCCGAGGGCATACGCCGCGATATCGACGGAAATTCCCAAATGATGCCCGGAAAACCCGATGGCTTTTACATCGGAACCGTAGAGGGCGGCGAGATGGGGTATTTCGAGGAGATTGACGTCGTCGAAGGAGATGGGGTATCCGGAGGTACAGTGGTAGAGCACGACGTTATGGGCGCGGCCGCGGTCTTTATAGAATTGGACGATGGCCTCGATTTCGCGGACGGTGCTCATACCGAGGGAGACATGGATGTCGCCCTGGAAGTTGTCGCAAAGGTAGGCGGCCATCTCGAAGTGGGTGTTACAGGCGGAGGGCACTTTGATGAAATTCGGGGCGATGCCGGCGATGTCGCGTGCGGAGGTCATATCCCAGACGGAACAGGAGTACGCAAGGCCCATTTCATGGCAGTACTCGCGCAGTTGCTGGTGTTGATCGGGTGTGAATTCCAGAAACTCGCGGTGCGCGCCGTAGGTGTCGCCGTAACTCTGGCGGGGCTCCGGGTGGGGTTTTGCATATTCTTCCGGGGAAAGGACTTCGTGCGGCGTGCGTTTTTGAAACTTGACGGCGGGCACCTGGCAAAATACAGCGGCCATGCGAATAAGTTCGCGGGCACGTTCGAATTCCCCGCAGTGATTACAGCCTATTTCGGCAATAAGGTATGGGGCCGGAAATCCTTTTAAGGGAGTATTTGTTTCGTTGGAAGAACTATTCATAATGCCATCATCTCGATCCACAACCACGAAAAGAACAGTTTACCCATTATTTCAAAGCCGGTCAAGCGGAGGGGGAGGAATCCGCCCCCTACAGATTCAATACTTCAGTTCGACAAGCTTGTTTAAGATTGGCATAATTCATCCCATGAAATATGTCCAAGAGATGAAGGAGCAATGCATGTTGAACAGGATATCGTGGATGATAGTTATGGCGGGGTTGGTTTCGATTGTGGTAATAATAGGCGCTTATGCCCAGACCCCGGTGACGTTCTATGTGGCATTGAACGGGAACGATGCATGGTCGGGAAAACTGTCTGATCCGAATGCAGAGAAAAATGATGGGCCCTTTGCCACGCTGGAACGGGCGCGGGAGGCTGTTCGCATGGTGAAACAGGCCGGGCTTCCCGTGGGAGGGGTGCAGGTATTGATGCGTGGAGGGTTATATGCCCTGGATAAGCCGTTTGAACTTGGCGCGGAGGATTCCGGCACACAGGAAGCTCCGATCGTATATGGCGCAGCCCCGGACGAGGAAGTGCGACTGGTTGGCGGCAAGGCAGTGAATGCTTTCCAATTAGTTACGGATCCGGACACGCTCAATCGCCTGGATGAATCGGCGCGGGGAAAGGTTGTGCAGGCGGACCTGAAAGCGCTGGGGATTACCGAGTTTGGTTCGCCTGAAGGCGGCGGGTTGGAGGTATTTTTCAAAAATCAGCCTATGACAGTATCACGCTGGCCGAATGAAGGTTTTGTAAAGATTGTGGATCTTGTGGAGAAGGACGGTCACAAGATTCACGGAATTCCCGGAAGCAAGGTGGGAAAGTTTAAATATGAAGGTGACCGGCCCAAACGCTGGAAAAACGAAAAAGAGGGCTGGCTTCATGGGTATTGGTTCTGGGATTGGTCTGATCAGCGGCAGCGCATCGAATCCATAGACACCGAAAACTCCATTTTATCGGTTGTGCCGCCCTATCATGGCTACGGCTACCGAAAAGGCCAGTGGTACTACGCATTCAATCTCTTGTGCGAACTGGATGCTCCGGGCGAATGGCATCTCGACCGCGAAACCGGCGTGCTCTATTTCTGGCCGCCGTCTCCCATTGAGAACGGTGATGTGGTGGTTTCCGTGCTTCCGTCATTACTGAACATGAAAGATGCTTCGCACCTCACCATTCAGGGGCTGACCCTGGAAGCGGCACGGGGCACCGCCGTCAGCATCTCCGGCGGCACACAGGTCTGCATGGGCGGATGCATTTTTCGGAATATGGGCGGCAGTGCGGTTGGTGTTTCCGGAGGCACGCGTAATCGTGTCGCGGGATGCGACATTTATAACATGGGCGGAGGAGGCATCAGCCTTTCTGGCGGCGACCTCGCCTCGCTTACCCCTGCAGAACTTGTTGCGGAGAACAATCATATCCATCATTATGGACGCTGGTATCGCATGTACCAGTCCGCCATTGCATTGAACGGCGTCGGCAATCGCGTTGCAAACAATCTTATTCATGACGCGCCGCACATCGCCATTGTATTTGGCGGCAATGACCATATTATCGAGTTTAACGAGATCCACCATGTATGCCAGGAATCGAACGATGCCGGAGCGATTTACGCGGGGCGCAACTGGACCACGCGCGGCACGATCATTCGGCATAATTACCTGCATGAGATTACAGGATTCGAGGGACGCGGCTGCGTGGGGGTGTATTTGGACGACATGTATTGCGGCACCAGCGTCTTCGGAAATGTTTTCTATAAGGTCACCAATGCGGCCTTCATCGGGGGCGGACGCGACAACAGCGTCGAGAACAACATTTTCGTGGAATGTTCCCCGGCTTTGCATGTGGATGCCCGGGCGCTCGGTTGGGCGGGATATCATGCGGATGAATGGATCAAGGAAGCCCAGGAAAAAGGCACGCATCTGGGCATTGCCTTCACCAAGCCGCCCTATAGCGAACGCTACCCCAAGTTGCTCCAATTGATGGAGGATGAGCCCAAAGCCCCCAAGGGGAATGTGATCGCGCGCAACATTTTCATGGGCGGGAAATGGGACGACATCGAAGATAAAGCGCGCCCGCTGCTGACGCTTCAGGACAATATGATCAACGAAGATCCGCATTTCGTTGATACCGCCAAGCAGGATTTCCGATTGAAAGACGATTCTCCCGCGTTCACGGTTGGGTTTAGATCCATCCCTATTGAAGAAATCGGGCTTGCGAAGGACAGATTCAGAAACGTCTTGCCTTGAAGGAGACTATTGTGAAACAGACCTTTTTTGTGGTGATACTTTTATCGGCAGGTTCCAACGTTTATGCGGGGGATATAGCCCAAGATGTTTCCAAGGGCGTGCATATCGTTTCCACCATTGATGTGAAAGATTTTGGCGCGGAGACGGTGCGCATTGGGGACCTGAATCGTGACGGTGCTCCAGATCTGCTTTTTACGCAGAGTGTGTTCGGTACGCGGGAGATAACGTGTTTAACCGCCACGACGATTATGGGGGAAGTGTTGTGGCGGAGCGGCATCCCCTCATCCGGCAATGGCCGCATTTACAGCGATTTGCCGGTGCAAGTGTATGATTGGGATCGGGATGGGGCGAATGAGGTGCTATATGTGAAGCAGGCAGTATATGCGGAGCCGCCGTATTCTGGCGGAGTGCGCGAGCGAGCCACGCGGTATGAAGGCGAAGCGACATTGATTGTGCTGGACGGACAAACCGGGAAAGAAGAATCGCGCATGGGGTTGCCGGCTCCGGCGGATGATAGTTTGCTTTTCGCTGATCTTACGGGCCGCGGGTGGCGTGAGGATTTGGTGGTCAAGGATCGCTATTGGAACATGTGGGGGGTAACGCATGATGGCATAGTACTGTGGCATTGGGAAGGAGCCACGGGGCATTTCCCCGCGATAGCGGATGTGGACGGCGACGGCAAGGACGAGGTGTTTGTGGGATTTACGTTAATCGATGATGATGGCAAAGTGCTGTTTTCGCATGACCCCAAGGGTGGGCACCAGGATGCGGCCTATATCGTGCGCGGACCGGACAATGCCTGGCAATTGCTTTTTGGGAACAGCGGCATTCATTGTCTTGCCGTGGATGGCACGGAACGGTGGAGTCATCCCCTGGGCGAGGCGCAGCATGTGGTGGCGGGCCGTTTCAGAGACGATTCTCCATTGCAGTATATCGTGATCGACCGGACGCCCGTGCCGCACTCGCGCGATGCGAATGCCTGGGGGATTTTGTACCTGTATGATACAGAAGGAAAAGAGATTTGGAAGCGGCAACAGGAGAAAGGCGCTTGGGCGATTGCCCCTGTGCCCATTCGTTGGTTCGGATTGGATGCGCCCCAAGGGGTGTTGATTTACGGCCAGGGCTATGGCAGCCCGGCCGCTCTCTATGACGGCGAGGGCAACATTGTGGCCACATTGCCGATGCAGTATACCCCGGAGCGCCCGGAGGCGGACAGGAAAACGGACTTTTATGGACTGGCGGCGGATGTTTGGGGCGACAGCCGGGAGGAAGTCATTTTGTTCGGTTCGCGCGGAGTGTGCATCTACGCCAACGCACGCCTGAATGAAATTTCCACGCTCTACAACGAAAATCTCTATCCGGGAATGTGAAACAGCCGGATTTCGTTCGAGCCGTTTGGCCGCGCACATTCCGCGTACACATTAATGCCATTGTCCACCTTCAACCAATGCGAATACCGCCATGTCTGGCAACGACCGGGCGTTGTGCTGATCAAAAACGGTTCCTGCGGTGTTAGGTCGGTGATAGTGGATAAATCGAGCGTATACGCAAGTCCTGTGGCAATATTGTAATTGGGATCATGCCAAGTCGAATTTGAGCCGCCATATACAAATAAATATCCCAAGCTCATCGGCAGTACGCAGGAGGGCCGCGTGTAGAAATTGTGCCAGCCTCCGTTATCGAAGATTGGATTGCGCGGGTCGGCGGTCCAACGATCTCCATCTTCGCTCGTGAAATGATGCACCCGCTCCACACGGTCGATCCCGATGACATACATGTGCCATTTTCCCTCCGCCTGCAATATGAAGGGATCTTTATACCCCGGTGTGAGCAAAAGCCCATGCGGCGCGGGTGGTTCCAGGATGGTTCGGACATTGGCGGGATTTATGTGCGCAGGATCATCGGCATCATCAAATCGTATAATGGCCCATCCCTTCTCCGTGGGCGTACATCCGTACAATCGAAAGCGGGCCGTGTTTGGGTCAACGACCAACGCGGGCCGTTCAAATCCCTTCAAACCCGCCGCTTCCCGTGTGATGGTATGAATCTGTTCAAAATGGATTCCATCGCTGCTGTGCAAGAGTCGAATTTCAAACCCGCGTTGTCCTGGGGGTGAAAGGGCTTCCCGCATGCGCGCGGCCATATAAAACGCGCCATCCGGCGCTCTCACGACAGAAGGCGCGCCCGCCCACCAATCCGGCGCATCGCGATCCGGTTCCAAGACGGTTATATATTCCCTGAAGCAATTTTTGCACACATCAAACATAAAACATTTTCCTGAGTTTCATATATTGTAAGAATACGGCTTCCCCGGTACAAATGCGGAATGCCCAGCCACTTCAATCAAGCGGTTGAATTAGCGTACATGCTTGGATAAGATCACGCACGGTTTTATCGAAAGATAACAACTACTGCATGTATGAACCGCAGAGAGAGTAAAACATGTAACCGCATATACTTTTTTGGGAACAATTTGATGTTTGAAAAACTGAAAAAAGCGATGAGATCAGGAATAATAGCAGGCTTCATGGCATTTTTGGCATTAGGTCTTGGGATATTTCTCGCCGGTCTCGTAGTAATTGGCGTGGAATGTTATTTTAGGCACCAGGTAGTGCAACGTCAGGAAAAGCAACAAAGTGGCGACTCCTGGAACCCCAACCCTTTTTTCCGTGTTCCCGAATACGGGTACGTTTTTCGCCCTGATTTCATATCAAAAAACATGAAATCCATAGCAGGGGAGACAGTCTTTAAAGTCATCAGTTTAACTGATGATTGCGGCAGACGGATCACACCGGTGGAAAACCGTTTGTTCCGGACAAAATTCCTCGCTTTTTTTGGAGGTTCCTTTACCTACGGACACGGTGTTAGCGACAATGAAACCCTTGCGGCGCAAGTGGCGAAATGGGCGCCTGCTTATATGCCGTATAACTACGGATTGCCAGGGTATGGCCCTTCACAAATGCTCCTGCAACTACTGCGCCACGATCTCCGGGATGAGATCCAAGAACAAGAAGGGATTGCTATTTATACTTTCATAGATGAGCATGTAAAAAGGGTAATTGGGACCATGCTCACGGTGACAAACTGGGCAAAAGGTTTTCCCTGTTTTGAAGAACGCGATGGAACCCTCACCTATCTCGGAAGCTTCGAACAGGCACATCCTTATCGTTCTCTCTTCTATCGTTTGGCATCCCATGAGTATATTCTTCGCAATTACAATATCGACATTCCTTTTCACTTAGAACGCCACGACATTGACTTGACTGCTGCCATTATTGAGGAGAGTGCTAAGCGCTTCGCCGAAATCTACCCGAAAAGCAGGTTCTATGTATTGTTGTATCCCCGAATGTCCCATATGTTCGGCACACAAATCATGGGCCGGTTACAGGCACACCATATTCCTTGTTTGGATTATCGGCAATTATTTGAAAATATCCCGCCGGAAGAAGTTCAATTTCCTGATTTCCACCCCACGCCGGAAAGCTATGCGCGTGTAGCCCGAATTCTTGTGAGCGATCTCAACCTTGGCGCACAATGCCCTGGTTATTAAGAAACCGATAAAGGCAGTGTTTATAGGTGGATTTTTTTTCTATTCAAGCGATTGAAACATCCGGTCTATACCGGTAATATCTGATAATCCGATACCCATTTTAGGAAATGACAATATAGGAGGGAGCGAATCAGGCGCCTGCAGAATGGGGAATTGCCGGTTCCTGGATGCTTGGATTCATGTAGTGCATAGAGATCAGAAAAATACGCCCCGTACGAGAATAGCCTCAGGCGCGAAAGCGTTATTAGCGCTGGGATTCGGCCTGTTTCTTGCAGGAATCCCGTTTATCGGCGCCGAACTATATTTCCGGCATCTTGAGATCAACTACACCGCTCTGAAACCCGAAGTGGAGACATGGGATCCTTTTCCCTTTGTGTACGGGTCGGAATATGGGTACGATCTATGCACGGAAACAGTGGTAAAGCACACGAAAACCTCTTACGGAAAACCACTGTATTCGGTCCTCTTTTCCACGGATGCCTGCGGTTACCGGATCACCCCGGTGGACAATCGTGAAGACCGGACGCACTTCCTGGCGTTTTTCGGATGTTCTTTCACCTTTGGACAGACCGTTAATGATGATGAGACCCTGGAGGCCCAGGTGGCGCGGCGCGCTCCCGCCTATATGCCTTACAACTATGCCCTGCCCGGCTATGGTCCGCAGCAAATGTTACTGCAATTAATGCAGTATGATCTCCGGGGCACGATGCCAGAAAAGGAAGGGATAGGGATCTATACCTTCATCGACGATCATATCAACCGCGCCATCGGCTCCATGCGCCATGTTACATCCTGGACAAAACGATTTCCGTGTTTTGAAGAAAAAAATGGTGCACTTGCCTATCTTGGCAGTTATGAACGCGCTCATCCTTATCGATTATTGGTGTATCGCCTGATCTCCCATGATTATATTCTGAGGCATTATGGCGTCAACTGGCCCGTTTCTCCGTCCATTTACGACATAAATCTGACCGTCGCCATCATTGCGGAGAGCGCAAAACGATTTGCCGAAATCTTCCCGGGAAGCCCATTCTATGTGGTGCTTTATCCCTGGAGTTCCAACACATACGGCGGTGATGTCATCCGTCTGTTACGGGAACGGCAAATTTCCTGCCTGGATTACAGAACGCTATTCAAGGATACCCCGCCGGAAAAAGTCCGGTTTATCGATACGCATCCCACCCCGGAAGGGTATGCGCGCGTGGCGCAAATTCTGGTAAGCGATCTTAACCTTGGGGCACAATGCCCCGGCTCTTGGTGAACCAATGCACGGGAAGGAATGCGTGCGAGTATGTTTTCAAATCGATATGCCCCTTGCCTCCAGTAAAAATCCATCCGAAAAGTTGACTCGTTTAGCCGGTATTCGGTACAATACGAGGTGGCGTGTCCACCACAATCCTGTGGGCGCGCTTTTCTTTCCTGTGGGCGGGTAGCTCAGGTGGTAGAGCATCGGACTTTTAATCCGGTGGCCGCGGGTTCGAGTCCCGCCCCGCCTACCATTTTTCCACTCCGTGGAAAAATGATCACGGCGCAGTTCCTCGCCACGCGGAACGAAGCCGGACAATTCATATCATCCCTCCGCGAAAAAATGATCGCGGCGTAGCCGAAGGCGAAGCCGGACATGCCACCATTTCCTCGCTCCGTGAAAAATGTTCTTCGTAGCCCGATAGGGCGAAGAATGGATTTGTATCCAAACATCCCTCTAGCTTTCCCGACGCCACACTTTCTCGATGCCGCTCCCTCCGGGACTCGTCCGGGACGCGCGCGCTTCCTGCGTTGCGCAAGGGGGTTCGCGCGGCGCGGAGTTTCGCGGGTGCTGTTCACACCACAAGTCGCGCTGATGCGCAAAAGGCAGGCGTAAAGCGGCGGTGTTTGTTTCCTTCTCTTCGAGACCACTGTGCCCACCAAGCCCACTGCGCGGATGAAGGATGCTTGTTTGGCGCCGGGCCCAAAGGGGTGGCATTTGAGTAAATATTGAGTATATAAGCAAAAATCGCCATTAGGCAATCTCTGAACTGAAAGAATCCGCCGCCTATTGGCAGTCGTCATAGATGCCGTAAACATAACTGCTTAGCCGGCAAGTCGAAACAACACAGAGCGGGGCAGGATGTGTCCGGCTATCTGGAAAATACGTGTGGGCTCCTGCGCTTTATAGCATGATGGCATCCAGTCCGGCCGCCCATGATCCGCTTCACATCGCCCGTAAGTTGAAGTGGAACCGCGGATGCGCAATACTACTTGTGAAGACGGATCTATAGGAGGCGAAATGCCGGTAAAGCCTGTTACGCGCTATCTGCGGGAAATTGAAAAGCAACTCGCTACCGGCCTTTCCACGGAACACACCCACCGGGCAGCCCTGCAACAGTTGGTTGAATCCTGCAAGCGCGGCGTTATGGTTACCAATGAACCCGCCCGTTCCGCATGCGGCGCCCCTGACTATATTGTTACACAGGACCAGGTAGCACTCGGTTATATCGAGGCGAAGGACATTGGCAAGAATCTGGATGAAGTGGAGCGCAGCGAACAACTTAAGCGTTATCTGGATGGCTTGCCCAATTTGATTCTGACCGATTATCTCGAATTCCGCTTGTACCAATCGGGGGAATTCGTGATGGAGGCGCGGCTTGCGCGGCCTGCGCCGGGCGGCAAGTTAAAGCTTAACCAAACTGGGGAGAAATATTTCACCGAATTACTCGAAGCATTCTTTAATGCATCTTTTCCATTAGTTGCGACGCCGCATGATCTCGCGGAGCGCATGGCGGCCACGGCGCGCATGTTGCGCGATGTGATTGAGCGTGCGTTCGAGCAAGAAGGCCATAGCGATACGCTCCATGGGCAGCTTGAGGCGTTCCGGCGGGTCTTGTTGCACGATCTGGCCCCGGCGCAGTTCGCGGATATGTATGCGCAGACGATTTGTTACGGCCTGTTCGCGGCGTGTTGCAACCATAAGCCGTCCCGGGGGCGCTTTGTCCGCGAAGCGGCCATTTACGAATTGCCCGAAACCAATCCCTTCCTGCGGCAGATGTTCGGGCATATCGCTGGGCCGAGTCTTGACATCCGGTTATCTTGGGCCGTGGACCATCTTGCCCATTTACTGGATCAGTCCGACATGGGATCCATCCTCCGCGATTTTGGAAAGCGCACGCGCCAGGAAGATCCCGTGGTCCATTTCTATGAAACCTTCCTCGCCGCCTACGATCCCAGCCTGCGCGAGACCCGGGGCGTTTATTACACCCCGGAACCGGTCGTCTCGTATATCGTGCGTTCCATCGATAAGATTCTACGGAAGAATTTTGGGGTTTGCGATGGTCTTGCCTCCACCGAAAAGATTCCTCTTGCCGATGCGGCGCGAACCTCTCCCGCCCGGCATAAACCTGCGGAAGAGATTCACCGCGTGCTCATCCTTGATCCCGCCACGGGCACGGGCACCTTTCTGCACGGCGTTGTCGATCACATTCACGATACGATATGCCGCAAGAGCGGGGCGGGCGCATGGAATAGCTACGTTTCCGGCCATCTCTTGCCCCGCCTGTTTGGCTTCGAACTCTTGATGGCCCCCTACGCCGTCGCACATATGAAACTCGGCATTCAACTGGCGGAAACCGGCTATACGTTTCAATCCGGCGAGCGCCTCCGTGTTTATCTCACCAATACTCTGGAAGAGGCTTTTGCCCTGGGCGATCTGCCCCTATTTGCCAACCTCATTGCCGAAGAAGCCAACGCCGCGGGTCAAATCAAGACCAAGCACCCTGTCATGGTCATCCTCGGCAACCCGCCGTATTCGGGGCATTCGGTAAACAAAGGGAAATGGATTTCTCAACTTATAGACGAATACAAGAAGGACTATAAAGACCTAAAAAAGCCAGGACAGGCCAAATGGCTCAGTGATGATTACGTGAAATTCATTCGGTTCGCACAATGGCGCATCGAACGGACAGGCTATGGCATATTGGCGTTTATTAGCAACCACAGTTATCTTGATAATCCGACATTTCACGGTATGCGCCGTAGTTTGATGAATACTTTTGATGAAATATTTATTCTGAACCTTCACGGAAATACCAAAAAGAAAGAAAGATCTCCGGATGGTACAAAAGACGAGAACGTTTTTGACATTCAGCAAGGGGTCGCCATAGGCATATTTGTTAAAAGAAAAGGCGCACAAAACAAGAAACCTGCCTTGGTCTATCATGCGGATATGTGGGGACTTCGGGAAATCTGGGAAAATGAACCAAATGGTTCAAGAAATCTCGTTGGGGGAAAATATCGCGCCCTTTATGACAAAGATGTGTTTTCGATTCAATGGGAGCGCCTTGAACCTGGGGAACCATTCCAATTATTTATACCCCAACAAAAACAATTGCTAGGTGAATATCAACAAGGATGGTCTATTGCAGATATTTTCCGCCCCTATGGGGATCCGGCCCCTGGTATCGTTACAACTCATGATGATTTCGCTATATCATGGAGTCCTGACGAAGCTATCCAAAAAGTAAATTCTCTCTTGAATTCCAAGACCGAAGATGAAGCCCGTGAACTTTTCCACCTTTGTTCCCAAGATCAGTGGAATTATACACGGGCAAAAGAAGACCTGAAAACAGGTGAATGGAAAAGAAAAATAGTGCCAATTCTTTATCGTCCTTTTGATTTTCGATGGACCATATACAACCGTAATGTGGCTGTTCATCTCCGTGCCCGCGTAACCCGCCACATGCTTGCAGGGGAGAATTTAGGTTTATATACCTGTCGGCAAACAGTATTGCATAACTGGCAGCATGTATTTATCACCAGGCATATCGTGGATGATTGTTATGTTTCTAATCGCACTCGTGAGCGCGGTTACCTTTTTCCCCTATATCTGTATCCGAAGGAGGTGGATGAGATTGAAGACCTGGAAGAACTCGCTGTACGGGAAGAATCCGACCGGTATGGGATTCGGCGCAGACCGAATCTTGCGCCGGAGTTTATTCAGGAACTTTCCAGCAAACTGAAATGTGCTTTTGTTGAAGACAAGATCGGTGACTTGAAAAAGACCTTTGGGCCAGAGGATGTTTTTCATTATATTTATGCCTTATTCCATTCCCCGGCCTATCGGGAGCGGTATGTGCAGTTTCTTAAGATCGATTTCCCGCGCGTGCCGGTGACTTCAAATCGTCCGCTCTTCCGGGAACTCTGCACGCTTGGGCGGCAACTCACGACCCTGCATCTGCTCGAATCGGGGAATGGCACTCCGGTAACCTACCCGGTGGAAGGTGCGAATATGGTTCAATGTCCCCGGTATGTGGAAATGCAACAGCGGGTATATATCAACGACACGCAATATTTTGGGGGTATTCCCCCTGCGGTTTGGGAATTCTGCATCGGCGGGTACCAGGTATGCCACAAATGGCTTAAAGACCGGCGGGGCCGCGTTCTCACGTATGATGATATTGCGCACTATGGGAAAATCGTTGCCGCTCTTGCAGATACGATGGACCTCATGGGCCAGATTGACTCTGCGATTGCCAGCCATGGCGGCTGGCCAATTCAATAATCTGCTCTATTACCCATACCCTTCAAACAGAGAATCTGGGAAAAGAGTATCAAGATTTTGTGTATTTATGGGGAATTCGTTATCCTGTTAGGTGCTACGTAGTGTTGTGTGCTGAAGGAGAGTGTTTGGATGAAGCGTGTTGGAGTGCAATTTGCATTATTCTCGGTTATGGCCACATTGGCGTGGGCGCAAGGCGGTCCGCGCCAAGCAACGATCTATCGGGATACGTATGGCGTACCGCATATTTATGCTGAGACCCCGGAAGCAGGGGCGTATGCGCTGGGGTATGCGCAGGCGGAAGACCGGCTGGAGGACATTTATAAGAACATCCGTACGGCGCTGGGCCGCATGGCGGAAGCCTTTGGCCCGGAGCATGTGGAATTGGATTATATTCTCCGCATCGTACGCAATGCGGAGGTATCAGAGGAGAAATGGCCGGAAGCCCCCGAAAATATCCGCGCGGTTTGCGAATCCTTCATGGAAGGAATCAAAGCCTATATCCAGGAGCATCCTGAGCGGGTTCCAGAGTATGCGCTGGAATTGCAGCCCTGGCATTGCGCGGCTGTCGGGCGGGCCATGATTCTGCAATGGCCGCTGGGCACGATACAGGATGATTACGGCCAGCGACCGGAAAAGCCTGTTTTCGCGTCCAATTGCTGGTCCGTGGCGCCAAAGCGTTCCGCGGATGGTTCCGCCATTTTACTGACCGATCCCCATCTTACGTGGGAGAGCCTGGCGATTTTTTATGAATGCCGGATGCATGCCGGGGACATGATCATGAACGGATTCTGTCTCACGGGATGTCCCATCATCGCGCTGGGCCATGGGGCTAATGTGGGGTGGGCCTGCACGACCGGCGGCCCGGACACGTCTGACGTATACATGCTCAAACTGAATCCGAACATGCCGACGCAATATGAGTATGAGAAAAAGTGGGAGTGGCTGAATCCGCGGTTTATCCGCATCCCGGTGAAGGGAGAGCCCGAGCCGCGCGTAAAACTGGCGATAGACAGCCGGTTTGGACCGCTCATTGCCGAACCGGATTTGGAAAACCATGTGGCGTATGCGGGGCGCACGCCGTATCTGGACGACATGGGCCTGCTGGAACAAAGCTACAAGATGCTGATGGCGAAGAATGCGAACGAGTTTTACCAAGCGCTGGGCATGAATCATCTAATGGAACAGAATGTCATGTTCGCGGACCGTGACGGTAACATCGGATACGTCCGAGTGGGCCGCACGCCGATTCGTCCGGACGGTTTCGACTGGTCCAAACCGGTGCCGGGCAACACGAAGGCCACGGAATGGCTGGGGCTTCATCCGATTGACGATCTGGTGCATATCATGAACCCGGAACAGGGCTACATGCAGTGCTGTAACATCAGCCCGGGCGTTATGATGGAAAACTCGCCGATGCAGCCGGATAAATACAAGCCGTACATTTACAATGTCTCGTGGGACAAGGACAACCACCGGGGCATGCGGGCGCGGCAGTTGCTGGCGGCGGATGACAGTGTTATGAAAGAAGATGCGTTCAACATCACCATGGATGTCTATGATTTGTTTTCCAAGCCATGGCAGGATCTGCTGAAAGCGGCGGTGGACGGTTTTGGCCAGGAAGCCATGGCCAATCCCGAATTTGCGGAAGCGGTAAAGGATGTCCTGGCCTGGAATTGCGAATTTACCCAGGACAGCACCGCAGCCACGATGGTGGAACGCTGGCGGAAGAATTGTTCTAAAAAGCTCGATACAGGCGCTGTACGCGAGGGCAAGGGTCTCGATGAGGCGGGGCAGAAAGCCGCTCTGACGGCGTTGTCGGAAACGTTGGAAGAGATGAAGAAACTGTATGGCAAGACGAAGGTGGCGTGGGGCGAATGCCACAAAGTAGGCCGAGATGGTCAATTGTATCCATACGATGGCGCGGATTTTGATCGCACGGAAACATTACGGTGCGTGGAAGGCATTGAAGAGGTGAAGGGTTCAGGGCAGTATGTAGCGCATATCGGAACCATGTCCGCCATGCTGATGTTTTTCAAGAAAGATGGCGTCGAATCGTATACGTGCATCCCGTGGGGGCAGAATCTGGATCCAAAATCGCCGCATCATACCGATCAGGCGCGGGACCTGTTTTCCAAGCGCATCATGAAACCAACGTGGTTTTCAAAAGAAGAACTACTGCACCATGTGGAATCAGAAAAGGTGTTGAACTTGCCGTGAATACGCAATTACAGGGCATGGACGTCGTCGCGGAGGTCATACGGGAGTACTATGACCTGGGCGAGGTGGAAATGCCCCAGCAGCTCGAAGCGGCCCATCAGCGGCGGCACCGGAAAATGGTGGTGCAAACCACCTCAGGGCGTTTTCTGGCAAAAACATACAAGCGCGATCCGGTGATACTGGACGCCTTGCGTTTCCAGCATCGCCTTTCGGATCATCTCGACCAGAACAATCTTCCGGTGGCCCGGATCAAGCGGGCGAAAAATGGCAAAGGGATTGTGGAAATCAACAACTGGGCGCTCGAGTTGCAGGAGTTCGTGGAAGGCGAGCCGATGAAGGTGAATTCCAGCACGCTGGTCACGTCGGCCAAGGCGCTCGGCCAGTTTCATAAAGTATGCCACGGATTGCCGGCGCCGCCGCGCGACGCCAACATGTGGCGGTTCAGCGAAGTGCCGCGCAGCGCTTTTCAGAAGCTATTCGAGGCGGCCCGCGCGGAAAGCAGCGACAAAAACGTGGGCGATCACTGCAATGCCATCGCGCTGTTTTTGCAGGATGCCGGGAATGCGCTGAGCATCGACAAGCGCAGCGAGTTCGAGATCGGATTGATTCACGGCGACTGGCACGGGGCGAATCTTCTTTTCAAGGGCGACGAATTGACCGCCATTATCGATCTGGAATTCGCCGGAAACGGGTGTTATCTGGAAGACATCGCCTACGGCATATCCAATCTGTGCATCCGCACCACCACGAGCGAAGAGAAGATGCGCATCCGGACCAATATGCTGCTGGACTACTACCAATTCAGCCGCAGGCTCTCCTACGCGGAACAGGTGGCGCTGTATTACGCCGTCGGGGTGAAACACATCACCACGGTTTCGTATCAGACGCTGCAATCGGGAAAAGTGGCGGGATTCACCGCCGCGGAATGGATGGAGCGCCTGCACATCCAGACGTGTTGGCTTGCTGAGCAGGCGCGCAAGGCCCGCTGGGGAGAATAAAGCATTCTTTTTTGGCATTTCGCGTGAAATCTATGGAATAAAAAGGAGTTTTTCGCATGAGTTTGACCGTAGTCGGTTCCGTGGCGTTGGACACTGTGGAGACGCCGTCCGGAAAAAATATTGAAGGGCTGGGGGGGGCCGCGGTGTATTTTTCCATGGCCGCGTCGCTTTTCACCCGCGTACATCTGGTGGGCGTGGTGGGGGATGATTTCCCCGAACGCCATGTGAAGTTGCTCGAAGGGAAAAACATCGATCTGGAAGGCTTGGAGCGCACGCCGGGCCGTACATTCCGCTGGTCCGGACGGTATCACGATGACATAAACGAGCGCGACACCCTGGACACCCAACTGAACGTGTTTGAACAATTCCATCCCAAAGTGCCGGAAACCGCGCGCGCAGCGGAATACTTGTTTTTGGCGAACATCCATCCCGCGCTCCAGTTAGAAGTCTTGGATCAAACCAAGCCGGTGTTTGCAGGGCTTGACACGATGAACCTGTGGATCAACACGACGCTGGACGAACTCAAGGCGGTGTTGCGCCGTGTCGACGTGCTCATCATTAATGATTCCGAGGCACGGCTGTTGACGGAAACCCTCAACCTTCGGATCGCCGCAGAGCATATCAAGGCGCTGGGACCCGGCGTTGTCGTCATTAAAAAAGGCGAGCATGGGTGCATTCTTTTCGGGCAGGAAGCCAGCCAGATGTTTGCGTTGCCGGCGTATCCGCTGGAATCGGTCGCGGATCCCACCGGGGCCGGAGATACTTTCGCGGGCGGTTTCATGGGCTATCTTGCCGCACAGGAGAGCACGGATTTTGAGTCATTGAAAAACGCGGTAGTGCATGGAAGCGCTTTGGCTTCCTTTACCTGCGAGGATTTTGGCCCTGATCGCCTCTGTAACGTAGACACGGCACAACTGGAAGAGCGCGTCGCCGCGTTCAAGGCATTGACGAGTTTTTAGGGTTGCCGCAATTGCGTCAGGCATTCGAGGATCTGTTTCCGGGCTTCATCGGCCAAGGAACGGTCATCGCCTTCATGCAGCCATGAAATATTGGCGCTGACGGTGCAGACCTTGCCGGGCAATTCATTCAATAGAGCGTTGGCGCGTTCCAGGGGTTCTCCGGTGATCCCTTTTCCGGATGCTGCCTGAATAGCATCCTGGAGCATCGCCAGGTATTCATAGTCCTCGATCCCTTCGCGGCACGCTTCCATTTGTTTCCCGGGAGTCACCGTCGTAGCGTCAAGAAACAGCGGGGTGTAGGCGGAGCGCGGCAGCAGATATTCATTCCAGGAGGAAGTGCCGCCGCCGTCGCCAAAGGCCCAGAAATACGAAGCTTTCGCGCCATAGATCCAGCAATGCCATGGCTGGAGCCGGTAGTAACGATACGGATCCAGCAAACGGGCGGGGCCGCTGCACGAATAGAATTCGAGCGTGGTTCCCTGAGCGCGGTACTGTGCAAAAACGTTCCGATAGGCATCATCGGCGGCCAGGAAGATTTGCCGGTTGGGGCATAAGACATGGCATGCCGCAAGCATTTCCGGCAAGGCCTTGCTCATGTCGTGATAGATGGGATCTTCCCACACGCGTATGCCGGTATTGGCCGCGCGGATAATGTTGGCCCATGCCAGGATTTTTGCATCCTGATCATTTTCTCGCGGCTCGTCCACCAAGAGCAACGCCAATTGTTCAGGCTGCACTCCTATGGTGCGCGCGTGTTCCGCCCAAAAAATTGTCCAAGCCTTCACCGCATTTTCAAATGCAGGCGTGTTCATGGGAAACGACGTGAATTTTCCACTCACTGAGGGAAAAACGCAGTATTGCGCCGCCCCCGGCCAGAGCTTTACCCACGCATCAAATGCGGACGTATCCGGAGGGGCGGTCATGGTTCCGGCGGCGTCATAGGTTCCGGGAGGCAACACCGCGCTGGTCGCCCAGGGCGAATCCACAAAATGCTCGCGCAGATGCCGGATGAAGGCTTCTTTGTTTTCCGGGGTAACTTCATACATTTTGGGGCGATCGGTGTAATCCCATCCGCCCATGTGCAGGCGTGGTTTGTCCGGAAACCGGAGTGGATACACCTTCAGCATAATCGGAACCGACAGATTCGCCCCGCCGCCCGATATTTCGATGGAACCATTATACGCATTCGCTTCGAGGTCCGTGGGATGCACCGTGAGCCACACTTGGCGGGTCATGCCGGAAGGGACGCTGATCCGGCATCCCTCCGTTGATTTCGCTGCTTCCGGTAAAGCCGCCGCAACGGGTTTTCCATCGCGCGTATCGGTCCAGAGCACTTCATGGACGGTGATATACGCCGGCATATCTCCTCCAGGGAGGCCTGTGAATCGGAGATGTAGCTGGATATCGTCCTGTTGAGTGTTGCTGATATTGAAAGCGCCTGATCGGCACTCATTCGTCATCGTGTGTATGTCGATGCGCGGTGTTCCGTTCTTGGGCGGATTCCCCGTTAACGGTAGAGGATCCCATGGGTTGTTCTGCCAAAGCACGAGAGGCGGATTGCCTTGGGCCTTCCACAAGCGCGCCTGCGCCCGGAACACCTGTGCATGCAGCGGATTCAACGGAAGGATGGCGCGGAAATCATCGCCCGGCTGAAGGGTAAGCGTTTCCGCCGCTTCGGTGACGTGCTCCAGCTCTTTTAAAATGTGTTTCCGGATGCGTTTGGAAATGGAGGCGGAGAGTGTGTCTTTCGTTACTGCCCCGATATCGCATTTGATCCGCCGGCGGACGTCCTCGCGAATGCGTGTTTGTTCCTGATAGGCGTTGACATCGTCATATCCGGGGCCCGGAAGCGGTGTATCCAGCCAGGTTGACTCCCCTGCATACACCTCAATTTCATCCACGAAGATAAATGGTTCCGCTTGAACAATCAGCGCGATATACCGCCCCCAGGTGTTCAATTCGTCCGTCTGGAACCGGTGCAGTCCATACCCTTCCATCTTGGGGGCGCCATGCTTGTTGCTGAGCGCCACCAAGTCGCCGATTTCATGCAATTGTTTGTCTTCTCCGGCCGTGAGAAGGGCAATTTTCTCCGGCCACTGCACCCCGGCCACCCCCGCCGCCGTGCTGTACGACACCCCGCGAATGGCCTGGACCTTTCCCAAATCCAGCATAATGATCGGAGTACAGCCCGACCAGCCCACGGTGCTTGCTTGAGTCCAGAAATGCCCTTCCGTATAGATACCGTCGGTGAGTTGCGTGGCATCGCCGGGGTCCGTGCAATGTTCATACCGTGGCGCGGGAGTAAGGGTGTAGCCCGCCCCTTTCGCAATGTTCACCAGAGGGGGATCGGACTCTCCGGCAAAAGCCCAGATGACCGCGATTGCCAGACCTGCCGCAAGCAGAAGCGTACGCATATGCATTTCCTTTTTAGTTGCCACAGCGGTTGTTCAATCAGCCTATCATACCGGGATCTGGTTTTTATATGATGGGGACCACCGGACCTCGGAAATATCCACGCTTCATTCATGGTTTCTTTCTATGATAAAGTTCCGTGCGAACTGCTTGCCAACCCAGGAGAGAAATACATGCTGGCGGAGGATTTGCGGAAAAGCGTAACGGATCATATGGAAACAAGCCGCTCCAAACGGTATTGCGTAATTGCATGCCATGTGCTGTGGCGGGAGATTGCCCATTTTGCCGCGGAATCGGAAAATGTGTTCTTTTTCCGTTTCTTGAAGCAGGGGCTGCATGACACGCCGGACATCCTGCGGGCGGATTTACAAAAGGTGATCGATGAAGAAGACGGAAAGCACGACGCGCTGTTGATCGGGTATGGCCTGTGCAGCAATGGCATTCAAGGGATCACGGCGCGGACCACCCCGCTGGTTTGCGTGTGCGCGCATGACTGCATTACGTTCCTGCTAGGTTCCAAAGAGCGGTACCGCGAGTATTTCGATTCGCATCCCGGAACCTATTGGTACAGTCCGGGATGGATTGAGGACTGCCCCATGCCCGGCCAGGAACGCTATGAAGCTGCCCTGAAAACCTACACAGAACTGTATGGAGAAGAGAGCGCAAAATACCTGATGGAAGCCACGGAAACCTGGATCAAGAATTATGGCCAGGCGTGTTACGTGGATTTGGGCATTGGCGGCAGCGAGAGCCATCGTGAATACACACGCCGGTGCGCCCTGTGGCTCGGCTGGGGGTACGATAATCAAAGAGGCGATCCAGAACTTGTACGGCGCTGGCTCAATGGCGAATGGGATTCAGAGGCGTTTCTCGTGGTGCGGCCTGGTGAAGTCATTGCGCCGTCTTTTGACGAGCGCGTAATCGAGGCCCGTCCGGTCAACCCATGACGGCCTACAGATCATCCACGTTGAGCATTTCCTCATAAAATTCGCTGAACGTGCGTCCATGAACGCCCTTCATAAAGGCCATTGCAGCACGCGGGTGTTTGTTCAAAATGCCGGTGATGGCGTAAGGGATTTCATATCCCCAGCGCAATTTTTCCTTGAGATCGATGAAGTATTTTTCAATCAGATCGAACACAGGCCGCACGTCGAACTTCGGGTTCTTGAGAAAGCCCAGTAACAGTTCCAGAGGGCAATTGCCTGCGGCGCGGCCAATCCCGTAGATGCTGGCGTCCAGGTAATTCATTCCCTTGATGATGGCCTCGACGGTGTTTGCAAAAGCGAGCTGCTGATTGTTATGACAGTGGATCCCAATCTCTTTTCCCGGCAATTTGCTCTTGTATTTATTGGCGAGATAATGAATTTGTTCGGAATAAAGATAGCCAAAACTGTCTACAATATACACCATTTCAAAATTGGTTTCGGCCAATTGGTCGAGGGCTTCGTCCAAGTCAGGTTCCAGTGCGTGCGATACCGCCATGATATTCACGCTCACTTCATATCCCATCGATTTCACATGATTGCCGAGGTGAATGGCTTTGTCGATATCGGGCACATAACACGCCACACGCACCAGTTTCACCAGAGAATCCTTGGCGGGCAGGAAGGCGTTGTAGTCCGTCCGATCCACATCGCACATGATCGAAACTTTGGTATCGCATTCAAAGGCGACTTCCCTGAGATCTTCTTCATCACAGAAGCGCCACGGGCCGTTGTCCTTTGTCGAAAATTGTTTCTTATCCGCCCGGTAGCCCAGTTCCACGTAATCTACGCCAGCCTTCGCCAACCCGCTAAAAAGGTCTTTGACCAGGGACTTGTCGAAGCGCCAGTCATTCATCAATCCGCCATCGCGAATAGTGCAATCCAGAACTTTAATTTGTGGCCTATACATGTTCTCTCTGCTCCGTGGATGTTTCCGGACAGGGTATCCGTCCGCTGTGAAGGGAGTAGCTTACCTATCTGCTATGAAAAGTGTCAAATTCCCTTTGGGCCTCATGAGAGGAATGCGCCAGACTCCAGGTCTTGAATTAATTGCCGGCCCAGTTCCACCGCCTCTGGCGGAAAATGCCAATCCGCAATGCCTTGCTCGGAAATAAGCGCCTGCAACTGCGGAATAATGAGCATATCGCGCGCCATTTCGCTGGTCAATGACCGGGCGATGTAGGCGTCTTCGTCGAAGGTGTCAAAGAAGCTTTTCAGCCCGCGTTCGGCATCACCGCCGACGGCGCCGAAATCCTGGCCGTAGATGTGGAGGGAGGCGGCATAGTCTGCATAACTTCCCACGCGCACGGTACGGCCGGTCATGCCTTCCAATCGTTTTGCCAGCACGCTCTGCATGAACGTGATGCCGATGATGTTGTCCGGCCAAGCCTTATACAAATCACGCGAACGCCACATCGTGTTCATATTCAATACCAGGTTGTCCTGCTCGTCTTCGGGGCAGCGCAACTGCATTTCCCGGAGGCAGGGGATATCCTCTTTGAGGTAGGGATCGATATTGGGGACGGAGGTGGTGGCGACCGCCCTGCGGGTGTAGGGGGTCTGGGCCAGCTTTTCCAGGGCGATGTTTATCTGATCCACGGTGGCGCCATCCACGTCCGGATGGTTAAACAATCGCTGATGATACGTATACGGCCATTCTTTAGCGTC
Organism: Candidatus Hydrogenedentota bacterium; assembly: GCA_029565395.1. GTDB lineage: Bacteria > Hydrogenedentota > Hydrogenedentia > Hydrogenedentales > CAILVY01 > CAILVY01. The sequence continues at coordinate 7,119 of JAKQOG010000063.1, read as the reverse complement.
CAATTCGCCGTGCACCGCCTGCTTGAGTTGTTCCATAGGCACGACCATATGATCTTTGATCCCCATGATTTCCGCGATGTAGGTTCCGATTTCGCAAAAAGAAATGGGAGGAAAGCGAGGCTGAGCGAAGGGATCTTTGATTTCAATTAAGACGCGGGCGTCGCGGCTGGGGGGATCTATATAGCGGCCCTGAAGATCTTTCCGGTCATATTCCGTGCGAATGGCCAGCCCCTGCTCCCACACCGCTTTCATGGCGCGGAAATGCGCCTGTGGGATTGAGTCGGCCACGATGTGCAAAGAGGGGATTCGCCCCTGTTGCGTCGCTTCATTCATCATAACGTTTCCTCCTTATACTGCTCCGGTTAAGCGCCTATGGTAACCTGACTCCGCTCAGAAAAAAAAGGACTATTTCACAAATGCCTGTACAAACCTCTATTGAGGCTTTAATGAAGGGATATAGGGCTTCTGGGCGTGTGTGGAATGCCAAAGAAGAAATGCAGTCCGGGTTTCTTCCGAGAGCCATGTAAATTCCAAGCCCGCCTTTTGCAACTGCTTCGGCTCGGCGCCACTTCGCACCCAGTTCACAATACCCGTGCCATGTAGCGAGGGAAACGGCCCTTCATCAAAACAAACTTCGATGCGTATGTTCTCACCCTTGGATAATGTGGACCCGGAAAAGGCGAACGCCGCGCCGCCACGGCCCAAGTCAAATACGGCTTCTTTGCGTGCAGACTCAAAACTGGAAAAATGAAGTGCACATGCTCGAACGGGGGCTGGCACGGGAGGGGTGCACCACCGGCGTTCCGGCGGAAGAAGGATCCGGGTCACGATATCCGCCAGTTCCGACAGGCGGAATGGCTTGGTTAAAACGACTTCCGCGCCAAGATCATGGGCCTCTTCCACCGTAATATCGGCATAGGCGGAAATTAAAATAACGGTGGGGCGATAGACATTGCGTGTTTTTACCCAGGAGAGCAATTCCAGACCGTCACACAACGGCATGCGGACATCCGTCAGCAGTAACGCCACATCCTCATGGTCCAGGATGCGTTCCGCTTCCTGGCCATCGCTGGCGGAAAAGACGCGGTATCCGCGCGCGCTGAATTCAAAGACAAGCATTTCGCACAAATCCGGTTCATCATCCACAATCAATGCCGTTACAGGCGATTCATTTTCCATACTTGTCCCCATGCATCCCAGATCTGGGCTGTCGTTTGGGCAGCGTCATGACGAAACATGTGTTGGGCGACTCTGCCTCCAGTGATAATTCCCCATGATGGTTTTCGATTATCGCTTTACTGATGCTCAACCCCATGCCGGTTCCTTTCCCGACTTCTTTTGAAGTAAAAAAGGGATTGAAGACATGCTCACGCAATTCATCGGGAACCCCCGGGCCGCTGTCCATTACACGGATGACCACGCACTCCTTGTGTTCCCGGCACTCCACTTTAATCCACCGGTCAGGCGCATTTTCCACGGCATCAAAAGCATTGATAAACAGGTTCATCAGCACTTGGGCAATCAGCACGGGACGGCATTCCATTTCCAGGCTGTTTGGAATTTCACCGATCTGCATGTCGATGTTATGTGATTGAAACCGGGTTTGGCACAATTCCGCCACTTCCTGAACCACGTCCACGACTTTTTTACATTGAAAGGGTTCCTTGGAACCATCTTGGGAAAGGGTGCGCAATCCCCGGATGATGCGTTCAATCCTGGATACGTTCCTGCGGATTTTACCCGCTGCGGAATGGATGTGGTTAATATTAAGGGGGGTCTGTTGAACGAGCAAATCCAATTGTTCGGCGCCCAGCGAGATGATGGCCAGCGGATTATTGATTTCATGCGCCACGCCGCTGGCGAGCCCGCCCAAGGCCGTCAAACGCGCCGAGGCCTCCAATTTCAGCCGTTGCTCCGCGATAATCGCTTCAGCGTTTTTTTGCTCCGTGATGTCCCGCCCTATTGCCTCAATTCCGCCGATTGTTCCATCGGGCAGGCGCCAGGGATAGGCCAGATGCGAGATCCAGCGCCAAGCGCCTTCGGCATTCCGGTACCGGACGTCGCACAAGCGGATGCTCCCTGTCTTCATTACAGTTTCACAGCATTCCCAGAAAAACGTCAGATCGTCGGGATGAATCAGGGCCTTGACTCTCTCCACGGAGGCGCCGCGCACCTCCGCTTCCGGAATTCCTACCGCCGCCTGGAACGCACGATTCCCATAGACATATCGCCACTCCTTGTCTACACGCGCAATCGGTTCCGGAGAATTATCCACAAACTGCCGGAATTGCTGCTCAGACTGGCTGAGGCGCTGGTGATAGTGTTGCATGAGAAGAAGCCGGGCGATGCGTTCTGCAGACAGTTCCATGACCTGTTTGGTCACATCGGTAAAATATCCTGGGGTGACGGCGCTGACATTCACCACCCCCAGCGTACTGCCATGAGCAAGGAGAGGAAAACACAATAGAGATCGGATGGGGGTTGGGCTATTGGGAAGCGGCTTGAATTCCGGGTGATCCTGAACATCATCGGCCATAACCGCCGCGCCTGTCTGCGCCACATGGCCCGCAATGCCTTCACCCAGGGAAAAACGGGCGGAGAAACGGTTTTCAGGGGATTGTTCTTCAAAGGAACTCGCCGCGCCCAGGATCTGCATGTACTGTCCTTGAGCATCCAGCAGCATGATGGAGCAATTATCCGCCCGCAGCACCGACGCGATGGCGCGGGCCATTTCTCCGCACAGGGCTTGGACATCCGTCCGGAGCGGATCTAACGCATCCAGCCGCTTTAACAACGACAATTCAATGACCAGTTGCTCATGCCGCGCGGTCAACTCCCGAAGCGCTTCGGCATAGGTGGATGTTTCCGCCGCACTCTCGTCTTTTCGTCTCATGGCACTCCCCAACCGGACTAACGTCCACGCAAAGCGTTAAGAAAATGTTTTGCCTCGCCATGATATTCGCTTAGCTGATCCACGATCCCAAGCACGAGATCCGCATTCAACGCCAGACGCGCAAGCGGTTCCCCGCGCAAGGTTACCGGCGAGAAATCCCCAGCCTTCCCAAATCGCGCATGCCGCGCCACATCACTCGCCAGCGAGACAATCGAAACCTCCCTCCAGAATGGGCCGTCATAATCCCCTACCCGGCATTGATTGCCGATCGCGTCGGCAATCACGGGCGGCAAGGACCATTTCTGCGCCAGCCAATAGGCCACCTCGCAATGCGTAATGGCTAAAGCGTCTTTTTCTATTTCGCATAACAGGCACTGGCTTCGTTCCGCCATCTCCAACACGTCCTTATACGTATCTTTTAATGCCAGGGCGAGGAAATATTTGCCCATGTCGTGCAGCAATCCGGCCGTGAAACAGCTATCGCTCGGTTGCGCGCCCGGAATTTCCCGTGCGAGCAACTGCGACGCCTTGGCGGCCCCCAGTGAATGCAGCCAGAAATCTTCCGGATCCAGCGCATACTGCTGACGTTGCGAAAACAAGTCAAAAACCGACGTGGCCAGTGCAAGCATCCGCACCACGTCAAACCCTACGACCACCACCGCGCGGCGAATAGTGTCCACTTTATGCCGCAGCCCATAAAACGCCGAATTCGCCAAACGAAGAATCCGTGCCGATATGGCAATGTCGCGTTCCAGAATCGACGTAATGTCGGCGGCGGAAGAGGCCTCGTTTTCCACGGCGGCTAAAAGCTGCTGCATCACGGCCGGCAACGTCGGCAGGTTCTCAACTTCCATCAGTTTTCGGGCTAATTCGCGATCCAGCATCCCCAGCACTCCACTACCGGTTATTTACTTCCCCGGGCGCCTGCATAGTATGAAGGGTTTGCCTCATAAAATCCAAATTTTGCTTCAGGCATTTGCGAAACAGCGCTTTTTCGTGAAAGCACGCCGGACACAGGGCAAATCACCAGCATTTTGCGGCCAAACCGTTGCCTGTCCATTTGCCCGGATAAGAAAAAGGACTATTTCACCAATGCCTTCCAGGTAAATTTTGCATGCGTTGTTTTTCACGGCAGGGGCCGGTATCATAACGCATTACTACGGAGGAGAGACCCTATGACAGACCGTGAACGCGCCATGGCCGTCCTGAAGTATCAACCGTACGACCGCCTGCCCATCGTCCATTTCGGCTTCTGGAAAGAAACACTGGCCAAATGGGCGGAGGAAGGGTATCTGACCAAGGAGGAATCGGAAGAATGGGCGGACGGCAACACCATGGACGCCGTCGTCAGCCAGAAACTGGGCTTCGACTTCAACTGGTATTCCACGGTCCAGCCCGCCACGCATCTGTCACCCCCTTTTGAAAAGGAAGTGATTGAAGAGATGCCAGACGGCTCGAAAAAAGTGCTGAACGAGGAAGGGGTCATCGTATTGGAAAAGCCCGGGGCCATTTCGATCCCGGCGGAAATCGAACACAAGCTCAAAACGCACCAGGATTGGGAAGAGCATTATTTGCCCCGGATGCAGTTCAACCAGGATCGCATCGACAAGGCGATGGTGCGCGCCAATGACAAAATGATCCGGTTTGACGAGGGCGGCAAGGAATTCCTGCAGAACGGCGAGCGGGATTACGCTATGGGGCTCCACTGTGGCAGTTTGTTCGGCACGGCGCGCAATGTGCTCGGCGTCGTCGGCGCAAGCTACCTCTTTGCGGATGATCCGGACCTCTTCGATGAAATTATTAACACTTACGGCAACCTGTGCTACCAATGCACCAAAGCCATGCTGGAAACCGGGGCCAAATTCGATTTCGCTCATTTCTGGGAAGACATCTGCTTCAAAAATGGCCCCCTCATTATCCCCTCCGTGTTTGACGAAAAAGTCGGGCCGCATTACAAGCGCATCACCGATCTCTGTCAAAGTTACGGCATCACCATCTGCTCCCTGGATTGCGACGGATGCATCGACGCACTGATTCCCACCTGGTTCAACAACGGCGTCAACACTATGTTCCCCATCGAGGTGGGCACCTGGAACGCCAGCATCGCGCCCTGGCGCGAGAAATACGGCAAGGAACTCCGGGGCGTCGGCGGTATGAACAAGGTCGTCTTCATGCGGGACCGCGCCGCTATCGATGCGGAAATCGAACGCCTCAAGCCGCTCGTGGACCTTGGCGGATTCATCCCCTGCCCCGACCACCGCATCGCCCCGGATGGCCTCTGGGACAATGTCTGCTACTACACCGAACGCATGCGCGAAACGTTCGGTTAACTTTTTGAAACGCAGGGTGGGTGAAGTGAAGCGGAACCCACCACGTGCTCTTTACCAATCGATCCACGGGCGAGCGAGTTGAAACGGAACGAGAGGCGGCAAGGGCAAACATTCCTCGGAAAAAACAAAATGTTCACTTCCATCTGTCCGATTCATCGTGGAATTTCCGAGAGAGTAGGGCATATTTTCTTCTTGTTTATATTTGCGGGGGAAAAATAACTCATAACCGGCTTCATAGTTGACTACCCGCTGTTTCCAAGTATGATTCCCCACGGGAACAATCTCTACTTCAACACTCTTTTCAGAGTTCGTTGTAATGGCGACTTCATACCACTCTTTTTCATGACGTGATACTTCAACTAATGCTAAATCATACATCAAGTTCTTGGAAAACGGTGTTTTGTATTTAATTGATTCTTGAAAATTCATGGGTGCGCCCCGGTAATAACGATAGCTGGGAAGCACTCCCAAACTTCCTTCCGGATGTTGTTCTTTTGCTGAATAAACCTCTTGCTGAAACGCCTGAACCTGTTGTCCCGCATAACGCCAAATCATGTTCATCTGGAACTGCAGTCCAAAAAACACCACACACAATGCTGCTGTTAGAAATATCATGGGACGCAACCATTTGGGATGTTGAATGACGCGGTGGACCAACGCCGCAAACGCGATGCTCATAAACGCCACCGGAAGCAACAATTGTCCCCCGCCAATCATGTGCACCACATCAAAGGGATTGCTTCCTTGAAGAAAACGCAAACACATCGCTGCCAAAATTCCAAAGACAAATCCACGATGCCGAGAGGCATAGGCCAAAGCAAAGAACATTACAACAATCACCATGCAACAGACAAGAATAAGCCAATACTGATTCTGAAATCGCTCCAACGTCTCAGGAAGAAATCCAATGGGATAGAGTATCAAACACAACGGCAGGAACATGCCCATGAGATTCCAAAAATTCCTTTCGACACTATTTTCAAAACAGGTATATTCAGAAACGAATATGAAAAGAAATATCAATATAAATGGAACAAGCCTCCACAAACAACGTTCCGCACATTCCGCTATGACTACTTCGATCAAGAAATAAGCCAGAATTAATGCCACCTGAGATGGGGCGCCACACATGCCCGCGACAAACAACACCATCGAAATTATGTATTTTATTTTTCTTGGTTTTCGGACATGGGCGGCATATAAAGCCAAAGAGATCAAAGCCAGGAACGCTGGCAATAAATCCTGTACACCCCTAAGATTCAATACAGCTTCACTTTTCACAGGATTGGCCATAAATAATACGGCTGCTAACGAACCCATCCACCACGGTCCCCGGACAATGTGCCGGGTCAGAAAAAATAATGCCACCATGCACCCGTATAAAAGAGTGAGATTAACAAGGTGATATCCAGGCAACCAATCATTGAAAAGACGTGTTTCGAGAAATGTCCAGGGCATCTTCCACTGTGAAAAGAAATGGGTATACCCCATGGAATAATCGTGTGATACCTGCGAACATGTGCCAGGTATTTGCTCATGACAACCAATTGGGTTGGGGGCTGCCATTGATACATAATCCCGGCCCATGGGATAGATGTAGAGGGTGTTTGCGTAAACGACGCAGAGATAAAACAACATGGCGATCAAAAAGGCCGGCACCGGATTCCTTTCCGGCGCTTTTTCCTGGGCTGCCTCATCCGTCATGTCGTGTTATCTCATTTGAACGTCCCAGCTCCAGCTAGGAACAAACCAAATTGTCTCCCACCTGGAGATGGGAGCTACTATTCACACCGTTCCGGTAGTAGCGCCTAGCTCCAGTTAGGCGTTCTTTTTTCCGGAACCAAAATTTCTCCCGCCTGGAGATGGGAGCTACTATTCACACCGTTCCGGTAGTAG
>JAKQOG010000062.1 GCA_029565395.1 Candidatus Hydrogenedentota bacterium | reverse complement strand
TCATGAGCGTGAGCGAAAAACTGTCTTGTTCGCATTAGCATAGAGTGGAACCATTACCCGTGACGTTGCCGGAAACCGTGGGGAACATACCCAAGCGCTATAGCATCGCCATTCGCCGACCAGTCACCATGGCGATGCTCTTTCTCACCCTAATCGTGTTCGGGTGGCGCTCTTTTGAACAACTCCCCGTCAACCTGATGCCCGACATTTCCTACCCCACGCTAACAGTCCGCACCGAATACGAAGGCGCCGCCCCGGAAGACGTCGAGAAACTGGTCACCCGGCCCTTGGAGGAAATGCTTGCCGTCGTCGGCGGCGTTGTGGAAATTAGCAGCATCTCGTCCCCAGGCCTTTCCGAGATTGTGCTGGAATTTAACTGGGATACCGACATGGCTCTGGCGCAGCAGGAAGTGCGAACCCGCCTGGATCTCTTTGAGCCCCCCAAGGAAGTAACGGAAAAACCGGTTATCCTGCGCTATGATCCCACGCTCGACCCCATCGTCCGGCTGGCTATCGCGCCCGGTTCGGCGGACGGCGCTCCGCTCAGCCCGCAGCAAGAACAGAAAACGTTGACGGAAATCCGCGACGCCGTGGAGCGCCATATCAAGAGCGATCTGGAATCGGAGACGGGCGTGGCGCAAGTAGCGGTAAAAGGGGGACGGGAAGAAGAGATTCAGGTGTTGGTGGATTCGGAACGGATTAAAAATCTCGGCCTTTCTCTGAATCATATTGTCGATGCGCTGGCACAACAAAATATCAATCTTTCCGGAGGACGCCTTCAGGAAGGAAAGACCGAATACATGGTCCGCACCCTCAATGAATTCGCCGACATCAATGAAATCAAAAGCAGCATCATTGTAGCGCCCGATGGCCGGGCAATTCGCCTCGACGAAGCCGCCCAAGTATCTCTCGGCTTCAAGGAACGGGAAAATGTCGTGCGCATCAATGGCATGGAAGCAGTCGAACTGAAAATATTCAAAGAAGGCGACGCCAACACGGTCAGCGTTGCGGATCGCGTCAAGGATCTCATGGGAGTGCCGCGGCCTATCGGCATCACGGAGCGTATGCTGAACTGGACGCTGAAAACCATCAACAGCCTGTTGAAAACAACCTCTGCTCCACCCGGCTCGGAGGCGGACAAACAGCGCACGTTAATCACAAGCCACTTCCCGAAAGGCTCCAAAGTTGCCGTAATCAGCGACCAATCCTTGTTTATCAAAGGCTCCATCAACGAAGTCCAGGACGCCTGTTTACAAGGTGGCTTGCTGTCCTTGGCGGTCCTCTATCTCTTTCTCCGGGAACTGAAAAGCACCCTTATTGTGGGGGTGGCCTTGCCCATCTCCGTGATCGCCACGTTCATCCCCATGTTCATGCAACACATCTCGCTCAACATCATGTCCCTCGGCGGCCTCGCCATGGGCATTGGCACCTTGGTGGATAACGCGATCGTAGTGCTGGAGAGTGTCTTCCGGTGCAAGGAAGAAGGCGACTCCGCCATGGATGCCGCCGAGCGCGGCACGCGGGAAGTATTTGCCCCCGTTATTTCCGCCGCGCTTACCACCGTCTGTGTCTTCCTGCCCATTGCGTTTGTCCAGGGAATCGCTGGACAATTGTTCAAAGATTTGGCCTGGACCGTTACCTATTCCACGCTCGCCTCCATGTTTGCCGCGCTTTATCTCATTCCGACCATTGTTTCCCGGCATCGCGCGGCATTGGCCTCCCGGCAGCAGGTAATATGGGTGCTCCGCGCGTATCGCGAAGGGCGGGACGTGCATCATAAAGGGCGCCTCGCCGCACTGGCGGGCATCCCCTCGACAAGCCTGCGCTATGCCGGCGGCTATCTCCGCGATTCCGCACACGATACCTTCGGATGGGCTATCCTAAACATGAAAGGCCCCGGTCTCATGCCCCGTCTGGGCGCCGCGCTGGCACTACCCGTATTACTTGCGCTTTATCCATTCCAGGTGCTGCTGCACGCCGTCTCCGCTCTCCTCATTTTTATGATCTTCCTCGTAGCATTAATCGTCCTTGTCCTCGCGTCCATCTTCCGCACGATCCTTACCGCCCTGTTCTGGCTGCCCCTTACGCTCTTTAACAACGGCTTTGACGTTTTCCGGAGCGCCTACGGTGTATTTCTGCGGCATTCCCTCCGCTTTTCGCCCATTCTACTGCTGCTTGTGGCCGGTGTGGCCTTTCATGCCATGACCCTCGCCCCAAAACTCGGCCGGGAACTGATCCCGCCAATGAATCAAGGCGAATTCGGCATCCGCATGGAAGCTCCCACGGGCACCCGCCTGTCCGATACAGAAACAAGGGCGATGACTATCGAGCGGATCGTGCGGGGCATTCCAGAAATTGGATCCGTCTCCGTGGAGATTGGTCCGGATAAAGATCGCTCCATCCAGGAACGGGGGGAAAACATCGCCCAATTCACGGTCCGCCTGAAAGACGCCAATCAGGCCCCGGAAATTCAAGACCGGATTATCGAAACACTTCGGCACGACATCACGCGCGCCACCACCGAAAAAATCACGTTTACGCTTCCAAGCATCTTCAGCTTTAAAACCGCGATTGAAGCACAAGTCTTCGGCGACGATCTCGCGGACCTGAAGCGCATCGGGGAAAACGTCCTGGAAAACGTGCGCGGTGTATCCGGCGTCCGCGACGCCGAATTGAGCGTTAAATCCGGTTATCCCGAAATTATCATCACACTCGATAAAGATCTTCTGGCCAGCAAGGGCATTACCCCAGGCCAAGTCGCCGCCCGGGTGCGCCGGGAAGTCCAGGGGGAAGTCGCCACCCGATTCAACCGCTCCGGACAAAAACTGGACATCCGCGTCCGATCCGATCTGGAACAACTGAACAGCGTGCAGGATTTGCGGCATATCTCCGTGACGGACAGCCCGCCCCCCATACCCCTGGAATCTGTCGCCCACATTGAAGTGCGGGAAGGACCCAGCGAAATTCGGCGCATCGACCAGCGCCACGTCGTCGTGGTGTCGGCCAATGTACAAGGGCGCGATCTGGGCGCCGTTTCCACCGATATTCAGAATGCCATGGACCGCCTGGAGCGGCCCGAAGGCGTCTTCTTCCAGTTGGGCGGACAGCACCGTGAATTGGAAGTGTCTTTCAACAGCCTTGTGCTGGCATCGTTCCTCGCCATCTTTCTCGTCTATGTCGTTATGGCCTGCCAATTCGAATCCCTGGTGCATCCCGCCTTGATTATGCTCACCGTTCCTCTTGGAGGCATCAGCGTGATCTATGTGCTGTACCTCGCACACATCGAAATCAGCATCATGGTGTTCCTCGGAGGCATTGTCCTCGCGGGCATCATCGTGGACAACGCCATCGTCCTGGTCGACTACGTGAACCAACTGCGCGAACGCGGCTTGTCAAAACTCGAAGCATTGGTGTTAGGGGGCAAAGTGCGCTTGCGGCCCATCCTCATGACCACCATGACTACCTGCCTCGGATTGCTCCCCATGATCCTGGGCGCGGGCGAAGGCGCTGAATTAAGGCGGCCCATGGCCATTACCCTCATGTCAGGACTCGCCTTCGGAACACTCCTCACCCTGCTCATCATTCCCATGGCCTATTACCTCTTCGGCGGAAAAGATCCTGAAAACGAACAGGAACCCTGAAATAGAACCGCACCTTCTTTAAACGTCCTGATCCGGCCGATTAGACGAATCGTTTACGGTTGATCTCTGATGACTTCACGCCGCCCTCAGATCCGCTTCATCATGACAACGGCGCTTTCGCCGGTTTTGGTGTAATAGCCGCGGCGGATCCCGGCGTCCTCAAATCCCAGTTGCTCATATAAATGGCGTGCAGGTTCGTTACTCTCCCGGACTTCGAGACGCATGGAGGAGGCTCCCAGTATTTTAGCGCGGCGCAAAAGATAGCGCATAAGGCGTGCGCCGATGCCGTGCCGCCGGTAAAGTCTGGAAACGGTGATTTTAGTGACGTGCGCCTCGTCAAGCAAGAGCCAGAATCCGCCATAACCAATGATCCGGTTCCGCAGCGTGGCAACATAAAAGTAAGCGGCCCCGTTTTCAATTTCCTGCCGGAACATGCCGTGGGTCCAGGGATCCGGATAAGCCTCTTGCTCCATGATCATGAGATCCGGAATATGATCCGCTGCCAGAGGGAGTATGCGCAACGGGGTGTGCTTGATGGGCGGCATATTTTCACGAGGAAGGTTGGGCGCGCATCGCCCTGTTGATTTCCGCCTGCGAAGGCCGCACATAGTCGGGGGCGACGCGTTCAGGATCGGTGGATACGCCAAGGGCCAGCAAATGAAAGGCTTCTTCTGCCACGGCGGAGGCCCGGGGCACGGCACAGGGACCGGCGACAAAAATCGCTTTCGACGCACACGCCCGGATGCGGTCCGCATATGCCACGGCGCCATCGCCCAACACATGAACAGGTCCGGTGACCTCTCGCATTAATTCTTCAACCGGACAAACCCGGTCGGGCGTGATTTTTTCCCGTTGCCCGGCGCGGAAACGATATACGGCGCCATACACTTCCTGCATCCGCGCATCGAGCATGGGGCAGACCGTGGCATCGTAGAAAGCGGACAAGCGGGTCATGGCATCAAGGCTGGGCACGGCGGCCAAGGGAAGATTCTGCGCGTAGGCGAGCCCTTTCCACGTGGCAGCGCCAATGCGGAGTCCGGTGAAAGAGCCTGGGCCAACGGCAATGGCGAGCGCATTCACGTCGCTTAATGTGATGCACGCTTCCTTCAGCGTCCACTGCACCGTTTCAATTAGGCGTTCGGAGTGGAGACGCTTGCACTCGACAACCGTCTCGGCAAGAATGCGCATATCCGGTTGCAATCCGGGCGCTCCCTCACAGACAGCAACGGTGTTAATGCTGGTGCCCGTGTCCGCTGCGAGCAGGATAATGGATGGCGCGGTCACTGTTCAGCAGTGTCCGGCGTCCCCTCGGTTTCCGTACCCTCCGGCGATTCTTCTCCGCTCACTTCCTCCTTCATGCGCTTTCCGGGACGGAAGGTCACGACGCGGCGTTCAGGCACGGGAACCTGATCGCCGGTGCGCGGATTCCGGCCAATGCGGGAGGCGCGCGTCTTTACTTCAAAGACCCCAAAATCGCGCAACTCCCAGCGATGACCTTCGGCGAGCGATTGAGCAATGGTCTCAAAAGTGCTCTCGATGATCTTCGCAACATCGCTTTGCGTCATGCCCAACTTGTTGGCTACGGTAATTACGAGTTCACGTTTTGTCATAGTCACGGATATGTTCCCTCCTTGCTTGGGGCGGCCAGCACACCGTCCGGACACTCCGTCAAAGAACTATTCCGACACCCTTCCCTGCATTATACGAACTCCGCCCCTTCCGTGCAAGTCCTTTTATTTAGACAAGTTATCTTCTGGAAAGGGCAGGATGTGCTGCGTTGCATCCCGTGCGGGTTCCAGGTATGCTGATACTGTTTTATTCAAGGAACCATTAAAAAAGGGAAAAAAGCATGGACATTTACGGTAAACAGTATTCGGTGAAACAGGTGCGGCAACGCATCGGAAACATGGATCAGATAGCGGGTATTCGCATGGCGCAATTGGACGACGGCTTGGAACGGCCGGCGCGCGCGGCATTCTTTCACACGGGCAGCGGCCTGGAATTGACCGTGCTGCCGGATCGCTGTTTGGATATTGCGGCGGCGTGTTTTCAGGGGAAGGCCATGGGGTGGCGGTGTGTCACGGGCGATGTGGCCCCGCAATATTTTGAAGCGGAAGGGCTCCGCTGGCTGCGCAGTTATTTCGGGGGATTGGTCACGACCTGCGGCTTGATGAACGTGGGCGGGCCCATGCCCGACAGCGCGGTTTCAGGCAATGGGCTGCACGGGCGCATCGGCAATACGCCCGCGCGCGATCTGAAAGTAACGCAGGAATGGCAGGGGAACGACTATGTGTTGAGCATCACGGGCACAATGCGCGACGCGGTGCTCTTCGGCGAAAATCTTTCACTCACGCGTACAGTGTCCACGAAACTGGGTGAAAAACGTTTTTGGATCCGCGATGTGCTGGTGAATGAAGGTTTCCGCCCCACAAAATACATGCTGCTGTATCATTGCAACATCGGGTTCCCCGCGCTGGATGAAGGGTCGCGCATGATTTCGCCGAGCCGTTTTGTGGCGCCGAGGGATGAGGAAGCGCGCGATGGCGCGAAGCACTGGAACCGCATGGACCCGCCGAAGCACGGATACGCGGAGAAAGTATATTTCCATGACATGGCCCCCGCGCGCGACGGTTCGGTAACAGTGGCGCTGGTGAATGACGGATTTTCCAAGGGTGAAGGTTTCGGGGTGTATGTGAAATTCAATAAAAAGGAATTGCCGCGTTTCACGGAATGGAAAATGATGGGCGAACAGGATTATGTGGTGGGGCTGGAACCCTGCACCTGCGGCGTGGAAGGCCGGCACACTGATGAAGCGCTGGGACTGCTCCACACGCTGAAACCGGGGCAGAGCAAAACGGTCCATCTTGAATTTGGGCCAATCACAACACCTGCGGAACTGCGCACCGTCGAGGCGGCACGCCGTGGCGTGAAAACGCAACTTGTGGACAGTTACAAGGAGTTTGTGCAAAAACCGAGGTAATTTCTTATGCGAAGATCGCTCTCGCGCAGAGATTTTCTCGCGCTTAGCGCGGGAACCGCCGCCTGGGCCGCCGGGTATGCCGGCACGGCGCGCGCGGCGGTGAAACGGGAACGTCCGAACATCCTGTTGCTGATGGCGGATCAGTTTCGAGGGGATTGCCTGGGCGCCGATGGGCATCCCGCGGTAAAAACGCCGAATCTGGATCGCATTGCGGCGGAAGGAATGCGTTTTTCGCGGGCGTATTCGTGTACGCCGACCTGCACCCCCGCGCGGGCGGCCCTGCTGACCGGGCAGGGGCCATGGCGCAACGGCATGCTGGGATACGGCAAGGTCGCGGAACAATACCCCATTGAAAAACCGCGCGCGCTCCACGATGCCGGATACTACGCCTGCGGGATTGGCAAAATGCATTATCATCCCCAGCGGAATTTTCACGGCTTTGATCAAGTTCTGCTGGACGAATCGGGGCGCAAAGAAACCCCGGGCTTTCTCAGCGATTACCGTGCCTGGTTCGCAAAGGAAGCACCCACGCTGAACCCGGATGCGACCGGCATCGGCTGGAACGACTACACCGCCAAACAATACGCACTGCCTGAACGCCTGCATCCCACGCATTGGACCGGGGAAACGGCGGTGCGGTTCCTGGAGAACTATCAGCAAAGCGAGCCGTTCTTCCTCAAGGTTTCGTTTGCACGGCCGCACAGTCCCTACGATCCACCGGAACGATTCTGGCGGCAATATGAAGATGCGCCGATTCCCGCGGCGTCCGTGGGCGCATGGGCGTCTGAATACGCGCCCCGCAGCGGCCCCGAATCCAGCATCTGGCACGGCGATCTCGGTCCGGAACAAGTGCGCGTTTCGAGACAGGGCTATTATGGTTCTGTTTCGTTTATAGATGAAGAAATCGGCCGCATCCTCGAAATGCTGGACAAAAAGGGCTGGATGAATAACACGCTCATCCTCTTCATTGCCGATCACGGAGACATGACAGGCGACCACCACCTCTGGCGGAAATCCTACGCCTACGAAGCTTCTGCGCGGATTCCCATGGTGATGCGTTGGCCGGAGGGCCTCGTGAGCGCGCCACGCGGCCAGGTCTGCGCGCAGCCCGTGGAATTGCGGGATGTGCTGCCCACGTTTCTAGAAGCGGCGGGCGCGCCGGTTCCGGAGCAGATCGAAGGACGCAGCCTCCTTGCACTGGCCCGGGACACGAAGGCGGAATGGCGGCCGTTCATCGATCTCGAACACGACATCTGCTATAACCCGTCGAATCACTGGAACGCGCTCACGGACGGCAAAAGAAAATATATTTTCCACGCCCGCGACGGGCATGAACAATTCTTCGACCTCGAAACGGACCCGCGCGAATTAACCGATCTTGCCGGAGATACCCGGCGTACGGATGAACTGCGCACTTGGCGGAACCGGCTCATCGAGCATCTTTCCGAACGCGGCGAGCGCTTTGTCAAAAACGGCGAACTCGCCCTCCGCCCGGAATCGTGCCTGTATTCACCGAATTATCCTGAACAAAAGAAATAAACGAGCAGACCGCCTGAGTGGTAGCATAGAGACGCATTCATTCCAGGTATCATTCAAGGGAATTATCCAAAGCGACGTTAACGCATTCTCCGGGGTAAAAGACGGGGTCTTTGAGGGCCAGAATCACGATGATGCCGTATTCGGGCGTTACGGGGTTGAGGAGCAGGCGGATGGGCAGGGGTTCGATTTGCCGGCCCACTTTGACGACTTCCGCGCCGGTTGTCAGGTCGGGCCGGTATCGGGAACTCAATCGTGCGCGGGTTCC
Organism: Candidatus Hydrogenedentota bacterium; assembly: GCA_029565395.1. Lineage (GTDB taxonomy): Bacteria > Hydrogenedentota > Hydrogenedentia > Hydrogenedentales > CAILVY01 > CAILVY01. The sequence goes on along the minus strand of JAKQOG010000062.1, from coordinate 8,389 downwards.
CACGGGCACTTCCTGGATCGCCCTTTCATTAATGTAGGCGACTACCCGCAGGGTGTTGTCCAGACTGAGCGTCACAATGGGGTCTCCGGCCATAACGGTTTCTCCGGACTGTTTTAAGATGGCCGTGACTTGCCCGGCGCCGGGGGAAAGAAGAATAAGCTGTTTTCGGCGTTCTTGAATCTCGGTGATGGCCGCTTCCTGGACGGCAATGGCTTTTTGCAGGGGGGCGAGCATGCGCTCAAGGTCGAGATCCCTGGGCTGCTCTTGCAGGGCGTTCTGACGGGCAACGGCCTCATCATGCATTCGCAGGGCGGCCGCGAGGGCATTTTCGTTTTCCTGGACTTTTTTCCGCAGGGCTTCATAGCGCAGGCGGACATTGTCGTAATTTTCGCGGGAAGTCATTCCTTTGGCGAGCAGGGTTTCCTCGCGCTGGAGTTCGAGATTGATGCGTTCCAGGTCCACCTTGTCCTCATCCTGCTGCACGCTCATTTGGAGATGATTTAACCGGGCCTCTTCCTCATCCATGGCGAAGCGTCTTCGGGAATCCTGGTCTTTCTGCTCTTCGAGGGCGGAGCTTCTTCGCATCTCCTCCTGGTTCGCATCCAATTGCGCCTGGAGCCGCACGAGTTCGGCGCGGGCCGTGTCTACCTCGGCGCGCAGGAGATGATCATCCATCAGGGCGATGGTCTGACCGGTTTTGACCTCATCAAGAAGTTCAACAACCACATGTTCCAGCATGCCATCGGCCACCGGCGCGACGGAGGTCTCCACGCGTTCGGTCACACCGCGCGCCGGGCCGTATTGAGGCTGCTGTTGGATCGTCCAAAGCAGTCCGCAGGCGACGGTAATCCATACGGTAACCGCGCCGTATTTCCGGGTCCAACGTTTGATTCGCACATGGGCGCGAGACTTAATGGGGGATACTGCATTGGAGGACATCACACTTCATCCTCTTGGGCTTGTCTCAAAAAGGTAACCGCGGAGAGTCCTTCCTTTTTCTGGAGGCTCTCAACGAGGGCGTGGCCGGATTCGGGATCGCGCATGGCCAGTTGGAAGGCGAGTTCCATGTGGCCGTTTTCACCAATGCGCTGGGTGATCATATCGGTGGCGAAACAATGCCGGTGGAGAAGGGTCTGAATTTCGCCGGAATCCCAAACGCCTATTTCGGCATTGAAGCGCAGGAAGGCATCGCTGTCGCGGCGGTTGCCAAAGGCGGTAAGGTACAAATATACGAACAGGAGGCAAAACAGTCCGCTGCCCGCGACGGCGAGTCCCCGGCATCCGGTGCCGCAGGCGATGCCGGTAACGACGGCGAAAAAAACGAATGCGGTGTCGCGCGTGTCCTTGAGGACGTTTCGGAAGCGGATCATGGAAAGGGCGCCGAGCAGCCCAAAGGCCACGATGATGTTGTTTCCGATGATCATCATAGCGATGGTGACGATAAGAGTGAGCGCGATGATGGATTGCACAAAGGCCTTGGAATAGGAGACGCCGGTGTGGGTGTAGATATAGGTCCAGGCGGCCAATTGTCCAAGGAGAAAGGCGAGGGCCAATCCGATGGCGCAATCACGGGCGGTGACGGCGCTGGCCGCCGGGGCATTCAACAGATGAGAAAAGGCCGTCATGAGCAAAATCCTCCCGGGCACTGGCTGATGGGCAGCCCCTGGCGTTTAAGGGCATCCACGGAAAGCACATACTTCGATACGGACTGGCGCTGAAGATTGAAACGCTGGACAATCTGATGCACCCACTGGGGATAGCGGTTGGTAAATTTGATTTCAAGCACAACCCCTTTCGTGATCACCGGCACCTGCACACTGCCGTCCTGTTGGCGCACCTCGGCATAGCTGGATACGGGGAGACACTGGATATTCCGGTCGAAGGTGATACGGACAGGATCTCCGAACCCACTCATATAGGCTTCGCGGGTATAGGTAATGTCGATCCGTGGAATAGCCATGAGGCATTCTCGCAGGGCGTTAAAGTTATGGAGCGCCAGGATCCCCTTTCCCTCTTCCCAGGGTTCGGCGCCGGCGGGCAGGGGCGTCGCCAGCAGATACTGGTCGGCTTCTGCCGTAGGAACCGATACGCGCTCCTTGCGTATGATCTGATCCAGGCGGCGTTTGATTTCGAGAAAGACATGACCGTTGCCATTGCTGCGGTACGAACGCACCCGCAGCTTGAAGCGGTTCTTTTCCCCACACACGGATCCGCGGTACAGGCGCAAATCGGCGGCGTCCAGATAGGTGGTTCCAACCACATAGACCCGCGCATGTTCGTCCGGGCGAACAAACGGCTGAATAAATTCGGTAATGGCGCATGCGTGTACTTCGGAAAGGAAGTACTTGGCCTCAAACCGTTGCGCGGTGGTGGCGGCGATATGTGAAGAAACCATTACATCCATTCTGGGTCATATCCTGTAATCGCAAAATGCCGCTCGGTCTTGAGCAAAGACGCCATGCATGCCTAATATAACCGCAACAATCGTCCGCGCATGCCTGAAACACCGCTGTGGCATGAGTTGCATAACTTCGCCCTTTCCAGTTTAACAATGCAGGCAACCGCGCATAATCACCTTCTCCGGCGATACTCTACCCCGCAATAGCCACAACTACCCCCTCAATAAGATTAAGATTTCGTAATTTTGTAATGGTTGAGGCATGGACTTTCCCCGCGCAAAAACACCTCAATCGCTTTGGGGAAAAGGTAGACTCGCAGTATCCGTGGAAATCCAGCTAATCCCTGGCTGCTGTCAGAATGTCGCAGCCCCTTATCCCGCTTCCGCGAACAAGGCCGGTTCACGAACCACGGAATCCAAATAGAACACATGCCCCACCGGCACGCCAAGCACACGGGCAATCCGTAAACTCACATACACCGACGGATTCAATCGCCCCTTCTCTATCGCCAGGATCGTTTGGCGGCTTACATTCACTTCCTCCGCCAAATCCGACTGCCGAAGATGCTGCTGCTGCCGGATCTCTCGCACCCGGTTCTTTAATACAAACCCGTTTTGCATACGGTAATTTTAATACTACCAGGTCATTTTGTCAAGAATTTATCCGCACCCCAAATACCCCCCTCTCGCAACCTGTCCGACTCGTCCAACCCGCCCGCCGCCCAATCCCTGATACCCCTAAGATGCTTCCCATGCACAATACCCTCCATACACAGAATGCCACACCATCTCACCAAACCCGCTTTTCCCATACCCCGAAGAAGTGATCGTTAGTAGCCCCAAGCTTCTCCCCCAGGCGACTCATCCTCACAGCCCTTGCCGTCGTTTATGTCCCTTGCGTCGTTTAAGTCCATTTCCCATTTCTCCCAGACTCCCCAGACTCCCCAGACCTCCCAGTCTTCCCAGACCTTTGCCCGCCCCGCCCGTTCGCGTGTCCCCCGTCTTGTCCCCCGTCTTGTCCCCCGCCCTGTCCCCCGTCTTGTCCTCCGAAGCTTTAGCGAAGGGGGATGATAGCTGATAGCTATTCAAAATTTCCCCTTGCGCACCTCCCAAAATCCGTGTATAGTACACCCCATAGAAATATTACATTTTAGGGAGAGGGGTCGCTGCCATGAAATATACATGCCTGCTCGCAATCGTGTGCATCAACCTGATAGCACTTTCTACCGCCTCCGCCACCACCTGGTATGTCGATATCGGTGCGCCCCCCGAGGGCAACGGCGCTTCCTGGCAGACAGCGTTCCAAACCATCCAGCCCGCCATTGATGCGGCCAGCACAGGGGACGAAGTCTGGGTAGCAGAGGGGACCTATGCAGAGTGCCGGGAGACCATAAGTGGCGCGCTCATTCTTCGCGAAGGAATTAGTCTCTATGGTGGATTTGAAGGAAATGAAATCTCCTTGGAGCATCGTGATTGGGAGGAGCATCCAGTTATTATTGATGGGGAGTATGCGCTCGGCGGAGAGGCGGCGCAACATGTGATGATCTTGGCAAGTGATGTCCATGTGGACGGTTTTACAATCCGGGGCGCCACTGACTCCGGGATTATCGCTGCTGACGTCTCGAACATCATTATTGACAATTGCCGCATTACTGAAAATACCGGTTGGAGAGGGGGAGGGCTAGCTATCGAGCGTGTGTTCCAAATGGTGATTGAAAATTGCGTGTTTGAAAATAATTCTGCGTTGAAGGGCGATTTTCATAATGAACAATATGGCGGAGGGCTTTCTGTGTGGGATGGAGTGTATATTTTTATTGTGGGATGCACCTTAAGGAATAATAGAGCAACGCATGGTGGTGGAGCGTTTATTGCATACGGCGCCGTTGGGTTGGTCGATAGCATTGTGGAACAAAATTCGGCGTTAGCGTACGGAGGTGCAGTGTTTCTTTTAGGAGCAACAAGTGCAGGTATTTCGCACTCGTTCTTTAGCCAAAATAATGCGCATTATGGCGGGGCAATTTTTTATAGTGGATTGGGGGCGGTGGGTCATTACCCCATTGATGGGCCTGATATAAGTAATTGTATATTTTGGCAAAATAATGCCAGTTGGGGAGGCGGGATTTGCGTCGATGAGTATTATGCAGAACATGTCATGGTTGAAGGCGAGCCATATTGTAAAACACCATGCGATGAATCGGATATGTTTTCCTTTCCCTATCTGGTATTATGTGAACCACCCATCAATTTATATTATGATACAGTCTACATTCCTCCGCAAATAACGCAATGTGTTTTTGCACAGAACACTGGTACAGGCGGAGGAGGCGCTATACTCACTTGGGTTCCCCCAGATGCAATCGCGGGCGTTCCTGTGGCGAATTGCATTTTCTGGCAGAATGATACCCCAGTGATTGAATCGCAAGGGTATACAACGGATTCTTGGAATATTGTCACCTTTTCGTGTCTTCAAGACAATTCACAACTCTATTCGACGATGTGTGTGAGGAATATTGTGGCGGATCCGCTGTTTGTGGATCCTGATGCAGGCGATTTTCGATTATCTCCCGGCTCCCCTTGTATCGACACAGGCGCGCGGTTTGCACCCGCACATTCTTTTAGCTCATATGATGACATTATGTACGTAAGGCGTGGTATGGATGGCGATGGATTGGGCACTGGGACTACAGGCGATGGGCTTGATTATGATATGGGTGCCTATGAATATATACCGCCTGGTACACTGTGCTCTGATTACCATACCGCAGATACGAACCGCGATTATCAAATAGGTTTATCTGAATTGTTGCGTGCAATACAACTCTTCAACTCGCTTAGCTTTCACTGCGATTTAAGGGGTGAAGACGGTTTTGGCTTGGGAACGGGGGATATATATTGTTGCACTCATACCAGCGACTACAATCCACAAGACTGGCAAATTAGCCTCTCGGAATTGCTGCGTCTGGTTCAATTCTACAATTCCGCTGGATATCGATATTGTCCAGGTGAAGGTTCAGAAGACGGTTTTTGTCCCGGCGTTGGTGCGGATTAATTCTACGCCTGATTCTTTCCGGCTTACTATGCGTAGATGAGACGCCCCTTTAGTTTTGGAATGGGACGGTTGAGTTCACGGGCGGTCTCGATATACTTAATTTACATGGTTAGCGGACAGTGACGTATTTCCGGATGGCCTCGAGTTTTTTTTCGCCGATGCCCTGGATATTGGTGAGATCATCCACACTGGTAAAGGGATTTTCTTGCCGGTATTCGATGATTTTCTCCGCGGTTTTGGGGCCTATGCCGGGGAGACTGTCCAGTTCCGTTTCTGAGGCCGTGTTCAGGTCGATTAGACCGTCCGCACCCTTTCCAGTGGAAGACGAGGCGGAATCCGAAGGTTTTTCAGTGCTTGACGCTTCCTCTGGACCGCTTGGGACTATTGTTTGCCGTGTTGTATGCGTTTCCCGCCAGCCGGATCGGGTGTAGATGGGGGGATTAAGATCGGCGGCGCTCAGGGTTTTCCGCAAAACCAATGCGTTGCCAGAAGATTCGCGTTTGGATTCACCGGGGATGGTGAGGGTGGTTCCATCAACGAGTTTTGCCGCAATGTTGATGTCATTGAGATCCGCGAACTCGGTAGTACCATGTGCCTTCTTGATCAAGTCCTGCACGCGGCTGTCCCCGGGCATTCGGTAAAAGCCGGGGGCATTGACTTCACCGGCGACGGCCACGGCGATTTCCGGTTCCTTGGTTTGAGATTGTTGCAGGCTTTCCGAGGTGATTGAAGAAGGGGTAATCGTGCTGTCAGAAGGGGGTACCGTAGTTTCTCTTGCCTCTTGGGATACGTCAGGAGGAGAGGGTGTTTCTCCTTCGTCCGGAGATTGATTTGAAGAGAGGGGAGAAGCAGGCAGGGCCAAAAGCTCCGTTTGCCCATTCCTGTCTCCCTTTGCGAGTTGAATTGCGCCAAGCGCTGCAATAGCCAGTACGAACAACACTGCGATAAACGCAATAATACGCCAGTCTATATGCTTCGAGGCCATAACGGGTCCCCTTAACCAACACACTCTACTACTGTACCGGATGTTTTCGTCAGATTCAAGAGGATTCGGGTAGATTTTTACTTAAGACAACGGGGAGGATTTACTTGTCTTGATCGAAGTGGGGGGGCTTGAGGGGGAATAACAGTATCCAGACCAGGAGCCGGAGAAGGAGAGATACTGCAAAGAGGAGGTGGAAGGGGATGAATTCCTCTCCCCAGACAACCCAATGATGGCCTTCATAAGCGGACAGGAACCAGCCGCCGGCCAAGGCGCCTAACCCTCCGCTCAGGTTGCTCAGGCAGCCGGTCATGGCGATGTACATGGTGCGGTGTTCTGGCGGCGGGATCCGTGTCATCATTTTGATGCCGGCGTTGACGGCGGCGGCGGCGCCTCCTCCCCCCAGGGCAAAACATACTCCCAGCCAGAAGAGAGCGGTGGAAGGTGTGGCGACGATCCAGAATGCAGGAAGAATGGCCCATATGAAATGGGAGAGGATGAGGACAGGTTTTACGCCCAGGCGGTCAATCAAGGCGCCCATGCGGGCGGAGGTGAGCATGGTGCTTGCAAGTGGAAGGGCAATAAGGACAATCGACCCGATAAGGAAACTGTCGCGGATGTGCAGATCCTCCACGAAGAAGACCGTGCAAACGCTGGCGGACAGGAGGACGGTGAAATTCCACAGGGTGCTGAAAATGAGCCAGGGTTGAAATTGGCGATCCCGCAGGGGTTCGAGGATATGTTCCCAGAGACTTCCTATGGGATGACTTTCCATTGGGGGTTCGGGGATGTGCCGGTGCAGTATGAGATCCATCATGCCAAGCAGAAGTCCGATGGCAAATATGAGTATGAGCGTCCGAACCTTTCCTTCCTCCGATACGGTATCCAGCATGATGCTTGCGGGGATCACGAAGGAAAGGGTGCCCAGTGCCAGCCAGGCATCTCTCCGCCCCATAAACCTGCCATGGACCTGTTCAGGGATAATATCGGTAAGCCAACTGAACCATGGCGGAGCGGCGGCAGCGGCAAAGAAACTGGCCAGGGACAGCAGGAACACGAAGGCAAAAGCGGCTTCGGGGCGCTCGCCCCATCCAAAGAAAATGAAAGCGGCAGCAAAGCCTGCACCTCGAAGGATGCGGTTGGTCATTTCGGAAAAATACCATATGACGCGCCGGTAACCATGACGTGCGGCGGCATAGGCGGAGAAAATCTGGACGGTAATTGCAAAGGAAGAAATGGCGCCGAGGACGCCCCATTGGAAGATGGTGACGCCTATGGAATCTCCGAATGCGACCAGGAACATACCCGTGGTGAGGTTGCCGTAGGTGCTGCCCATTGCTCCGGTAATGATGTGGCGGCGCATTATCCAGGGCAATTTTTCCGGCGTGACTTCCTGATAGCGGAAGTCATCGCGCCAGGGAAAGAGAGAAAATCTTCGTTTCTTTTGGTGCATGTATGTATTGGGGAGAGAAAAAAAACCTGCGTGATCTTAAACAATCACGCAGGCGGTTATCAAGAACAATTTTTTAGAATTTCAACACTGCCATCCAGAAGATGTATCCGGCGTAATCATTGTCGGATCCGCCGCAGAAGTCAGTTCCATTGGCTTGGATAAAAGCGCCTCGTGCAAGGCCATTCCCCGTGAACAGGTAGTTGCCATAGAGCATGAAATACAGGTCTTTCGTGTAGTTGTATTTAACCCACGCAGCCATTTCCCAGCCGATGTCGTCGCTGCCGCTTTCCGTCCAGAAGCTGAGGAAGGGGGCGATAGGCACTCTGCGGCCGAAGATTTCGCGGGTGACTGGCGAAGCAAATGGGGCTACTATGCCATCGTAGGATCCCTGAAGGTGCACCAGGATCTTCTCGGTCGGCTGCAATTCAAGTCCGAGGGTGGCCTGCCAGAAATTGGACAACTGGCCGTTATCATTAACCACCGGCATGTAGTTTTTGTCTGAAAACA
>JAKQOG010000058.1 GCA_029565395.1 Candidatus Hydrogenedentota bacterium | reverse complement strand
TCAGATCATTCATCGCCGGCTGCACCCACAACATCGCGGGCGTGCCCCCTATCGCAGTGACCGAACCGTCTTCTTCAAATGCGCCCAAACCGGTCGCTGCAAGCGTATCACGGACTATGCGATCCTTCCACAAAAACCCCGTCCAACTGTCCCCCACCAGCAGAATGCGTTTGATAGCCGCATCCGCATCCATACACGCGCCCGTCAGCGCCGCACAGACAACGGCGATTGCCACCAGTCTTCGAATTGTCATGACTCTGCCCTCATATTGTAATACTTATGTCTTTCAGTATTGCATTACAAAATTTCACAAATGGACTTCATTCCACACATCGTCTTTCTGTTTGGATTGTACACCGGAAACATTATCTAGTCAATACTGAAAAATATTTCTCCTTATTGCTCTGCAAAATATGAGATCGGCCCTTAACTCATGATACTGCAAGTATTAAGGTTATTTCCAGCCATTTTCTTAACTTACTCCCTGCCCGTTCACAATCCACTGCCTATTCCTTCCACCTGCCTATTCTTATAAAATAAAGCAATGACATTGTACCATCCGCGCACATGATTTGGTATCCAATAAACGATTTTGCATGATAATTACGTACTACATTTGAAATTAATTGGAGGCCAATATAAAAAGTCTTGATCAAAACGGGGCGAAGGCTTCAAACCGAAAGATAGTTGGGCAGATGCTGGACGAAGAACTGCCTGGTCCGCAATAATCCCTCATGCAAACTGGTTCTTGGCTGCCATCCCAGGTGAGCATTGATTTTTTGATGACTGATGGACACATCCCCCACGTCCATTTTCGACCAGTCATGGGGCCAGGGAACATGCTCGACGGTCCCATTGCCGATGATATCCACCACCTGATGGGCAAATTCAGCGATGGTACACTCGGTATCTCCGGCAGCAAAGAACACGTCCCCTTGCATCTGGCCTTGCCGAACCACCTCAATCAACGCCTCTACGCAATCGTCCACAAACAGGACATTGCGGCGTTGCCGGCCTTCTCCGTAAAGGGTGAGCGATTTGCCCTGAAGCGCCCGCCCGATGAAATAGTTCAACACGCCCGCATCTTTGCTTTTGATATTCGCGCGGGGGCCGTAAATATTGGCCAGCCGCACAACGGCCGTTTTCAGGCCATGAACCCGGTGGTAAATGAGATGATATTTTTCCGCGACACTTTTATTTGCGGAATAGATGTCCTGGGGAAATTCGGGATGCAGTTCGTTAATCGGGCAATGAATCATGGGGCCGCATTGCGTGCTGGTGCCCACATACACGATTTCCGCGGTTGGATTATTCTTGCGCACCGATTCCAGCACGTTCATGGAGCCTTTGCAGTTGATGGCGATATCAAGGAAAGGATCTTCAAGAGAATACCCGTGCGACGTGTGCCCGGCGCAATGAAAAATCACATCTTGTTCCTGAATGGCGCGATTAACCAGCGTATAATCACGGATATCGTTGATAATGACCTTGATGCGCCCTTCGTACCCTTCAATGTTCGCCCGGTTTCCCCCGCCATGGTCCATCAGCGAATCATAGACGGTCACCATGGCCCCCATCTCGCAACAACGCAACGCCAGGTTGCTGCCGATAAATCCGAGGCCGCCCAGAACCAGCACACGCTTGTTGAGAAACTCCTGAACCATGTCTCCCTCCCGGAAATCCCGGCAGTTGAATTCGGCGCTCATGTAAGGTTTTTCAGCATGTCGTCCAATATCTGCACCCCCGCGCTGGTGCCGATGCGGTTGGCCCCCGCCTTGAGCATGGCCGTCACGTCCGCGTACGTGCGAATGCCGCCGGCCGCCTTCACTCCGCAGGCATCACCCACCACATTGCGCAGAAGCGCAACATCCTCGGGCGTGGCCCCGCCATGTCCATAGCCCGTGGCGGTTTTAACAAACGCGGCCCCGGCCCGGACACTCATCTTGCACACATCCACCTTTTCCTGTTCGGTAAGATAGCTGCATTCAAGAATAACTTTAACCGGAATGCCCTTCACAGCTTTCACAACGCCGGCAATTTCCTGACTCACGTAATTCGGATACCCGGACTTCACCGCACCGATATTGATCACCATGTCGATTTCAGCCGCCCCGTTGCGCACGGCATCACGGGCTTCTTCCACCTTGATATTGGACGTGTTGGCGCCCAGAGGAAATCCTACGCACACACAGACGCCCACGCCGGCGCCTGCAAGCTGCTTCGCACAATAAGAAGCCCACGCAGGATTCACCGATACCGTGGCAAAACCATACTGTGCGGCCTCCTGACACAGTTCCCGGATATCCACTTCCGTGGCATACGCCCGCAGCAGAGTGTGATCGATCAACCGGGCCAATTGAGTTCGCGTCACGGGAATCTCGCTCCTACTTTTCAAAAAACGCCATCCGGCTTCGCGCTAATCAGTATACCGCGCTACTCAGTATACAATTTAAAACAATCAATTAAAAAGTCTCCAAGGGTAAGCGCAGCGCCACCCTGGGTACGAAACATCCCCCCAACAGAAATACGCTGAAAACGTTTTGCAATTTTTATGCATTCCCGCGCGTATCCTGGTATAATTGCGGAACAGGAAGTTTTGATGTCGCATAGTGAAAGCAAATATACGGTGGGCGAGGAAATCGCGAATGCCATCACCCACGGGTTGGGTGTTCTATTCAGCATCGCAGCATTAACCTTGATGGTGATTTATGCCTCGCTGGGGGGAGATCCCTGGCGAATTGTCAGTGTGAGCATTTTCGGCGCGACTTTAATTATTCTTTACCTGGCGTCCACGCTCTATCACGCCATCCCTCAGCCCCGTGCGAAAAAATTTTTGCGCGTGTTCGATCATAGCGCCATTTATCTGCTCATCGCGGGCACCTACACGCCCTTCCTGCTGGTCAGCATGCGCGGCCCGTGGGGCTGGTCGCTGTTCGGCGCACTCTGGGGCATCGCGGTGGCCGGATGCACCTTTAAGTTCTTTTTCATCGGGCGCTGGGATATTCTCTCGACCATTCTATACATTGCCATGGGCTGGACGGCGCTGGTGGTAATCAAACCTGCCTTAGAAATGATCCCCTTAGCCGCATTGGGCCTGATGGCGGCCGGCGGATTGGTGTATACCATTGGCACCCTGTTTTACGCCTGGGGCCGGCTCCCGTACAACCACGCCATCTGGCACGTGTTTGTATTGGCGGCCAGTGCCATTCACATTGCAGCGGTTTTCTTTTTTGTCATCCCCACGCCCATGAACGGGTAATCACCCAGCCGCAAATACGCTGTTACCTGAAACAGACCACACCTCCCGTGTCCGTACTGATGAATAACCGTGTATTCGCCACAGTGATGCCATAAGCGCGGCCGGACACTTTCAGCGAGGTCAAAGAAGCGCCATCGATCACGGAAAAGGCATCCACTTTGTTGTTTCCACCGGTGAAAAGCATATCGCCGGCAAGAATAAGGGCATAGGGGCAATCACAGGCGACACTCCAGGCTGTGGAACCGTCCTTTCGATTTAACGCGAGCAGTTCATTGTCGCGCAAGACATATGCGCGCTCGTCATGCACGACCATGCAAATGCCTTCGGGATAGGAAGCAAGCGCTTCGCTGTTGGCGGAATCCCGGACCGCGATAAAATTATCTTTTTGATCCGGCGCGCCGAACACAAGCTGGTTTTCCGGGGTGATCAAGGCAAACACGCCGCCGGCGTCTTTTACCGTCCCCAAATCCGCGCCATCGTTCCGCCGGAAGACCATGGGGGCTTCGCGCCCTTGCGGCACATACAGGCATTCCCGCGAAGCCAGCAGCGCGCCTTCGATGGTGACGCCCTGAAGCGCTTTGCGATAGCGGCCCTCTCCCTCCGGTTTTCCGGATGCCGCATCCACAGCGCAGAGATATGCTTCGGCCCAGGGAAACAGGCCCGCGCCGAAATACGCGGTTCCGCCGTCCACCAGCACCCCGCTGCGAACGGGCCAGCGCGAAATGAGTTTCCCGTCATTGGGGAGATAGCGTTCTTCGCTCGGACGGTACGTCCAAATCAACGCGCCGGTGGCCGCGTCGAGACAATAGGCGGCGCCGTCATCCGATCCGGCATAGAGTTTTCCATCCGCAAGCATCGGCGCCATTCGAACGGATCCACCGGTCACATAATTCCATTTTTGGGCGCCTGTTTCCGCATTCAGACAAAACACGGCATCTTCCACGGACGATCCGAAAAAAACGTCATTGCCTGCGGCGACGGTGAAAAATACAGGATCATAATTACGCATGGACCGCAGATTATTCTTGCCGGAAAAGGCGTCCCACTTGGCGGGACCATGCCACGCCTGCTGCGGGGGGCGCGGAGCACGATACTCCCAGACTTTTTTTAATGAAGCCACAGGCAATGCTTCCGATGTCACACCACTCCGGTGAATGTCATGCCGGTATGCGGGCCAATCCTCCCCCACTCCGTTTGCCGAATAAAGAATCCCTGCAATGCACAGGCACAGAAGCAGGATATAGCGCAAAGACATCATTTATTGTTCTTTCTTCATAAATCCAATCGAGGTTTCCATCCATCCGCCGCAACTGCATCCGCCGCCGCCTTCCGGTGACAACACCATGCCGCCGCCCGCGATCGTGCTAAGCCAACAACTCGGGCGGAGGCGGTTCCACGAAGTGGTGGTGCAGGTCTGGGTGTCCCACAGGGAAGTGCACCGTCCGTTGCCGCGATAAAGCAGTGCGCCTTCCGTGGCGGCATAGGTGGCGCAGCCCTCATGACGCCCCACAGCGTCCGTAACGCGTTTTCCCGTAGCGAGGTCGTATCCGCATGGTTCCAAATAGATCACGTTTCCCACCACGGCGGGATGCTGCATGTGGCCGCTGTGGTTGTCGCCGGTCCAGGAATGATACGCTTCCCAACGGAGTGCTCCGGAAGCGGGATCATACGCGGACAGATTGTATTTCGAGTCGGAAGCCGCCACGATCAGCGTGTTGTTCGCGTGCAGCATGAAAAACACCACGTTTCCTTTGGGACCGGTGTAGGGATGCTCCCAGCGCTTCGCGCCGGTGTCCCTATCCAATGCCACGAGGAACATGCCTTCCCACAATCCTTCCGGATCCAGACGGCGTCCATCTTCAGCTTTTACCGCAGGGGTGCGGCATTCCGCAAAATAGGCTGTGTCGTCCGCAATGGTGATGGTGGAATTAATAATAATGCCGTCCGAATACGACCAACGCGGCGATCCCGTTTCCGTATCGAGCGCGAAAAGGGCGTCACTCCCCACTTTATAGGTAACCGGCCCCAGAGCGGCATCGTACCAGCCGCTCATATCCTTTCCCCGGAATTCTTGATAGGCGGTTCCTTTGCGCGCGGCGCTTCCGAGCAGTATAACCCCGACGCGCGCGATATACCCCCAATCATACGGCGCGGCATCTGGTGCGAAAACAGGATACACGTGTTGAAGCGCGCCTGTGGCGGCATCCAACCGCCAGCAGGCATTTCCAACAGCGGCATATAAGGAAGCGTCATCGGCACACCAATTGCCGCAATCGCGCGGCATGTTATAGCGCTGCAGATCCGGGATTTCGAGTGACCACAAAATCGTCCCGTTATAGGCATCCTGTGTGATGATGCGGTGCATCCCCTGGGTGAACAGGCAGCCATGGGCATACAAAGGCGCGGGACCGCGCGGATTGCGATCCACCATGGCGCGCGGGCCGGGCTGCCCCACCCATTGCACGTAAAGTTGATCCGTACGGGTCGCGCCCTGCAAGGCCTCGCCACTGCGAGCGGAATTATCCGGCGAACCATACTGATGCGACCATTGTCCCGCTCCGTCAATGGCCTTCTGCGTACAGGTTTCCCATCGGCCCTCGGCATAAGCGGCCGCGATGGCGTCGAGGTCGACGGCATCCGTGGGCGGCATCAGAGCCAAACCACCTAAGGGCCGGATATAGGGCAAGATGGTCTCTTTCGCACAGGGCGTCAGAGAAATAACAAGGTTTGCAAAACAGCGATTCAATGGAAGCGCCTCGTACGATTTCACCGCGTGAACACTTACCCGGCTTCCGTACGCCTGTGCATTCAGCAACGCCTGCCGGGTCTGCGCCACCGCCGTTTCATTGGTCTCCATAACATGCACATAGAGGGCGCTTCGTTTCGCCAATGCATACGCCAGCGCGCCCTTGCCCGCGCCGATTACCACGCAATACCCATGCAAAATTCCGGTTTGGGACAGAATACGATCCGCGGCGGCATCCCAGGGAAGGGAATCCGAGGCAAAGGGCGAAGGCAGGTTCGGCACAGGCGGCACGGTATAGTTGAAGTCCGTTTCACATTCATACGTGCCGGAACGCTCTCCTTCCGGCCCCAATAACCAATAGGCATGCGCGGCTTTCCATTGCAGGCCTGTCATGGCAAGGGCGTGTTCCGTTTTCGGTGCGGGATCTTCAACGTGCTGGCGGCCTTCACACACATATTCCAATACGGACGCCATGGGCGGCGCGGTGCGCCATCGCACCAGGGCAGCATCAGGAGAAGTGAACTGGAGATACGGTCCCAGCGTGAGCCACGCAGGCTTGGCGGGCGGCTGTTCCTGTGCGGCCAAAGACCCCGCCGACAGCAGGATGAACGTAACTATCACTACATTTCGCAAAACACAGTCTCCACAATATCAGTGAATGTGTAGAATACCCCAATTCGGAGAGAAAAGTCAGGTTGGCGTTGGGGAGAATGGGAGAATAGGACCAATAAGACCGATAGAACCAATAGGACTGGGAAGGACAAGGGAAGGGGGGAAATAGGCGTGAGGCGTGAGGCGAGGGGGGAAACACGGACGGGCACAGACCAACACTGACTGACATGGACAATATGGACACCATGGACATCTGAGTGGGCCTTTCGATTGTTGGCGCGGCGTGGACGCCGCGTCTACGTTATTGGTGCGTCGTGGGCCGCGATTGGCACAATAAAAAGTACCGGCTTTGCGGTGAACTGCCAATACGTTTCCCTGAGTCTGGTGTGTTTTGAGAAATAAGGATAGTTGCAAAAGGCCCATATTGGACACGATTTCGCGGTTCATGTAAAAATAGCAGTTTAAACCACAACAGGATCAGATATGGCGCAAGAAACACTCGAAGGTGAACCATTGCCGTTGTCGGCGCAGATGAAACGCCCCTTGCCAGACCGGATAAAAGCTGCGATTGAAAACCGGGGCATTCAAGAAGCCGATTTGACGGTCGCCACGGAAACCGATCTTGATATCACGGGCGAATACTTGGAATCCTGGGTACTGGCCAACAAGGAATGGGTGCTGGTATACCGCATTGATCCCGAAGACAACTCTGTAATTCTCAGCAAAGAAATCCAACTGAAAGATGTGGAAAAGGTCCGGATGGACACGCGCGTGGGATCGGGATTCATCGAGGCCAAGATCAACGGCGTCTATGAAGAGCTGGCCCGCTTCTCCAATACTCATGCGGAAAAATTTTCAAAAGTGGTGGCGCAATTGCGCTCGCTGGCGGGCGGGCGGGTGGTCGTGAAGTCCGAAGAGGAGATCGAACGTGCGGAAGCCGCCCTGCGCGCCTTTAAAGACTCTCCCCATCTCAAAGTCCGCCGGGGAACCGTCTTCTTCCGTTTTCTGAGTTATACCAAGGTGTATTGGCCCTATTCACTCCTTGCGATGGCCCTTGTCGTGCTTACTATTGTGTTCTTACTTCTGCCGCAGCAATTAGTGAAGGTATTGGTGGATCAGGTGTTGCTGGACAAGAAGGAAGCGCCGGAATGGTTCCTGAGCCTTAATACGTTCTTTGGCCTGGAAACCAAGATGCAGTGGCTGTATATGCTTGTGGGATTGTATGCCACTTCCATCCTGCTTGCCGCCGTGGTGGGTGTCTTGCGCGAATCCCTGGCCGTGTGGATCAACAACCGCCTCGGCTTCGATCTGCGCCGCGAGGTTTTTCAAAAGTTTCAGGATCTGGCGATCCGTTATCATGAGATGCAGCCCGTGGGGCAGCTCATGACCCGTTGCTCTCAGGATGTGGAAACGCTCCAGGCCTTCATCAATCAAATCACCTCCGGGTTCGGATTCCAACTATTGCTGGTTGTCGGCGTTGGGGCCGCCATGTTCAGCATGAACTGGTATCTCGCGCTGATCGTTTGCGTTCCCGCGCCCTTCGTGATGGCCTGCACCATCCTGTTTTCTCGCTGGGTCACGCCAAAATGGCGCAAGTATTGGTCCCGCCGCTCCGACCTCAATACCGGCCTGCACTCGGTGCTTTCAGGCATCCGCGTCGTCAAGGCGTTTGCTCAGGAACGCCGCGAGGCAAACCGCTTTGGCCGGATCAGCGGGAAGTTCCGGGACATCGGACTCAGCGTCGGCTATGCCAATTCCTGGTTCTATCCGCTGATGTTTTTCGTGTTTCAATTGGGCAGTTATTTTGTGTGGATCTACGGCGGCCGCCAGATCCTTGGCGATTCGAAAGATCTGACCGTGGGCGAACTGATCGCGTTCCTTGGTTACCTTGGCATGTTCTATGCGCCGCTCAACTCACTCACGCAGATGTCCACCTGGTTCACGCAATTCACCACTCAGGCCCACCGGGTATTTGAGGTGCTCGATCAGGAACCGGAGATTCGCGAGTTGGAAACCGACCTGGAAGTTGAGATTCAGGGGGATATTGAATTTAAACAAGTCTCTTTTGGCTATGATCCGCACATTCCCGTGTTGAAAGATGTCAGCTTCAAGGTAAAGCCCGGCGAGATGCTTGGGGTGGTGGGGCACAGCGGCAGCGGAAAATCCACGACGGCGAGTCTCATTATGCGCTTCTACGACATCACGGAAGGGGAAATTCTCATAGATAATATTCCCATCCAACGCATTAGAAAACACTGCTTGCGCCGTCAGATGGGCCTTGTGGCGCAGGATCCTTTCCTGTTCCGCGGCACCATCGCCGAAAACATCGCCTATGGCAATCCGGATGTTTCGCCGGAACTGCTGCTTGATGCCGCGCTCCAAGCGAACGCGCACATGTTTATCACGCGCAATCACGACGGCTATGATGGGCGCCTCGGCGAACGCGGCGCGGGGCTTTCCGGCGGCGAACGCCAGCGTGTGGCTATTGCGCAGGCCCTGCTCCACAATCCCCGCGTGTTGATCCTTGATGAAGCCACCTCCAGCGTGGACACCATCTCCGAACGCGAGATCCAGAAAGCACTCGAAGCCCTCAGTCATGGCCGGACCACCATTGCCATTGCACATCGCCTCTCGACGTTGCGCAATTGTGATCGGATTATGGTCTTTGAAGATGGCGAGATCCGTGAACAGGGCTCGCACGACGAATTGATGGCGTTAAAAGGCATTTACAGAAAACTGGTGGATATTCAAACTGAGCTCGCCAGCAACCAGCCGAGCGTGGATGGCCTCCAAGACCTTAAGGAATTAGAAAAAACCGGCGAGAACATCAAGCAGCCGGAACGGACGCCGCCAAGACACATCCGGAACACGGAAATTCCCCGCGTCCAGTATCTGGAACCGAAGAAACTGCATTGCTACCCCCTGGACGAAGGCGGCATGCGCGTCACCTATGGCGATCTGGTTTTCGAGCATGCCCGCGCCTACCGCTGCTTCCCTGTGTCGCGCCCCAATGAATTTATCGCCTTGTGGACCGGCGATACTGCGCTTGAGCACAAGGAAATCGGCATCATCCGGCGGCTCAAGGAAATTGGGGCCAGTTCGCGCATGACCGTGGAGCATGAACTCTCCAAGCGCTACTTTATTCATCACATCCAGGAGATTTATTCCGTTAGAGAGAATAAAGATAACATCGGTTATCTCATTTGGAGCGTCAAAACCGACAAAGGCGACCGAACATTCATTACCCGCCGGTGGGACCGGCATACCGTCCAGGAAGGCGGGAAAAACGGGCGCATTATCTTCGATATCGACGAGAACCGCTACCAAATCATCGACATGAACGACCTGGATGCCGAAAGCCAGGAAGAATTCTACAACGAGATCTACTGGTAAACGTCCGGCGCACCCCAGACTGCGCCGGAGTGCGCCAAACTGTGTTCATGCCGCGATCAGAACCCCACTTTTGGTTTTCCGACTTGCTTCAGGATCTCTTTTTCATTGATCCATTCCACAATATTGGTTTCCACCCCGGTCAATTTCATAGTGAGCTTGTAATAATTCACCGTTCCCTGTTTCACATACTTTTTATCGCCTGTAATCGTCCCGTGAAGCATATATTCCGCACCGATGACCTTGCCCGCCTTGGCCGCCGTTTCGGGATTCACAATGCCCAGCGACGGATCCGCCAGCCCCATCTCCTTCAGCGCGTCCTGAAGCTTTTCCCGGTCCGCAAACCGGTACTTGCCGGAACGCAACACCCGCGTTTCAATGGTGTTGTTCAGTGATTCCAGGTCGATGTGCTCCGCCGTGTTGTTCTTGATGGGCAGCACCATAATTACCGGGCGGCGCTGATTGGTCACCTCCACCATTGGCGGGAATGTCAGCAAATCATCCACCATCGCCTCCGCCATCTGCTGCATATCCGTCCAGCTTGTGGTGTTGTCAATAACGGTTTCCTGTGTGGCGTCGCCATAGCGGGTTTCCAGGCGCGCGCACCCGGAACCCAGGGCTGTTACAAGGGCCAGCAGGCTCACCAGGGCAATACATTTTCTCATGTTCCATTCTCCTTTTACACGCAAAGCGTGTGTCATCTTCCCAAAAATCCATGCTTCAGTCAATATGGGCGATGTAGACCTTGTAGGTCACCGCGCCGGGATTCGGCGCTGTTTCAGTCAATGTCTTGGGAAATGGATCCAGCAGGGTAATGGGCTTCCACACCTGCCGTTCCGGTTCCAGTTCAATGCCGGCTTTATTCAGCCACACCGTTTTTACCCGGAATTTCAACTGTTTTTTGGTGAGGTTTTGCACCTGAATCGCCACCTCGGGAATATCGCTTCGATCCCGCGGCGTCAATTGCACACTGAGCCGCTTGGCCAGGTTGGCGTCATCAAAGTACACCCCTTGCGGCGGGGTTATGGTTTTGCAGCCCATCATCCCGCCCGCCAACAGCACGACTACCACTACCGGCATGACATACAACATCGTTCTCATCGCATATCCTCCTGAAGGTTGGAATTCCTGTCTCAGAACCCAACAGTTTCCGCCCGCACAGTATTTCCAATGCAGGTCATTCTAACTAAAGTAATCCGCTGATCCTGGATCGTTACAGGAAGTTCAACGCCCGTCCCCGCCCCCATAATCCGTAACGTGCGCTCCCCCGCCGGCACCGCCACCCGCATCACCTCAACAGCGTCCGGCAAGGTCAGCCACGAGCGCCGGTCTGCCTGGGTTGTGGCAAAATTCACCACATCCACGGCAATCCCGATGGGACTGACGTTTCCTTTCGAGTCAAATCGCGCTGCCCCGGAAGCCGCGCCTTTCAGCCCGGCCCGCAGCACCTCCCGCACCGCGATCCCAAAGGCCTGCTCCTTCAGCGCTTTCACCGCCATCGCCCGCACATAGCAGATGGGGGCGGTGGTCCCAAGATTGGCGCCGGTGTCGGTCACGGAAAATGCGGGAGGCTCCTCCCATCGGGTCGAATAATACGGGAAGGCCACCGGCACCAGCGCCCAATACGGCGGCACGGGCACCATCAGCTTGATCTGGCTGCGCTCCGGCACCAGTCCGTTCTCCACGATAACAACCACCTGCCCATAGCCCGGGGTGTCCATATTGGGAAACGCCACCTTGCGCCCATACCGCTTGGCAAACGTATCCAGATCATCCGTCATTTGTAGTTTTTCACCCAAGGTAAAAACCCTCTCCTGCAAATATGGATTTTCCGGGAAGATGTCCAGCGCATTTTTGTAGTCGATATAGGCGTTATTTGTTTCACCGCGCAATTCATACGCCAAACCTGACAAGAAAAACGTATAGGCGTTTTGGAAAGAACTTTTCACCTTTGCTTCAATTTCATCCAACGACCGGTAGGCCTCCGTCAGACGGCCATTCAGATCCTGGACATTGATCTTTTCCTCATCCGCCTTGCGCTGCATCTTGACCAGTTCTTTATGATGCGCATCCAGCGCACGCTGCTGCTCGCTGTTCGCGCGGCGCACCTCCACCAGCGCGCCCTCTATGTCCTTGCGAAGAAGATAATTCAAGGCCTGATGCTGATACACGAAAACCCGCTCGTACGCGGGCATTTTCTTCATGTATGGGATGACATTGTCATTCAGCAACAGGGAAGATGCCTGTGCGGCGGCATTGCCAAGGTCCACCTGCGCGGACATTTCTTCTTTCTGAATGTTTTGGATAATTTCCTCAAATGCCTTCTGACTCTGTTCATGCTTGCCCGCAATAAACGCGATCCGGGCGTATTCCTGTTTGAACAGGGGGCCGTTTGAAGCGCCTTTGGACTTCTTATCCGTTATTTGGAGCGCACGGTCATAGTTACCCGCCTCCAGTGCTTTCAAGGCGGGTTGAAGCGTTTTGGGATACCCCTGCACCGTGGTGCAGCCATTCCCCAGAACCGCCAACACGAGGCATACGCCCAACAGACCGGCCCAGGGCCAAAAGCGGCACGATGATGTTGTTATTTCACGCATACACTATCTCCCCAGCTACCAATTGAGTTTCAAAGGTTTTTCACTGGAACCCGGCGTCTCTTTACGTTCCGCGGGCGCCGGCGGCTCCACATTAAACCGAACAATTTGCCCCTTATCGATGGTCCTTTCCGGAGATTTTTCAACCACCGTTGTCTTGGTTAATTTTTCCAGGATTTCCACCACCTTGATAATGGCAATGGGGGTTTCCTGGCGGCCCAGTTCTTCATTGGTGTCCGGGTCGAGAATCACATCCCCCTGAATATACACCCGGCCCTCCTGACCCACGGAAAACCCTGTCCATTCGCTCCCGCGATTAATGATGACTTCATCGCCGGTGACGCTCACCACCTTGATGGGAAATACCGCCGTCAGCACATCATTCACCAGATCTTTTACCGCCAGACCCTTTAGAGTATCCAGAAACGCCAGGGGCGTGCCCGATTCTTTCTTCGCGGTCTTGTTGAGTTTTTTCGCAGACACGATCTTCCCGGTCGTGCTGTCCACCACCCGCATGTTTACAATCAGCCGCCCGGAGACGAAATGTTTCTCCAGATTGGTGTAGGGAATGGGCGTGTTCGTTTCACTCACCTCAATCAATTCCAGCTTGCCCACTATCAGATAATCCGCCTTCAGCAGCTTGCCAAGTTCCATCGCATCGCCCGCCGTCAAATTCGCAAACTGCTTCTCGCGCGTTACATCGTTCAAGCGCTCCCGCTCCACCACATCAAACTTGCGGGTTTCCACCAACGCCGTAATCAGGTCCGAACTGAGAAAGCTTGTCGTGCCGCCCGGACCAATCTCCACCGAGGAACTATTGGCCGACAGCTTGACCGCCGTGCTCTCCACCGTAAAATCCAGCACCGCAATCGTCGGCTTTTTTTGAGCCTCAGCCGTTCCGGCAAACATCAGACAACCAATAACAATAACAATCCACATACTGCTGCAACGCATTGTACGACCCTCCGTTTTCAAGATACGTTTCTCCATCCTTGTCCGTATATAGACACCCAAAATGGAAAATTATCCGCTCTATTTCATCATAAAGAAAGGGTGATTTCCAAGTTTTATTAGTAAACTTGGTGGCATTAAAAAAACCTGCCGAACAAGCCGCTGTTTGACTATTCATGGGTATTCAGAAATAAATTGTCATGTCTCATGTTAAAGAGCGTGCGTTACGCGGTAAAATACGATAAAAATATCGTACGATGAAAACATCGTATGAAGACATATGCAACTATACAATAACGTTATGTGTACAAAAAGGAATTGAGTGATGACGGGTTCGCGAGCACGGTGGGGATTGGGTCTTGCTGGGTGCATGGGAATCCTTGACACCGCCGCGCTGCTATTACTGGGATATACTATAAACCTTGGGAGTGCACTGCCGGGAATTATAGGAGTGTTTATGCTGGGATATGCGTTAGGCTGTGGCTATTGCCCAAATGGGCTTTTAGGCATGTTTGACGGTGCGGTTCCCTGGATTTTCGGGATTCTTTTCGGGGTGTGGCTGGTATCGTTTGTGATTATTGAAGGATTTATTCTGGCCTCGGCTTTTTCTAAAGAAGACCCTTCCGTGGACTGGCTGATTGTGTTGGGCTCCGGTGTGCGAGGGAATGCGCCCTCGCCCGTGTTGCGCACACGCCTGGATAAAGCCGCCGAATATCTTCAGAGCCATCCTGACACCCGCGTAGTGGTTTCCGGAGGCCGCACCCGGGCGGATTCTTTATCGGAGGCGGAGGTGATGGAGCGATACCTCATTCAACACGGCATTGCCCCCATACGCATCCTGCGTGAAGAGCACTCTTCCAGTACTCTGGAGAATCTTAAGAATTCCAAAGCATTGATTGCCGCCCTTTTCCCGGAAAATCCTTCCCTGGCCGCGGTCACCAACGAGTTTCACCGATTTCGGGTCAAGATACTGGCCCGGCGCCTGGGGCTGTCCATCAGCGTAATCACCACACCTTCACCCTGGTATGTACTCCCCAATCTGTGCCTGCGCGAGTATTTTGCCGTGATCAAGTCGGTTCTTCTGGACCGTTGAGCCGCTGCCCAAGTACGGAATAACTCTTGTCAATGGATGGCGTGTGTGAATGCGAGATTACTTTCACGGTCAGATGAATACGCGGTGCATGGCGGAATCCGTCCTCTTGGCGGTTTTTTTCAGAGTGCCAGGCACTCCTTGGCTGAGTTTGTAATCTGAACGGAAACTATCGAGTAAAATGTTTTGTAACAGCGTTTATTTGATGGCGACTTCTTTTCCGGCGGCGGCGGAGCGGTAGACGCCGTCGAGCATTTTCTGCACCGCAAGCCCGGCTTCTGCGGGGGCTTCGAGCGGTTTGTTGTGCATGCAGCCTTCCACCCAGTTCCGAAGCTTGCAGTCGAACAAATATTCGAAATTAGTATTGGTGGCGAGGAAATAGGGAGCGGTGTTGATCATGGTGTCGTTACGGTCGGTGAAGATCATTGGGGGGTCCCATTGTCCGCCGCCCTTGGTGCCCATGAAACTGAAATTCCAGATATCCTTTTCGATATGTGCCACGAAGCTGGCCTCGATTTGCAGGAGTGCGCCGTTTTCAAAACGGATTTGCCCGATGGCGAGGTCTTCCACGGTGTAGGTCTTGTAATCCCAATTGGGCCACGGGCACACCACTTTGGAAGGTTTGTTGCCCATGTAGGTCCAAATATTGCCGGAGGCCGCGACAGGTTTTGGGGAGCCCATGAAATAATGCGCCATTTCGATGCAGTGCACGCCGATGTCGATCATCGGGCCGCCACCCTGCAATTTCTTCTGGCCGAACACGCCCCAGTTCGGAATGCCGCGGCGCCGCAGCGCCTGGCACTTCATGAACATGATGTCGCCAAACTCGCCATTGTCGCGCGCGCGCCGCAGAAACTGCGTGTTGGGGTGATAGCGATACTGAAACCCGATGACAAGCTTCTTGTTGTTTTTCTTGGCGGCGGCGATCATCTTCTCGCACTCGCCGGGATTCATCGCCATCGGCTTCTCGCACAATACGTGGCAGCCGGCATTCAGCGCGTCAACCGTCGGCGCGCAATGCACCCCGTTGGGCGTGCACACGCTCACGCCGTCCGGCTGCACCTCCTTCAGCATCTTTTTCCAGTCTTTATACAGTTTCTTGACGCCCCAGCGCTCCTCAAACATGGAAAGGCGTTCGGGGAGAATGTCCACGCCCGCCACCACCTCGACTTCCGGTATGTCCTGGAATGCGCCCATGTGGGTTTGGCAAATACCGCCGCAGCCGATAAACGCCACGCGGAATTTCTTACCCTTATATTCCTGTTTCACCGTCAACGCCAATGAGTCCGTGCTGACACCCTTCGCCATACGATTCGTTCCCTTTCCTTATCTGTATGTTTTAAAAACCGCTACGATACTGTACAAAACCCAAACCCTCCAACACTAGTGTGTAAGGATCTCTTTATCGGCGGCCTATTTTACACCTTCTCACAAAACAACGCACAATTCTGAGCGGGTGTCTCTACCCCACAAATCCTCTTCCTTTCCCGTCGTCTCGCCGCAATAATCCCAGGAGAAAGAGCATTGCCCCAATCAACAGGAAATCGGCGAAGGTGCCACGAACCGTGGACCCAGGGAGTACCCCGCAGCCGAAGAGACTGACGGTCTTATTCGCGGCGGGGATGCCCGTGGCATGGATGGTCAAATCGGCAGTGGTGCGTTCGGGTTCGCCGTCGCCGGTATTGATGAAGTGGAGAATGGCTTGATTGTCTTCGGCAGTGGAAGGGGCGTAGTGGAGGACAAGACTTCCAGACGCCGTGCGTTGTCCCGGACCGAGCCGGTACGTGGCAAAGCCGGTGAGGGTAAACTGGGGATCGCCGTCGAGTTGGAGAGTTCCTTCGAGGATGCCGGTTCCGGTGTTCTCGATGAGGATTTCGGTTTCCAGGGTTTGGCCAACAGGGACAAGGCCAAGAATGAGATCAAATTGCGCACTGGGGACGGTGTGGAGGCAAGGACCTTGCGGATCGACGTCGAAGGGAGCGAGGAGTCCGATGAGGGAAGT
>JAKQOG010000049.1 GCA_029565395.1 Candidatus Hydrogenedentota bacterium | reverse complement strand
GGTGAGCGGCGGCATGGCGCGCAACGTAACGAGATTCGTGCGCACCTCTTCCGTCAGCCGCGCAGTATCCCGCACATAGGAAAAGAAGTATTGATAATCGGTAAGCGGATGTGTAAGCTGCAACTGGTCCGCCCCTGTGGCGCTGGACCACGCCTTAAGGGTGGAAAGCACATTCCCCAGAGCGTCCGCACTATCCCATTTAAACTCTTTAACCACCGCACCACAACCACCGTCAATGATCACATTTGCCGTCATCAGCGGATCCCAGTCGGTGTACGTAAATACATCGGTAACGGTCAGATCCATGCGGCATGTAACCGTCACATCTTTGGGATTTTGAAGCGGTACATAGTCCGGCACCGTTCCATCCACTTCACGCAAGTTGCCGCTGCATGTAATAGTGAGATTAGCGCCATCCGCGAGCAATTGCGCGCCTGTGAAATTCAGTTGCCACACCGTGTCAGAGATTTTGGTTACGGATTGTGGTGTAAAGGTAGCCCACCCAGAGGTGGCGGGCCCCGATGCAACATAATTGGCCGGATTCAGCACATTCCATGGATCGCCGGTTGCCCCTGAAGCATCCATTTTTCTAGAAAAGGTAATCTGCACCCGCCGATGGGTGAAATCGGGTTCCGTAAGCACCGCGGCCCCCGTTACGACAGGGCCAAAACTCCGGTACCCTATGTTATTCCAAAAACTGACCGTGCCGCTGCCCGCCGCAGGCGTAGGAGCCGTAGGAGGCGCCGGCGGCCAATTCACCGTGCCCAGTTGCGCCACCACGATATCCTGGAAATTATCTATTGATGGAGACGCATTTATTTCCTGTTGCGCCGCCGCCATATCCACCATCATCGGATGAATATCCTCGCCATACGGACCAGAATTGCTGATCGGAAGATACTCGGAAGAAAACGTGGCCGAATATATTCCCGTGTTTTCATAATATACGACCGCACCCGTATTTTGGGCGGGTGTGGAGAGTGAAAAGTAGGAGGCCACAATATCCGCGTCGCCGTCCATATCCCAGTCGGTCACAGAACAAAACACGGGATAATAGTCGGATCGGGGCGACATCGTATTTATCGTTCCAACGCGGGTGCCGTTATCAATCGAGCCTGCATAGCTGAACCCCAACAGAGTGCCATTGCCTTTATACCAGGTGACGGTAGGCGCCTGGGAGGATACCACGACCAAATCCATGAAACTATCGCCGTCGATTTTTCCAATTCCCGTATCAAACGGGTCAGCGCCATAGTTGGGGGTAAGATTAAGATTTCCTGATTCGACGATAGTATTATCCGTGCCGGCGGTCTGAATAACGCGCACCCTGTCCGTTGCAGCGGTAGCGCCCCCAATACCGGTGGCCACGATTTCTGGACGGTTGTCCGCTCCCACCAAGTCAAAGGCTCTCAGGCTCACGCAAAAGGGGAGAAGTTCCGACGCGATGAGAGGTTTGGCAGTGGTTTCAGTGAATGCGTCCGATCCATTCCCGTAAAAGACACGGATGATGCTGTTTTGATTCGCGCCGCTGCTCGCACCGCTTTCTGCTTGTGCAAATACAATGTCCATATCGAGATCGTTATCCAAATCCACCGCCAACAGCCTGCGAACGTTGGGATAATAGGCTTCGGCCGTCCCAGGGCGGGTGGTTACTTCATGGATGGGATTCGTGCCTGTATCGCCAAAATTACCCGCTGCCCATGCCCCCGAAGGCCCGCCATTTTCTATCCATTTGACGCCTTCCACGTGTGTGGAAAACAGGATGTCTTTCTTACCCCCCACATCACTATTGAGGTTGGCTACTTTGATATCCGAAACCCAGTCAATCTTGTTGAACGAATTATACTGAGTGTGCCCGCCATCCAGATCCGTTGGAAACGCCGAAGCGGTCCAAACATACTCACCCCCCACCGTCCAGTTGTCGGTGTCCGAGTTACCGTTGTTTTTATACCACCGGATGGTGAATTGCGCCCTGTCAGTGGATGACCAGGACGCTGGCCACTCGTGACTCTGAAACCCGATCACGATATCTTTGAGACCATCGTTGTCGACGTCTTCAAATGCCGCGGCCTTTTCCATAGTAGTAACTTGTTGCTGCGCGGTCCTTACAAAATTGCTTCCCGACGCGAAAGCAGACGAGGAAACCAACCCCAGGCAGACAACCAGAATAATCATCGTGAGCGCCCACGAATGCCGGATTGTTCCACCCATCATACGGTTTACAATACCCTTACTCATTTTCTTTCACTCCTTAAGCGTTAATTACAGACCGGAGTCTTCCTCACACCAATAGCCATTTGTATGAATGTATATAGAACGCCGTTCGTTTACAAAACGGCACTGATTCCATGGATGTAACCTCCCCCTCTCCCCTAAGCACAGAAGATCGGGAGAAATCCTTTCCACAGCACACTCTCTCCTGATGCTGTGTTTATAAACTACTTGCATTTTCCGCTCACTAATCCTCGCACAGTTTTTCGGTGGACGTTTGTAAACCTCTTCTTGACAGTCCCAATGTACCTTACCCTAATCATACGCCATAATTAAGGTAAAATGCAATGGTTTTTTCACCCTATGGTTTTTCCGTTCAACTCCTGAATCGATATCGGCCTCATTCCGCCTAAAACACAGGCATGTAAACTTCGTTTACCACGCAATAGAGGCTATCAAATCATTGGATTAATTGATTTTTTGCCTATCTCCATTCTTTTCAATCCTTGCCGGATTTTACACAAGACATACGATAAAAAACCATGCCAAGGAGACATGCCGTAACAAAAAGCCATTTCGTTCCCATGACTGGAACCGGATTCCCTAGCGTCAAGCGGGCCGATGCCGAAAAGCAGCAGTCATTTCTCCCGGTAATAGTGCTCCCAGAATCCGATACAATGCAGCGGTACTCTGTTTCATCCCCGATGCCAATGTCTTCCAGGATGACCACTGCATCATCCTCTTCCGGGATCGATTGCCACTCCCCTTCCACGCGTTTCTGCCATTCAAACGTCCTGATCCCAAGCCCTCCTTGAACCTGGCAATAAAACCGGGCCACTCCTCCAGGCCTGACGATAACATCATGCGGCTGCCCGGTAATGCTGATATGCCGATCAAATTCAACAGCAACAAGGGAAGACAACGACTCACTTATACCGTCTGAAATCTCAACCCGGTACTCATATTCACCGGCGCTTTCGTTCGCTGGATCAATGCGAAGCACTGCGGAGTTGCATTCTTCCAGATTTCCGCAACAGCTTGAATCAGGCGCCGTAATAAAACTACTTTGCCCCTCCTTTCGCCGTTGCCACTCATAGCTTGCGGGCCGCCCACCGCCTGTTACCGTTACCGCCAACGTAAACACAGGATCCGCCTCCGCCCCAACATAGACAGCTTGGTCCGGCGGCGTATCAAATGTTAAGGACTCCTCCACCCGCAATAATGCATTCGCGGTAATTACCCGCCAGTTCCCCAAAGGCGACGCAGGATCATCCGAGGACTGCGCTTCCGCCCGGCAATGAAACAATGCACCGTTCAATTCCATGGGAACCGGCGAAATACTCAATACCGGCGTTTTCACCCCTGCTGCATTCCACCCCCCTTCATCCATCGGCATAAAACCGCCACCCCCCACATTCGCATACCACTGAAACGACACGGCGGGAATTCCGCCAGCCGCCACTACATTAAACTGCGCCTGTCCCCCTTCATAGACCGCCGTACTCTGAGGATTCGTCACAGTCAATGGACGATATACATTCACTTGGGCCACGCGCGATTGGATCGCCGGATGGCCGCCGCTGTCCGAACAAGTCACAAAATACCCGCCTGCATCTGTAAGTTGCGCAGGCTGAATCTCCAAAGCATCCCCGTGCCCCGCCTCTCCCACGCCTAGTTTTGTCCACACAAAATCAAAGGGAGGCGTTCCTCCTGTCACGGCCACCGTAAGCCGGATCGTATCCCCCACATATACCTTCCGGTCCTTCGGCTGACTTTCCGCGGGAATATATATAGAATTCGTCACACTCAACACACCCACAGCCGATAGTACTTCCTGTGGCCCCGGACCATTATCCCGGACCACGCACCGGTACTCCCCCTGATCGGCCAACTGCACTTGCGTGATCATCAGATCCGGGGTCTGCGCCCCATTCACCCATGATCCATTTTCCACCTCCACAAAGTCTTCGTCGCCCGCCCCCAAGGGCCCATGCTGCCATTGATAACGAAGCGTCTGCGGTGGAATCACCCACCCGCCTGTGGCTGTCACATGAAACGACACCGATTCCCCCACATTCGCCTCCTGAAATGGTTCCGGATTCAATGTAATGGCCAAGTCTGCAAATACTGTAATGGTCTTCCCTGGATTTGAGATGGCATCCGGATCCGCACTGCTATCTTCCACCACGCAGACATATGCGCCTCCGTGCTGCGGCAGGGCATCGTTTACCGTGAAGTGATCCATCGCACCCGCTTGAACTTGCGCCCCGTTCTGATACCATCGATACACATAGGGGAGTTTGCCTCCGGAGGCGGTTACCCCAAGTGAGAAATATCCGCCTTCATAAAGAGACGTTCCTCCGTAGGTACTGCCGATCAGAGTAATTGGAGTAATCGACAATCGCTCGGTAACACTCAATCCGCCCACCGGGGAAAAAGCCTGGGAACAGGAGCCGGTTTCCACACTATCGCTCACATGACACCGGTAAAATCCATCATCGCCCAATTGCACATTTTGAATGCTCAAAGAAGACTCCGTCACGCTCTCAATATAGGATCCGGAAGGTTGATATCCGGCAATTAAATTCACATAACTCATGCCTTGTTGTATTTTCCATTGATAAGCATACGGGGGATACCCGCCGCTCGCCGTCACCTGAAACGTCATGATTTGCCCCACGTTCCGATGCTCATATCCCGGCGGCGTCGCCGATACCAGTTCTCGAATCATTAGGTAGACCGGCTGAAGCGTGGTATCGTCCTGCGTCGAAGTTCCGCCGGAATGATCCTCCACATACACCGTCACCAAATCCGTACATGTTTCTTCGCAGGGAAACGAAATCGCACTTACACATCCCTCCACGGTTCCCGTTCCCACCACCTCGTGATTCACTTCCCAAGTAAATTGATATCCATCGGGGGGGTACGCCACATAGGGGCCATGCCCTCCCACCGCCGTCACGGAAAAGCCGGCCGTGTCTCCCACGTAATTCCGCGCGGTTTCCGGATACACCGCAATATTCACCTCGGAGTCGTCAATGGAAACATGAGTGATGTCAGACCGCGCGCTCTCACCCAGGCTATCCTCTACGAACAAACGATAATCCCCTTCATCGAGCACTTCAACGGACGCGGCAGGCTGGCACACCGCACCGCCATTGTCCTTAAAGGCACGGCCAACTATAAGCGACTCGCCATGTGTCCCGGATATGTTTCGGTCAATACTTGCTTGTTTCGCACCTGGATACAGTATCACCGGATTCGGCCCCTCCTCCGGCACATTCTCCCAAACGCCTTGTGTATTACGTTCCCACTGATACGTATAGGGCGCTGTTCCACCCGATGCAGCAACGTTAATGGAAAAGCCATCCCCCGACCGTATGGCAATCACCGGCGGCGGCGAAGAAAGCACCAGCCCCTTTTCACCTCGGGCTGGTTCAGCGGGCACTGCCGCCTCCGACCCTGCATGGGGGATGAAAAGACTTGTTCCTATCAGCAGAATCCACCCGAAAAAGGCCCAAAATGCCCTTATGCACACGGTTAACCCCTCCTTTGCGTATACACGTCTAGTTCCATGGATTACCCAAACAATCCTTCCCGGAGTAAACGCCCCTCATGCACCTTCTTCAACCGTTTCGTACAAAATACTACCCTAGGGCGTATTATCCCGCACACTTTGACATACTGTAGCATATTTCAACGCATTGAAAGAATACACAGACCTGCTACATGGACACTATAGCATACCCCTCCAACCCAGACAAAAAATTCCTTATCCGCACCTGACTGCCCCCCCATCGCCCAGGGGTTGGTCCGTGTGGATTTTACTATAGTATCAGCGGCCCGTCATACGCGGCCCACACAGAAACCGTCTTCCGTGCCTTGTTCCGGACAATAGTGGCAACCGCCCGAATTAAAGAACTGGATCACCCGCAGTAATTCCGAGAGTCCAATCTCCCAATCCTGCGGATTGTAATCGCTATCATGCGGAACACATTCATGGGCTTCGGAAGGACCGGGCGCATACCCGTCTTCTCCTCCTTGTTGACAATGATACCCGTCGGAATTGAAGAACTGAATCACGCGAAGCAGTTCGGAAAGAAGAATGAGCCCGTCGTGGTTCTGGTCTGCTGAATGCCACGGATCTTCCCCTTCCTCCCCTCCTTCCACAGATCCTTCGCCCTCCTCCTCGCCTTCAGTCAGCCCTTCGACAGCGCCTTCCTCTACGCCTTCGGCCATGCCTTCGCCCTCCCCTTCCACAAGGCCTTCAATCATACCTTCGCTGTAACCTTCTCCTTCACCTTCGGATGGTCCTTCGCCTTCCCCTTCCACCGAACCTTCATTTTCTCCCTCAATTGCCACGAACACCGCCGTCACCACCCTGTTTTGATCCACCAGAAGAATAATGTTCGGATTGCTGGGATCCACGGCGCCAATATCCCCTTCCCAATGATCGAACAACCATCCCGGATCATCCGCAATAGCCGCTATTGGCAACATTGCCCCCCCGCCGAGAGTATACACTCCTGGCGCAGGATCGGTGGCGCCGGTTCCCGATACCTCAATCGTCACCTGATAACTCACATCACTGAAATGCGCGGCAAGGCTCTTGCTGGCATCCATCACCAGATCCAGCGATAGATTCAATGATTGCACATCGCCTGTCCAGCCGCTAAAGAAGGCGTCCATATCCGGCACGGCGGAAATATTCACTACCCGGCCTAGCAGAAAGCCGTATTCCCCTGGCACGGGTTCGGTAGTTCCCGGACCTGATGAAGCAAGGCTGAGCACCACATCCGCCGGAGAAAAAACGGCCATAACGCTCCGATCCTGATTCATCAAAAGCGAAATAATGTCCAGCAAGGGATCATTGTCTCCGATATCGCCTTCCCAGTGATCAAACGCTACGGCGGGACTGTTGGGAATCGCCGCGACCTCCACCTGGCCGTCCAAAGGCTGCTCGGAGACGCCCGCCGCCGGAAGCGTCGTTCCATCCCCCTGCGCCGCGAGCATAAGCAGGTAGCAGGTCCGCACAAAAACAGCCGAGACACTATACTCCTGATTCATCGTGAGATTGAGCGTGGCGGACTGCGGATCATTCCCGCCAAGGTCCCCTTCCCAATGATCAAATACCCAACAGGGCGTATTGGATGCTGTCACCGTCACCGGCGTATCGGGCGCATATTCGTGCGCGCCGGGTTCCGGATCCGTAGTGCCTCCCCCCGATATGGCTACCGTCAAGATAAACGGTATGAGTTCAAACACGGGTGTTAAAGTGCGGTGTTGATTCATGGTCACCGTGATCACGGGATTCTCCGGATCCGCCGGGCCATAATCGCCCTGCCATTCCGCCAAACGCCAGCCCGGCGAGGGCAGCGCGGTGATGGTTATCTCGGCGCCCGCCGCAAGTGCATAGGAACCGGGCGGAAAATCCGTTGTTCCCTCCCCCACCGGCGCATTCATCGTCAAGGTATATCCTGTGTCGC
This sequence comes from Candidatus Hydrogenedentota bacterium, assembly GCA_029565395.1. Classification (GTDB taxonomy): domain Bacteria; phylum Hydrogenedentota; class Hydrogenedentia; order Hydrogenedentales; family CAILVY01; genus CAILVY01. The sequence goes on along the minus strand of JAKQOG010000049.1, from coordinate 3,940 downwards.
TGAAACTGGCCGAGATCGTCTTGTCAGCGTCCATAACCACATTGAGATAGGGATTGCAGCCAGAGGCATCGCCGGCCCATCCCGCAAAAAAATTCCCCGTATCCGCCACCGCCGCTAGTATTGCCACCTGACCGCTCCTATACGCATACATGCCGCCCGAAGGAAATGGCCTGACCGCCCCATACCCCGTACCTGAGAATTGAAGCGTTAATACATAATCGCCCGGGACAAATTCCGCCGTCACTTCCTTGTCGCTGTCCATCATCAACGTTTCTTCATTCTCTGAAGAAACCAGATCGCCGGACCACCCGGAGAAGGCATAGCCGGTTCCGCTTGCGGGATATGCCTTCAGCGTGACTGTTGAATCATCCGGCCAGAACGTGAATCCAGGATGGGGTGTGACATCCCCCGGACCGTCCGCATGCAGAATCAACAGCGCCTCACAGGATGCATCCGCCGCCAGATAGCCGCTGGGCGTGAACTTGGCCTGCAACGCGGGCAATTGCGTGCAGCGCGCATCCCGTGAAAGCGGATTGCCGCGAACGTCCACCACGTCCGAACCGCCAATGCCCGCGTTATCCACCAGCGGTTGAATATCCGTGATCAGGTTGTCCAGCAATGATAATTGTGCAAGCCCCGTTGCCGTGGACAGAGAAGTAATGTCCGAAACCTCATTATGCGAAAGATCCAGCGCCAACAGGCTTGTCAAGCCGGTCAATCCCGATATATCCGTTACGAGACAGTTGTTGAAAATCGCCGTCGTCAGATGAGTCAGCCCCGACAGGCCGGAGAGATCGGAAACCGGCGCATTATTCATGAGGACATAGTCCAAATCGGGCCAGTTGGAAAAAACACTGATGTTCGACACATCCGTATAGGGAAAACTCGCTTCCTCCAAATGCACCAGCCCCGTCAATGCGCTAATATCCGACAACCCCGGCTCCAGCCCGATAAATAATCCGGTGAGCGCGGTCTTGTCCTGAATATACGGGACATCAGCATCAGAAAAGCCGCTGTTCACCAGCATTAAATACTGCAAATTCACCAGCCCCGATAACGATGAAAAGTCCGTGATATATCCCCCGCCGGCTATCAGTGTTTGCAACACGGGAAAATTGCCGAGGACGGCCAGCGTGGTAATTCCCAAGTTTCCGCCAATTCCCAAACTCTGCAAACTGAATAATCCCGCAAGCTGGGCCATATCGGCATCATCCACCAGATTTGTCTCCAGCAGCATGATATCAAGCGTGCTTTCAAGTTTCGGATTTCCAAAACCCAATTCCAGCACGCGCAACGAGGTCAATCCCGAAATCGGGGCCAAATCGCTAATAGCATTGCGCGCCAAGTACAACGTTTCGAGCGCTGCACATGCCTGCAGCCCCGTAAGATCACTAATCCCCCGATCCGGCGCCCATACTTCAGTGAACAGCGCATTCGATAATTCCGTATCCTCCGGCGGATCGCTCAACGCCACCCCCACCTGGTCCAGATACCCGCTCCGTACCGCATCGAGTAATCCAGCATCATTAAACACCACCGGTGCGCCCCAGGACGCGGCCATCCACAACATGCTCAGCGATAAACCGGTAACAACCATGCCCTTCGTCATATCGGCACCCTTCCCACGTGTTTACAAACACTTGGTCATGCACGCGTATACACACCTTGAATCAGCGCCGCACGCAAACCATCCTTCACTGGGCTTCATTGTACCTTATTCCGGCGAATAAGATAAGACCATTGTCTTGTAGACCACGGACGAAGGGACGAATCACCTGTGTCACCCATCTTTTTTCAGCGTACGCGCCGACAACAACTTATCGCAAACCGCCATGAATTCAGGCTCCCATACATGCGGATGAGAACCTTCCCCCAGCACTCCTGAAACTTCAGCTTCCCGTTTGCGTCCGATCACCCGAGGGAAAGCAATGGTCCTGCCTGCATCTTCCAGAAGCGATTCCGCATACGAAGGAAAAACACCGGTCCCCATCGCCTCGATGGCCTGTTCATGCTGTACCCAATGACGCCATCCATCGGGAAGCGTATCAGCAACTTCCACGTGGACACATCCAGATCGTTCCCATTGCCGCCGCCACCACGCCGCGCTATGAAACGAATAACAATCCGCCTCCCAGAATGCTTTCCCATTTGCCTGCGGCTTCAGCAGATACTCCGGCGGGCTATCCACCAATTCCGCGGTCAAACCAGCCACCACGATGCCGATCTGACCGCCCGGGCGCAGAAACCGGCTGATATAACTGAGATACAAATCGTCCGTGCCATAATATTGATACGAGTCGAGCGATACGATGACGTCAAAAAAGTCCGCCGCGAACGGCAACGCATGGGCCTCCGCGTGAATCGGAAACACCCGGTCCTCCAGGTTCGCCTCGTGGACACGCCGCCAGTTCTCCGCCGCCGATATCCACAGATCCGTGGCAAACACAAAACAGCCGAATTCCCGTGCGAGGAAAATCGAACTCATTGCCCGCCCGCAGCCCATGTCCAGCAACCGCATCCCCGGTTCGAGCTTCAGGCCTTCCGCAAGCCACTCCGTCAGCCAGAGCACATTCGGCCCCATCTGATGCTCCGCCACCCACCGTGGATCATACCCATTCGACCGCGGAAAACACGCATTATAAAAAAGATTCTCTGCACCGTGCGCCATGACTGCCTTCCTTCCATGCATTCCGGATTCACGTCCGGAATGCTTTTCCTTTCTCCCAGAACACACCCGTCATTTAGGTATGTATACTTCCATCTTAAGCGAATCAATATGCGCACCCCATCCCGATATTCGAAAATTATGTAAAATTGTCCTTCGTACTCATTCTAAAAATATGAAACATTGCCTATGCACTCTTCCAAACTTGGGTAACGGATTCGTCTGTCATTCAATATTTCTATAACGGCCCCGCACCCGGCGCATAGCCGTCTTCCGTACCTTCTTCAACATGATAACAAGCAGAATTGAAAAACTGAATGATGCGCAGTAGTTCGGAGAGACTCACCAACCAATCCTGCGGAGTATAATCCGCATCATACGAAGCGCACGTCTGATCCCCCGCCCCCGGTGCATACCCGTCCTCCGTCCCCTCCTCACAATGGAACCCGCCACTGTTAAAAAACTGCACCACCCGCAACAACTCCGAAAGACTGATCACCCAGTCCCCGTTCTGATCCACCGCGTGCTGCCCCGTTAAGGCCGCCGGATATACCGACAGACCCACTTCGTTCGAGTCAACCACGCTCACGTCATCACTCACTGTGCAACTGTACACTCCCGCATCCTCCTCCACCAAAGGTCCCAGCACATGTACCATCGAACTTGGCCACCCCAATGAAATCCCGTCCTTCTTCCAATCATACCCAATTACTCCCTCACCGCCTTCCACCAAAATCGACATCGTCCACGACATCCCCACATATAACGACGCCCCCCGAGGCTGTTGGACAATCACCAATGATCCAATCTCCCCTTCTTGCACGGCGCCTTCTCCTTCCCCCTCAACCTCCCCTTCTTGCTCAGCGCCTTCTCCTTCGCCCTCAACGTCCCCTTCAATACCACCTTCTGCAGCGCCTTCTGCAGCGCCTTCAATCACCCCTTCGGCCTGACCTTCAAGGAGTCCTTCGGTTACACCCTCAATTTGCCCTTCGTCCTCCCCTTCACCCACCGGCTCGTTTCCGATCACATAATCTTGCGTGCTCGTTCCAATGACTTCAGGCACAGTATTCGATACGACTCTGAAATGGTAGGTGACTCCATCGGGCACCGTGCGCGTGTCCCACCAGAAGGTTCGTGCATCGTACTCCAACGCTGTCGCATCCGCGATGCCGATCCAGGTGGAACCCGCATCAGGACTAAACTCAATCCGGACCGTATCCGAGCTTTGCCATAACGAACCATTGGCAAACCAGTTGATGGGTTCGTAAGCATGCA
>JAKQOG010000040.1 GCA_029565395.1 Candidatus Hydrogenedentota bacterium | reverse complement strand
GGGCCTGCGTCAGGTTTTGGGGTTTTCAAGCGGTGCGTTGTTCCCAGAACTCCTCGAATCGGTTTGACTGGATGACGCAACGCAGTGCGGCAATGGCGTTTGCGCCGCGCACGGTCCATTCCATCCCGGAATCTTTCATGCGTTGGGCCACCACGGTTCTGCATGCGGCTTCAATAACCCCCGATCCGACGAAAAGGCCTTGGTTGAAGAATTCCTCATAACGCATTCGCTCCTTGTTCGTCTCGAAATAGCCGATTTCAGTGCGGGCGGTTTTTGCGTCCTGTTCATCCTGGGGCAGATGGGCGTGGGCTTCTTCAATGATTTTTTCGATATTTCCTTCATCGAGTTTGTCCCACCACCGGTCCTTAAAGTGGTTAAGTCTTCTAATGTCTCGTCCGAAGAGCAATTTGCAGAGGTTAAGCAGATGTTCCCGGGCATGATAGAGGTCAATGATGTGGATAGCGCCCTTGAAGTGGATTTCCACGATGTTTCTTATCCATTCGGCGCCGTCGGTAACGCAAACGACCCGTTTGGCCGCGAACAACCCGCGCCGCACCGCCTCGGCGTAGATGCGCCATTGAAACTGTCCCGCGGTCTCGATGGCGCCCACAAAACTGCTGGAGGCCGGATCGCGGATAGGCCTGCCTTTCTCGTTGAAGAGGATTTGTGTAAAAACGCAGCCGATTTTGGCCTCCCGCGTTTTGGCGGCGCCGTCCTCTTGTTTTCCCTTGTGTCCTTGGAGTTCATGAGGCACCATGGGAACGCCTGTACCGTCGAATTCGATATAGAGGGTCTCGATAGTCTTGGGAACCTCGGGGGGCGGCGGTTCTTGGAAACGCAGGCGGTCCCGCTGGGCTTCAAACCATCCGGCGACCTCTTGGCCGGTGCCTTCGGCGATGCGTTCGCAGTCTTTGCGGCTGATATCGAGCGCGGCGGCCATCTTTAACTGCCGCGAGACCCGCTTAAAGGGCGCGTCGCTGCCGAAATCCGCGACCAAACGGCGCACGCCCGGCGAATAACGCGTCTTGACCACATCCACCTCCTCGTCGCCGGGATAACGGGTTTTGCCGCATCGGGGGCACTGATAGGCGCTTCGGGCGAAACGGATATCTCCCAAGAGGGTGGCGATGGACTTTTCCTGTATGCCCCGGCTATTCATGGCGGCCCCGCACAGGCAGCGCACGGCCTGTTCACGCCGTCCGATACCCACTTGGCTCAAGAGTTGTTCGAGCACCTTGGCCCCGGCCGCATGGACCGCCGCGCGAATGGCCTCTTCCAAGGCTTCGAGGTCCACGCCCGACGCCCGTTGGGCGGCCTGGATTACCCGTTTTACTTCCGCGCTTTGCTCGACGGCGGCTTGAGCCCCTTTTTTAGCGCCTCATCGGCGGCGGCTTGCGTGCGTTCGAGCACTCCAAGTTCGTGTGTCAACTCCCTGAATTCCGCACAGAGCGATTCGAACTCCTTGCGGTTGGCCACGTCGCGTTGGACCTGCTCCAACTCATCTTTGCCCACTCTGCGGCTGCGGGTCTTTCCATTCTCCCAGCGCGAAAGCACATAGTAAGGCCCCCGCAACACCGGGTGGGTCTTGTTCTTATGTCTGACCGGAAGCATCTGCTCGGTGAGTGTTCCAAGTTCCATCGAGCGAATTGTCCTTGCCTGTTTAACAATCTGCGCCCGCCGCTGTTCGATTTGCTCAACCTTACTCATGGCATGTCTCCTCCTATGTTCAATCATATCCTTGGTTATATTGTAGATACAATCTACAATATCTCTGGCAAAAAAACAACAAAATTTGAAAACCTCCTTTGATGACGCAGGCCCATACCAAAAGGCCATCTTGAGGAAACGTTGTATTTATGCTATACTATATTTTCAAGCTTGGGTTTAAGCGTCGTAGAGATTTATCTGTCCTTATTTAACGGTTTTTAGCAAGCAAGGAGCGAACACTATGGGACAGAGGATATGGCGGTATACACTGTCACGTAATGAACAAACGTTATGGGAAACAGAGGAGATGAAAGGCTGGCGGGAAGCCATGCAGGCGTATGTGGAAGATGAGGCGCGCGAGCAAGGATGTAAGAAGTACATTATGTATGGCCGGCGGGAAACCGTGGTGGCCAAAGGAAATGTGAACAAACTGGTCTTGCCGGTGCACAACTAATCCACTGAAACAAAAAAATAGCCCCGCTCGATGTAAAGATGAGCGGGGTTTATTATTGGTGCGTACAGCAAGTTTCAATAACAGCATTTTTAACAGGCAAGAAAGAGAACCGGATTCTGCTTTTGGGGTATTACATAAAAGGAATCGTTTACCCGCGCACCATTTCTTTTGTCGCGGGGCCGTAATATGCTAAGAATACATAGAATGGTTTATGGCATGGATGTAGGATTTCCATGAACTGCGCGAATGCCGTTGCGCTGGAGAATATGCGAATGCCGGATAGAAAAAGCGGGCATTGGACCGTAAAGACATGGTGTTTGGCGGCCGTGTGTCTTGTCAGCGGCGCCGTTGGCGCTCAGCCCGATGTGGTGATACCCGATTTATCCCCGCCATCCATGAGTGTGGAGCCGGTTAAGTGGGCCATTCTGGTGGGAGCAAGCAGCTACGACGATCCGGCGATTGCCGCACTGCCCGACGCCTCCACGGACGCCGTTGGGTTGCGCGATGCCTTAACGACTGCGCCGAAAGGCTTTACTCCGCAGTGCGTGACGGTGTTGACGGGGGAGCGCAGCACCCGTGCGGTGATCATCGTGGCGTTGAAAGATGTTTTGACACGAGCCGGCGCCAAGGACGTGGTGTATTTTCATTATTCCGGCAATCCGCTCAAGTCCGAGACGGGCGAGTTGATTCTGGCGACTAAGGACACGAGCCTGATGGCGCCCGTGAACACGGGTTTGCCTTTTTCTCTGGTAATGGATCTGTTTGGTGCGAGCAAGGTTGGTCAGGTGCTGGTCACGGTGGATGGTTCTCATGGCGGAGCGGGAGCCGCCCAGATCAATAAAATTATTGAGAAGGGGAAGGAGGCATTGTTTCTAGCATCCTGCAGCGCCAATGAGATCGCCCAGCCCGCCGTAGAATATCACCAGGGCGCTCTGACACATTTCCTCATCGAGGGATTAAGCGGCAAGGCTGATAAAACGGGCAATGGCATTATATCGTGCCGGGAACTGGTGGACTATTCTTCCGGCGGATTATTGGCATGGTTGAAGGATAAGGGAATTGCACAAACGCTGGTGATTCAAGGTTCGGCGGCGCAGTTCGCATTTACCGGCGCATCGGCTGTTCCGGCCAGTCCACCCACCGCTCTTCAGGAACCAGAAGCCCCGCTCCCTGACGTGGGTATGCAGCCCCCTGCCATGGTGTCCCCGCCGGTTACCCCGGTAAAAACGACTCTTCCGCCTGTAACGCCTGTGAAGGAGGCCACCGCACAGGGAACCAGGGAACCAGTAACGGTTTCGGTATCGCCGCTCGCTCCCCCGCCCGCCCCGGAACCAGATTTTGCGCCTCCGCTTGCCGAGCAATCTTCCATGAGCGGCATACCCGGCATCTCAGGAAGCTCCTTGCCGAATGAACCGGCCTTTATGCCCTCAGTAACTCAGCCGCCTGCGGGAGATCTCCCCACAGGAATACCCACACCCGCGACGTTCACAGGAACCGTCGCGCCCGTGGACTTCACGCCAAAGAATAAGTGGGCGTTGGTCGTCGGCATCGACCAATACCTTTCCGCCAATTGGCCCGCCTTGCAAGGTTCGGTGAATGACGCCATTTTGATGCGGGACATCCTGGTCAACCATTTAGGATTTGACGCCATGCGCGTGAACCTCCTGACCAACGAGAAAGCCACCCAGGTCAATATTGTGGCGGGATTGCGCGATATTGCGGCGAAAGCACAACCGGAAGATCTGGTGCTGGTGTATTTCTCCGGACATGCCGCACGGTTGCCCAATCCCATGGGCTATGAACAACAGGGGCGCTGGTTTGTTCTCTGCCCGCAGGATACGCAGGTCACGGGTCAGGGTTTATTGGCATTTCCGCTTGTAACCGGCATATTGAGCGAGCTTAAAGCGCGGCAGATCATCTTTGTCATTGATGCGCTAAACGCCGCGGGAGCCGCTCCCTTCCTTGAACGGTTGAACACCCTCGATAAAAGTTGCCTGCTGCTCGCCGCATGCAGTTCCGAACAAAACGCGGTGGATCGGCCTATCCAATTGCCCACAGGCGAGACGATGACCTATAGCGTGTTCACGTATTACTTCGCCAAAACCCTACGGGATGGAATGGGACAGGCAGTTCCGCTTACTGCGGCGTCCGCCCTGCAATATGTCCAGTCGCAACTTAAACAAACGGGCATGGACCAAACGCCGGAAATGTATGGGAAACCGGCCGGTCTGGTGTTGGCGGGAGGACATCCCCAATTGCCGGGAGATGCCGGACTGTTAGCGGCGGACGGCATACCGCCGCTGGATCTGGCGCCCGCACAAGGCTCGGTGGATGAAGCCACGGCCAAGATCAAGAAATGGGCGGTCATCGTGGGGATCAATAAATATAAATCCGAAGGTTTGCCCGCCTTGCCCGGCGCGGTGAACGACAGCAAGGAAATAAACAGCCTGTTCGGGCAGAAGCTGGGGTTTGAGAAAGCCGGCATAAAATTATTGAACGATGACAAGGCGACGCGGCAGGCTATTCTCGATGCATGGACCGACGCCGCGCGGAAAGCCGACGCGGAGGATACGGTCGTATTTTATTTTTCCGGGCACAGTTCCTTGTACCCGCGCTTGAAAGATGATATAGAGACGGAAAATGAACTGGTGCTGTGTTCCAGCGATGCCGATTTGAATCAAAGCGGGATGTTTGTTTCCACGCGTGACATTTTCGCCATTGCTTCCACCATGACCGCAAAACAAATCATTCTGATCCTGGAAACCTCGCATGCCGCCGCGGCAGGCATTTTTATCCGGCCGCTGATGGATCAGGGCAAAAAATGCATCCTTCTGTCGGGCTGCGGATGGGCCGAACAGACGTTTGACGCGGCCATCCCGCTGGAATCCGGGAAAACAAAGACCCAGGGCGCATTCACCTATTACCTCGCGGACGGTCTGCGTGGCGCGGCCGCCAAAAAGGACAGTAAAGGCATTACCTTAAAAGACGCAGTGGAGTATTCGGTGAAGAAACTGCAATCGTTGGGTTTCAAGCAAAAACCGCAGATGTCCGGATTAGGCAGCGACTTTATCCTGGTCTATTCCTCGAAAAAATCTTCCGCGGCGAAAAAATAATTGCCAGGAAAAACAAAATCCCCAAAAGAACAAAAAGAAAGCAATACTTCCATGAAGGTGACGCTGGGTGTCAGCACAGGATTCGCCATTAACCGGTATCCAGAACCGGAAGACTGGACGTCCATTGTGACGGAGGAATTGGGACTGAACACCGTCCAATTCACCGCGGATCTGTTAAATCCCGATCTGCCGGAAGACGTAGTGAAGCGGCAAACCGAGGAGATTCGGAACCTTTGTGATACAAAAGGCATTTGGATTCAGACCACCTTTACCTCGCAATTCACCCGCGTGAATCACGTGCTGCATCCCGTACCGGAGATTCAGCGCGCATGGATGAAATGGTTCAAAAAATTTTTCGCGCTTTCCGCTGCGTTGGGCGCGGAAGGAGGCGGCAGCCACTTCGGAATCATGTCGTGCCGGGACAATGCGAACCCGGAAGTTCGCGAACGCCGCATCCAGCAGGGCGTGGACGCCTGGCGCGAATTGTCCGACTATGCGGCCTCCGTGGGGTTGCAGTATTTGATTTGGGAGCCGATGTCCGTGCCGAGAGAAGTGGGCGAAACCATCGCCGCCACGGAAGATATCCAGCGGCGCTGCCAAACCGGATTCGCCATACCCATGCTGCTGTGCCTCGACGTGGATCATGGCGATCTGCAATCCTCCGATCCGCGCGACACCGATCCACACGCCTGGATCCGCGCGTTTGCCAAAGAAACGCCCTGCATACACATCAAGCAAAGCCTGCGCGACAAAGGCGGCCACTATCCCTTTACCGCCGCCTACAACGCCAACGGGAAAATCATCCCGGAAGAGATCGTGTCCACCATGGCCGATAGCGGCATTAAACAATGCACATTGCTGCTGGAGGTCTCTCACCGCGAACGCTGGCCCTACGATTACCAAGTGGTTTCGGATTTAAAGGAATCCGTTACCTATTGGCGGCCGGCGGTGGATGCGGTGAATCGAAGTTGAAGAGAGCCAAGTCTTTCCCCTGATATTCTGGTGTTGACGGATACGTGTGATATTCAGATTTTTTGCCAATAACACTCTACAAGAAAGATACGGCATATACTGATTCGCTTACATAGGCGAAGTTCGCCTTCTTTCTCTTCCGGCGATTGTAAGCACGAAGCGGACTGGCACCTCGTATGACAGGCCGTATTCAGGATTAATTGACTGCCATACCGCAGAAGCTTATACTTTGGGAATCTTCTCCACACACATGTTTCGGGCAATGTATATGGGGAGGAAAATATCTTTGGGAGAAGAATCATGCTGAAAGGGACCAAGAATTACAAGTGGAAGGTTATCGTACTTGTGGCGCTGACGCTATGCCTCGCACTTCCGGCATCGGCGCAGTACCACTCCGCCGACACGGACAAAGACAAAGAGATCAACCTCAGCGAATTGCTGCGTGTAGTCCAGTTCTACAATTCTGACGGTTTTCACTGTGAGGCAGGCACCGAGGACGGCTATGCGCCTGGACCGGGCGATCAAACATGCACACCGCACGTCAGCGATTACAACCCGGGCGACTGGCACGTCAGCCTGTCTGAACTGTTGAGGGTCATCCAATTCTACAATTCCGGCGGCTACCACACGGAATGTGGTACCGAGGACGGCCTCGTGCCGGGCACAGGCGATCTCTTCTACTGTGTTATCTGGTATGTGAAACCAGGTGGGACTGGTGACGGGACCACATGGGATGAAGCTTTCGGAACAATTCAAGATGCCGTCAATGCTGCATCCATCGCTGGTGGCGGTGAAGTCTGGGTGGCTGCTGGAACGTACATCGCCACAACCGACCCGGTTGTCACATTGCAAATGAACGTCGCTGTTTATGGTGGGTTTGCTGGTACGGAAACCACCCGCGATGCGCGCGACTGGGAGGCCAACAAAACCATTATCGATGGCGAGTCTGCGCGCCGTTGCATTCTTGGCATAAGCAATGCAGTCCTCGACGGGTTTACAATCCAGAATGGTTATACCATCAGCGATGGCGGGGGCATGTTTAACTACCTTGCTCTCTCGCTAACAGTAGCCAACTGTAAGTTTTCCAGTAACACGGCAATTTCATGTGGTGGTGGGATCTACAACTGGTTCTCCTCGCCAACGATGAACGGCTGTACATTTTCCGGGAATACACATGGTGGGCTATATAACTTAAGGTGCGCACCTGCGTTAACAGACTGCATTTTTTCAGAGAATCCTGATGGTGGGGTATGCAACTGGGAGTCCTCGCCGCTGATGGTAAACTGCACATTTTATAAAAATAATGGCCATGTGGGAGGCGGGATGTACAATTGCAGTTCTTCACCTACGACGATTAACTGCGTGTTTACAGAAAATTCTAGCGATATGGGCGGTGCAGGAATGTACAATGATGTGTCCTCACCAACAGTAACCAACTGCACGTTTGCCAACAATACGAATGGCGGGATGTATAATGCCGGATCTGTACCGATGCTCACCAATTGCACATTTTCCGGTAACACAAACATTGGGATGTGCAACGGTAATTCTGCGCCCACAACGATCAACTGTACGTTTACAGAAAATTCCGGTGGCGGGATGCGCAATGCGTGTTCCACCTCGCTCACGGTAACCAACTGCACGTTCAGAGATAACTCGGTCATAAATGGCAATGGCGGCGGGATGTACAACTCGTATTCCACCTCCCTCACGGTAACCAACTGCACTTTCAGTGATAATTCAGTAATAAGCGGAAACGGCGGCGGGATGTACAACTCGTATTCCACCTCCCTCACGGTAACCAACTGCACGTTCTCCAAAAACTCGGTGACGGGTGGCGACGGCGGCGGGATGTACAACGACTCCTCTTCGCCGGCCGTCACCAACTGCATTCTCTGGGGCGATTCAGCATCCGGTGGTGGCAATGAAATTTACAATTTGCATTATACGGCAGTGGTGACGTATTCGTGCATCGAAGGCGGCTACACCGGAACAGGTAACATTTCGGACAATCCGTTGTTCGTGGACGCAGCGAATGGTGACTACCAACTGCAAGTGGGCTCACAATGTATCGATACTGGCACGCCCGACGGCGCACCATCTACAGATATTCTTGGGGTCACGCGCCCCCAAGGCAACGGTTACGATATGGGCGCATATGAATACCAGGCCAGCGATGAAGGCGAGGGCATCTCTAGTCTTTAGGAGATAGCAATTCCCTTTACAGGAAAGGTCACTATCTACCTGCGCCAGGCTCACTCCCCAGTGAACTCAAGGACCAGCACGGTAATATCGTCGGACTGCGGCGATCCGTTCGCATGGGCATGCACTGATTCCAGGATGCCGGTAACTATCGCTTCAGGCGGTTGCTGTCCGCTGGAACGCACCCATTCGAGCAGGCGTTCATTCGAATACAGTTCCTTTGCGGGGTTCATGGCTTCGGTAACGCCGTCGGTATAGGCGATCAGGCGGCAGCCCGGCTGCATCTGCAAAACGCGCGTTTCATAGGCATTGTTTTCCCGGATGCCCAGGACCAGTCCGCGCGGCAATTCGAGCCATTGGACCCCGCCGTCCGGATAAACCACAAGCGGTGGATTGTGCCCCGCGTTCGGGCCTGCGTCAGGTTTTGGGGTTTTCAAGCGGTGCGTTGTTCCCAGAACTCCTCGAATCGGTTTGACTGGATGACGCAACGCAGTGCGGCAATGGCGTTTGCGCCGCGCACGGTCCATTCCATCC
>JAKQOG010000011.1 GCA_029565395.1 Candidatus Hydrogenedentota bacterium | reverse complement strand
GGCATAGTCTTGCTGGAACTGGCCGCCATGGACGTGAAGGTGACCCTGGGGCTTGGCAATGGCGGGGGCGACACCATCTACCGCATCAAGGAAGGCAACGAACGGTTCCTGATCACGGACGTGAACAATCCGCAGACCTCGGCCATGGCGCAAAGCACCCTCTTTGCCATGATGGACACCTTCGGGAACGCGAGCGGGATTCATTACTTTAACCATGTCCCCGGCGGGTGCAATGTCCTTTTTATGGACGGCCATGTGGCCTGGGTCCCCTATGTGGCGCCGGCGCCTGGCATGAACAATACCCCAAGCATGGACTTGGGCGCCACGCAACCCGTGCTGCCGAGCCTGGCGAACATGATTGGCATATTCAGCGCCGAAAACACCTTCTAACAGTGAACGCCCTCTTACGGCAAATTCTGGGACTCAGGTCTTTACGCACACGAATGTCCGTGTTTAAAGAAGCCGAAAACAGGGGATGAAGACAATAGCGCAAACCGGGGCATGGCCCTGTCCCCAAGCCAATTATTTAATTCCCAACGTGACCGCTTCTCCGTTTTATTTACACGAAATCGCGTACTTCCAATACAATCTTTCGAGAAGGCGGATATTCCTCATGAATGGCGCGTCTCACTCGCTCCACCGTTTCACGATCAAAAATTTTTTCGCCGCACCGTTCACAGATCAACGCAGGAACATGCTCCACCATAACCAGTTGCTTTTCCACCCGGAATACTTCATCAACGGATTCCGGGCGAAATCTGGTATTTCCACAAACATCACACCTTCTCACGGCGGCTTCCTTTCGCGAAACCCCACCCATAATTCAGGGTCCGGTTCGTACAACGTGATAATCTTTATCAATATAATTGGAGGTGCAGCGGGCGGTTGTTATCGGTAAACCCAAGCACAAGGCAACTTGGCAGAAATTTATCATCTGAATAGCTTTCAATGATAGTGGCACAACGGCCCGCCCGTCTGATTTCCAGGTCGGAAATATTGCGTTCAACAGCCCGGATGAGCGCGTGAACACTGAATTCAAATTGGCCGTCCGACAATTTTCTCTGATATCCGAAATATCCAACTTGTAATGGCCCTTGGTTAAAACCGTTGCTATAACGGCATGTGTTTAAAGCGGTTCGGTATTTGATGGGCCAGGTTTTGAACTGCAGGAATGTCTACATGTGAAAAGGTTAATGACCGTGTGATGGGCATAAGCGTGTAGATCAAGAGTGTTCCCTGCGCTTTTATCCCAAAATATTACCCTTTACCCTGTGTAACGTTTTCAGGGGTTTCACGGAGTACCACGGGCATATCCACTGCGTCATCATAAGAAAATAATTCAGACTGCACCGGCGTTTTGGCTACCGGTACTTCCGTATGTAAGATGGAGACGAGATCCTCTGTTTCGTTTGGATTGGGCCAGGGGAGGGCGCCTTTCTTGCGCAAGGCGTCCAGGCCGGCGGAGGGCGCGCCGGTTGACCGGACGTATACAGGCGTCAATTTAAGTTTGTCGAGTTGCTCGACCGCACCTGCCCATGTTCCACCTTTATTGATATCGGTATTCACTACCAGTGCGGCGCTGGACAGGGCATAGATGAGTTTATTGCGCTGCATGGCATTGCCGACGTTAAATCCGGCATTGGGGTCGTAAGGGGAGACCAGCGTCAACTGTCCGTCAAGTATCCGATCGCG
>JAKQOG010000004.1 GCA_029565395.1 Candidatus Hydrogenedentota bacterium | reverse complement strand
TGTTCGATTTGCTCAACCTTACTCATGGCATGTCTCCTCCTATGTTCAATCATATCCTTGGTTATATTGTAGATACAATCTACAATATCTCTGGCAAAAAAACAACAAAATTTGAAAACCTCCTTTGATGACGCAGGCCCCTGGCCGGGGCAATTCTTGTGTGGCGTAGCGGCGTTGTGTAGAATGATAGAAGTGGAGAACAAGGGGATGATTCCCATATTTAGGATTAAAACGAAGTCAGATCCTGGAAAAGGCGCCAGTTGGGTTGTATCCGAGACGCCTTTGATTATTGGACGGGAAAAAGGGTGCGATATCCGGATTGCAGATCCACTGGTGTCCCGGCGCCATTGCCAGATCATGCTGGACGAAGGCGAGGTGCACTTGCAGGATCTTGGCAGCCGCAACTTCACACTGGTGAATGGAAAGCAGGTAGAGAAATGCCTGCTTCATCCTGGCGACGAGATTAACATCGGTCAGGCCACGCTGGTGTTGACCCAGACCAGTCCCCGTGATTCCAATGTGCCTGACATAACCGACAACCCTTCCACGGTGACGCTTGCCGAAGGCGATGTGATTTATTTAAGCAACAGCGCCTTGAAAGATTTTGAGAAAAGTGGTGTTACCGTGACCGATGTGCTGCAGTTGTTCAGAGCGAGCCGCATATTCAGTCATGCCACTTCTTTGGAAAAGTTGATAGAGACGCTCGATCACATAATTGTGGACCGGTTGCATCCGCAATGTTTTTGGATGGCGTTGGTGGAGGCTTCAGACGAGCTGTTTGAGTATCGCATTGCGCGCACGGAAACATCATCTTCCGCCTCAGGCCCGCCGGAAGAATCCATGCGGAAGTCGTTGGAAGAACTGCGCGGCTTTTTAGTGCCGGAACAACTAACCAGCCGGAGCCGGCATGGCGCACTGGCTTTGCTCATTGTCCCGATATTCTTCGGGACGCATCCAATTGGGGTCATCGCGCTGCAAGTGGATGCTCCGCACAAGCCCTACGATGAAAAAGACCTGCATTTTCTGATCGCCCTGGCCCATGCGGTGGCGCCCTTTTTTGGGGCGATTGAAAAGCTTAACGGACTTGAAAAAGAGGTGGAATGGTTGCGCGCCAAACAAAAGCAATCCCTTGCACTGATTGGGGGAAGCCCCGCCATGCGGCGATTGCGCGAGCAGGCGGCCAAGGTGGCGCAGTCTCCGGCCCCGGTTCTCATCATCGGTGAAACAGGGACCGGCAAAGAATTGGTGGCCCGGTTAATCCATGATTTATCCAACCGTGTCCAGGGGCCGCTTATTACGGTGAATTGTGCGGCGATTCCGACGGATTTGATCGAGAGCGAATTGTTCGGATACGAAAAAGGCGCGTTTACCGGGGCGCATGAACGCCATATCGGCCTTATTGAGCAAAGCGGCGGCGGCACCCTGTTTCTGGATGAAATCGGCGACTTGAGCACGGCGAGCCAGGCGCGGATTTTGCGGGCGCTGGAGACCAAGCAAATCCGCCGCATCGGGGGAAAAGAGGAAATCAGCGTGGACTTCCGCGTGATTTCCGCCACCAATAAAGACATCTCGGATGGATTGAAGTATCCTTCCTTCCGCCGGGATTTATATCACCGCCTGCGCGCGGTGGAAATTCGGATCCCGCCGCTGCGCGAGCGAAAAACGGATATCCCGGAACTCGCCGAACATTTTTTGAGAAGCGCACGCTATCTGTCCAAGCACCCCTTGCGCGGCTTTGCCGATGGAGCAATGGATTTCCTCGATGCGCGGTCATGGACCGGGAATGTCCGTGAATTAAAAAACAGCATTGAAACCGCCGTTACCTTTAGTGCCAATGAATTCATCACGGCGGAAGATCTCCAACTGGCCGTTAATGAACAGGAAGCGCAGGAGCGGCCGATTTCTCTGGAGGAAGTTCAGCAGCGGCACATCATCAAAACCTTGGACTATTGCAGGGGGCATGTTCTGGAGGCCGCCAAGATTCTTGGAATCGGCAAATCAAAACTCTATGACCTCATCGCTGAATACCGCGCCCGGGGCATTCTGCACCCTGAATGAATTCCTTCGGTCTTCCTCCATCTCTCATCGAGATTGCGGGAGCGATTTGTATACAATCCCCATGTGCCATGATTGAAGAACAATCCGTGCAAGGAGAATGGCTGAACGTATGAATCACCGCGAACGTTTTTTGGAAACCTTGCTGTTCGGAACACCGGACCGGACGCCCTTTGAGCCGGGCGGGCCGCGTGAATCCACCTTGCATGCCTGGCAGCAGCAGGGTTTGGAAGGTTCCTGGTCCGAGGTCTTGTATCAACTGTTGGATGCCAAACGCGGCGAACGGGGTCTGGCGCCCGCGCCCTGGAAACCCAATCAGCCCATTACCGATCTTGGCGTTTCGTTTCAGATGAATCCCAAATTTGAAGAAAAGGTGCTGGAACACAAGGAGGGGCACTATATCGTCCATGATTGGATGGGGGCCATTACGGAAATCTCCGACACGTATGATTATTCGTATATACGCTCCCCCAAGGATTTTGTCACGCGCAAATGGCACCGTTTCCCCGTGCAGAATTTGGCGGATTGGGAGGAGCGTATTCGCTGGCGGTTCAATCCCAAAGATCCACAGCGGTTCCCGCCGGATTTTGATGATCGTTGTGCACGATTGCGCGCGCGCGATTATCCGCTCATCGTGTCGTTCAACGGTCCGTTTTGGCAGTTGCGGGAATTTTGTGGAATGGAAAACTTGTGCACGATGATGCTGGAACAACCGGACCTGATTGAAACCATGTCGGTATTCTGGCGTGATTTCGGCTCCGAGGTTTTACAGGTGATTTTGGACCGCGTTGCGCCTGATATGCTACATCTTTCCGAAGACATGTGCTACAAGGAACATCCGATGATTTCGCCGGAAATGACCGAACGTTTTTGCGGCCCTTGTTACCGGCAGTGGATTGATCAAGCGCGGTCCGCAGGGACGGAACTGTTTGGAATTGATTCCGATGGGCATATCGGTCTGCTGATTCCTGTATGGATGGAATGGGGTGTCAACTGCGTGGATCCCATAGAAGCGGCCGCGGGAAATGACATCAATGAATTCCGCAGTATGTTCGGGAAGAAGCTTTCGTTCCGGGGCGGCATCGACAAGCGTGCGATTGCAGCGGGCGGTGAAGCACTTAGGCGCGAGTTGGCTCGCATTCGGCCGGTCCTAACCGGCGGCGGGTACATCCCTTCGTGCGATCACGGTGTTCCCCCGGATATTTCCTGGCAGCACTTCCAGGAATACTCGATTACACTGGCCGAAATGACAGGATGGCTGGCGTAGTTCACCAGCCATCGCTATAGGTATATTTTCAAACGCGGCTCAGGACTTGGGCCTGCGATCTTCCGGGCTCAACGCGCCATCGCCGTTGCGATCACGTTGCTTGAATTTTTCTTCGGTCATTTTCGGGAAGACCGTTTTCGCTTCCGAATATGTTACTTTGCCATCTTTGTTGGCGTCGGCCTGTTTCAGCTTCGCCACAAGTTGACGTTTGCCCCGGGCAAGGTCTTTATCATCTAATGTGCCATCCCCGTTTCGATCCAATTTGGTGTAACGTTCCTGAGTCATTCCCGGCCGCACCGCCTTCAATTCATCAAAGGTCACGTTTCCATCGTGATTGACATCCGCCTCCTGGAAGAGTTGCTTGAATCCTTTTCCGGGATGCCCCTGTTTTCCGTGCGGCCCCTGTGCCCACACCGGCCCCGCGGCCAATACAGCCGCCGCCACAATCATGCTTATCAACGTCCACGTTCTCATGGCTCGATCTCCTCTTAAGTGTTGCTTCTTTACTTCGGCGCGGTCTGTATTTCCACGCCACTTGTTCCAACACCGCCGAGCCAGAGAAGTTCCGTTTGGAAGAGATATTACCGGGCCAATCCGCACAAACGCGCGGTGTATTCCTTGCTTCCGTCGTTTGCCCAGGGATCGAGTTGATTCAGATCTTTGAGTTGCTGACCGCGCAGGCGCGGCACCACCAGAAATCCGCACGAAACGTCGGCCAGGGCGGTCATATCGCTCCACAGTTTTTCGAACTGCGCAACGGGATACACGTCTTCCTGGCCATGCCCCCAGCGGCGTTTGGCGTCTTTGATCGTGACATACGTGGGCATGCGGCGGCCCATGCGGCGCACGGCTTCCGCCACCTTAGTATCCGAGGCGGAAAGATCCGCGCGGGTTAATCCGAACAATTGAAGCAGCGGGTCGATCTGAATCCATGTGGTTTGTGAATTGTAGTACCGCAGATTCAATTCATCTTCTTCACGCGGCTGCGCCAACCCTTCCAGCAGGCGGACGCGTCCGTTCACGCGCGCCAAACCGCCGCCGCGATCATAAATGCGGCGTGGCACCACCTCGAACGTGAGTATGTTGCCGCTGACCAGATGCGCGCCCAGCGCATCGGGATCGAGGCTCGCGCCGAGCGTGTCGATATTGTGCAGCATGATCGTTTCGATTGAAGGTTGTTCCGCGAGCACTTGTGCCAGCACGCCGTTGCGCAGTAAGTTCGGCACCTCATACCAATGCCCGGGCGGGCTGAAACGTTGAATCGGGACATTGTCCACGTAATCCGTGCCTTCGCCCTTGGCGCGCGCCCAATCCATCAGCGCGCCGCGCACCGCCTCGCGCACTTTCTGCTTTTGCTCGTCCAGCGTTTCCTGCGGCATTTCCTCCCACAGAAAAACAAGGTCGCGGACCATGGGAATGAGCCGCTGGCAAATCGATCGTCCGGGGGAAAGATATAACGGCCCGCTAAAGCCGTAGTTCTGGTTTAATTGGAGATGTTTTTCAATAGGCGCATGCGTAAGGAAGCTTGTCGAAATGATATGCGGAGCAGGGGCGTTGAAATGTTTAAACGTTGCTTGTGTTTTAGCCAGATGCAGTTCCAGAAAGCTGCGATGTTTGCCTTCAAGGAAAACGAAAGGATTCACTGCTTTGATCACGCCCGCGCCGGTGGTCCAGCGGCTGCCCACGCCGCCCGCCAGGCTCAGCACCGCCACGCGCCCTTCGCGCAATGCGGAATTGCCCCGTGCCCGGTGCCGTTTGTTGCCGCCCATTACGATAACATCGCTGTTTTCGACGTCGCGGATGTCGGTATCCACCGGCAGGCGGTTGCGCGACAATCCGATGCGTCCTGCGCGCAAATCCTCCCGGGTTTGTTCGTGTTGAATCGGGTCAAAGCCATTTTCCTGTTTGATGTGGTCGGAAGCTTCATCCCATTCGCGCCGTTCACCCTGCGAGGCGGCGCCGCCCACCCGGAACAGGTTGCTCACGAGCGTTCGGAGGATGCGGTACGTCTCTTCGGGCTTGTCACAATGCGTGGTGAAGTGATCGAGTTCAACCCGGCGCAAATATTCCACGGATGCGGGGTCTTGCCGCACCAATTCGGGCACCTGGAGCGCATAATACCGGGCCGGCATCGTCGCATGATCGCCCGCCAGCAACCCCGCCATGCTGCCTTTGGTGTTAATGCGGAAATCATACACCACCGGTTCCATTGCAAACGGGAGAGCATCTTCCAGTTCGCGCTTGGCCGTTCGCATGATTGCCAGGATGTCATCGCGAAACGCGGGGCGGCGCTCCGGGGCCACCATCATGCACATACCGCCGCCGGACATGCCCCCCAGCATGAGAAACCCCCAGAAATCGTTGCTGTACTGTTCCGTGGCGCGCGCAATAATGGTTTCCGTGAAACGGTTCGTTACCCACGGGATGATTGTCTTGAGCGGATAGTTCCAATTTCGGGTGGTGCAGGCGCCAAGATCTTTTACACTGCCTGCTTTCAGCGCGCCGAGAATGCCGTCGAAAATGGCGCGCATATCCAGCCGCGCCTGAAATTCGGGTTGTGTGCGGAGCAGATATTTTTCCGTCACCATTTCCAGGATGGGGCCGACGTTTTGCGCCATTCCCCCATGAATCAACACCAGCGACTGTGCCAGCCGCTCCGTGACTTCAGGATGCAGATCCTCCACGCCCAGAATGCGATGCCGCGGCAGCAAACACCCTCTGCTGATACCGAATTCCGGATCCTCAGGACCAGCCAGCGCTCCTTCAATCACTTTCAAACCCGGCCAGATCCCGCCCGAATCCTGCCAGCCGCCGCCGGAGCCGCCCAGCCATTCTCCCAGAATCGCCCGCGAAGCAATCAAGCGGCGTTCCTCTTCTTTCAGGCCGCCTTCCAAGGCGGAGGTCTGCCCCGTGGCCCGCATCAGCACGCTGATGATGGATCCCAGCAGGTTGGTGGACACCGCAAGCCGCGAGCCTTTCGGGATGTCGTTGACCTTCGTGACCAGTTCGATTCCCATACCGGGTTCCACGACTTGCGCCAGGATCTGGGCTACAGTGTGCCCGGTGCCTTCAAAGGATGGTGGAATCAGCCCGGAAGCGATCACGCCCGCTTTCAACAGGCTCAAGTAATCGTTGCCGAAGTTAAACAGGTCGCGCAGTTCGGAGATGTCTTTTGTGGTTTCGAGATCCACGCTGGTGAGGCGCAGCACCGGTTCGGGGATCACGCGCAAATACGATTCTATCGGCGGTTTGATCTCCTGATCGCGCCCATACACGCCGAGATTTACGGAAATATTGAGGACGCGCGCACACTCGGGAAAGTCCATCCCCAGAAAGAAAATATCCGACCAGCCGCTGTGGCTTAGATCGAGACGCACCGGCGTGGTCTCCGTTAATATGGGATACAGCAGCGTGCCATGGGGGCGATGCAGCATTTCCGTGCGGATGCGAAGCGGATGATCGCCCGGATGACCGACGCGGAACATCCACTGATTTCCCCGGCTCGCGCGCACGCTTCGCCGCACCTGGTTCGTAAGCGTTTGAAACGATAGGTGATGGTAGGCCTCCGCCAGCGCGCTAAACAGTGAACCGCTGGGCCCGTTGCTCCGCACCGCTTGCAGAAAGCAGGCAATGGATTCTTCGAAACGGCGTTCCAGCAGATCGGAAAATCCCTGGAAGGGGATGGGTCCTGTGGAAGGAAATGCGCCGGCCTCGCTCAGATAAAACCGGTATGCGGCATATAAAAATAGCGTCGCGCGGACGCGTTCATACAGATTTGTGGCGGAGCGGCGAAATTGCTCCAGTTCCTCGCATGCGCATACCAGCGCATGGATGTCCATGCCCTCGCAGACCGCGCGAAAGGAACGGTTCCGCATGCCGGGTTCACGGCTGACAATCGTTTCGATAAACGGATTCACTGGGCGTCCTCCCGGCTCCGCCCTTGATCCGCCATGAGTTCCACGATTTCGGTCAGCATGCTGTCACGCTCATGTCCGGCCATGCCCAACGCGATTTGGGCCAGCATCAACCCGAACTTCACCCCAATATCATACCGCGCCCCGCGCAGTTCCGCCGCAAGGTATTTCTCGCCCTGGGCCAATTTCTGAAGCGCCGGTGTAAGCTGGCACTCGCCCGCGCCCGTCTCCTCGGTCAAGTCTTTTTCGAGGAGGTCGAAGATCCGATGGGGCAGCACGTGCATTCCGAACAGGCAGAGGTAATGGCCTGCGCGCAAGCCCGGGGTAAGCAATTCCACTTCCGCCTGGCTGAGTGACGGTTTCTCGATGATCTTTTCAATTTCATACACCCCATGCATGCCGGATATGCGTTTTCCGCTCAATGTTCCGTAGTGACGCACCAGATGTTCCCGCGTTGGGTTTACGGCGGCCACCGCGCAGTTTTCCTGCATCGCCAGTTGGATCAATTGTTGCGCGCAGCGTTGTCCCGGAACATCCGAAATATATAGATGGTCGCCCAGGAGCAGCAGAAAGCACTCCTCGCCCACGAACTCCCGCGCGCAATACACGGAATGGCCATATCCCAGCGGTTTGCTCTGCACGGCGAATGAGACCCGTTTCAGGATATTGTCAATGCGTGCGGCCTGGTCCCGCGCCCAGTCTTCGCCCGGATATCCCGACGCAAAATTGTTGCGCAGGCGGCTCAAGTGCAGGCGGTACTGTTCCTCATCGCCCGGCGCGCACACGATGCACACCTCCTCGATGCCGCTCTCGAGCGCTTCCTCGATGATGATTTGAATCACGGGCTTCGTCAGCCCGTCCCGGTCCATCAGCGGCAACATCGCCTTGTGAACCGTGTCCGCCACCGGATAGAGACGCGCGCCGCGCCCCGCCGCCGTTATCACTGCCTTCCGTATTACCACATTCTGCCCCTCCAAGGGTTGAGTTGCATACAAGAATAGCAACGACTCCCTCTCCGTGACAAGAACGGTATCAAGGATGTGAAGAAGGGATCAGTTTTTGGGGAGATAGTTGGAGGGGTCGAGGTATTTTCCGTCCCGGCGGACCTCGTAATGTAGGTGAGAGGTGGTGGCGTTGCCGGTGTGGCCTGCCTTGCCGATTTGTTCACCCTGCTTCACTTCCTGCCCCGTCTTTACTTGGATAACGCTCAAGTGTGCATAGGCGGAAGCATACCCGCGTGCGTGCTCAATCACCACCAGCTTGCCATAATTGCCGCGGGAACTTACTTGTTTGACCACTCCGGGGGCTGTGGCGGCGACGGGAGCGCCGGAGGGCGCGCGTATATCCACGGCGCGATGGAAGCGGCCGGGACCGCCCCGCCGTTTGCCACGCGGACCATAGGGCGAAAGGATTGTCCGATAGTCCTCCTGCAAGGGCCAAATAGAGGGGATATCGGGGGTGAGGAGGGGTTTTCCGGGATCATCAGGGGGAGGCGGCGTGTAGGAAAGGGGCTGGAGAGCGGCAATTTTGAGGGGAGGGGCAGGATCAAACTCCATCGGGCACGCGCCCACCAGATGGGCGCATCCCGATCCCAAAAAACCTAAGCAGGTTATCATCATCAGAAACGCTGTTGCCGTGTTCATCTTGCCCATGGCGTTTCTCCCGTGGGTCATGGCGGATGCTGTCACTCAAGCTCCGCCCGTTGCTCGTTTCAGCCCTTCGAATAACGTGCTTGCTTCCGTACGGATAGTGTGTACTAAGCGCATCCTGGAAGTCAACTCGCGCGTGTTCCAAAATAGGAAAGTTCCCGGGCAGCGCAGATCAGTTTTGAAAACAGCGATGTGCTTGTGCTGAGTTTGCATGTAGTGTTATATTAAATCCCATAAGGGAAGATGATGTTGTGATGCAAAAGCGGACAAATGCGGTAGCGGTGTACCCGGAATATCTTGCGGATCTGAATACGCTGGTCTGCCCCAGCAACCCGGCAGGCGCCAATGCATTGGAGCTCTGGGATCAGGGTCAAACACCGTCGAGTTTGTGGAGCGGGGATGGTGAGGTGATTCAACCCTTCGCCAATGATGGGATCGTACAGCCATGCGAAGTATATGAACATCCTTACATCTATTTTGGCTGGCTGGTGGAACAACGGATGACGGATGATAAAGTGAATCCCCTGACTGGGAATACAAATGCCCAGGATTTCGAGATAAATATCAAAGCATTGCTCGCCAAGCTGGATTCCGCGCCTGAAGAGGCAATCAAGACTACAGAGGAGGATTTTGAGCTGCCGGAAGGCACAGGGAGCGGAGATGGCAAGCTGATCTACCGGTTGCGGGAAGGAATTGAGCGATTTTTAATCACCGATGTGAATGATCCAGCAAGCACAGCCCGCGCCCAATCTGAAATTGGCGTCATGTGGGACACGATTTCAGACGATGAGGCATTTCACTTCAACCATGTGCCGGGCGGCAGCAACGTGCTGTACCTCGACGGGCATGTGGCTTTCCTGAAACTGGCCAATAAATACGGCAACACGTTCCCGATGAACCAGGGTGGCTTCGTCCTCCATGAGTTCAGCCACATGAAGTATGAGGAAGAAGAGGACGACGAAGACGATAATTGATTCCGACAGATATTCTCTGTGTTTTGTTCATTAAGGAGTTATGGGAACGCGGCCGCTTGTTCAAAAGGTCTTTCACCGCTATAATTACATCTAAGTGTATTTTATCGGCCACATGATTAAGGTGTAATTTACTAGTTTGATTGACGAAAAGAAACATATCGAATACTGGAACGTAGGCTCTGAAGAAGAGATGCGTGCCGCAACTTTACTGTTGTCGAAAGGCTTAGTGCGTCAAGGACTCTTCTTTTGCCATCTTGCCCTGGAAAAAAAACTAAAAGCACATGTAGTTCGTGTTACTCACGGTATTCCACCCAAAATTCACAATCTAAATCGGTTAGCAGAATTGGCTGAACTCAAACTTACTGAAAAACAACGTGTCTTCCTTCGGGAATTTGATGCATATCAATTGGAAGGCCGATATCCAACAAACATGCCAAAGCCTATTAGCCGAAGAGCGGCTAATACTGAATTTGTGACTGTCAAAAGGTTCTTAACATGGTTGATAAAACAATCGTCCGAAAAATAAAACAATATCTCCGTGGGCTTCCCAAGGCTGGAATTCATCCAAAGAGCGCAGTGCTTTTTGGGTCTTTTGCACGGGGTGATGCACATGAATATAGCGATATCGATCTGATCGTTGTAGCCCCGGAATTTGACCGTCCTTTTGGCATACATAAAACCAAGAAGCTTTGGCGCGCCACATTGGAGGCTGATATCCGGATCGAACCTATACCTTGTGGGGAACGGCAGTGGGAAACCGACAATGCTTCCCCTATTCTCGAAATAGCGCGCCGGGAAGGCATTGCTATCACCTTGTAAACACTGAATTTCCATTTCAGGGAATTAAGGAAACCCATGACATTTTTTGATGTATTGAAGGAGCAGATTCTTGTTCTTGACGGCGCCACGGGCACGATGATCCAGACGCTGGATCTTCATGATGCCGATTTTGGCGGTTCCGATTACCGGATGTTATCGGACCTGCTGACCTTTTCGAAACCCGAGGCCATGAAATCGATTCATCGGGCCTTTTTTGACGCCGGCTGTCATGCCATTGAGACCAATACCTTTGGCGCGTCGCCGCTGCGCTTGTCGGAATATGATTTTTCCCGGTTGGATCTCACCCATTTCGCGCCGATTCCGTATGATGTGGATTTGAGGGCGGTGTCCCATGAGAAATTTTCCTATTACCTGAGCCGCCGGGGTGCGGAAGTAGCCTGCGAGGCCCGGGAAGAATACCGGGCGTGTCCGCAGTATGACGGGCGGCCCTTGTTTGTGCTGGGTTCGATTGGCCCCTCCAACCGGGTGGTGTCGCACACCAAGGCAGATTTGGTGGAAGCGACGTTTGACACAATCATGGACAATTTCCACCATCAGGTGGCGGGATTGATTGATGGCGGCGCGGATGTGCTGCTGTATGAGACGCAACAGGATATTCTGGAATTGAAAGCGGCCGTCATGGGGGGGCAACGCGCCATGCGTGAAAAGGGGCGGAAACTGCCCATCATGGCGCAGGTGACCGTTGACTCGTTTGGCAAGATGCAGATTTTCAATACGGACATTCATGCCGCGCTGGTGACGCTGGAAGGCATAGGCATCGATGTGTTTGGCATCAATTGCTCGATAGGCCCGGATCAGATGGAAAAAACCGTTGCGAAAATCGCCCGGTTTTCACATCTGCCCATTTCCATCATCCCCAATGCAGGATTGCCCGTCTCGGAAAATGGGAAAACCGTATTCCGCTTCGATCCCCGGCGCTTTGCGGATCTGCTGCGCCATTTCGTGGAAACCTATGGGGTCAATATCGTAGGCGGTTGCTGCGGCACTACGCCTGAACATATCCGATGTGTCGCAGACGCCGTAAAAGGATTAATACCTCAACCGCGGACTCCTGAGCGCGGCTTGTATGTATCCGGGCTGCAAAATGCCATATTGCTGGACAGTTCCTCCACGCTGATTCGGTTTGGTGAGCGCCTGAACGTGCGCGGCTCGAAAAAAGTGCGGGAAGCGGTGGAAAATGATCAGGGGATCAATATTGACACCCTGGAGGAAGTGGCGCGCGAACAAACGGAAGGGGTGGGGTGTGACATTATCGATGTGTGCATGGATTCCAATGTCACCAATACCGTTGAAACCTTGAAGGAAGTGGTGCGGCTGCTGAATACGGATTTTTCCGGGGCGATGTGCCTGGATTCCTTCCAGGTGGATGCGTTGGCGGAGGCCGTGAAGACCTATCCGGGGCGCCCGCTGATCAATTCGATCTCGATGGAAGAATGCGCGCCGGGCGTGCTCAAACTCGATGCCGTCATCGAGGCCGTGGAGGCCCATAATCCGTTATATATCGCGTTGTGCACCGGCCCAAAAGGCCCAGGGGCGACCGTGGAAGAGAAGCTGGATCTTGCTTCGCAAATTATCGAGCGCGCACAAAACAAGTACGGGATACCGCCGGATCGGTTGTTTATCGACTGTAATGTGTTTCCCATCGGCGCGGAATCGGTGGAGGGGATGAATTTCGCCATGGAGACCATTGAAGCGGTCCGGCAGGTCAAGAGGAAGTACCCTACGGTGCATACCTCGCTTGGCGTGGGCAATCTTACCGCCGGTTTGGCGCAAAAGCCGCACATGCGCACCGTGCTTACCTCCGTGTTTCTGGATGAAGCGCGCAAGGCAGGGCTTGATGCCGCCATTTTGAATCCGAACCATTACGTGTTTGTATCCGGCTTGGATCCCAAGGATTATGCTCTAGGCCGCCGCGTGGTGTTCGAGCGCGATATGGATGCTTTCTCCGAATTGGAACTCATCGCGCAGGCGAAGAAGGGCGGCGATGCAAAGCGGCGCACCTCGTATGAGGACCTGCCGCTCGATCGCGCCATTTGCGAAAAGATCAAGGATGGATTCAAAGAGCGGGAATCGGGAAGCTTTGCGGTTAATGGCCACACTTACGAATATGCCGATCTCATCGTGCTGCAAGTGGCCCAGGCGATGGAATTGCATGCGCCACTGGACTTTATTAACGTCCATCTGATGGGCGCCATGCAGGAACTCGGTGACGGCTTCGGGCGGGGCGAGGTTTCGCTGCCGCATCTGCTGCGTGCCGCGGACGTCATGCGGCACGCCATGGGCTTTCTTGAGGCCTACATACGCAATGAATCGGGCGTGGAACTGCAGGGCGGAATTCAGTATAGAGGCACCGTAGTGATCGGCACGGTGTATCAGGATGTGCATTCCATCGGGAAGGATCTCGCGCGCACCCTGCTGGAAAACTATGGATACCGCGTGATCGATTTGGGAGTGATGACCCCCCTCCAAAAATTCATTGATACCGCAAAGGAACATCAGGCGGACGCCATCGGCATGTCCGCGCTTCTGGTGCAAACCTCCAATCACATGATTACAGTGTCAAAGATGATGCGGGAACAGGGGTTGGAAATTCCGGTGTTGGTTGGAGGCGCTCCGGTGAGTGTACGGCATGCCGCCTATGTGGCGTTGGCGGGCGAAGGTGATCGAGCAAAGATGCGTTCCGATGTTTTTTACTGCCGTACTGCCATGGATGGCGTGAATGTCATGAACACGATTTTGAGCGGAGCGAACCAACAGGAATTTTTTGCTGATAACAAGGCCAAGCTGATCAAGCGGCTGGAACATGCTGAACAACGGGCATCGGAAGAAGAGTCCCTGATGGCCTCTTTGCCGCGCCGTATCGTTTCTTTTACAGGGCATTCACTGCCTGATCAACCGCGCTTCCGGCAACGGCGGTATGAATATGCCCTGGAAGAATTTGCACGGCATGTGGACATCAAGACGCTCTTCTCACTGAATTGGCGCTTTGGCGGAACCTCCGCCTGGAAACGTGCCGGGCACACCCAGCAGGAACTTGAAGCGCTCTTTGAGGAATGGGTCCGGCAGGCCACCGGCAACGGGTGGATACGGCCCCAAGGCGTCATGGGCCTCTATCCCTGTCAATCCGATGGCGACAAAGTTTTAATATTTGATCCGGAAAATCCGGACCGCGAAATTGCGCGGTTGGAATTTACGCCGGTGATTGGGGGAAGCCGTCAAGACATCGTTTCCGGGGCGCAATACTTCCGGACAAAAGCCTCCGGACACCTGGACGTCATCGGTCTGCAAATTACTTCCAGCGGCCCACAAGTGGATGAGGTGCTCCAAGAATTAAAAGCACGTGGGGATTCGGAGTCCTATTTGCTGTTGCAGGGATTGTCCGACCGGATCGCGGAGGATATGGCGGAGCACCTGCATCAGGAACAGCGAAACCTTATCGGGGTTTCGTCTGATACCGGTCAGCGGTGGTCGCCGGGGTATCCGGGCATGCGGAACATCGAAATGAACAAGGTATTGCTGGATTGCCTGGACGCCACGAGATTAATCGGCGTGCGCATCACGGAAGCCGGTGAATTCAGCCCTACGGGCACTACGGCGGCCGCTGTTAGTTTCCATCCCGATGCAAGATACTTGTAAGTTATTCATCTTTAATGAGTTAACACGGCCTGGGCTTAGCCTGATAAAAATGAGATTTTCTTGTTTAAAAAAGAGGCATAGGGTATAATAAACCGTGTGGGAAGTACACTAACCGAAATGTGAAGTCGAATTGGCAGGTGTGTTTGTGTGATTAAGGAGCGCAGGGGCAGTTCTGTTTTGTCCGGTAGAGTAAAACCGGAAGGGGGACACTGTATATCTCAGAATAGGCTTTTGGTTGGACGTTCGAATGGATTCGTGCGTCCATTTTTATTCGCAAAGGCAACTGTACTCGATTCGGGTATATTCCGGACATCCAACTGGAGGGCGTGACGATGAAATGGAAAGCACTGGCACTGACGATGGTTGTGGTATTGACAGGGATGGGGAAAGCAGGCTCCGTCCCGGCGAATGGAATAAATTTTTCTGTCAAGAGCGGTTCGTTAGGTTTGCCCGGCACCGCCCTTTCCACGGATGTTGACCCCGAAAACGATGTTTATAAGGGGAGTGCCGGAATCAATTTCATGCGCTTGAACAAGGCCATGCTGGGATTGGCGCCGGGGGATGATATTGATGCTATTTCTTACCCGGATGCCTCTTTGATCGTGTTGCTTGGAGAGGGGGGCTTTTTTGATATAACCATGACCCCAATTGTGTGGCATTTCTCCGTGGATTATTATGCCTGGGGAACGCAGGGGAGCGCTGTCAACAACGAAGTGACCGCTGGCACGGGGATTGGCCTGGCGCCTGCACCGCGTCCATGCCCCAATCCCAACGAAGCGCATGGCGACTATTTCTACACCAGTTTCGCCACCATGAATAACAATCTCCTGGGCGGAGATGAGGAATTCCTGGGATTGGATATCACCCCGTGGAACATAATTCCACAGCCCCGTCATTTTAATGACGATTTGAATGGATTGGATTTGCAGGCGGCTCCAATCTCGCATCTGGAGACGCCTCTTCAACCCGGAGAGTTGTTCTTTTCCCTGGCGGGGGGGGCGCCTTCGCTGGGGCGTATGGATCCCAATTTGCAGATTCCCATCACGGAGTCGGATATCCTGACGCCGGACGGCCATTGCGGTTTTCGCATTGCATTGGTTGCCGACGGGCTTGCGGTCAATGGGGATCATA
The DNA here is from genome assembly GCA_029565395.1 of Candidatus Hydrogenedentota bacterium. Classification (GTDB taxonomy): domain Bacteria; phylum Hydrogenedentota; class Hydrogenedentia; order Hydrogenedentales; family CAILVY01; genus CAILVY01. The sequence continues at coordinate 2,257 of JAKQOG010000004.1, read as the reverse complement.
CCACCCTGGGCATTCCCATGCCGGGCAACGATCTGGATGCGCTCTTTGTGGATGGCGCGGACATGCCGTTTTTCTCGGTGTTGGTGCTTATGTCCAGTCAGATCCATGCATGGGCCAGTCCCGGGGATATTCTGGTGCCGGATGGCATGTATCTTCCGGTGGGCGCGCCCGTGGTGGATGGCATTGCCGACGAATTGATCCCCGCAAGGAAATTGGGACTCCTGGATGGCGAATCTACGCCGCCGGATGCGAAGGATGACAATCTGGACGCCCTGGATGCCGAATTGATTCCAATTCAAGCGATTGAACCGCCGAATCCGGAACCTGATATGGCCGGGGAGTGTGAAGGAGAAGGAGAAGGAGAAGGAGAAGGTGCAAGTGAAGGCGAAGTAGAAGGCGAAGGAATTCTCGAAGGGGAAACTGAAGGTGAAGGCGAAGGAGAGTTGGTACGCATCCACGACGTCAACATTACTGTTAACCAGAATTCCCAGGGATTCCCCTGGACGGATGTCCACGCAAACGCCGATCCCGAAAACGACGTATTCAAGGCGAGCGGCGGCATGAACAAAGTGCGGCTCGATAAACATCTATTGGGATTATTGCCTGGTGATGACATAGATGCTGTTTCGTATGGTTTAAGCGAAATAACCATTGATCCCATGGGGGGCGGATGGGAAGATGCACAAGGCATGCCCCTTTTCTGGCATTTTTCGGTGGATCCCGCATCCACCGGCGTAGTGGGAAGCGCGGTGAATTTTGAAGTCACCACCGGCACAAGTTTAGGGATCGCGCCGTTGCCGCGGCCTAATCCACTGCCGCAGGAAGCATTGGGAGACATATTTGTTACGGGCAGCATGATAGGCGGCACGGGGAATATCGGCAGCAATATGCTGGCGGCGGACGAGGAGTGGCTCGGATTGGATTTGCGCATGCCGCCCAAAGGCGTACTACAACCCAATATGTACGACAATTTGAATGGACTCGATTTATTAGCGCCGCCAATTGTGCATCCGGATACCCCATTGATGCCCGGCGAACTGTTTTTTTCCCTGAAAGCCGGGTCGCCTTCGTTGGGAAAACTGGATCCCATTCTGCTGCTGCCGATCAGCGGGGCGGACATTCTGACCCCGGATGGAAATGGCAGTTTCCGGGTTGCTGCGCCCTCCGATGGTCTGCTGATTCCGGGGTATCATACCTTTCTGGGGATCCCTGCGGATGACAATGATCTGGATGCCCTGTTTGTGGACGCCAATGGCATTCCCTTTTTCTCCGTTACGAATCTTATCCCCGGCGTAATACATCAGGCGGCCAATCCTGGAGACGTCCTGACTATAGACGGGCTGTGCCTGCCGGCGGGCGCGCCTATGACCGACGGGGTGGCGGATGAGTTTATCCCTGCACGAAATCTCGGCCTCTTTGACTTGGAAAATATTCCGGCGGATCCGTTTGATGACAACCTGGATGCACTGGATGTGGCATATGGAATTATCTTGCCGGGAGGCGAGCTGAGTCCTGGCAGGGACATCGCCCTCGTGCCGCAGTCATGTCCCGATGACGCATTTTACCAGCAACTCCCGCACGGTCCGGCAGATGCCTATGCCCTTTACCGGAGCAGCGAGGATGCCAACTTTGCTTTAGACCGGTTTAGCGGTGTGCAACTTCCGATTGACGATGTGCATTGGTGGGGGTTTACCCTCGAAGATAACGGTTGGGGGATATACGAGCCTTGCAACCGCAGCTCGGAAACGTACCTTATCGAGTTTTACCAGGATAGCAAGATCTCATATTCTCCCGGATATATCATTAGCCAACAGACTGTAACCGCCACCCGCGAGTTCACCGGAATGTTCTATAACGGACTTCCGTTGTGGCGGTTTGATGCGGTATTGAATGATTCGGTCGGCCTCTCCGAAGGATGGATTAGCATCATGAACACCAGCGAGGCTTCCTGCTTCTTTTTCTGGCTCACTTCCGCTTCAGGAGATGGTTCTTTTTATTACTACAACATGGACGGCAGCCATACCGAATACAACGGCGACCTCAGCTTCTGCCTGACCACGTTAATCTTTGAAGGCCAGGAGGAAGGCGCTCTTGAAGGCGAAGAAGAAGGTGTGATTGAGGGCGAAGAAGAAGGGGTAATCGAAGGCCAGGAAGAAGGCGTGATCGAAGGGCAACTTGAAGGCGAAGAAGAAGGCGAAGAAGAAGGTCAGGAAGAAGGTCAGGAAGAAGGTGTGGTCGAAGGTCAAGAGGAAGGCCA
>JAKQOG010000279.1 GCA_029565395.1 Candidatus Hydrogenedentota bacterium | reverse complement strand
AAAGCCTACCTGGAGATAGGCTCTACTATCTGCGCTTGTCAATATAGTAGGTCACATCTCCAGGTGGGACAGATTTGTATCGTCACCCAAAAAGAAGCCTACCGGGAGATAGGCTCTATTATCCGCGCTTGTCAATATAGTAGGTCACATCTCCAGGTGGGACAGATTTGTATCGTCACCAAAAAAAGCCTACCTGGAGATAGGCTCTACTATCTGCGCTTGTCAATATAGTAGGTCACATCTCCAGGTGGGACAGATTTTCGTTGGCAACCTCATCTCTTTCCCAAGTACTTAGAAACGAGAGGAACGGACATGTCTACTAGACACCAAGTTTGTTTATAAACGAGTGGCTGCCCGGGCGACGTCGATTAGAGACTTAAGTGCCTTGTTTACGGCCTTTTCGTTCGGAAAAGCGGCGGCAACTTCGGGCGACAGCACCACGATATTACACGATTCACGCAATCGCTTGGCATACTTGCCCCGCACGAGAGGGCCGTCAAAATCAGATCGTGCATACTGCGCACGAAAATCGTCTTTGGCTGGTTGCTTAGCCTTCTTCATAGATAATCCGTTCTCTTCTGTGTGCCATTCGTGCGCTGATAATTCGAATTACCTAGCCACGTAAGTATACCACGCGGAAACCATGTCGTCATTCCCGTGCAGGCGGGAATCCAGGACTCATGTTTTTTTCTTCGGGAAATTTCGTTCGAAAAACGACAAAATATACACACCGGCCTGGATTCCCGCCTGCGCGGGAATGACGGGCATAGGTATTAAACGGGATACAAAAACATCTGGAAACAATCATGGTCATTAATCAAAGCCCTCTGCTCTGAAAATACGACCCGCGGGGCTCCTTTCCCATTCCCACTAAAGGCCTTTTTCATGGTTTCTGGGGGAATCGACGATTCATGATAACTCGTTCCCAAGTTGGACTTGGGAACGAGAAGAAGTGATTTTACTAATAAACACCAACGTGTGATATACTTGGCAGCGTTAAGAGTGTGGTAAGCCTATGTTCTCGAACTGATGCACCATATCCAAACGGTTTGGGTACTTATGGAACACAGCTTTATTGGGACCATGGTAATATATACACGTGCTCAATTGCGAGCCTTTAGGCGTTCACAGGTCCGTGAATGGGCATTGAAAGGTGGTATCCTATGTCGATCCGCATAGCATTCCGATAAATGGCTGGGACAATCGGCAACTGACTGAACAAACAGGCATTATCACACCTTCGGCAAGATATCCCAAGGTGTCTCGTATGGTCAGGAAAGTAATAGGTTGTATCATCGTTGCATACTGTAAATGTGGAGCTAAGATAAACTGATGAGCACAATAAAAAAAACGATAAGTCCACATGTGTTTATTAGCTACTCGCATAGGGACGAAGATCTAAAAGAGCGTCTTTTGGCCCATTTACGAGGCGTTCAATCGCTTACAGGTGCCCTTAGTATATGGACAGATCGGAACATCGATGCAGGAAAGTCCTGGAAGAACGAAATACGTAAATCATTAAGCGAATCGTCGTTGGCGGTTCTACTGGTGACTGCTGATTTTCTCGCGTCTGACGCTACCAGGGCCGAAGTGGATGAACTGCTCATAAGACGTGAGAAAGAAGGTCTGCCAATTGTTCCGGTGATTGCAAAGCCATGTCTGTGGCATGAAGTCGATTGGCTGAGATCCCTAGAAGTCATTCCAAAAGACGGTACCCCAATTTCCTCTCTAAGCACACAAAAACTTGATGAAGTTCTGGCCGAAATCGCACAAAAAATCTTGTCATTATGGGAGGCTAAGGCGGCAGAACCTGAACGAAAAGCGAATCGTGCTTCAAATTCGGAGGACGAACCAGAGGTTTTCATCTCCCACTGTCATGATGACGGTGATTTCGCCGAAGTTCTCAAATCCAAGTTGGGGGAATGGGGATACAAGGCTTGGATTGATATTGACCGACTCAATGCCGGTGAGAATTGGAGAGAAGAAATCGACGATGCTATTCGTCGAAGCAAAGCCGTAGTTGTTGTCATGTCCCCAAAAGCCAGAGAGTCTGAATACACAACCTATGAATGGGCATTCGCTTGCGGACATAAAAATAAGGTGATTCCACTGATGATTAAGGCCACATCCCTCCACCCACGCTTGGAGAGCGTTCAGTATCTCGATTTTACCAATCGCTCTGCTCGCCCATGGAATAAGCTCTTTGATGCAATTGATAGGACTAGACCTTGATGACGTTGGGATTGAATACAACATAGAAGTTAATGACGATCACGGTCGTTATTGTCGCAAAAAGGAGGAAAAGCATGAAGGAACTGAAGGATAAGATACTTGAGCTCGCTGATATCGCAAAGGCATGCCCTGACAACCTACAGGCAGTATGCTTTGAGACCCTATTGAAGCAGTTCCTGGCTGGATTGGCGCCTTTGCCCGTAAGGGGCAAAAATGAACCCCATCCTACGACACCTGAACTGGGAGGCGTACAGGAACCACCACCAGATAGCGAAACGAAGGTTGTACGCCAAGAAGACATCCGTGAAACCGATCTGCACGTGAAGGTCAAACGATTCCTCCAAAAGGAAACTTTATCGCTTGATCACATCAATGCTCTTTTTTACAGGGAAGCTGACAAGATTATGCCCCTGTATGAAGACCTAAAAACCACACGGATGACAGAATGTCAGATTCGTATTGCTCTTCTGCAGTGCTTTGTGGCTGCATTAGCGTTTGGCGAGTTCGAGACCGATGTTGAGTCCATTCGGACAGAATGTACTCAGCGGAAGTGCTACGATAGTCCCAATTTTGCCGCCACATTCAAAAATAATTCTACATTATTTGACTTTGGAAAATTCGACAGAACAACGAAGAAAGTCAGGCTGTCTGACGCGGGGCGAAAAGAACTCGCAGACATCATTAAGGAACTCCTGTAGCCAGCCATGATCAACAAATTGAACCAATTCCTTGCTGACCTAAGAGTGCTCCGGCGCGATATTGCTGCAGAATCCTCAAAGACGATTAGCAAAAGATCGCTTAGGCAGAAAGCAGAGCGGCTTTCAACAGAGTGGCTTTCGGACATTTCTGTTTCTCTGGAGATTGGCGGACATGTCGCACCTGCTAAACTTAAGGAATACTCAGACCACTTTCGCCAACTCCTGCGAATCACTGGTCCAAGCAACTTGAAGACGCGTTATCTGGCTATTTTAAGTCAGGTGACCCGATCTTTTAGGAATGACATCATTTTGGTGCTTCACGAGTGCGCCAGTTCGTCGCCATCTCTGTCTCTATTATCTACACTCTTTGAGGGACTTCCTGCCGATGAAGACGCGTACTTGAAAGAGGCGGTGGGCTGTGCCATGAAAGGCTACCTCCGTGCTTCCGTTGTTCTTGGTTGGTCCGCAGCCATTGATCGTATCCAAAGACGAATTGAAGACATTGGTTTTGCCAAATTCAATGTTACGTCTGCTCAGATGTCTAGTGAGCAGAAGGGAAGGTTTAAACGCTTTAACCAAGTACAGAATGTATCTTCCCTCAGTGAACTCCGCGAGGTGTTTGACAACATCGTGCTCTGGGTAATTGAAGGCATGTGCTTGATTGACTCCAACCAACATACCCGACTGCATAGCTGCTTCGACATGCGGTGTCAGAGTGCCCATCCCGGTGACGCTCCAATCACGGAATTCAACCTCATTTCATTTTATTCGGACTTGAAGGAGATTGTCTTTACGAACCCTTCATTTCAATTGAATTCTCAGTCCATAAACCCAAGGAATGCACCAACAAAAGCCTAAATCATTACGCCAATTCCGCCTCTCTCCCGTGGGTGAGTTCAGGCACGGGGTTTCCCTTCGTTCCCAAGTTGGACTTGGGAACGAGATTGTCCTAAAAGCTGTGCTTTGAAATCTGGTGTGTTTTCTGTCCTGAATCCTTCCAAAAGGTACTCCATATATCATTCACACCCTCCCTGCCTTCTCATTGCCCCCAAAAAACCGATCTGCGGGTCGTTCCGTTTGTCATGGCGGGCGTGTGAATGGTATCATCGAGGTCTTGGTTTTGTGTTCGGATTTTTACGAGTGAATTTTACGTTCGGGGAGTAGTCTATACGTGAAGACGATTACGGTACAGGTCAAGGATGACCATCTGGAGACGTTGGCGCGCACGAAGCCGATGACGGCGCTGGCGGAGTTGATTTGGAACGCATTGGATGCGGAAGCGACAGAGGTGCATGTGGAGTTCATTGAGAACAAGATGGAGGGGTTGGATACCATCCGCATCACGGACAATGGCCACGGGCTTTCGTATGATCATGCGCTGATTGTGTTTCAGAACCTGGGGGGGTCGTGGAAACGCGAGGAATTCCGGAGCAATGCCCGGAAACGGGTGCTGCACGGGCAATACGGCAAGGGCCGGTTCCGCGCGTTTTCGCTGGGCAGTCTGGTCTCGTGGCATAGTGTGTATTCGGATGGGGAGGGGTTGAAGGAATTCTCGATCACCGGCAAGGCCGAGGCTATCGGTGAATTCACCATAACGGACTCCAAGAAGACCAAACGCACCGTCCCCGGCATGGTGGTGGAAATCCATAATGTATCCCCTTCCGCGGAACTGCTGCGCGGCGTAAAGGCCCAGGATGAGGTCACGGACCTATTCGCCCTGTATATGCGGCATTACCCGGACGTGCGCATTGTGTATGACGGCGTGCCGATTGATCCCGCGAACGTCGAACGTCAATACACCGATTACACCCTGGAAGAGATGGTGATGCAGAACGGCGAGCGGGTGAAGGCGGCGTTGACGGTCGTGGAATGGAACACCCCAGGGCGGCGCGGGGTGTATCTGTGCGATGAGGAAGGCTTCATGCGGTTTAATGCCCTTCCCCGCCTCCATTTCCGCGGCTTCAGTTACACCGGCTACTTGAAATCGCGCCATATCAGCACGCTGGACGCGGAAGGTCTCCTGCAAGCGGGAGAACTCGCCCCGGACGTCCGCCAACTCCTCGACGCGGCCCGCCGCAAGCTCCGGGAGCATTTTACGCTACGCGAGGCGGAACTCGCCCAGGACACCCTCGAAGAATGGAAGGAACAGGGACTATATCCCTACGAAGGGCCTCCCAAAACGGATTCCGAGGCCAATGAACGCCGTATTTTCGATATTTACGCCACCCATTTAAACCAGATTTTTCCCGATTTTGCCGCGGCGCGGCCCCGCCATAAGCGGCTTACCCTGCGGATGATTCAAGAGTTGGTGCGCGTCGAGCCGACCCGCATGGCGCGGATACTCGACGATTTATTGGAATTTCCGGAAGAAAAAGAAGGAGAGGTGCTGGAACTAATTCAAGCTTGACAGGTGAGGTCCGATGTGGTATAAACAGGTGAATAAATTTTCAGTATACCAATGAAGGGAAACAAAACATGTCGTCAAACACGGGTGAAGACAAAGCAAAGATGCGGGCGTTAGATATCGCGGTTTCACAAATTGAGAAACAGTATGGCCGGGGCACGCTGGTGCGCTTGGGCGATGAATCGTTTGTACAAGGGGTACGCGCCATATCCACCGGCAGTTTGTCGCTGGATATTGCGACGGGAGTGGGAGGGCTGCCCACGGGGCGCGTGGTGGAAGTGTTTGGGCCTGAGGCGTCGGGCAAAACGACGCTGGCGCTGCACGTGGTGGCGAATGCCCAGAAAGAAGGCGGGATTGCGTGCTATATCGATGCGGAACACGCCCTCGATCCCCATTTTGCGCAGAAGATCGGGGTGGATATTGATAATTTGCTGGTGTCGCAACCGGATACGGCGGAGCAGGCGCTGGAGATTTGTGAAAGTCTTGTGCGGAGCAATGCGGTGGATGTGATTGTCGTGGACTCGGTGGCGGCGTTGGTGCCGAAGGCGGAAGTCGAAGGCGAAATGGGCGATTCCCACGTCGGCTTGCAGGCGCGCCTGATGTCGCAGGCCTTGCGTAAGCTGACCGCCGTCATTAGCCGATCCAAAACACTCGTTATATTTATCAATCAGATCCGCGAGAAGATTGGCGTGATGTTCGGGAATCCCGAAACGACCACCGGCGGGCGCGCGCTGAAGTTTTACGCGAGCATGCGGCTGGACATCCGCCGCATTTCGGGCTTGAAGGAGAAGGAGGAAAACGTCGGCAACCGGGTGAGGGTGAAGGTGGTGAAAAACAAGCTGAGCGCGCCGTTCCGCGAATCTGAATTCGATATTCTGTTTAATCAAGGCATTTCCCTGGAAGGTGATATACTGGATTTGGCGTGCGACATGAAGATCATGCAAAAAAGCGGCGCATGGTTTTCGTATAACGGCGAGAACCTGGGCCAGGGCCGGGAAAATACGCGGCAATATTTGAAAGATCACCCGGAATTGACGGAACAATTGCGGGAATTGGTGATCAAAGCGAAGAACCTGCCGTGGGCGGGCGCCACGGCAGGCGGCCAAGAGGTGAATACTGGAGAATAAACACGATTCCAAGACGGATTCCCAAGTCCTTTTTCGATACGGCCGGCGCACAAGGATTGGTTTGTTTGCCCTTTTGGTGCTCACGGTGGTATTTGTCGCAGGGGTGCTTTTTATCCGTTATCAATTAACCGCGGTGCGGGAGTCGTTGGTTGCGCGCGCGGAAAATCGGCTGGGGGGCAATCTCCAACTCGGCGCCTTGCAGGTGAATGGCCTCCGGGGTTTCAGCGTGGATGGTTTTCAGGCGGATGTTGAAGTTCCGGAAGGCCCTAATGTCCAGGTAACTATTCCCAAAGCGTATGTATACGTCAATCTGATCGATTTGGTGTATGGTTACGTGAACATTGAGCGGGTGGTGGTGGATGGCGCCAAGGTGATGCTCAGCCGGCGGGAGGGGGAGCCATGGTTCCGAATAAAAGAGGGCGCGAAACCCGGGCTTCCGGAATTTGCCTTTCGGGTGATGGGGAAGGGGTGCAGCCTGGAAATCCAGCGGCTGGTGGGGGAAACAGGGCTGCAATTGAGCAACATCGATTTGGACGTGGCCCGTCTTCTGGATTCCCCCGATCTTTCCATCAAAATAGCCGGTGCGGTGAATAATGATCCCCAGAAAAACTTCGTGGCAAAATTGCGTTATGCGTCGATGCAAGATTTTGACTTGCGCGCGCAATGCGGGGAGCTTTGCGCGGAGGATGTAAACGCTTTTCTTCCCCCTGAACAACAGGTGGCCAAACAAGGGTCGGTCACCCCGAGTGTGCATGTGACGGGGGATCCCAACCGAACGCTGGTGGTTTCCGTGGAAGCGCCGTTTAAAAATTTGTTTTTCCGGGATCAACCAGCGCTGCTAAAACCCGTTTCTGGTTCCTTGAATGCATTGGGAGGATACAATCTGGACACCCGGGTTTTTACGCTTATCACCGCTAAAGTGCAATCGGAGCAATTGGCGGGCCGCTTGGAAGGAACCGTTTCATTCGCTGCCGATGAACCTGCCCTCGATCTGCATCTTCGGGCGGACCAAGTGCCGGTGATGGAAGCCGTCGATTATCTGGTCAAGGGGAAAGTAAGTGAGTTTGGTCAACTGACGGTGGATGTTCAACCGCCGTATGAATTTGGGCTGGGTCTCCAAGGCACGCCGAAGTCGCCGGTTTTCAGCGCGGAAGCGTCGGTTAATGCCGGAACTGTGTCATTTGTTCCCAAAGACCCGCTGATGCCCCGAGGGCAATTAACCTTTGGGATGATGAAGGTGTCCTGGGATTCCAAAGACGGCATACCCTATGGCACATTCAATGTCACCGACGGAACCATTGACCACGAAGAGATCGGGCTGTACGCGAAAAAGATATCCGGGACGCTGGTGCTGAAAGAAAAAATGGTCATGTTGGATCCGATCAATGCCGAACTGACGGGGAACGCGTTTGTGGGGCGGGCGCAATACGATCTGGAGGCGCAACAAGGCGAGTTTACAGTGAGCGGCCTATTGGAAGAAGCGGAAAAGACGCCTTTGGGAGATTTGGATGATTTTGCCGTGTCGGGCATGGTGAATGCAACGTGCAGCGGCAAAATTTCCAAGAGTTCATACGCGTTTGACGCGGAATTGGATTTAACCCGTGCTCAGGTGGATTTCGATTGGTGGCTGCGCAAGCCTATTGGCGTGGGGAGTACCATCCCCAGTTTCAAGGTGGAGTTTAAGCCGAAGAAAAGCATCACCCTGGAAGGGGATGGGGCGATTGACGCGACGCAATTGCATGCAAATTTTTTATTTGACTATCAGAAGAAGAAATTCGACACCAAAGACATCCGATTTGTGCTAAGTCCGGTGGATGTGCCGGCGACCAGCAAATGTCTTCGAGTGCCTTATGCCTTGAGCGGTGTGGCGGGAAAAGAGATCGTCATTGAATACAAGCGTCTGCCCAAACAGGAAGAGCATAATACCATCCATGTGTATGGAACATTGGAGGATGTGGTTGCAATGCCGGAGGGGGCATCGGTTCCCGTGACAGCGAAAGGCGCGTCCGTGGACGTGTTTGTGAACGATTTGCCGCATGAAAATCAGGGGATGGTGAAGATTTCCGCGGCGGAAGCGCATATTCCACCGTTGAGCGTTAAGTGGCTGTTGCCGTTGCACCCAAAGGATCTTCCCGATGACCGGCCAGGGAAAAAGAAGAAAGCGCCTGAACCGGAAAAAACAGATACGTGGACCTTCGTGTTGAACGCGGATTCTCTCGAAATGCCGCCGTGGCGCGGAACGGAATTTTCCGGAGAAGCCTTTACGGATGAACAGGCCTCCGGGATGCGTCGATTCTCCGCCAAGATAGACGGTGGAAGCATTGAGGGGAGTTTTTCGATCAGCCAAGAAGACAACATAATGGAGATGCAGGCAAAGTGGGACTCGATTCCCACGGTATATCTATTGCGTCACTTGAATTTTCCAGAGGTTTTGGAAGGCAAGGTAAAGGGCCAGGTGCATTACCGAATGGACAATGATGATCCCGATACGCTGAAGGGAGCGGGGTTGTTTGACATTGAAGACGGCCGGTTCAGCGCGGATTTTCTCGCAAAACAGTTCAAGGAGCAACTCAAAGGATCCACAATGTCGTTGCCGCCTTCTCTGGAATTTTCGCGGTTTGCGGCGGATGTAGAACTCTTGGGGGACACGGTAAAAACGAAAAACATCGTGTTGCGCGGGAACGGAATTACTATAACGGGGGATGGAGACTATATACGGGACGGCGACATGCATTTCAGCCTGAAGGCGTCGATTACGCCGGACATGGCTCAGAAAATGCCGATCCTCATGAAAAGTTTTAACATTGACGGTCACCGGTTAACACAGAATAATATAGAAATTGCCTTTGACATCAAGGGTCCCACATTTAATCCCAGCGGGGAGGTAACGGGCATACCCTCGATTGGGGTGACTTTGGTAAGCGGTGCGGGCGAGCTTACAAGTGAAGCCATAAAAATAATAGACGCCCCTAGACAAATACTGATCGATCTGATTAAGATCTTTGGTGGAATAGTCGGTCCCGGCAAAACGCCGGTGAAGTAATAGATGGAGCAGCATGGAAATACGGATAGGCAAAAGCGCGCGGGCCTGTACGGCCTGCGGGCGGGAATTTGTGCATGAGGAAGAGTTGACTTCGCTTGTGCGGCGTACGGAACTGGAATTGATGCGGGAAGATTATTGCTCGGCGTGTTGGACGTCCGGCCGCGCGGAAGGGGCGTATTCCGTGTGGACGCCACGGTTCTATGACCCCAAAGTTGCGGAGCAAGAGCCACCGGAGGTATTCTCTCCGCTGAGACAGGTTTTTTACGAGGCGGTGGAGTCGGTAGAGCGGATTGATCAGGCAAGGGCTTTTCTATCCGCCCAGATGCTGCGCCGTCAAAAGGTATTTCGCCGCATTAAGGAGTCGGATGAAGCGGATGGGGAAGTACATTTGTTGTTATTCGCCGACAAAATTGGCAACCGGCTGATAGAGGTGAGAGATCCAAATTTTAGTTACGCGGAAATGGATACGGCGCGTCAGGCGTTAATGCAGCGTTTGCAGGAGCTGGAAGCGCCGCCCATCGAGGAAGCGCAGGTGGAACATGTCGAGTCCCAGTAAATTCGGAATGCGAGGGGATGGCGATAAGCTGACAGCGGAGTTTACCTCCGGGCAGTTGGTGATTGCCATTTGTGTGTCGCTGTTTGTTGCCTTGGTATTTTTCCTGCTCGGGGTGTTGGTGGGCCGGTATGATCGGCCCCATACGATGGCAGAGAACCCCGTTGCCACTCAGCCCGCCCAGGAAACAATGGCGCCTGGCGCGCCCGAACAAACGGGGGTGCAAACGTCGCCGAATGCGGGCGCTGCCGAACCGGTGCAGCGTGCGCCGTGGTCCACGGGACGGGTGCGTGAAATGGATCCTTTGCCCTCCCCCACCGAAGGTGCGACCGATTTGGAAAAGCCAGTGGCAATTCCCAAGCCGTCCCCAGAAGGAGAAGCAGGTTCTCGCCTTCAACCTGATGCGGTGACAGCGTCAACGCCGGGTTCCGAAGGATCACCGGATACTGCGGCAGAAGCCCCGAAAACGGAATCCCTTTCCGCACCAACCCTAAGCGAGCCCCAAACCCCCTCGGCATCATCGGATCAAAAGGCAACTTCAACAACTCCTGCAACGAGTGCCCCAGGGATTTTGGATGAGCCGGCTATTGCAATGCCGCCGATTACCAATCCTGGGGGTGCGAAAGGGGAAGTCAAGGCCGGGCCAGCCGGCAAGCCGGCAATGGAACCTGGGAAAACGGAACCCCAGGTTGCGCCGCCGGGCCGGGGCAAGTTCGGAATTCAAGTGGCGTCGTTTCCGGGCGGAAACCGGGAAGCCTCCGCGCAGACCTACAAAAATCAACTGAAGAGCAAAGAGGGTGTGAATGCGGAAATTGTGATGGACGGGCAATATGCGCGGGTCATCATTACGGGGTATAAGGACAAAGCATCGGCCGCCGCGGCGTGCGCGGAATTCAGAAAAAAACCGGGATTGGAAAAATCCTTTGTACGCGCTTTGCCGCAACCGTAAGGAGACATGGAGAGCATGAAGGCAGCGGTGATAGGACCTGGGGCGATGGGATGCCTGTATGCAGCGCGTTTGGCGCATTCGGGAGTGAAAACCTGGTTGGTGGATCACAAGCAAGCCAGGGCGGATCGATTGGAGAAAACGGGGGTCGTGGTTGAAGACCGGGATGGCCATACCTTGTTGGAACATCCGGTGATCGCGGCACATGTACCCACGGGCATGGACTTTGTGCTTGTGTTGGTAAAGGCGTATAGCACACCGTCGTTGCGGCTGCCCCCGGAAACACCGGTATTAACGCTGCAAAATGGGCTTGGCAACGTGGAGACTCTGTGTACAATGGTGGGAAGCGCCCGGCTGATGGTGGGCGCCACGACAGAAGCGGCTACCCTGGTCAGTGAAGGGCGCGTGCGCCACATGGCATCCGGTGTCACCTCATTTGGCGCATGGACTTCGTGTTCGTGCGCTGCGGTGCGCGAATCGTTGATCAATGCCGGATTCAAAGTAGAGCTGACGGAATCGCCGGGGCAATTGGTATGGGAAAAGGTGGCTATTAATGCGGGCATCAATCCCTTGACGGCATTGCTCAATGTTCCAAATGGACGGTTATTGCAAATAATGGAAATCCGGCAGTTGATGCGCGATCTGGTGGTTGAGGCGACGAAAGTGGCCTCCACGGAGGGGTACCGGTTTAATCAAAGCCTGGTGGAGATGACGGAAGCCGTTTGTGCGCGGACCGCGGACAATATTTCGTCAATGTTACAGGATGTGCGCGCGGGCCGGCAGACGGAAATTGACGCCATCAGCGGTGAAATCATGCGCCGGGCACAGTTGGCGTCTTTGCCGACGCCGCGGACGCGGGTTGTATACCAATTGGTGCGGGGATTGGAGGGCCGGTGAGCGCCACCGAGCTCAAATACACGAGTCCCAAGCGTTTTTCTTTATGGCAGCGATTTCAACTTGGCGTATTACCGTTTTCCATCGCGGCTTCATTTAAAGGGCTTGCCCGGTTGTGTGAGTGGGAGGTGCGGGACAAACACTATGTCTGGGATACGGTCTTTGAGCGGGGTGGCATACTCTGCGCATTTTGGCATGAATGTCTGGGATTGGCGGCATCACATCATCAGTACACACCCACTGTTCACACGTTGACAAGTTACAGTTTTGATGGGGAATTGGCCGCGCGCACCGTGGCGCGGTTTGGGCTAAAATCATTGCGCGGCTCTTCATCACGAGGAGGGATGGAAGCCTTGAAACAACTTAAAACCGCGGTGGATCTGGGATGTTTTGTGGGATGGACCCTGGACGGTCCCCGTGGGCCGCGGCGCAAGGCAAAAGCGGGTATTGCTTATCTTTCCGCTAAAACAGGCATGCCGATTATTCCAAACGCGTATGCGGTGAGTAAATGCTGGAGATTGAGTTCCTGGGATCGTTTTCCCATTCCAAAACCGGGCGCGCGCATTATCAGCGCGTTCGGCCCGCCCATAGCGCCGCCCCCGGATGTTTCTTCCGAAGTCCTTGAAAAAACGCGTCTGGAAGTGGAAACGGCGCTGAATGCATTGCATCGCGCCATCGAGCAGGAACTTAATGTCGTCCAATCATTATAATGCGGATTATCTCGAAATGTGGATTCGTCGGAGTTGTCCGCAGGCGGCCTCGATATCCTGGCCCTTTTCCTGACGCAGCGTGGCTTGAAGCCCGCCTGCGATAAGGGCATTACGGAACTCCTCACAGCGTTTTATCGGGGCGGGTTTAAAGGGCAGGCCCTTCACCGGATTCCACGGGATAATGTTTACAAAAGCCTTCAATCCCTGGGCATATTCCAATAATTCGGCGGCGTGTTCAGGAGAGTCATTGACACCATCGAGGAGAGTCCATTCGAACGTTATCTGACGGTTCGTTTTGGAACAATACAGGTCCAGCGCATTACGAAGGCGTTCGAGCGGATATTTCCGGTTAATCGGGACTAGTTTTGATCGCAAAGGGTTATTTGCGGCATGGAGTGAGATACTGAGCCGCACCTGCCAGTCTTCGTCCGCGAACCGTTCGATTTGAGGCACTTCTCCCGCCGTGGACACGGTGATTTTCCGCGCACCGATGGCCAAACCGTCTTTTTCCATCAACAACCGGATGCTGCGCATAACAGCGTCGTAGTTGCGCAGGGGTTCCCCCATCCCCATGTATACGATATTGGGGGTGCGTCCTTCCAAGTCTTCTTCCCTTAGCAGATGCAATGCCTGCTCGATAATTTCATGTACTTCCAGATGACGCCGGAAACCCGCCTGGCCCGTGGCGCAGAAGGCGCATTTCAGCGCACATCCTGCCTGTGAGGACAGGCACAATGTGATACGTTCCTGGTCTCGTATCAGGACGGATTCAATGGTTTCTCCGTCCATTAGTTGGAATAATACTTTTTTGGTGCCCGTGGATTGCGACAGGCGTGTATCGATGGGCAGAATTTGTGTGGCAGTGAATTCCTCGCAAAGCCGCTGGCGCAAGGGGAGCGGCAAGTCGGTCATGCAATGAAAGTCAAAGATGCGCTTCTGGTGTATCCATCGGAAAATCTGACGTCCCTGGAAGGGCTTTATTTCAAGCAGTCCTGCTATCTCCAAGGGCGAACAAGCGCTAATTATTTGTTTCATGGTTCAGAACGCGGCTCCAGTTTTTCATAACCCTTGTCCCGCAGTTCCGCGGCGTGCTCTTCAATACGGAACGAAGCATCGTCGAGGTCGGTATTCAAGAAAATCTTGCGCATGTCGAATCGCATGAGCGCATCTTGCGAAGGGAAGGCGCATTCCACCTTGGCGGGAAATCGAATAGCATCCAGTTCGTGATAGTCATCTTTGGTTGTCACCGCGAGGAGATTGCCGAATTTGTCATAGAGTTCGCTGCGGCGGATTACCCAGGGGAGGCCTTCCACTGCCAGACGCCGGTGGGGACGTTTTCGCAAAGCCCCGGTTCTGATTTCCAGCACGGCGGTTTGCTTGGCCTCATTGAATTCAAGGAGGCGCACCTGTCTGGCGGAGAGTTCGGTCCAATCTTCGGGTAAAAGCATTTCCTGGGCGATGTCCGAGGGGGAGACTGTCTTTGAAATGCCTTCGAAATGCTCCCCTTTGGGGCTGAAATAATATTGCTTTTCCGTGGGGAATTCGATGAGGAATGCCGGACCGATGCACGTGAGCCTGAAAACGGTGGTGGCGTATTTTCGGCCAACAACATACAGGTTGCCAGGTCTCCGGAACTGGATGGAACTTTCCCGCAAAAGTTGGGTGGCGGCGAGTTCCGGGGATTTGAGGGTAAAGGATCCGGTTGCTTTAAAGGTTCGAATAGCCGCATCGTTGGCAGCCAGGTCAGAGAGGATGGTTTCCACACTGGGGGCGCCGGGGGGCAGGGCTTGTTGTTGCAGATTTGTCCCCAGACGGGCGCACGCGGGAAGCACAACACACAAAAACAGAGCAAACAGTTTTCTTCGCATAGGCGTCAATGTAATACGAATTCTGATGCCCGGTTGATGAAAAGGCATGTGCCGGACACCCTAAGTGGTTGTGCGTGATGAAGATTTGCAATTCGTGTGTTCATACGGTATAATCGGTTTCCTTCAAGGGACAAGTATAACACGCCCTGCAGGTTAAAACCCAACGCATTAACGCGGGAGAGCAATATGGCAAGAGTGTGCGAATACAGCGGCAAGCGTCCGCACGTGGGCCACAGTGTGGTCCGGCGCGGCAAGGCCAAGCGTCAAGGCGGAATCGGCCAAAATGTCACTGGAATTACGAAACGCCGGTGGAAACCCAATCTCCAGACTGTACGAGTCGTGGATGAAAACGGCCGGGTACGCAAAGTAAAGGTATGCGCGCGGTATATCAAAGCGGGCAAGTTTGTTAAAGCGCCGCGTGGCGGACGCCGTATTCCCGACCCTGCCTGATTTCCTTAAAAAAGTGTACGGCCCTGGATGCATTCTTTTCCAGGGCCGAATTGTTTCTGTTTGCGTTTACTTGGTGGCTTCGTCTTTTGGGGGTTCCGAACCTGCAGGTGCTGGGGCGGTTTCAGGAGGTGCCGGAAGGGTGGTTTCTTTGGGGGCTTCAGCGGGTTTTTCAGCCGGGGCGGCGTCCGGGGCATTTTTCAATGGGGCCGGCGGTTCGTTGCCATAGAATGGGACCAAGGGAATGGAGTCATCGAAATCCACTTTCAGGCCGGCTTCCATCGCGGCTTCGGTAACCTGAGTGATGATGGTTTCCGGTGTGTTTGGATGATGCCGAATAACCACTTTTTTCCCTTTTGAGGAGGGATCCAGGAATTTGACGCGCAAGGCATCCATGGTGATTCGTTTTCCACCAGAATGTATATAGCCGGACTCGCCAATGGAAACGCCTATTTCACTTTTCACCCGGTTATAGAGCCGGTCCCAGAGGTTTTTATCGGCTTTCCGGGCATCCATAGTGATTTTATCTTCGATTTTGGCGAGGGTCTCCGCTTCGGGATTAGTATATTCATCCACGATGGTGGTTTTGATGAAAATGAGCAGCGTGTTTTTCTTAGCGGTCCGGGTTGGATTCCGGAACAGATTTCCAAGCAAGGGGATGTCGGCCAGCAAAGGAGTCCGTGTAACACTGTGATCGGATCGGTCTCTTCGCAATCCGCCCAGAACGACCGTGTCTCCGGAGTGAATGCGAAGCTGGGTTTCGGCCATGCGCGATGTCTTTTCCGGAACGGTGGAGGTTTGGTCGTAAGCTTTGACATCTTTGTCTTTGTAGGTGCTGTCTTCTGCGCTGATATCGAGCAGCACATTATTTTCTTCGGTTATGCGGGGCAATACGGACAATATGGTGCCCACGTCTATGAATTCAACATGGTTGCTATTGCCATAATATCCATAATAATTGTAATTAGGATAGTTTGAATTTGTTGAGCTCTGGTTGTTGTAGTAGGAACTGCCGCCATAATAAGGATTAGAGGAGGTGGCGGAGATATAGGGCACGCGCGTGGCATTTTCAAAGGAAGCTTCTTCTCCATCCTGTACGACTACCTTGGGAGAGGAAAGAATGGTGGCTTTGTTGGTTTTATCCAGATAACTGAGGGTCACCGCCAGGGGATCGCCGCCAAAGGAGTCCACCATTGGTTTTCCATTTATATTATTCAAGATGGGCCGTATGATGTTACCGGCGGAATCCAACTGGAGTGCGCCATAGAGGGGTACTTTATAGGGCAACTGGCCCACGCTCATCGTCTCCCCCGAACCGGAGGCGGTGGCAATATCCTTCATGCCTTCTCCGCTATGTATAGCGATGGGGACGTTTCCAAAGGTTCCGAAATACGACCAATTGATGCTGAATTGCCGCTCCACATCGCTGTCTACTTCGGCAATATAGGCCTCAATGAGCACCTGCTTGCGTTTTATATCCCAGGTTTTGATGAGTTTGTCAATTTCATCTAGACGGTTGGGCAGTCCTTTGATGGTAATTTGGTGGACGTCCTCATTGGTGATGATTTCCCCCATGTCATCAGGAATGAGAGATTCCACTTGGTCGGCGATGAAATCCAGGTCGGCGTATTTTATTACCCACGTGCGCGTCTCCAGTTTTCTGTCCAGGGTCTTGATTGTTTCGCTGATCCGATCCACGCGGTTGGGCAGGTCTGTCACGACCACGGTGTTATACCGCGGATCGATTTGAATGAGGCCCCGTTCGGAGAGCAGGGGTTCGACGGTATCGACGACATCTTCCGCATTAACGAAAAGTATATCGATCGTGCGTGATTCCACCGGAACGTCCAACCGTGCCACGGCTTCTTTCATCTTGGCCAGGATGGAAGGGGAATCCCAGACAAACAGGTGTGCGGTGCGCGGATCGGAAACAACACTCCCGTTGGGACTCATGAGCGAGCTCAATACGGCCTCGATATCCGCCAAGTCCGCGTATTTGATCGTAAATTCTTCCTTTTCCAGGGGGACATCCAACTGATCCACGGTTTTGATCATCTGGTCCAGGTTGTCCTGGGTGTCCCAGACGTAAATACGGCTGGTGCGTTGGTCGGTAATCATGCGTCCTTGCTCGGACAGCAGGCCGCTTATGATCGATTCAATATACGAAACATCGGCATCCTTGATTGCAAATTCGTGTGATTTGGCAGTTCCGTATTGTTTTTTCAGCCACTCATTCTTCGTCATGACATACAAATATTTTGTTTCGGGATTCCATTCGTAATGGATATCATGAAATTTCAGAATTTCCAGGGCTTCTTTGGGCTTTTTATCGACCACCCAGAATTGGAGTTGCATGGCCTGCGCTTCCTCCGTGGCGAGGATATTCCAATTGGTGGACATGTTGATGATTTGCAGGAACTCACTGCAGGCCATGGGGCCTTCCGCGGAAATGGCTTCCCCTTCATCCGGCACGTCGCCGTAGACCACTTCGCGTTCATAAATGGGCTCATAGGCGGTACCCGCCAAGGTGGATACCGTTCCTCCTCCTGCTGCCGCTCCCGAACCGGGAACCGCTCCCGGAGCAATAATGCCTGGCGCGCCTGCACGCTTTCCAGGAGGGGTGGGGGCAGCGCCGGGTGTTCCTCCTGGAGCAGTGGGTGGCGTGACTGCTCCCGCTCCGCCTTCCCCCCCGCCGCCTTTCACAACGTGCGCACCCTCTCCTTTCTTTTCATCCGCCGGTTTTTTTTCGGGCTCTTTTTTTTCGGGCTCTTTCTTGTCTGGTTCTTTTTTGCCGCTTTCTTTTGATTGGCTTCCTTTTTTGTCTGTTGTCTTTGAATCCTTGTCGGTACGATTTTTCAAACGGCTGCGGGAACTCGATGAACTGCCTCCTCCGCCAAGTCCTGTGGAATTGGATTGCTGGCTTGTTTGGGCGCCGGAAAGACGGGAAGAGCGTTGGGGTTTGGGCGTCGGGTTGGTAGGGGATTGTCCTTGGGCGCATACGGGAAACGCCAGACTAATCATGAGCAAAAGCAGGATAAAACAGAATATTGGCCTTTTTAACAAACAGTTCATAGGCGTGCTGGATATCCCCATAGTGGGTTGTTCCACGATACAAGCTCCAAAGTTCGTCCTTGACATACACAATATATAGCGTAGTTGACAGGTATAATACAAGCACCGGGCCGAAAATTCTACCTACTGAAGTTAACGGGCGCGCTACTCCAAAGGCTGACAATTCCCCTGCAGGTCAATGGTACAGGTCATTTTTTTATTGCCTTCCCGCCAATGAAAGGTAAAGATAGCGCCTTGTTTATCGAAGTCTGCAAGAGTACAGTCAGCGATCTTGTCGCCTAAACTCTTAAAATCTCCTCTGGGGTTATCCGGGGTGATTATTTTTATTTTACTTTTGCCAATCTGCATTCGAGTGGGGGTAACCCCTTGAAGTTTTTGGCATAAATCTGGGGGAGTGGGAGGGGGAGGAGGGGGTGGTTTCGGCGGCTCAGGCATGGGTATGAGAGCATCAAACAACGCGGATTTTGAGAGGATGTTTTCGTTCCATTTATCAAAAGGCCAGTCATCCGCTGTAGGAAATTCCACATTTTGGGGAATCCGTTTGAGCTCATTTGCAAGTGCCAGGCGGTTTTGTTCCATGGGATCCGAAATAAAATGGAGTGCCATGAAGCACACGGGGGGTAGTAGGAGAACGATGTAGAGCAGTATGAGAGTTCGCTGGTTCATGTTATTGGCTCCTCTTTTTTAGGAGCAGGGAATAGACGGTGATGTGTGTATCGGGCGCCTCCGTCGTAATCACCGGAGTGCGCAATGCCACAGTGGACGTGCCAGTATCGGGCACGGAAAATTCAATATGGTACTTGTAAGGTTTTCCATCTCCGCGGGCAGGTTCGGCGCCGGGCAATTTTGTTTGTCCGTTGAGGTTTTCGATGGCAATGCTGGCTTTTCCTGAGATACTGGCCTCCAAGAAGAGGTCGTAGGCGCTTTCGGAAGAAAAAATGTCTTTGAAATAGAGCAAAGCGCCAGGTTGCTCAGCGGCAAGTGTTATCCCTCGGGGTTGATCAGGGGAGTCACCGGGGAGTTCCTCGATTTCGCCCCCTTCAGCGCGCCACTCTCTCAAGGGAATTTCTTCCAGATCGATTCTTGGGGGGAGGGTTGAGCCTTGGGGAATTTCCAGGGGTTCTTCCGACCCATCCACGATAGTGCGGGTTAACTCAATTTTGACCGCCCCCTTTGTGAGTAAATGATCCCGTGTTATGTCAACGAGGTCAAGCCGCAACGATTGGGGGCTGGCCTGTAAGCGTTCCAGAAACTTGAGTAATGGTTCAAGCGAGACATCCGGAATGTTTACACTAATCTTGTATTCCCGGTATCCTTCACCGCTGTCATTAAGAGTGCCGGTCTGGAGTGTGGGAATATCCACAAGGTTACCGCTTTCACTAGTGGTTTTTACCGGCGTGCCGGTTTCATCCAGGGGCGGGGGCTCCACCTGGGCCAAGCGGTAAATTTCGGCCCGGAGCCGGTCGTGAATCTCTGCTTCGGTCCATCGGCTGGAATGCTGGGCGGCTACCCTTGCGAACTGGGCGTCGACGCTTTTTTTCAGGGCTATTTGCCGATGGTAGGTCAAAATGTTGTCTTGCAATTGAAGAACTCGGTTATCCAATTCGGCGATATGTTCGTAGGCGCCCCGTGCCAGCATGATAAGCGTGAGCAACACCGCCAGAACGGCTACCGCGGCCGCCAGGCGTTGTTCACGCGGAGAAATTTTTCCCCACGTATTAGCGATTTTCTGAAGGAAGTTCGTCAGCATTTTCCGTTACTACAAAGGGAATGTTGATTAAATAGGCGAAGATGGGGGTCTGCCGTTCCTCAGCCTTATTCCAATAGACGCTCCGGGCATTGGCCAACATGTCAAAACCGTTCTTGGCGAGTGCACGGAGGGATTCTGCATACTCATGGACGTCATCCACGCTCATCGCATGGCCGAAGATATTAATGCCTTCATTGCGGTCATAACTGAAACGCGTGATGGTCATGCGTCCTGTTGGGGCGGCTTCGAAGGCGGCGTCCATGGATTCGATAGCGGAGCCTTTTCGCTGGATTTGTTTGCGCAGGATGTTTAGTTGTTCCTGTTTTTCGGCAACCCCGCGGGCGTTGGGCTCTATTTTGGCCACTTCCCGGGTAAGGTCATGTATATAGGATTGTCGTTGATGGACCGCTTGTGCGTAGAGTATCCCGTACGCCAGCAATACAATGGCCACAAGTCCGGCGGCAAATAAGAACCTTCTTTTTGTGCCTTCCAAAGCACGCACCTGCTTGAGGGTTTGAGGCAGGAGGTTGATGTTGACTGCGGCGCGATCTTGTGCGGCCAAGGCTGCACCCAACAACACCGCCGGGAGCATGGTTATCTGCTCTTTCCCTCGGGTGATTAAAGTAGAAAGAAAATCCGCTGGACGGCACTCTTTTCCCGTTTCGTGTTCCAGCGATTCGCTCCAGAACTGAGTGCCGGTCAATTCAGAGCACAAATACACCGTGGAAACGGGGATGGCATCTTCGGATTCACGGCGATAGGCCGCGAGGGAACCGCGTGCTTCGAGAGAGAGTTCGTGAAGGGCCTCTGAAGCGGAGTCACCCGTCACACTCCAGTCCTGGGTGGTTGCGATACCCCGTCCAAACTGAAGCTGTCCCGCTGTCAGGACTATGATTTCGAGGCCGCCAGAGGCCAAGTCAATTATCGACACGGGTTCTTCCGTGGGTTCGAGGGATGCACGTGCGGCGGAAGCCAGGCAGGCGGTGCTCAGAAAAATGCGTTCTGGATCGAGATTTGCACTGCGCAAGAGGGCGAGATGATTATTCACGACATCCTGATGCGCTAAAGCAGCCAATACCTTTGACTCGCCATTGGGGAGTTTTTGAAGCATACATTGGTCAATAATGAGTTCATCAGCACTGTAAGGGACGAATTCTTCGGCGCTTAACCGGACCATGCTGGCGGTCTCTTCGGGACTTTGGGTAGGAAGGGAGAGTATCCGCACGGTGACATCAAATCGGGAAATCACGGTATAAATGGCATCTTCAGCGAGGTGATGCTGCTCCCCGAAGTCTTTAAGGGCTTTTTCGAGGGATCCGTCTTCGGCCTTCCAAGGACCGCGCGTCATGTCATACGAGAGCACCTCGACGCCCTTGGAGCTTTTTTGCACGCGTAACCGGGCAATTTCCTGCGGGTCGACCTTTAAAATACTGATTACATTAGACTTACGAGCCAAGTGTTTCCTCCTGCCAGGCGCAAATAATGCCATTTCCGTCCACAACGGCTGAGCATGCGGCACGAACTGTTCCATTTCGGCGCGTGGCAACGCCTTTAATCTTATAGAAAGAAGAGGTGAACTTACAATAAAGCTGGATGGCGGTAAAATCATTGTTTGATACATTGTTCGTGCCGACAAAATACTTATTCGGTTCCAGGTAGCCATCGTCGCTGGTGCCGACTTCTCCGTCAGGTCCCGCGCGGTACCGGAGAATCCCTTCGATGGCGGATTTGCGCAGATCAGGGATACACAGCAAGACAGCTTCCGGGGCGGTGTTAATGTTCACCTTTCCATCTCCCCAGGTAGTTAGCAGGTTTTCAATCCCCGGCTTTCCCTTTTTCCCATACCAATCCTCTTCATCCATGCCATCCATATATTTCAGTTCTTCGATGGTTCGGAAAGCACAAGGGCCTTCCTGCCCTTCTTCTGTTCCATTGCGGCGCGCCATGATTTTCCGGATCACGGTTCGGCTTAATGGTTTGACATTTTCGAGAAAATCTTCGGACACGGAATTGATGTCAATATAGCGGTCGAGATCGATGATGGTGCACGTGATCGTGTCGTTTTTATATTCCTCTTTCTTAATGTCGAAAATATCCGTTTCAAGAAGGTCGATAGGCTGTGCCCAAGCCTGCCCCAGATATGTGACGTCACCGCCAAATTGCGCCGCCGCGGCGGCAACTCGCAGTTTGTTTTTAACTGCCACAACACCTCTATAGACCGCCGCCCGGGCCATCATCATGGCTTCTGTGTGATCGAGTGAATACGCCGCGGCGCGGCGATCGAGCATGGCACGCTGACCGTAGCCGACCGCCACGACGGTGAGAATGGCCAGCACCCAGAGAACGCACACCAGCACAAATCCGCGTTTTGTTCTCATAGGGCCTCCCGCAGATGTTCTTGGAGCATATAGAGGGGGTAGGCGCGGGGCTGCCCGCGCATGACAATCCGCGACTCGACCGTAAGTGTTTTCCCCTTGCGTTTTGCATCGGGGTCCGCCAGTGTCAATTTTATACGAATGGCTTGCGGCATCCCCAAACCGAATTTCCTGCTATGCATGTTGACGATAATATGTTCCATTGGCTCCGGGGGAAATGTGATGTCACGATCCAAAGTTCTCGGAACCCACTCATAGCGGACTTCCATTTTTTTCACTCCGGTGGCCACTACGAATTTTTCTTCATGCTTGACCCGAATCCGATTCTCCGGCAATTTCCCGTCCGGGGGCACCATAGTGGGCAATGCCGAGACCACGAGGGCTTCTTCGCGGACAAGTTCATCCTTGGCGTTGTTGAGGCGGTATCTCACCCGTATGAGGTGGCGGCCGGTGCTTTTCTCAATATCAAAAGGTTCGGAAACCGTAAAGAGGGTGAATTCATCCTCTTCGCCTTCGAAGAGATGACCGGCCACGACGGCGCTGAACTCGCGCTGGACCAACGTGATGAAATTCCGGGCATTTTGATAGGCATCGTAATCTTGCTCGGTGGTTCGCCATGCGGTGATGACGCCATTCGTGAGGGTGTAAACGGCGGTCATGACGATGCTGAGCAGCATGGTGGCCACAAGGAGTTCGACGAGTGTGAAGCCAGATCGCCTGCGCTGTGCGGGCGCCGAGGCGGGGGGGGAGCACTCGGCGGATATTCCCTGAAGGCGATAGACCTTTCGTGGATAATGTGCAGGATATGTAAGGTGTGTGGATCTCATTGGGCTAGAGACTCCAACGGCACCCAGAGTTGTCCGGGGCGCAACAGAGTTTGCCCTTCCGCTTCGAAATCCAGCCCCATGCGGGCCCATTTAATTTTAACGACGAGTTTCCCGATACGGTTCGCTCTCTGAAGATTCTGGTTGAACTCAGTCGCAAATTCCGGTGGCAGATTCTGCGGCAATTGCGGTGGGGGAAGGGTTACTGCGGTAATTTTCCATTCATAACTGAATCGATCATTGGGTTCCGGGAAGACACCCGAGCCGGAACCCTCGACCACTTCCAGTTCGATTTCCTGCTCCGCGACGACCTGTTCCAGGAGAATACGGGCGATGGTGTAGTCTTGGGCTTGTGCGCGGGTGATGATGGCTTGGCGCACCGCGCCATTGATGGCGATCATGCCCAGGCTCAGAAGTCCCATGGACACGATGGCCTCGACAAGAATGTAACCCCGGCGTTTCATTCAACCACCCGTTGGACCCCGGTTTTTACATCGACTTTTCCCATGGCGCCCAGCACCTCGATCGAAAATGCTCTTCTTTTCCCGCGCAGATCGCGGAAATTCAGTTTTGCACGGTCGCTGGCTCCGTTGGGATAACAGCCGATGTAAAAGGCGCGTTCATGGCGGTCTTTTGGCGCCTTGATGCGTTCAAGTTTGATATTGGGCGGGAAAAAGCGTTCCTGGCCGAATTCCGCTTCGACCTTTTCGAAGATTTTGTCCTCCTTCTCCCGGTTTTTAAACCGCATCACCCAGTACTTGCCCTCTTTATTATCAATATATACCCGGTATTCCCGAGACTCGCTTACGGCTTTTTCCTGAACAAAGGAAAGAAGAGAGGCAAAGTCATTGCGGGTGGAACG
Source organism: Candidatus Hydrogenedentota bacterium (assembly GCA_029565395.1). Lineage (GTDB taxonomy): Bacteria > Hydrogenedentota > Hydrogenedentia > Hydrogenedentales > CAILVY01 > CAILVY01. The sequence goes on along the minus strand of JAKQOG010000279.1, from coordinate 68,660 downwards.
AAGTGTGACATAGGCCATGGAATTGCCATAGAGGGGAACTACAGCGACGGTAAGGACAGCGAGAAGGGCCATCACCACCAGCAATTCAAGAAGGGTGAATCCGCGGAACCTTCTCTTACTTCCAGACAGCCTATGCTGTGTGCTTTCATTACTGGTATGCGGAATCATTTCTTGTTTACATCCCACCATGTGCCACGGAGAATGCACCCTTGACCATGGTGATTTCTTTAACCTTGACTAACGACGTGTATTTTGGGCACTGGCGCCGGGGTCTTCGGAAGTGCTGGTTACATCATCCTCGGTGCCTGCCTGCCCATCGGGACCAGAGGAAAAGATTTTGTAGTCCGCCTTTTTAGGGTCACTGGCAGGGGTGAAATTATAGGGATTGCCCCAGGGATCTTTGCGCACTTCGTGAACATATTTCCGGTCGCCATTGACCAGATCCTCAAGGCTTTTTGGATAATTGTCATTGTGGTCCAGAGCGTATAAATCGATACAACTGCTGTAGGTCGATATATCGCCCTTTGCCGCGCGGATCTTGGCTTCGGTAACCCGCCCGGGATAAATGGCCACCACCATCCCCGCCAGGATGCCAATAATTACCGTCACAAGGATAAGTTCAATTAAGGTAAAACCGCCGTTCTGCATTGTGTCCTCCACCAATATGCCCGTTTTACCGGGACACGCGTTCACGTTTCCGCGGACCCAACTCAGGTCCAATCAGCCTCACGCTTATTATACGCTAAAACAACCTCGTATTGGGACAAACCCTAAGCGCCAATCGTCGAGCTTAAGGTCAACATGGGCAATAACATGGCAATTACGAGAAATCCAACGATAACGCCCATGATAACAATCAGCAAAGGTTCCAGCAGAGCCATCATGGCCCGGACCGCCCGGTCCACTTCCAAGTCATAGGCATCCGCCACGCGTTTGGCTACCGACCCGATACGGCCGCTTTCCTCGCCGACCGCAAACATGCTCATCACCAAGGGGGGAAAATGGGGTGTATGGCGCATGCTCTCACTCATGCTCTCCCCCTCCGTGACACCGATATGGATGGTGCTGACCTCGTCACGCACAACGCGGTTAGTCATGGTGTCGGCGGTGATCCGCAGGGCGGTCAGCACGGGCACGCCATTATCCAGCAGCGTACCAAGGGTGCGGGCAAACTTGGCCATTTCATATTTTTGGATCACGCCCTTGAGCACGGGAATCCGGAGAACCAGTGTATCCATTCGTTTTCGCCCCTGGTCTGTACGAACATAAGAGACGATGGAAGCGATGAAGAGTCCTACAACAATTAGAATAGCCCACCACCATTTTCCCATGAAGTTGCAGATGCCCATGACAATAATGGTGGGCAGGGGCAATTGGGCGTTAAAGGTCTCGAAAATAGTGACAAACTTGGGGAAAACGAACGAGAGCAGGATGAATATGGCGGCAGTGCCCACGACGGACAGGAACGCGGGATAGATCATGGCGGATATTGCTTTTCCACGCAGTTCTTCTTCCTGTTCGCCGAAGGCCACGATGCGCCAGAGCACTTCTTCGAGCATGCCGCCTGTTTCCCCGGCGCGAATCATGCTGCAATACATGGCGGGAAAGAGCTTGGGGTGTTTTTCCATGGCTTCCGCGAGGCTGCTGCCCTTCTGGACGTCTTCGCGCAACTGGTCGATGATACTGGCGAGTTTTGGGTTATTGGTTTGATCCACAAGGGTGCGCAGAGCGCGGGTAATAACCATGCCCGATTCCGAGAGATTGGCCAGTTGCCGGAAGAACACATTGCGTTCTTTCAAGCTGATGCGGATGAGTGCCTCGCGGAGCGTGTCTTTTTTGCCTTCGCCTTCGGATTCTTCGACGCGGATGGGGAAATATCCCATATCACGGAGGCGCGCTATCGCCGAGCGTTGATTCTCCGCTTCAATAACCCCGGAAATAATCTGGCCCGGGCCTTTTTTTACGTCATATTTAAATTGTGGCATGCATCCCTACATGTCTATACCGGGACCAGCCCGGTGGACAACCTGCTAAATGTCTGCGGTAACGCGAAGCACTTCTTCCGCTGTGCTGACACCTTCCCGCACGCGCTCCCATCCTGCGGAGCGCAGGGTGCGCATTCCTTGTTTAAGGGCGAGCCGCTTAATCTCATGGGCGGTGGCCCGCTGAACGGTTAAGTCCTTGATTTCATTGGAGAACGGCAAAATTTCGCAAATAGCCAGCCGGCCCCGGTAGCCGGTATGGCGGCATGTGTCACAACCACGGCCTTTTCGGAATTGCGCGGTTTGATAGGTCTCCTCGGTGATGCTGAATTCTTCGCGCAGCAATATTTCATCCGGATGGTCGGGGACGGCGCATTCCCGGCAGACCTTGCGGATAAGCCGCTGAGCCATAACGGCAATCATGGTGCTGGAAATGAGGAAGGGCTCCACGCCCATGTCCGTGAGGCGGGTCACTGCACCCGGCGCATCGTTGGTATGCAGGGTGCTTAAGACCAAGTGCCCGGTGAGGCTGGAGCGGATGGCCATTTCGGCGGTTTCAAAGTCGCGGATTTCGCCTACGAGCATGATGTCGGGGTCATGACGCAGCATGGATCGGAGCCCTAGGGAGAAATCAAATCCAATTCGTGATTGGACTTGCATCTGGGTGATCCCGTCCAACTGGTACTCAATGGGATCTTCCAACGTGATTATTTTCCGGTCCAGGCTGTTTAGTTTCGCCAGGGCGGCATATAGCGTGGTTGTTTTGCCACTGCCGGTGGGGCCTGTAACCAGGATGATGCCATGGGGCTTGCTGATGAACTGGTTGAATAACCGCATATCCTGTTTAAGGAAGCCCAATTGGTCGAGTGTGAGCAGCATCGAAGAGCGGCTCAGAATGCGCAGGTTCACCGTCTCTCCATGGGATGTAGGCAGTATCGACACGCGGAGGTCGAACTGCTGATCCGCAAATGAGGCCAGAATTTTGCCATCCTGTGGAAGCCGCTTTTCGGCGATATTGAGGTTGGCCATGATTTTGATGCGGGAGACAATGGCCGATTGCAGGCCACGGATGGTGGGGGGGGTGGGTACTTGGTGGAGGATGCCATCTATCCGGTAGCGAACACGGAGGTGATTTTCAAAAGGTTCGATGTGGATGTCGGTCGCCGAGGATTGGACGGCTTCCAGGATTAATTCGTTTACAAACTTGATGACACTGGCGTCGATGCTGTCATCGCCAAGGTCGGTGCTAATGGCCGCACTTTCCAGGTTAATGACAATGCCCATGTGCTCTTCGCTGCTGAGGATGCGCTCCACGGTGTCCGCGCCTACGCCATATAGTTCCTTGATAGTGCGCTGGATTTCAGCGGGGGTGGTTACAGCGGCTTCAATGCGGCGTTTCAGTACCAGACGGATATCATCGAGCAGGTGCGCATTCAGGGGGTCGCTCACCGCCACGGTCAGGGTGCCATTCTGCTCGTGAATGGGTACGAAACGGTAATGGGTGACGAACCGCGCGGGAATTTTTTCAACAAATTCGGGGGGGATAGTCATTTTTGAGGGTTGCACATAACGCATTTCACAAAAATCGGCCAGACAACGGTATACCGCTTCCGGCGAGGCAAAGCCCAATTGTGGAATCACTTCCACAAGAGAGAGGTCATTTTTAATGGCCTCGGCGCGGACACGTTCCAGTTTGGCTTCATCGAGGATGTTGTCGCGAAGCAACTGCTTTTCAAAGGCTTTTGGTTCGAGCACCTTGATAACTCCAACGGCGTGAACAACACGTATCTTTCCTTCCTATCCGTTGTTTCTCAGGATATTCAGAAGGTTTGTCCGTGCGTTTCACGCCAATTGTTTTGTATTACGTTATCTTAACACAGGGGACGCATGGAATTCCTGAAAGTACATGCTGTCCGGCATGTATTCAAGGCGTGTTTTCGATCTCAAACAGTGCTGCTTGGGCAACTTTCGCCAGATCAGCATGTGGGCTCTTAATTACTTGGGCGTAATATTCCCGGGCCTTTTGAGGTTCGTGTAGAACCCGCCAATACATATCGCCCAACGCCACATTCACCTGGGCGATGGCGATGGGGGTTTTGCAGCGCTGACGAACGGATTCCAGGGCAGCAGCTTTTATTGGAATGGCGTCGGCTTCTTCGGCTACTTGGTCGCACATGGCGTCCACGGCTAGGGCAGCCACCAGACTGCCCGGATACCTGACCACGAGTTGTTCCAGCTTGTCGAATGATGTGTCCAGGCCACTACGGGCGGCATCGAGTGCATATAACGGCTCAAAATCTTTCGTACAGGCTTCACTGAGGAGGTCAAAACGGTCTTTAATCATTGCCGGGGCGTCATTCCACGATTCCGGACTGTTGTTGCGTACTGTCTCATAGGCTTCGTAGGCATGAGGATACCGCTGAAGATCGCTGAATTCTATATCCGCTATCTGCAATTGGGCTTCTGCCGCCTTCCGGTCTTTGGGATAGTCTTTGGCAATCTCAGCCAAAACGCCGATGGCGCCGGTAAAATCGCGCTCTGCCCGGAGGTTCTCCGCTTTCGCGAACAGGATATCTATGGGGGAAGACGATATCTCAGGGACTTGGGCGGTCATGAGGGAAGGCTCTGGAGCCGGAAACGAAACAAACCATACTCCCGCAAAGATAACCAGCAGGGCACACGCCGCAACCGGCATCGCCCAGCGCCGCCAGAGGAAGGGGGTGGACTCTTCGGCAAGGCGTTGGCGCAATACGGGCAATAGGTCGCCGGTGAATTCCACCGGGGGAATCGGAACGGCATCATGCAAAGCACGCAGTTGCCGGGCCTGTTCACGGCAGGCTGCACAATTTGCGAGGTGGCGGTCCAACGTGGCCTGATCATCCTCGTTGGGCGCTTCATAGAGGGAAGCAGCCAACAATCCCCTGATTTTCCGGCATCCTAACATAGGCTTTCCTTCGCATCGTCCTTAGACTAAATCGCCCAGTTCTTTCTGCAATTTTTTCAGCGCGCGAAAGAGGTGCACTTTTACGCTGCCAACCGTACACCCCAGTTGCTGCGCTATATCGGCCAGCGGCAACCCTTCGTAGTGCCGCAGTACGAATACGGTCTTTTGGGCGGGCGACAATACCTCCAGCGATTGCCGAACCCGCGCATCAATTTCACGGGCGCGCACGCCACTTTCCGTTGCCATCGCCGCCGGCTCCACCGCCGCGCCTTCGGTCTCAGGGACATATGTTTCGTCCAGCGGCTGGTGCCGGTGCCGCTTCCATCGGCGCAGATGATCGATAGACTGATTCGCCGTCAACCGCAGAAGCCAGGGGAGAAAGCCTCCTGTTGGCTCCCACGACCCGATCTTCCGGTACGCCTTCAGGAGCGATTCCTGGGCGATATCCAAGGCATCATCTCGGTTGCCCGTCATTCGGTACGCCACGGCATATACCCGGCCCTGGTGCCTGTGCACCAGTTCGTCGAATGCGGCCGTGTTGCCCGATTTCAACGCCAGGGCCAATGCCTGATCGTCCAGGGCCGAAAGCTCCATCTTACGTTCCTGAGCCACTTTAGATAACGTTTCCCTTTCTATAAAGGTTTACATGTGCCCAAAAAACACCCCCTGCCTGTTTTCACACTACTTGTGCCGGGCCAATTCCTGGTTCAAGGTCGCCAGATGGGCCATTTCCTCATAGATAATAGCATCGACCTTTGATCGCCCTAATTTTTTAGGAACCAATTCCTTAACCGCCGTATAGAAAAGGATGCTGTCCCGCTCCCGCTCGATGGCAAACTCCAAAATCTCCTGAAAACTTCTCATTTCTGCCAGCGCCTTCACCGTGTCCATCGTGAGATTGAATATCCCACCCTTGGCAAATGCATGGAGATACTGCTGTAGAATCCCCTCGGTTTCGAGGCCTTTCCCGGCCTTCTGAGATTCCAGTATCATACCCTTCAACCGGACATATACCTGCGCATGCGTCCGTTCCGCTGCCGACAGTTGAAGAAAAAGTTTCTTCATTGCTTCATTACTGGTTTGCTTCGCTGCGGCGGCATAAAAAGCTGCCCCATTCCGCTCAATCTTAATCGCCGTATTAAACACTTTTTCTGCTGTAAACACTGGAGGCATAGCACGAACCCTCGCTGGTTTGTTCTTCCATTTCCCCCATTATACCCATGCGCCCCCTACGTTCGCGAGATATTTCACTCTACCCAATCGCAATCGCTATCGGTATCGCTATCGGGATCGCTATCGGTATCGCTATCGCAATCGGTATCCGGGATCCCATTAATCCCAGTCCTCCCAGACTTCCCAGAACTCTCACATCCAATCCGCTATCCGCAACTTGCCGCGGCGGTCTTGTCCTCCGATTTGTCCTTCGAAGCGTGCAGAGCGAAGGGGGAAGCCGGGTCCGGCGATCCCCCCCCCAGGCAATTCAAAACCCCCAATGGCCTATTTTATATGCGTCACCCCACGGACCTGATACGTTCCCCCCACTTCCACATTGATTGGTTCCTTCGACCCAGTTCCCGTGGTCGCACACCCATGCAGGAAAATCAAAAGAAACAACGCAAAAATAAACCGTTTCATAGAAGAAATCCTAATTGTTTAAATAAACTAGAGGATACATCAAGAACAGGTCAAAATTCAGATTCTATCTGGTGTTATTTTGATCGTTTTTTCTTTTCAACTTCATAGAAATAGTTATTGGCGTCATTGAAGTTTTGATATGTTTTCTCTTTTACATCGTCATCGAAATCGAATAGAAACGAGATTCCATCAACATAGAAATAACCCATACCGACTGCTATGCGGAGATTTTTCTCATTTCCATTCGTCATTTTGGCCTTTCCGGTATAAGATCCTTTATTTAATGGGGGTCTCACTGATAAAAATCTACAGTGCGCTAAAAGTTCTCTTGTCGTTTTCTCGGGTATTAAATAGGATTCTTGGCAGTCTTCGCTACAAATATATAGTTGTCTGGCTTCACGTAGAAACGTTTTCGCCTCTATTGTGTCACGTATATAAACAACCCCGCTATACATCAACAACGAGGCTTCGAAAATAACGAGCAATAGGACTAGTTTCCATCGTAAGGTTATCGAAACAGATTCTGCGACATGAATGAGAGACACTATTACCAGACAAAATAATACTATCGCGCAAAAAACGTTTTCTGAAAAACACCTGCCTTCGTTGAATTCTTTTAACACCGGAAGGAGAGTAATCAGACAAATGACAAAAGACCCAGGTCCGAATGGCCTGGAGAGTCTCCAATGCTTCCATAAAAAGCCATAGGGCAAAACAAAATACAACATGAATATTGTGATAGGCGACAAAGGCGACAACAAAACGAATACAGGACTATAGAAACGGATTGCCAGGAATAAAAAAAACAAGAGAAAACCCCCGATAAAAGAATATACAAATACACCACAGAGCGAATAAAAAATACCTCCAAAGGTGATCGATTTCGTTTCAACCTGATCGGTCATACCTTCAACGCTCCCTGTCTAAAATCATCCCTATTCATCACACCTTAAGAATACAGCATACATCTGAATTTGTCTATTTGGATATTGCTTTAAATAGATGCATCCCTATCGGTTTTTCACCTAGCCAATTCCTTTCCTTTGGTCTCGGGTGCCCACCATATCACCAACACTCCCAAGGCATAAACAAATCCCGTAATGGCCCCGACCCGTGCATAGTCACCTTGGAAGAACTGGATCAACACACCCGCGGCCATAACTCCCGCCGCCGTCAGGAAACGCCCGAAATTATACGAGATACCCGTTCCGGTGGCCCGTACGCGCGTGGGGAATATTTCTGGCAGGTACAAGGGCAGCCAGCCAAAAAAGAGGGTGCTGACAAGGCCCTGAATGAACACGGCGGGGAGGAAAAGCGGTTCCAACGGCCGGAGCATGGTGTAAATGAAAACATTCATCGCGCATGCACAAATGCTGATGGCTGCATACGACATCCGACGGCCGAGCAATTGCCCAACATACCCTCCCAACAACCCGCCAATCGTTGCACCGGTGGACCAACACAACAATGTTATTGCCTTGTAACCAGGATTAGATGTACCGCCAATATGATCGGCCCATGGCAACATCCATTTACTCGACGCCCACGCCCCCAGCAGGGGTATCGCGCCGAGGCAGATACCCAAAAAGGTCGTTTTCAATAATGGTGGCTGCAATAATTCCCCCAGCGGAATGCCTGCTTGCGTACCCGCGGCAGCATTCCGGCTTTGTAGCCACTTCGGGGATTCCGGCAGCAGCCACACCGCCAACAAAGCTAAAAGTATCGGACTCGCCGTAATCAGCATGAACGGACGCCACGTATCGGGGGTTACGACATAGACCTTGCCCAACAGAGAAAGGAGAAGTATTCCCAGATTGGCCGCTGCGCCCATTAGTCCTGCCAAGGCTGGACGCGACACATCGGCCCAGAATTCAGAAAGGAGGGAGACGCCATTGGGCCACGTCCCCCCTACGCCCAATCCCACCAAAAATCGTAGAACGAGCAATTGTTCCTGGCTGGATACAAAATACCCTGCCAAACCAAAGAAGGTGTAACAGAGCATGCTCCAGGCAAGTCCCCTGGCCCGGCCATATTTATCGCCGAGATTGCCGAACAGAATTCCGCCTGTGGCAGCACCGAGCATGGTAATAGCGGAATACCCCGCAAACCAGGTACCCGCTGCTGTAGGAGTGAAATCCGGCCCCATCAACCCCTTCGAAATAGTGAGTGCTGCAAACGGCATTAACCCAAGCTGCATCCCTGCAAACAACCATCCAAAGAATCCAGCACCCAGCACCATCCACTTTTGCGTTGAAGTGACCTCATTCCGGTCTTGAACATTCCCCATGCAGTTTCTCCCTCCGTATGATTGAACCCGATTCCGTTCACGTCTATCATACTGCCAGGTATTTCTAGTGAATATGATGCCATATTCAATCAGAGGATGGTAGCCATGATGCGACTGGGATTGGTTGTAGTGCTCGCATGCGGTTTCTCTTCGGCCCATGCTCAGGAAAATTCTGCCGTTAATTTCACTGTAAGCCCCGGCAAAATTATCATTCAGGCCGGTGAAAAACCATTCGCCATATATGTATACGACGAGCCGGTCATCCCCCGTCCCTACTTTTGCCAAATCATGGCGCCGAACGGCGTCCAGGTCACACGCAATCATCCGCCGGATCCGGTGAAGGATGCGGACAACCTCGATCATCCTGATTTTCATCCCGGAGCCTGGCTGGCCTTCGGCGATCTCGGCGGCGCGGATTTCTGGCGCAACAAAGCACGGGTGCGTCATGTAAAGTTTGTAACTCCTCCCCAGGAAGGACCAGGATCCACAGGACAATTCACTGTTCTAAATGCCTACGAAACAAAAGATACGCCGCCTAAGATGCTGTGTGCGGAAACCTGCACCTACACGTTTCATCCTCTTAAAGATGCCTGGTTCCTGACGGCGAATTCCCAATTCCGTACAACCATGGATGGTATAACATTCGGTGATCAGGAGGAAATGGGCTTCGGCGTGCGCATGGCCACGGAACTCAGTGTAAAACACGGTTCGGGTACTATTCTGAACAATCTTGGTGGCGTAGACGAAAATGGGACTTGGGGAAAGATCGCGGACTGGTGCAGTTATTCCGGCATCATGAACAATCAACGGACAGGTCTGATGCTACTGACGGATCCTCGCAATTTCCGCCCCTCCTGGTTTCATACCCGCAATTATGGGCTGTTGGTCGCAAATCCATTCGGCAAAAAAGCCATGACCGCCCCAAAGGACGATGCTTTCAAACCGGATACAACGCCCCTGCCCAAAGATACGACATTCCGGCTGGGTTTTGGTCTCTGCGTATTCTCCACCCAGAATGACCAGCCGCCGGACTACCTGAAACTGAATATCGAATATCTTAAACATATTGGCATTGAAAAATAGAAACGTAAAAACCCGATTTTCTTTGTTTCTTTTCCCGTGAAACGAAGGAAAAAGGTCTAAAGAAAACAGGACATTCCTATGCAGGTCGGAATCATCGGTCTCGGACTAATCGGGAAGGCAATAGCAAAGCGCCTGTTGGGGGCAGGACATGCTGTCCGCGGCTATGATATTGCACCGGCAGCATGTGAAGCAGCACAGTCTCTCGGCGTTGAAGTGCTGACGGATGCCCCTGCGGTCGCAGAAGCAACCTCAGCCATTTTCCTTTGCCTGATGACCTCAAACGACCGCCGGGCATTGCTGTGGGGAGGCCAGAATCTGGCTTCTGTCCTTCAACCCGGAACATCCTTAATCGATACCGCCACCGCACGCCCCGAAGACATCGTCGAGGATAATGAACGACTGGCAATGCAGCAGGTGCGGTTGATCGACGTGTGCATTTCCGGTTCCAGCGAGGTGGTGTCCAAAGGACAGGCCATTGCACTGGTGGGCGGGAGGAAAGAAGAGGCATCTTATCTGCCGTTGCTTAAGACCTTCACCAAAGCCCAATATTTCTTTGATGAACCCGGCCAGGGCAACCGCATGAAGCTTATTGTAAACATGGTTTTTGGCTTGAACCGTCTTGTTCTAGCGGAAGCCCTGGGACTGGCTAAGAAGGCTGGATTCGTTCTGCCCACCGTGCTGGAGGTGCTCAAGGCGGGAGAAACCTATTCGGTGGCCATGGACACCAAAGGCCCCAAAATGATTTACGGGCAGTATGAGAATCCCGTGGCGCGCCTGGCGCAACACGCAAAAGACGTGGACCTGATTCTGGAGTATGCACGCTCACTACAAGCGCGTACGCCTATTTCTGAAACACATGCTGAACTGCTTAAGGAAGTGATCTCACTTGACGCAGGCGAATTGGACAATGCAGCGATTTTCAAGGCCTATGAATAAAAAATAAGGGAACATACGCATGGAAAAAGTATTGCTGGTAGTGGGGGACGGCGGAGAAGTAATCGACACCATGGTGCCGTTCTATCGTTTGGGAGAAGACTTTCAGGTGGTGGTGGCTGCGCCGGAGAAACGGACCTATCACCTGGTACTACACGAACACGATCCCGGTTGGGACATTACCATAGAGTCTCTTGGATATAAAATCACCTCTGATATCGCCTTCCGCGATGTAAATCCTGACGAGTATATCGGCTTGGTGCTGCCCGGAGGCCGCGCACCGGAATTTCTGCGGTATGATGAACATTTGATTCGCATCGTGAAGGACTTCTTTGCGAAACAGAAGCCCGTGGCGTCCATCTGTCACGGAATCGAGATTCTTGCCGTGGCCGATGTTCTCCGGGGGATTGGAGTGACCACCATTCCCCGCTGCCGCTTCGATGCGGAAATCGCCGGGGCAATTTATCTAAATGAACCACTCGTCATTACTGGAAACCTGTATTGTTGCCGATTCAAGCGCGAATGTTCCGCGTGGATGAAAGCCTTTGTTGCGGAACTCCACCGGATTACGTCAAACAAGGAGAAATGATGATGTCCACCCTGGATCGCCGCGATTTTTTAAGTGCCGCCGCCGCGGGTGTACTTTCAGCGATGCTGGCGGCTGCCAGTTATGCTGCCCCCAAGAGAAAGCCCAATATCGTGCTCATTTTGATTGATGATATGGGGCAGCACCAGCTTGGTTGTTATGGAAATCCCTTTTATGAAACGCCGAACATTGACAAGATCGCCGCGCAGGGACTCAAGTTTACTCATGGCTATGTGGCCGCCCCGGTCTGCTCCCCCACCCGGGCCGCACTCATGACCGGAAAGTATTCCGCACGTCTTCATATCACCGACTATATCCCCGGAAATCCTTACCCCTATGCAAAGCTTAAAACACCCGACTGGCAAAAATCCCTGCCTCTGGAGGAAATCACTATTCCCGAAATGCTTAAAAAAGAGGGCTATGTCTCCGGACACTTCGGGAAATGGCATCTGAGCGCTGATAAAAACTATCGACCCGGACGCCCCGGGGATCCCGACACCCAGGGATTCTCCGATGTGCTGGCGCTGGACAAGCCGGAGGCTAACGCGGCCGCCAAAGCCGGGGCGGATCCCAATGCCGATGCCCATCACGTCCGTCAGATCACTGATCGCGCCATTGCTTTTATCGAAGCCAATCATGACAAACCATTCTTCTGCTATGTGTCGCACAGCAGCATTCACCAGCCCGTCATGGAATACACCCCGCGCATTATCAAATACGCCAATAAACCAGACGCCTGCAACAAGCAGGGCAATAATCCGGTTATCGGCGCCATGGTGGAAACGCTCGACAAACACGTCGGACGGTTGTTGGACACGTTGGATGAGCATAATCTCACTGACAATACCCTGGTCATTTTTCTAGGGGACAACGGCGATTACTTCGGGCGTGAGGGCCTCAAACCGTTGTATGGATGGAAAGCCGACCTTTATGAAGGCGGTATCCGGGTGCCGTTTCTAATGCGTTGGCCCAAGGTGATTCCCGCAGGCCGGGAAATGAGTGATCCTGTGTGCTGTATCGATTTTTTCCCCACGTTTGCCGAAATGGCCGATATAAAACTGGCTACGGGAGCCGTGGACGGCGTCAGTCTCATGCCGCTGCTTACCCAAACCGGCCCCCTGAAACGAAAGGCCCTCTACTGGCACTACCCCCATTACCATTCGATTGGCATTGCCCCCAGCGGCGCGATCCGCGAGGGAAACTACAAGCTTATCGAGTGGTTCGAGCAAAGTATCGAGGGCATCGACACTCCCGGCGCATTGGAACTTTTTGACCTCGAAAAAGACGTGGGGGAGCGTCACAACCTTGCTTCCGAAATGCCTGAAAAGGCTAAAGAACTCTACCAAAAGCTTAAACAATGGCGTACAGAAGTGGGCGCCCAGGAAATGGTCCGAAATCCGGATTATGATCCCGCAAAAGCCGATGTCAGAGAGTAGGACACGCCCGCCACATTGCGACTAATGCATTATAACTTATCACACGATAAATACGAATATGATTTCCTAATCAGAGAGAAAAATATCGCTTTTCTTTGCCTCTTTCTTTTCTCGTGAAAAGAAAGAGGTAGCAATTAAAACATAAGAAGCCCTAGACTTCCAAAAGCTCATATCCTGTGCGATACGCGCGTTTCAATAGTGCGTTCGCTTCCTGATCATCCCCACACGTCCAAGTCTCGGCGTCAAAATGCAGTTTCCGGCTAACACGCGTCGCGATATTGCCCAAATGGCACAAGGTGGCGGAAATTACCGCCTCGGAGGCGGGCGCTTTCAATTTCTCCGGGGTATTTGCCTTCACACAATCCAGAAAATTCCGTATGTGGGCCTGGATATCCGCTCCACTGCCAATGAGTTTCCGTTCCTCGCCAATGAGTTCAACCTCGCTGCCTTTCCGGCCCAAATGAACAGTGCCCTTATCCCCGTAAAACACCACGCCGTTGTCATGCCCTTCCATGGGGTAATCGGTCCACAAGCGCATTTCATACAGCAGGTAGCATTTTTCAAATTCGAACGTCACCACCTGCGTATCGGGTGTTTCATGGTCATCGTCATAAAACAATTGACCACCGGAGGCACTCACGGCCTTGGGCATTCCCACACCGAGGCCCCAACGGGCTTCGTCCACCTGATGAATCCCGTCGTTCCCCAAATCCCCGCAGCCGTAATCCCAAAACCAATGCCAGTTGTAGTGCCAGCGGTTCAACGTAAATCGGTGGATCGGGGCGGGTCCCAGCCACATATCGTAATTGACCCCTTCCGGGGGCTCGCTCTCTTCTGCACGGCCTATCGCCTGACGCAACTGATGGTTTATGGCTTTCGCCATTCGCACCGAGCCGAGATTGCCCGCACGGAGATAATCAACAGCAATTTGAATACCTTCGCCGCTCCTGCCTTGTGTGCCATGTTGTACGCACTTGCCATACTTCTTCGCGGCTTCCAGAAGCACCCGCCCCTCATGTACATTATGACAACAGGGCTTTTCCACATAGACATGTTTCCCCGCCTTCATTGCCGCGATGGCTATCGGAGTATGCCAATGGTCCGGCGTGGCAATGCTCACCGTATCAATGCTCGTATCGTTAAGCACCTTCCGGTAATCTTCATACTGCTTTACTGTATCCGCTTTTGGAATCTCTTCCAGGGCTTTTGCCCGGCGCTTGGGATCCACATCGCATATTGCCACAAGTTCACAGTCCGGAAACGAGCCAAATACTTTTGCATGCCGCCTTCCCTGACCGCCCAAACCGATCACCGCATGCCGGACCCGTTCGCTGGGCTGCGCCCATGCCCCCTGGAAGGCTCCGGCAGTCATCAGAACGATTCCACTGTCTCTCACAAATTCCCGCCGTGTCACCGTCTTCATGCTATGACCTCCCTGCTTAATAACGCTGTTATTCTTCATCCTCCAAACGATCGTTGCGGAGCGTTTCTTCGATCACCTGCCAGAGATCCCGAACACCCTCGCGGGTGACCGAGGAAAAGGGAATGATGAGCAAATCGGAATCCAAATGCAACGTTTTGCGAATACGTTCCAAATGCTGCTTGCGCTGTCCGCGGGGCACTTTATCGATTTTGGTGGCCACCAGAAGCGTGGGAACTTCCGCCTCCTCAAGAATCTCCAGCATGTGCGCGTCATGATCCGGCGGCGCGTGCCGGGCATCCAAGAGCGATACGGCCAGCCGCAACTCCTTCCGCGTCTTCAGATAATCCACCATCACCTGGTTCCATGCGTGTTTGAGATGCCTGGGCACTTCGGCATAGCCGTATCCGGGCAAATCGACAAAATAGACCTCGCCGTTCACATCGAAAAAATTAATGGTTTGTGTTTTGCCCGGCGTACTGCTGGTTTTGGCCAGATTCTTTTGCCCCAGCAACGTATTCAAGAGCGAAGATTTTCCCACATTCGATCGCCCTAAAAATGCGATTTCCGGGCGGCGATCTTTCGGGAAATCCGCCGCATTCAGCGTGCTTTTGAGAAATTTTGCGTACTGCATTCTCATGTCTTCAGCGCCAGTCCGTGTTAGTCCGTGTGAATCCACTATTCCCATGGGAACGCAATTGCCAGCACTTCGGCAAGATTCTCTACCAATGTGAATTCTATATCCTGCCGTACTTCTTCGGGAATATCCGGGAAATCTTTTTCATTTTCCTTGGGCAATATAATCTGCCGGATACCGGCCCGGTGTGCGGCCAGAACTTTTTCTTTAATCCCCCCGACAGGCAATACCCGGCCTCGGAGGGTGATCTCTCCGGTCATGGACAAGGCGCCTTTCGGGGGCTTGGTGGTGAGCGCGGAAAGCATGGAGGTGACCAAGGTAACCCCGGCGGAAGGACCGTCTTTTGGGATAGCGCCTTCCGGCACATGGACGTGGATGTCCGTGTTTTTGTAAAAATCCGCCGGTATCTTCAACTCGGCGGCATTTGCACGCAGGTAGGTATATCCCGCCGAGGCCGATTCCTTCATGACCTCGCCCAGTTGCCCAGTCAGGGTCAGTTTTCCCTTGCCCTTCATGATGCTGGTTTCGATGGTCAGAATGTCCCCGCCGGATTGGGTCCATGCCATGCCGATGGCAACACCGATCTGCGGCTGGACCTCCGCGCGCAATGCACTGTAGGGAGGGGGGCCGAGCAGATCTATCACCCGTGCGGCATCCACACTCCATCGATCTGAAACTTCATTTGACACTACTTTCCGGGCTACTTTGCGGAAAATGTTCGCGATTTGCCGTTCGAGTTCGCGTACGCCGGCCTCGCGGGTATACCGCTGAATCAGAGTATCCATGGCCTCATTAGTTATATCGACATGTTCCGATTTGAGACCGCATTGTTCCATCTGGCGGGGGATCAGGAAAAGGCGGGCGATTTGCTCCTTCTCATGCATGGTATAGCCGGGCAGACGCACGATTTCCATCCGGTCATGCAGGGCGTACGGGATGTCATATTCACTGTTGGCGGTACAAATGAAAAATACTTCGGAGAGATCGAATTCCACTTCGAGATAGTGATCACTGAACATTTTGTTCTGAGCGGGGTCAAGCACTTCCAGCAGCGCCGAGGACGGGTCGCCCCGAAAGTCCACGGCCATTTTGTCCACTTCATCCAGCATAAATACGGGATTTTTCACCTTGACCTTTTTCATGCTCTGAATGATGCGTCCGGGCAAGGCGCCTATGTATGTGCGCCGGTGACCCCGTATTTCCGCTTCATCCCGGACGCCGCCGAGAGATACCCGGACGAACTCGCGTTGCATCGCCCGGGCAATAGACTGACCAAGCGAGGTTTTCCCCACGCCGGGAGGACCCACCAGGCAGAGAATAGGGCCTTTAACCGTGTTGCTCAGCTTTCGAACGGCCAGAAATTCCAAAATGCGTTCTTTCACCTTTTCCAGGCCGTAATGGTCTTCATCAAGCACTTTCTGCGCTACATCAAGAGCGAGGGCATCTTCCGTGCGTTTGTCCCAGGGCATGTCGCACAGCCACTCAAGATAGCTGCGGATAACCGCGCTTTCCGGGCTCATGGAGGACATGCGCTCATACCGCACATATTCCCGGTCGGCTTTCTCTTTCACCTCCGGAGGCATGTTGGCTTTGTCAATCAGGGCGCGCATTTCCCCGAATTCATTGCCCATACCGTCCTCGTGCCCGCCCAACTCCTGCTGAATCGCCCGCAGATGTTCATGCAGATAATGATCGCGCTGGCCGCGTTCCATCTGCTCGCGGACCCGATCCCGTACAGTATTTTCGATGCGCAGCAAATCATTCTCGCGCATCAGCAACTGACAAATGCGTTCAAGCCGCTTGTCCACCTCCAGGATCTCCAGGAGTTCTTGGCGTTCCTCGACACGCACAGGCAAGTACGCGCACAAGGTATCCGCCATGGCATCGGCTTCGCTCATTCCCTGAATGGTGGAAAGGATTTCCGGGGCCACGCGCTGACTCTGCTTGGTATATTCCTCAAACTGACTCAAGGCGGCGCGGGTGAGGCCTTCCAATTCCGTATCAGGGGGAACGGTGGAATCGATTTGGCGTACCACGGCCTCGCCAAAATCCGGCCCGAAGATAAATTCCGTGACGAACCCCCGGCCCAGCCCCTCCACCACAATCTTCATGGTGCCATCCGGCATGCGGAGGGTTTGATGCACCTTCGCCCCTACCCCAACCACATACATATTCTCGCCTTTGGGCTCTTCAATGGCCGCGTCCCGCTGCGTGCAGAGGAACAGCGGCGTATCTTCCGCCAGGCTCTCCTCAATGGCATTGAGCGAGCCTGGTCGGCCCACCAGCAACGGTACAATCATCCGTGGAAAGACCACCACGTCTTTTAATGGCAATAAGGGCAAACGAAAGGTGCGCTCTTTTTTCGCACGCGGTTTTCGGGGCATACAGAGTCTCCAACTACAGTCAAGAAAAACACTTATAAAGACAACAGCGCCATGATCGGCCTTAATAAATTCAAGGAATGCCGATAGTATACTCTATCGGGTTGGGAATAGAAAAGGAAAGGGGTGTTCCGATTACGCGGTAGCGGATTTTTGAGAAAGATCGATGGAACGCACGTTCGCTTCGTGCTCATAAACCAGCAGAGGTTCTTCCTGCTTGAGGATTACGCCCGGTGTAATCACGCATTCCTTCACATCCTTGCGGGAGGGGATATCGAACATTACGCCCAGCATAACCTCTTCGAGGATGCTGCGCAGACCACGGGCGCCCGTATCGAGTTGGATGGCACGGTTGGCAATGGCAGCAATCGTCTCCTCTGGAAAACGTAACGTCACATTTTCCAGTTGGAATAATTTTTCGTACTGGCGGGTGAGGGCGTTTTTCGGCTCCACCAGGATGCGAATCAGGTCCTCATCGGTCAATTCATGAAGCGTGGCAATGATGGGAAGGCGTCCGCAGAACTCGGGAATCATGCCGAATTTAATCAGGTCTTCCGGGCGGATTTGGAGCAATAATTCACCGATTTTGCGGTGTCTTTTGGACTTAATCTCCGCATTGAAGCCAATTACGTTGGAGCCCAGGCGCTTTTCAATGGTTTTTTCGAGACCATTAAACGCACCGCCGCATATGAACAGGATATTGCGGGTATCCACCTGGATGCATTCCTGCTGCGGGTGCTTACGCCCGCCTTGTGGCGGTACATTTGCCACTGTGCCTTCTAAAATTTTTAGCAGTGCTTGCTGTACGCCTTCACCGGATACGTCGCGTGTAATCGAGGGGCTGTCGCTCTTGCGGGACAACTTGTCTACTTCGTCAATGTATACAATGCCCATTTCCGCGCGCGCTTGGTCGAAGTCCGCCGCCTGCAACAACTTAAGGATGACGTTTTCCACGTCATCGCCCACATACCCCGCTTCTGTCAGAGTGGTCGCATCCACCACGGCAAACGGCACGTCCAACATCCGTGCCAAGGTTTCCGCCAACAAGGTTTTTCCACAGCCCGAAGGACCAATCAGTAAAACGTTCGATTTCTGTATTTCAACCCCGTCGATTTCACCGCCCGAGGCAATTCGCTTGTAATGGTTGTGAACCGCTACCGATAACACCCGTTTTGCATGTTCCTGCCCCACGCAATACTGATCCAGGAAATCCTTGATTTCGTGGGGGGTAGGGACGCGCATGGCCCGGGCGCCCCCTTTCCGGGCACGATCCTCAGCCACGATTTCGCCGCATAACCGCACGCATTCGTCACAGATGTTGACATCGGGGCCTGCAATGAGCTTATTGACCTCATCATGGCGTTTGCCACAAAAGGAACACGTAGGAACATCATTGCGCGTGCGCTGTGGGGCCATACAGACCTCCCATAGTTGGGCCGCCTCCCCGTTATTGGGGCGGCATGGCCACTAGTAAATATATCACTTTACTCGCCGTTTTGTCAATAGTTTTCCTCTGCTTCATCACCATCATCATCACCTGGAATTGTGCCATTTAACCCCGGGCTGGGTCAAATCCCACCCTGTTATATAAATCTTGATAGGGCGTAAGGAGTTCCCAGCCTATCGTTTTTGGCGTGTCAGGATTTCGTCGACCAAGCCGTAATCTTTAGCTTCCTGTGCATTCATGAAGAAATCGCGGTCGCTATCGCGCTGGATAACTTCAATGGGTTGGCCGGTGTGGTTGACCAGGATCTCGTCTATCATCTCGCCGATGCGGACGATTTCACGGGCCTGGATATCGATATCGGTGGCTTGTCCCTGGACTCCGCCGACCAATTGGTGCAGGAGGAAGCGGGAATAGGGCAGGGCAAAGCGTTTACCTTTACGGCCTGCGGCCATCAGGACGGCGCCCATACTGGAGGCTTGCCCAAGGCAAATGGTGGCGATATCGGGCCGGATGAATTGCATGGTGTCATAAATAGCCAAACCGGCGGTTACGCTGCCACCCGGCGTATTGATATACAGGTTGATATCCTTATCGGGATCTTCCGCTTCCAGGAAGAGCAATTGCGCGATGATATAATTCGCTACATAATCGTCGATGGGCATGCCGAGAAAGATAATCCGGTCCGCCAATAACCGGGAATAGATGTCGTAGGGCCGGTCGCCGCGGCTGGTTTGCTCATAAATTGTCACGGCTTTGGGATCGACCGGTGTATTTCCCGTCAAATCCGCCGCATGCCGGACCAGCACCTCCGCGGGATCGTGACTAGACATTTTCGAGTTCCTTTTCCCAGTCTTCAGCGGACAGTTCTTTGTGGGTGACTTGGGCGTTATCCACGATAATCGCCACTGTCTTTTGGCGGAAGATACGGTCGCTCACATCGTCGCGGCTTTTGTCTTCGCTCAGATACCGTTTCACCACGTCCAAGCCCATGCCTGTGCGGCTCACAATTGCCTCCGCCTCTTTTTCAAAATCTTCTTCCGTGACTTCAACGCCTTCCGCGGCGCCGATTTCATTAATCGCAACGAGGGATTTTATGGAACGCAATGCGCGCGCTTCGCAGTCCTTGCGGATTTCTTCTTCTTTCGCTTCAATTTCAGAATGAGGCATGCGCACCTCGCGCAACCGCTTGAGTTCCTGGTCGTAATAATCGTCAGAAACCTCTTTGACCAGGCTCTTGGGCAGTTCAAAGGTGCTGTCATCAATGATGGCCTGGAGTGCACGGCTCTCCACTACCTGCTTCGCGGCGTCCTCCACGCTCTTGCGCAAATCATTCGACACGCGTTCTTTCAGCGCCTCAGCGCTTTCCACGCCGGCCATTTTAGCGAATTCATCATTCAACTCAGGCGCTTTTTTGCGTTTTACTTCGGACACGTTGATTATAAATTCGGCGTTTTTCCCCGCCAGTTGCGCATTGGAATAATCACCGGGAAAGGCTACCGTGCAATTGACTTCCTGTCCTGGTTTCACGCCCAATAGCGCGGTCTCAAATTCCGGGAAGAACCGCTTGGATCCCAGGATGTAAGGATAACTTTCCGCCGCGCCGCCCGCGAATTCTTGACCGTCCACCGTGCCTTTGAAATCAATAATGACTTGGTCGCCCTCTTTCGCTTTGCTTCTTTTATCAACCGGCTCATACAGTGCGAACCGGTTCCGCATGCGGTCTAAGGCGTCCGTGATATCTTTTTCTTCCACCTTGCGGATCGGGCATTCGAGGGCGATGCCCCGGTATTTGCCCAGTTCGCATTTTGGAGCAACCTCAAAGGACATTGTGAAACTCAGGGGTGCGTCTTCCGGACGTTCCAGCACATTCTCAAGCCCGTCAATCTGTGGGGTTTGGATGGGCCGCAACTTTTTTTCTTCCACGAGCTTTTTGAAGGCCGCGCTTATAAGTTTCTCGGTGGCATCGCCACGCAGGGCTTTGCCGAATTTTTTCTCCAAGAGGCGGCGGGGCGCCCGGCCTTTACGGAACCCGGGCATTTCCGCGTCTTCCTGAAGGTCGTCCAGCAGCTTTTCCGCCTGCTTCTTTTCATTCGACGGCGCAATGCTGACTTTTACTTCATAGGCGCAATCGCCCTTATAGTTCACATCAAAGCTCGGTTCTTCCACGAACTCGAATTTTTCTTCTTCCTCTTTTTCATGTTCATGGCCATGTTTATGACCATGTTCATGTTCATGATCATGTTCGTGATCATGTTCGTGTTCGTGGGGGTCTTCCGTTGTGGCGGCCGCGTCAGCCGCGCCTTCCATCTCATTCTTTTCCTGGTCGCTCATGGTATCCTTCATTCACTCACAGGTTGGTGGGCGAGGCGGGAGTTGAACCCGCACACCTTGCGGTACTGGATCCTAAGTCCAGCGCGTCTGCCAATTCCGCCACTCGCCCGCGTTGGCCGTATCCTAAACACTCTATTCTATCAAATCGGCAGCGCCGCGGGGTAGTTTCTGGTGGGCCGTGCAGGAGTCGAACCTGCGACCTTGTGATTAAGAGTCACCTGCTCTACCAAGCTGAGCTAACGGCCCCAAAAGAAAATGGAGCGGGAGACGGGACTTGAACCCGCGACGTCAACCTTGGCAAGGTTGCACTCTACCACTGAGTTACTCCCGCTCAACTGGTGTAACTATCCTAGCAAATCAAAAATATCCATGTCAAGATTTCGCAATGCCTAACCTTCAGGACAATTGCGATTCAACCCATTTTCGGACCTGTTCTATATACTGTAACACGGTTTTCCGGTCAAGAGTACTGCCCGCATCGGGTAAAAACTCGTCATATCGAAATTCAACGGCGAAAGGTGTTTAAACTCGAACCACTTCGAACTCTTTCGGCAGGGGAAAGCCATGATCCAAAATTACGTCAATTAACTCAAGCAGACTGTGGGTTTTTCGATATGGAATACACGATGCACCCAAAAAAGCTTTCAATAACTTCTCAACGGTTTGTTGGGCGTGAAAACCAATTATCTCATCCGGCGATTCTGGATCATCTATCAATTTGCGCACTGTAAACTCATCTTGAGCGGCTTTTCGCAATAACAAGAGCGCCATTTCATTGGGTGGCATGAAGCACTCTCCCCTGCTGCTTTGCTTCATGATAAATGGTGCCGGGAATAGTAGACCACTTGTTAAATACGTCCACGCTCGCGACAACAACATCTACAGGAATTCGCAAAGGGCGCAGTACATCAAGCAGCCGCACCATTTCATCGCGCCGTGCATTGACTTCTGGTTCTATTACAAGAAAATCTGCATCAGAATCGGGTTTGGAGTCCCCACGCGCCCACGAACCGAATAAGATAATAGTAGAACCTGGTGCGGCTTTGAGTAAACAGTCCGCCGCCTCCTGTATCACTGTTTCATCCACAATCCTGGCCATACGCCATCCGTTTCATTCCAGTTTTTCACGACTCTAGCCAATTTTACACGTTGTGCTGACGTAAAATCATATTTGCGAAACATACTGTGTACCGGTCTGACGCCTCAAGCCTCAAGTCTCTCACATCACCGGTGCGGCGATGCCGTCGTCGGTGCTTTCCTGATACGCGAGGTATTTGTTGACGGCGTCCAGATACGCCAATACCGCGGCTTCGATAATGCTCGTGCTGGCGCCCTTGCCTTTCATGTGTTTGCCGCTGAAGTTCACGGTGACGTAGGCCTCGCCGAGCGCTTCCTTTCCGGGCGTGGTGGCGCGAATCTCGAAGGTCTCTAACTGGCCGGACACCTCGGCAATGCGGTCTATGGCCACACAGGCGGCGTGGACCGGCCCATCGCCGGTGGCGGAATCCGTCAAGGTTTCATCGCCTTTCACCAGTTTGATAATGGCCTTGGCGGGATTATGGCCGAAGGTATCCACCTCTTTGAGATGGAAGATCTCGAAGTCTTCTTTGTTCTGGCTCACGATCAGCATGCGTAAATCGTCGTCATAAACCTCTTTCTTCTTATCCGCCAAGTCGATGAACTTGTCGTATAACTTGTTCAGTTGCTGTTCATCCATTTGGTAGCCCAATTCCGCGCTGCGTTTGGCGAGACCTGCACGTCCGGAATGTTTGCCCAATACAAGATCGCTGCGGTTTCGGCCCACCGATTCCGGGGTCATGATTTCGTAGGTTTTGGCATTGGCGATCATGCCGTGCTGGTGAATGCCCGACTCGTGGGCAAAGGCGTTCCTCCCCACAATGGGCTTGTTATAGGGTATGGCCAGACCGGTAATTTTACTGAGCAGCGTGCTTGACGGCACAATCTCACGGGATTGAATGCCGCAATCAAAGGTATAGATGTCGTTGCGGGTGCGCATGGCCATGACGACTTCTTCCAGGGAGGTATTGCCCGCGCGTTCGCCGATGCCATTGATGGTGCATTCAATCTGGCGCGCGCCGCCTTCCAGCGCGGCCAGAGCATTTGACACCGCCAAGCCCAAATCATTGTGATTGTGCGAGGAAAACACCACCTTGCCTGAATCGGGCACATGGCTAATCACGTATCGGAACATATCCCGGATTTCAGTTGGCGTGGTGAACCCCACGGTGTCCGGAAGATTGATTACGTCCGCCCCGGCCGCAATGGCCACTTTCGTGACTTCCACCAGGTACTCCCAATCCGAGCGGGTGGCGTCTTCCGCGGAGAATTCCACGCGCGGCACCAGGCTTTTCGCCAGACGTACCGCGTTGTCCGCCGCTTCCAACACCTGCGGACGCGTCATGCGGAGTTTATGCTCTAAATGGATGTCTGAGGTGGCGATGAAGGTATGCAATACCGGCTTGGCGGCGGATTTCAAGGCGCTTGCGGCGCGCTCGATATCGCCCGGCACAGCCCGCGCCAGCGCGGCGACGCGCGAAGTTTTTATAGTTTCCGCGACCTTGCGCACCGCTTCAAATTCCTGTTTAGAGGCAATTGGGAAACCAGCTTCGATGATATCCACCCCGAGTCGTTCGAGTTGCAAAGCCAATTGGATTTTTTCATGTTCATCCATACTGGCGCCGGGCGATTGCTCGCCGTCGCGCAACGTCGTGTCAAAGATTTCAATCATCGTCGCCATGTTTCACTGCTCCTGTAATCGACAAGATAGACTCCACGCGAAAACTGCTTCACGGGGATTTTCCCGTATTATAGTGGTTCATCTCCTTACCGTCAAAACAATCCGGCTGTGAACATCATTCCCAGTAACATGCTTGAAGAATGCGGCATGTTTGCTTACAGTATTAACAGATGGAGCAGGACTCTGCCATGATCATCGGAACAATGAAAAATATATGTCTAATTTAGTCGGGCCAACCCGATCATCGGATTAACCAAAGAGGAATCAATTCCATGACCGCCCTGATTATTGCCCTGTTCGCCTTCCTCCCCGCCCAAACCGCCCCTTTGTTTGAGGATATCCACGTTGTGCCCTTACCGCAACATGAGTATGGCTATCGAGGCATGCCGGGAAGCATGGTTCAACTGCAGGATGGCCGCCTCCTTCTGACTTATTCCGGCATGACTGTCGAGGGACAAGATACGGGTGCCATTGCCGCCCGGTATTCCTCCGACTTGGGCAAAACCTGGACGGAAGAGTCCACGTTAATCGCTACCCCTCAACCTGCTGGCCAAGGCCGTTATTGTCATCCCAGCCTTCTGCGCCTTTCGAATGGGCAATTGCTGCTATCTTATATCTACGTTTCAGGAAGCAATCCCCTCTTTGGCCACAATTATTACCGCCGGTCCGCCGATGATGGAAAAACCTGGGGCGACCAACTCATAGTCACGCCCAAACCCGGCTACCACATCATGCACAATGACAAACTGGTACAACTCTCATCGGGACGCATCATCGCCCCCGTGGAATTTTCCTTTGCCACCACCACCAATGACCATGCCGGGTACGTTAGTTATACCTGGTATTCCGACGACAACGGCTATAGCTGGCACGAAAGCGACAACATGGTAAAAATGCTTCCTGTGGAAACCCAGGAACCACATGTAGTTGAATTGAAAGACGGACGCCTCCTCATGCTTATGCGCACCTACAGCGGTTACGTTGCAAAATCCTACTCCGCTGACCAAGGCAAAACCTGGTCGGAGGGTGAGGCCGTTAAAGAACTTTCGCTGCCCCCCAATAGCTCCGCATTGAATATAAAGCGTATTCCCGCCACCAATGACCTGCTGCTCCTGCGCAGTTCCCAAGGCCCCAAGGAAGGTCCGTATCGCCGCACTCCCTTCGTCTCCGTTATTTCAAAAGACGACGGCAACACTTGGGAAAACGAACGCATCATCCAAGGCGACCCCGAAGACGACTACGGCTATCCCAGCCTCCTGTTTGTGGAAAATCTTGCCCTTATCAGCTACCACCAACGCGACGGTCTTCATGTCGCCCGCATCGGTACCGACTGGTTTGGATCTAAATGAGGTCTCAAAATCGCCATGGTATTATTAAAAACGAAAGGGTAGTGCGGGTACTATCCCTGGAATTTCGAGAAAAACAATCTGTGCATTAAATAGCTTCGCGCCGAAAAATTGAATGGGTAGATCCAGAATTGACCAATACGGTAGAATAAGTTTTATAATTTCGTTCAATTTCGGGAGGGCTGATCTATATGATGCGGTTTGTTATTGTTTCTATTTCGCGGTATACGCCCGCCATGGTGTTGATGTTTTTTATTATTTCGGCCTTTTCCTGTATGGGCAAACCGGGGTCAAGTGCCGCAAACAATGTGCAAAACCAGGCGGGGCAGCCACCCGCCGTGGTAATCGAAGAGGTGCAGCCCCGAACAATAAGCATTCCCTCTGAATTTGTTGCGCGGACCATCGCGGACCAAACGGTGGAAATACGGGCGAGGATAGAAGGAATTCTCATCGAGGCCTCTTTTGAGGAGGGTAAGCTGGTCACCAAGGACCAGATCCTGTTCAGGATAAACCCGGCGCTTTACGAGGCAAATTTGCAGAACGCGAAGGCACAGTTGGCCAAGGCGTGCGCGGATTTGAAGCTGGCGCAGAACCAGGTTTCCATAAAGGCAGCGGAATCACAGATTAAGCAGACGGAAGCCTCCCTGCTTAAGGCCGATCAGGACGTGGCGCGTGTAGAACCGTTGGTGCGCGATGAGGCGGTTCCCCAGCAGGACCTGGACAGCGCCATCGCAAAGCAGAAGGTCTCGCAGGCAGATTTGGAAGCAGCCCGCGCAAACCGGGAAAACGTTGAACTCAGTCAGCGGGTATCCATTGAGCAAGCGCAAGCAGCGGTGGAATCCGGCAAGGCGGCGGTGGCCAAGGCAGAGTTGGATCTCTCTTACACCACCATCAAATCCCCCATTGACGGGATAATTGGACGTCAGCAAGTTTCAGTGGGCAATCTGGTGGGCCGGGGCGAACCCACCTTATTGGCAACCGTATCCACGACGGATCCCATGCGGGTGGATTTCAGCATCAGTGAAGCAGACTACCTGATGTTAATGAAGAAACGTGAAGAGATCGCCAACAAGCAGGAACCCATCCGTCTTGAACTGGTTCTCGCGGATGGGAGCATATATCCGCACAAGGGTACTGTGGTGATGTTCGAACGCGGTTTAGATCCGACTACAGCAACCATTCCCATCGGCGCTTCATTCTCCAATCCGGATGGATTGTTGCGCCCGGGATTGTTCGCGCGGGTGCGCGTGGAGGTGCGGAAGATTGAGAATGCACTGCTGGTCCCACAGCGTGCCGTAATTGAGATGCAGGGCGCCAAGACCGTAATGGTTGCCGGTCCGGACAATTTAGCCGCCGTCCGGACCATTGTCCTCGGTGACCGCTTTGAAAAGTATTTCGTCGTGCAGGAAGGATTGCAGGCGGGGGATCGGGTAATTGTCGAAGGGCAGCAGAAGGCACGGCCGGGCAAGCCGGTAACACCCGCCGCGCCGGTCGCGGAGGAAAGGAAGTAGCGCATGTTTTCCCACTTCTTTATCCGCCGCCGCGTTTTTGCGGTAGTCATATCGCTTGTAATTCTGCTCATGGGCGGATTGTCCATAGTGACACTCCCCATAGCCCAGTTTCCTTCGATCACGCCTCCCACCGTCTCGGTTGAAACCACCTATACGGGCGCGAGCGCCTCGGTGGTGGAGCAGTCGGTAGCCACCCCCATCGAGAAGGAGGTGAACGGAGCCGCGGGGATGATCTACATGTCTTCGCGCAGTTCGGCGGACGGCCGATACACGCTCACGTGCACCTTTGAAGTGGGGACGAATCTCGACATTGCAGCGGTGGACGTGCAGAACCGTGTAAAAAAGGCGGAGGGAAACCTTCCTTCGGAGGTGAAGAATTACGGCATCACGGTGAAGAAGAAATCATCGGACATGTTGATGGTTCTATCCCTGTATTCACCAAATAAAACCTATGACAGCCTTTTTATCAGCAACTACGCAACGCTCAATCTGGTGGATAGCCTTACCCGCGTGCAGGGGGTCGGCGATACCTTCATCGTCGGACAGCAGGATTACTCGATGCGGCTTTGGCTGCGTCCGGACAAGCTCGCGAAGATGGGGCTCACCGCGAGCGATATCGCGGCGGCCATCCGTGATCAGAACGTACAGGCTCCTGCGGGCCAGGTCGGTCAGCCGCCCGCAAAGGCGGGGGTCGATTTTCAATACACGGTGAATGTTCAGGGGCGGCTTTCACAGACAGAAGAATATGACAACCTGATCTTGCGCACGTTGCCGGACGGGTCCATTCTGCGGATGAAAGACGTGGCCCGTTCTGAATTGGGCGCGCTGACCTACAATTCCTTCGGCCGTCTGAATGGCGTGCCCGCAACCCTGATGATCATCTATCAGCTTCCGGGCGCGAACGCGCTGAACACCGCCAAAAACGTGCGCGCAATCATGGAAGAATTGTCCGCCTCTTTTCCCGAAGGCTTGAAATATGACGTCAGCATGGACAACACAAAGTTCATTACGGCTTCGATTGAGGAAGTGCTGCATACGCTCTTCGAGGCCATCGTATTGGTGCTGATTGTGGTGTTTGTGTTTCTCGGCAATTTCCGGGCGACATTTATTCCCATGCTGGCGGTACCTGTTTCGCTGATCGGCACCTTTGCGTTCTTCGTTCCGCTTGGTTTCTCTATCAATACATTGACCATGTTCGGCATGGTGCTTGCCATCGGGATCGTGGTGGACGACGCCATTGTGGTGGTGGAGGCAGTGGAGCACCATATCGCCCGGGGGCTCACTCCATTCCAGGCCACGGAAAAGGCCATGTCCGAGGTATCGGGGCCCGTGGTGGCCATTGCCCTGGTTCTGACGGCGGTATTCGTACCCGTGGCGTTCATGGGGGGCATTACCGGGCAATTGTATCGTCAGTTCGCGTTGACCCTGTCGATATCCGTGTTGTTATCCGCGCTGGTGGCGCTTACACTGACTCCCGCCTTGTGCGTGATGATCCTTCGTCCGCGCCGGGAAATGCGGGGGCCCATCGGCGCTTTTCTGCGTGGATTCAACTGGGTTTTTGGAAAGACCACACGGGGCTATACCGGGCTGCTGGGTTTTCTGGTGCGGCGCACCGTGCGTGTCATGATTGTACTGCTGGTGATTATCGGCGGTGTGTGGACGCTGCTCGAAAAGCTCCCCACCGGTTTCGTGCCCAGCGAAGATCAGGGATATTTCTTTGCCGCTTTTATCCTGCCTGACGGAGCCTCCATGGAACGCATGGATGCGGTCATGCGAAAGGCCGAGGAATTCGTGCGCGGGGTCGAAGGGGTGGACAGTGTGGTGACCATGGGTGGGCTCAGCCTGCTGACCAATGCCTATACGTCGAACAATGCCAGCCTGATCATCACGCTGAAACCCTGGGATGAACGAAGAACATGGGCGACCCAGCTTAAACCCATCGCCATGAAAATACAGCAGGAATTCAATAAATATCCCGAAGCGATGTCGATCTGTTTTATTCCGCCGCCTATCCCGGGTCTCGGCAACGCGGGCGGTTTCCAGTTCGAGATTCAGGACCGATCCGGGCGCAGCGCCGACGAATTGGCGGCGGTGGCGTCGAATTTCTTGCAGGAGGCAAGCAAGCGTCCGGAATTGACGGGGCTTAACAGCAGCTTTCGCACGTCGGTGCCTCAAGTCAAGGTGGACATCGATCGCGACAAGGTAAAATCGCTTGGGATCGCGCTCAACGACGTGTTTAACGGCCTTCAAACCTATCTCGGAGGACTGGTCGTCAACGATTTCAACCGTTTCGGGCGCGCTTTCCGGGTCATGCTGCAAGCCGAGCCCGAATTCCGGCTGACCCCTGACAGTATCGGGCAAATCTATGTGCGCAACAGCAAAAACCAAATGGTGCCCCTTTCCACGCTCACAAAAATAGGATCCACAACCGGACCGGACATTATCCAGCGGTACAATGTATTGAGATCCGCGGAAATCAGTGGATCGCCTGCGGCCGGATACAGTTCTGGCCAGGCCATCGCCGTGATGGAGGAAATCGCCAAAACCGCACTGCCGGAAGGGTATACCTTCTCCTGGACCGGCACCGCCTTCCAGGAAAAAGCCGCGGGAAGCGCCCAAGCGCTTATCTTCGTTCTGGCGTTGCTGCTGGTGTTTCTGCTGCTATCCGCGCAGTATGAAAGCTGGAGCATTCCACTCAGTGTCCTGCTGGGTATTCCACTGGGTGTGTTTGGCGCATTCTTCTCCGTATGGCTGCGAGGATTGACCAACGATATCTATGTGCAGGTGGGCCTCATCATGCTGATAGGTCTTGCGGCTAAAAACGCCATCCTGATTGTCGAGTTTGCCAAGGAAAAACACGAGAAAAGCGGTCTTTCCTATATAGATGCTGCGATGGAATCGGCCCAATTGCGTTTCCGCCCGATTCTCATGACGTCATTTGCGTTCATCCTTGGCGTCGTTCCCCTCGTGATCGCCACGGGCGCCGGCGCTCGCTCGCGTTGGTCCCTGGGCACTGCCGTAATGGGTGGCATGCTGACCGCAACCACCCTGGGCGTCTTCTTTATTCCGGTGCTCTATGTATTCATTTCCAAGTTGTTTTCAGGGCGGCCAGGCGGCAAGACAGTTGAGGAACCTCCTCCCCCCGCCGCCAGCGCGGCCACGAATGAACATGCAGCGTCCGGAACCACGGGGGAACAGGCATGAGAACTATTGCTTTATTACTGGCACTCCTGGTTTCGGGCTGCACGATGGCCCCACATTATAAACGCCCCGAAAATGCAATCCCAAACACCTATCGCGATGTGACCTCTGCAGATGCATCAACTGCCACGCAAGCCGGGGAGTCCTTTGGGGATCTTGGATGGTGGGGATTGTTCAATGACGAAGAATTACAGAAACTTATTCACCAGGGCATTGAAAATAATTACGACATCCGTATCGCCGCGCAGCGGGTTATTCAGGCGCACGCGCAAATAACCATCGCGCAAGCCGGGCTATTTCCCTCACTTACCGCGAATGCACAGGAACGCAAGACTGAAGTCTTTCAGATCGGTTCCACACCACTTGAACCCAAGCCAGGCCTGCTGAACGCCGCCCGTGATCCTTCGGCAGGTTCCGAAAGCTTCACGACAGGGCTCAATCTCGCATGGGAGTTGGATTTTTGGGGGCGCGTGCTAAGTGCTAGAAAGGCTGCGCGCGCACAACTGCTGGAAACGGAAGCAGGACGGCAGGCGGTAATCCAGTCCGTGGTTACCGGCATCGCGCAAGCCTATTTAGGCCTGATCGAAAGCGACCTCGAACTGAGCATCGCCCAAAACACTCTGGAATCACGCAAAAAGTCGTTGCGTCTCGTTCAGGCGCGCAAAGAACATGGTGTCGCATCGAAACTCGATGTGGACCAGTCCGAAGCCCTCGTAACATCGGCTGCGGTGAAAATCCCCATGCTGGAAGGAAAAATCGCACAATATGAAAACCAGATTTCCATCCTGATCGGTTCGGCGCCCACAAGCATTCCGCGTGGAAAATCACTTGAACAGCAGCAGATTTCGTTCGACGTGCCCGCCGGTCTCCCCTCGGAACTCCTCGAGAGACGTCCGGATATTCGTGCCGCCGAACAGTCCCTTATCGCCGCCAACGCCAACATCGGCGAGGCCCGCGCCGCATTCTTCCCCAAGATTTCCCTGACCGCCGCGCTTGGGACGGTATCCCCGGCCATGGCCGGCGTCTTCAATGGTCCCGCGGGTACCGCCTCTATTGCGCCATCAGCGGCATGGCCGCTATTCAATGCGGGAAAATTGTTGGCGGGCCTGCGCACCGCCAAAGCCCGGCGCGAGGAGTGTCTGCTTACGTACCAAAAGACAATTCTTCAGGCATTGCGCGAAGTCTCTGATGCCTTGATTGCCCATAGGAAGGCTCACGAAGTGCGCAAACAAATGGAATCCCTGATGGAAACCTGGCGCGATGCCTCACGACTCGCCCAGTTGCGTTACAAGGGCGGTGTGACAAGTTATCTTGAAGTCCTTGACTCCGAACGGCAGCTCTTTGAGGCGGAACTGAATCTTGCGCAAAGCAAATGCGACGAACTATTGACAGTGGTGACATTGTATAAGGCTTTGGGCGGTGGCTGGAAACTGCAAGAGGCAAACAAATCAGTGGAATAATTGACTCCCCAACCTTTTCCCAAACATTCAGTGATGCGGTAAACCGCCTGCCATTGTGCCTTTCTCCCGTGAGATTATGGCTTCTTCCACTGCCCTTCCTCATCCAAGGGCAGGCGGATTTCCTGGTGGGGGTAATGCACCTCCACCCAGGGCAACGGTGCGTCTGCCGTGTCTTTGGCGAGCTCAAAACGATAGGTGCATTCCTTTCCAGAATACGTGGCGGTCGTACTGCAATAGTCATTTCCGAAGGGGTCCCGCATCAACACGGGAAGGGGGATTCCATATGAAACCCAAGGTCCATCCAATTGAAACACCGCCAATACTTCCCCTTTATTGCGTTTCACGGACACCACCTCGCCCGTCCACTCCGCCACATATCGCGCGCCAATCTCCCCCTTGATCTCTTCCTGATACCGTTCCCACTGCGGCTTACTTTCCAGACACCGCGCAAGTAACTTCTCCCGCGATATCCCCTGAGAATTGACAAGCGCAACCACAGCCACCAGAGCGGCGAGCATCACAATCAACGAAACTGCTAAAACCTTGCGAATCATAAGAAAAAAGTCTGTAGTCTGTAGTCTGTAGTCTGTAGAAAGAAAAGGCAGTTTGTGAAAAAAAACCTATTATTTCGTGCGTAGCGAGCGGATGAGTCCATTGAGTACTTTTCCCGTTTCTTCGCATTTGGATTTGAGAGTCTTGTACATTTCGACATAAAAATATCCAAGTCGATAGGCGACCGAGACTTGATATTCCACTTCGCGTGCGGAGCCGTAGGCCATGTCCAAAAAATGCAAGAAATCCGCGCTAGAGGTTCTTGCACAACCCTCCACAATATTCGATGCAATGGATAATGCTGCACGCCGCAATTGCGAAGTAAGCCCAAACATTTCCTCCTTCGGGAAAGCTTTTGTAGCTGTATAAATCTCCAAAACAAGTTCATCTGCCAACTCAAACGCCCGTAACTTCGTATGATCTCTCATGTTCTTCACCCCATTAATCTCATGCACCTTCAATCAGCCACTTATGGTTCACTTCTTTTTACTTAATAACTACAAATTTCATAAAAACTACAGACTACAGACTACAGACTACAGACTACAGACTACAGACTTTTAGCCGTTAGGCTAATGCCTATCTGTCAGTGTGTCTCCGATCTACGAAGATCACGCTGCGGGCCGAGGTGGGTTGTGCCTTTTGCCGGACCTGAGCCAGCACTTCAAACATTTTTTTGGCGCTTTTGAATTGGCGGTATTGTGTATGGGCTACGCCGATGGAGAGCGCCATGATCGGGCAATGGATCTCCTTGCCGGTCCGGTCCGTGGCCACAAGATAGCCTTTTTCCACTTCCTGTGGCGTATAAAGTTCGCGCACGCGTTGATCGAAGAGATTCGCCAAACTTGAGGTGAAGCGTTCGGCGTCCTCCAATTGCAGTAGTACGACAAAGTGCTCGCCACCCATATGCGCAACAAAACATTCATAGATGCCCATGTCGCGGGTGATGCTGATCAATAGCTTGGCCATGAATTCCAGGCCTTTTTGCTGTCCATCGGGACCACGGGCGGCACAAAACGGTTTAAATCCCACCATATCGACATAGACGGCGGCAATGGCATTTCCCCGTGCCAATTGGTGATTGATCTCGCGCTTGATGGCTTCCGTGCCCGGCAGGCTGGTGACGCGATTTTTCGTTTCCACGGCCTGCAGTAAGGCATTCAAGGAGGCGATTTTATCCATTAGCCTGTCGAGTTTGAATGGCTTGACCAGATAATCGTCCGCGCCCTGTTCCAGTCCATGTAGAATTTCCGGTTCTTCGCCAAGGGCGGTGAGAATCAAAATGGCGATGCGATAAAGCTCCGGATCTTTTCGTAGCCGGCGGCAAATCTGATATCCCGTAACCCCCGGCAGCATGATATCGAGAATACATATGTCCGGTTTGACCTGTTTGGCGTATTCAAAAGCCCCTTCACCGGTATTGATCACATAGGTGTGATGTCCTTCCGCCGTCAGTTTTGTTTTAATCAATTCAGCCAGGTCGACATCATCGTCCACCAACAAAATCTTGCTCATGCACTATCCCCTTGATTGTTTGTACACTTTTCACCATTTCCAGGAAACGAATACGCTGTTGCGTTTTCCCAAAGTAAAAACTTTATTATTATATACTTACAAGGCACGGATGGTCAAAGACTGTGTAATTTTTCAGTAGGTTTTGATTTTCTTTCCCCTTTTAAAAGGTCAAGCAACTATGACGATGGCTGCATTTGCCTCTTAACTGTTTGAACGGTATGATAATGCTCGAAAAAATTATTAAACGTAAGGAATAGTGTGTGGCCGATTTTCGACAGACCGTGAAAGACTTGCTCCGTAATGTGGAGACGGTAATTCTGGACAAACCGCATGTGGTCCGGGCGGCCTTGGCGGCCTACCTATCGGGCGGTCACGTTCTTCTGGAAGATGTACCCGGAGTGGCCAAGACCATGCTGGTGCGGGCGCTGGCGATTTCCAGCGGGTGCACGTTTTGCCGCATCCAGTGTACGCCGGATTTACTGCCGACCGATGTGACGGGCGTTTCCATCTACAATCAAAAGACCCAGGAATTTGAATTCCGGCACGGGCCCATATTTACACAAGTGTTACTGGCGGATGAAATTAACCGGGCCACTCCCCGGACGCAATCGGCGCTTCTTGAAGCGATGGCGGAAGGCCAGGTGTCGGCGGATGGTAAAACCTATAAACTCAAACCGCCGTTCACGGTGTTCGCCACGCAGAATCCGGTGGAGCATGAAGGGACGTTTCCGTTGCCGGAGGCGCAACTGGACCGGTTTATGATGCGCCTGTCTGTTGGCTATCCAAATCTCATCGCAGAACTGGATATTCTGGAGAAGACCCGGACTTCGCATCCTATTGAAAAGATAGAGCCTGTAACGGATACTGAAACCATTCTCAGGATGCAACTTTCCGTGCGCGAGATTTTTGTACATGAGAAAGTCCGGGATTATTTGCTGCGGATAATTGCCCGCACGCGGGATTCCACGCATCTTTCGCTGGGGGCAAGCCCTCGGGCGTCCATCATGCTGTTTCGTGCGGCGCAAGGCTATGCGGCGCTGCAAGGCCGTGGGTTTGTCATACCGGATGATATCAAGATACTTGCGCCGGTGGTCCTGGAACACCGTCTCATCCTTAATCCGGAGAGCCGGTTGCGCCGGGTTACAACTCAAAGCGTAATGCATGATATACTTAAAGAGGTAGCCGTGCCGGCGGGCGGCACGAACTGGAAACCGGCGTAAACAATACTGGGGTAATTGATTTAGTGCATTCGATACCCTAAGATTGGGTATAGAAAAAAAGTTTGGAAGAAACGTATGGAAATAACGCGATGGTTGCGCTTTGGCAAGAATAAAGCCAATGCCAATGCGTCTGGACCAGAAAGTCTTGAAGGGCTGGATGAGGAATCCCAATTCGAGCTATCGCATGTAGGTCCGTATGAGATTGTAGCGCCTATTGGTTCCGGGGGGATGGGCACCGTGTATAAAGCCATTGACCGAAGCCGGGATATGACTATTGCCATCAAGGTGCTGGATCGCCGGTATGACATGGACAAACGGCGCAGGAAACGCGACTACCTGGGCCGTGAAATCCTGATTGCGGCATCGCTGAACCACCCGAATATCATCAAGATGCACAAAGAAATCGTGGTCCAGGAGGATCGTCATGGGCATCAGCGGCGTTGCCTTTTAATGGAATACATTGACGGGCACAATCTCAAAAAGCACATTGTTGACCGTGACCTTACGATGAAACAGATGTCGGATATTTGCACGAAACTCTCCCACGGCCTGGATTTCCTGCATCAGCACGGGATTGTCCACCGTGACATCAAGCCGGGGAACTTTTTATTTTCGCGGGATGGCACACAGGTGAAAATTGTGGATTTTGGGCTTTCCAAATCAAATACGAGTTGGCGAACCCGCTGGATGCGGGAAAGCGGCGGTACCCGGTTGTATATGTCTCCGGAGCAGTTGCAGAAAAAATCGCTTGACGCCCGTTCGGATATTTTTTCCTTTGGAATTACGATGTATGAATTGTTCACAGGCCGTCATCCGTGCAATGCTTCCGATACCCGTTTGATTCAGCGTCAAATCATGGATCCGAACTACAAATTTGAACCACCTTCCAAGTATAACAGTGATATCCCCTCCAAACTGGACAAAATCATATTGAAAGCCCTGCGCCGTAAAATCGATTCCCGATATCAGTCCGTTACGGAATTGTTGTTAGACTTGTCCCGGGTGGCAGAGTCCAGGATATAGCCGATGGCCAAGCGGTATTTTTTTACAAAACGAAAAGAGAACACCTCAATTGTTAGAATTGTGGTGGCACTTGTCGTCGTTTTGGGGGCCATACTGGTTTTGTTTTTGGCTCTTCAGGGGCTTCGTTCCTGCTTGGGCGGTTATTCCCAGGAGGCGGCCTTGGAGCAATATGAAAAGGCGCATGCATTGTATGCTGCTGGGGACCTCGATGGGGCGCAAGAGACCCTGTCGACAGTGCTCCTCCGGGGCAAGGATCCCATCCTTCTTCCAAGGGCGCTGTTGTTACAGGCTGCAATCGACCGTGTGGCCGGGCGTTCAGCAGAAATGCTTGCGTCATTAAAGCGTGCTGTGATTGAGTACCCGTCTAGTCCGGATTATCCCGTGGCGGCCACGCTATATGCCAACGCGCTGGAGGCATCCGGTCAAACGGAAGCCGCTGTGGCCCTCTATGAGGTCATTCGTGAGACGGCGCCGCCAGAATTCCGGGCGTCCGCCACGTCCGGCATGGCGCGCAACGCATTGCGCACGAAGAATTTACTGGAGGCCCGAAAGCTGTTCCGAGAAGCACTCAATGACGCGGAATGGGGCAGCCCGGCATGGAATGAGGCCTTGAATGCAGTGGGCAACCTGAATGTGCGGCTTATTTTTTCGCCGGCGGAGACCGTAGAGAGCAAATATTACACGATTGAAAAAGGGGATAACCTCACGAATATTGGCATAAAATTGAATACTACGCAGGGCTTGTTGACCCGGGCAAATGGTGTAAATGAGAACACCCAGTTGCGGATTGGCCAGCAAATCAAATATACGCCCAAAGATTTCCGAATAATTATCGAACGATCTACGTGTCGTTTGTTTCTTCTTGATAAAGACGGCATTTTCAAGCGTTACCATGTCGGATTAGGGATGCCGGGTCATGAAACCGCGCTGGGAAAATATACAATCGGCAACAAGCAAAAAGATCCTACTTGGTTTAAGCCCGGCGCCGGCCCGGTGCCAGCAGGCGATCCTGCTAATGAGTTGGGAACGCGCTGGATGCCGTTAACTCCGTCTGATGCGGGATTGCCCGGGGATCTGGGGATCCATGGGACAATTGCTCCGGAGACCATCGGTCAATACAAATCGCATGGCTGTCCTCGAATGCTGAAAGAGGATGTTGAAGAATTATATGATTTGGTGGTGCGGTCCACCCCAGTTGAAATTGTTGAAAGAATGGATCCCGTGAATATAGCTTCCTAGACTATGGCGGGGAGTTCCCCCAACTATGCAAAATAGGAATATCGCCTGTGAGTATGATAAAAACAGCGACCTTGCTCGAACGGATTGAAAAAGTTCCCTATGCGGCCTATCCTTCAGGAAGCATTATCGTCCCATACTATGATCATTCCGTTCATATCAAACTTGCTTACGAAGCGGGTATGTCCGTGGGACGTCATGGAGGGGCGGATCTTGTCATGGTGGTGGACAGTCACACGGCCAAACAGCTTCATCTGATAGACGAGCTTCGGCGTCATGCCGCGCGTGTTCTCGTTTTTGGAGAAGCACCCGTGGCTTGGCTTCAACAAGACAACGTCCATGTGATTCCCTATAACGACATCTGCCAGCCGAATGACCATGTATTTGTTTTGATCAGCTCCGCGCTCAGTGTTGCGGTTTTGGGCTCGCTGACAAGTGATGCGCACGATGATGACGCGCCGTTTGCCGGGGGGTGGACGGTGCAACGGTTGTATGTGGGGCATGCCATTGAAGCCTTGCTGGAAAAGGAAGGACGGGCGCTTCTCGCAGGTATGGCGGCGCCCGATGAAGGTTCGGCCCAGGTATACGACCTCACGATGCGGCTGATGACGTTGCATGCCAATGCCCTGGCCAATCGCCAGGAAGACATTACGATGGACAAGAATGATCTGTTTTCCGTGTTGAATATATTGAAGGCCATTTCCACGAAGCGGCGTGCGCATGATATTTTGTATGTTTTTGTGGAACAAATCGCGCGGGTCGTCAGCAGTGATCGTTGTTCGGTGGTGCGGATTTGGGGGGGGGCGAAAAACGGCTTGGTGTTGGCGTCACATGAGGATGCCAGCATAACGGATCGGAAGATCGAACTTTCGAAGTATCCTGAGTTGCAGAAAAGCCTTTTAACCCGGGATAAAGTGGTCATCAATGATGTGCGTACGGATCCACTTACCGCGGATATAGCGAATGTCCTTCAGAAAGCAAACGTAAATGCCATATTAGTCATACCGATCGTGTTGTTTGATGACAACGTCGGCTCGTTGTTTCTTCGTGCTTCGCGAAGCAAATTCGGCTTTGCGATGCGGGAGATTAGCTTTTTTGAAATCGTCACGGAAGCGGCCGCAAATGCACTTGAACGCGCCCAACTATTCGAAACGATTCAGGTTGCGAATGAGAATTTGGAACGGCTTGCGATCACGGATGGCCTTACGGGGCTCTTCAACCACCGGCATTTCCGGGATCGCCTGGAACAGGAACTGGAGCGTGCGTTGCGGTATCGCCTGCCATTATCCTGTCTCATGTTTGACATCGATAATTTTAAGAAATTCAATGACACGTATGGTCATCTGTTGGGGGATGAGATCCTGAAGGAAATCGCGGATCATACGGTTACGTGCATTCGTAAAACAGATATATGTGCCCGGTATGGAGGGGAAGAATTCATTGTGATTATGCCGCAGACGGGTCTTGATGGAGCCATGATTCAGGCGGAACGCATCCGTGCCATGGTGGAATCGGCGCAAATAAAGGGCCTTCCGGAAGGGATTCACGTGACCATCAGCGTGGGCGTGGCCCTGCTGGATTTTGACGAGATGCTGGTGTGCGAGGACTTGTTGCGCGCCGCGGACCAGGCACTCTATAAAGCAAAGCGGACAGGTAAAAACAGGGTTATCGGTCCGGAACCACGGGAAACCAACCAATGAATACAGAAATTGTGTCCATCCATAAGAATCCCTTGGCGGGAAGGCCTTCCTGCAGTATGCTGTTCCGGTTGGCTGTGGTGGTTTTTATGGTTGTGACGTCTGCGGGGTGTGGCACGCTTGGGAAACTGATTCCGGCGATGAAGCCTGAGTATCCCCGGGAAACCCTTCAGATAGTGGCGCGGGAAATCGAGCAAGCAGTTCAGAAAGGCGAGAAGGAACCCAAAATAGCCGATAGGGAAGGCGTCAAGGTCAATACGCCGGAGATTATGCAGGCCATTCGCACCCGTGCCGTTCGGTCACCGTTGGTGAATGATTTTCTGGATACGGGTTTTGCGGTGGAACATGCGAATGGGTTGATCTATATTCATCTTTCCAAGCAATACAACAAGTCGACCAAACGGCGGCAGCGGGATCGGCAGGCCTATTTGATCAAGAACGAAAATGAT
This sequence comes from Candidatus Hydrogenedentota bacterium, assembly GCA_029565395.1. Lineage (GTDB taxonomy): Bacteria > Hydrogenedentota > Hydrogenedentia > Hydrogenedentales > CAILVY01 > CAILVY01. The sequence continues at coordinate 29,590 of JAKQOG010000279.1, read as the reverse complement.
GATCGTTGGGCGGTTTATGAAGGCTTGATCAACGCAAACCATTATGGGGCGGGCGCGATCGATGCGGTACAGGAGATATTTGGCGAAGCGCGCCTGCACACTATGAAACCTGGCCAGAAATACAAGGATGAGAACGGGAAATTCCTTACCATAAAGCCGTGAGTTTTATGTCGCTATACACGCCCCCCAGAACCAGTCATTTTCGCGCAAACAAGTTGGCAGATACGGCGTTTTTGATTTCGGCCCTTTCAGGGATACTGGTTTGCGCTTTTGCCTTTTACCTGCGCGTTCAGAGTCTCGATCAGCAATCCCTCTGGTGCGATGAAACATTGAGCGTAAATCCTTTAAGGGCGCATCTTGTTCCCAACAGCAATATGCTTCTGGAAGAACAGAAAACATCCCGTCCTGACGGCCGCCTTTGCTCCGTGCTCCGTGATCAGCGCCAACGGGATTCATCCATGTCCCCCTTGTATTATGTGGTTCAATATTTCTGGGCACGCATCTTTGGAACAAGCTCCTATTCCCTTCGAATGCTTTCTCTGGTTTTGGGATGCTCCACGGTTCTCCTGGTGTATTTAATTGGCTTTAGATGCGGCGGACTGTGGGCGGGAACTGTCGCCGGACTTTGTCTGGCCTTTTCTCAATCCCATATTTACTATTCTCAAGAGATACGATGTTACGCCCTCATTGCTTTTCTGGCAGCGTTGTCGACATACGGATTAATTCAAGCGAGCGGCAATTCGCGGCGGATTTGGTGGATCATTAACGGAGTCTGCAACATGTTGCTGATCTGGACCCATATGTTCGCCGGCGCCTTGGTTGCTGGTCAATTTGTATTCCTTCTGCTCCAAGCCAACTATACCAAAAACTGGCGCCGCTTGTTGAAATGGACCGCTGCACAGGGCGTCAACGGTATTTTTTGGTATTTTCTTTGGTACAAAACAATTGATTTTTCCGCCCTGGATTTTTGTTCGAGTTGGCGGTATCATGTGGATCACAGCTTGACTGTGTTTTTGCGGGATTATGCCCGTTTCACAGGTTTTATGCCGCTTTCCTCGGCGGATCACAAATTCTCTTTTGTGGGCACGCCGATACTGGGATTATCGCCAGCCGGAGTGTTCGGCCTGTTCTTTGGTTTACTTGTGCTTTTTGCCATGTTCCGGGTTGGCCTTCAATGGTGGCGGGAACGACAGGGTTCAAGCGAAGCATCGAGGCAAAGCTCCGTTCAGGTTCAGGCGTGTGCCATTCTGCTGGTGCTGCTGCTTGCCCCCTCATGTCTTGTTTTCGCTTATTCTGTGTTAATATCGCCCTGCTATCTGTCCCGCTATGGGATGCATGCAGGATTGGCGTGGGCTGTTTTTGCCGGATTTTCCATCAGTCTGTTTCCGTGGCGCTTCCTTCGCCTTCTGGGGGTTTGCCTGCTTGTTTTTCTCTTTGCGCATCAATGGTATTTTACCTGTCCGGCGGAATGGCGTTCGGATTATAAATCCGTTCTTGCTTGTTTGCGGCAGGAAATGAAGCCGGGGACCTCAATTCTAGTTTCCCCCAATTTTGATCGGGAATGCCTGTTGGCGAATGATGACGCCTTTCAGCGGAGTCAAGTGTTGGATGGTCCTGAATGGAGGGATATTCGCATGCTGGACTTTGGCGTCTTGCCCGAAAACATACAATGGATTCTTATTAATCCGGAATCTCCCGTTACGAAACGTTATTTGGAAAATAAGCTCGATAAAGAGGGGGTGTGTTTTACGCGCCGTACATTTGGCGTGTATGGAACACAGCTTCATTTGTACCAAGTGTATCGCACGGAGAAAACATCAACTATGCCGGGTAATTGACAAGAAGGCTGTTTTATCCTGCTGTTTTATCCTGCAAAAAGCAGCAGGCATGTCGGGCGATTGGATTTTTTCCGGCTATTTTCCTGCGCCTGTGTAGCCAAGGAAAGATGAAGAAATCTACACTTGTTCCGTAACGTCATATTCCTTATGATTATGACGTACGTTTAGAAAATGATTTGGTTCAGGACCATGATGAAGAAGAAAAGCATCCATGACAGCCTTGTTCGGATTCAGGAGTTGCCGACACTGCCAACGGTTCTGGTGCGGATTCTGAATATCGCAGCGGATCCGGACGGCACCGCCCTGGAACTGGGGCAGCTCATTTCCAATGATCAAAGCCTTTCCGCCTCGCTGCTGCGGCTGGTAAACTCGCCGTATTATGGTTTCTACCGGAAAATTGAGAGTGTCACACAGGCTATCGTTATGGTGGGGTTCTTCGAAGTGCGGCGGCTTGCACTGACGGCGACGGCGTTTCATACCCTGCGGCCGGGTTCCACCCGGTTTGATCACATACAACTCTGGCGTCATTCCCTGGCGGCGGCGATTGCGGCGGAACGGTGCGCTTATGCGGCCGGGGTGCCGGTTCATGGTTGTTTTGAGTCAGGGTTGTTGCACGATATCGGAAAGGTGGCCCTTGATATTGTATGTCCGCAAGAGTATGAAAAAGTTCTTCAAGTAGCGCAAAAGGGAACCAAAAGGATACGGGCGGTCGAGCAGGAGCTTCTTGGGGTTGATCATGCGGAAGCAGGGGGCTTGTTGGGTGAGCATTGGAATTTGCCATCGAGCGTGACGGAAGCAATTCGGTGTCATCATGCGCCGGAAGATGCCCGTGAGTTTCCGGAACTGGCCGCGTTGACGGCGCTGGCGAATTACATCACCTATCAGGCCAACCTGGGCGAATTTAGCGCGCCTGTTCCAGCAGAGTGTCCACGCCAAGCATTGGAACTGCTCAATTTTCGGGGAAATCCGTGTGAAGACATCGCATTCGATTTGGAGAACAACCGGGCGCGTATCGAGGAATTCATAGGGGCGGTGAAGTCCGATGCTGCATAATGAAAAAGGGCGCCGTCACCGGGGCTGGCACGGATTTCTCGCAAGGTAAATCCGCGAGGTCTACTATACGGTAAAGTGAGTGTAACTAATGAAGATGGATGAAGATGGACATGCATGACATTGTGTATCCCCGTGTCATTGCGAGCGAAGCGAAGCAATCTCGTTTCCGCACAATTCACGCGCAGGCGAGATTGCTTCGCTTCGCTCGCAATGACAAACGTAACAAAGAAATGGCGAGAAATCCGGGCTAGAAGAACCATGATACGAAAACTTATCACCGTATGCGTGCTTTTGTATTTTGTTGTGATGGTGCGGATGCTGACATGGAATGTGGTGTTCACCGGCGGTGATGTATTGCCGTATGATTCCGACCCCTATTTCCGGCTCCGGGAAATCCAACTCATCGCGCATCATTTCCCGAATGCGGCGCCGGAGGATCGTTATGTGCTGGGAGTGGAGAAGCCCACGGATTCGACGATCACGCGGAAAGAACCCTGGTTGCATCCCTCGATGTTTCTGATGGCATTGGTGTTTGCAGGATTCACCACGGAAGATCCGCCCCTCCGCGAGGCGGCCATGTTTGTGCCGATTGTCTGGGCGCTGTTTACCGTACTGGCCGCCTTCTGGTTTGCCTGGCGTATTGCAGATTTCTTTGCGGCTATTATTGCCGCCATTTATGTGAGTTTTTGTATGCCGATTTTGTGGCGGACGAGTTTGGGCGCCCTTGATAACCACATGACTGAAAGCATGCTGTTTTTAGTGTTGCTGCTCATGGCGGCAGCCTTAAACAAGCTTCCTGAAAAGGGAGTAAAATACACGCTGAAACTTGTTTTGCCTGGAGGTCTATTGGCCCTGTGCGCCTTGATCTCCTACTGGACCGTGATGGGAGCGATGCTACTATGCATATCGTATAGTCTTGCACTGATTTTCTTCGCAAATCGAGGCCCTGAACAAAATACACCCATTCGAACGCAGGTACTGGGGATGGGGTGGTGCATGCTCATCGCCGGGGGTATTAACGTTTTGTTGGCGAATTTCTTTTCGGCATTTTGCCTGGCGGGATGTGGCGCATATCTGCTTGGACAGGTAATGGTGTGGCGGTTCGTTCCCAAGGGCAGGATTATTGTCTGGGGGGCCATTGTCTTATTGGGGCTGGTTATGTTGTCGATTGCCTGGCCGGGTTTGGCCGGCCAATTGTTGGCAACGGGACGGGTAGCGCTGCACCTCTCAAAAGAGCAAGGGTTTACCGAGCGGTTTTATTCCACCGTCAGCGAAACCCAGCCAATCCCGCTGAACACCATCCATATTCAGTATTCTCTGCTCATCCTGCTCATTCCAGTGCTGGTGCCGGTGATGTTGCGGAAAGCCTATAAGACTCTCGACCCGTCGTGTCTTGCGCTGTGCGTGATGACCTTGGCGCTCCTTCTCGCATCCATCCCCAACCGCCGATTCTCGCACATGGCCGCGGCGGTGATGGCGCCGTTGATAGCTTGGGGACTTGGCGGCCTCCTTCAATTTCTATTCGATAAAATCCCCGCCTTTTCACGCAAGAAGGCAGCGCGCCTTTCCAATTCTAATGAGGCTGCGGATATTTCAGATGCATCAAAGCTCCTGCGCTTCTCCGTCAAGACACTGGTCATTATTCTGATGCTGCTGGGTTTTGCGCCATATGTGCTAAATAACCTGGACATCCGAAAAAAGAATCCAGGAATCAGCCCTCCCTTGCAGGAGGTTATGCAGTGGATGAAATTGAACACGCCACGCTGTGAAAATTTCTGGAATCCCGTCTCCGAGCCCCCTTACCGGGTGATGGCAAAATGGGATGTGGGCTGGTGGATGCTGGATCGCGCACAATGCGTTCCCGTGGCCAATAATGCAGGGGAAGGAGCATTGGAAGAGCTGACGTTCTTCTTTAACGCCACGCCGGAGGAGGCACTGGATTTACTGCATAAACAAAATGCGAAGTACGTGCTGGTGGACGCTTCCGGAGGGCGTACCACCAAAGCGTTCCGTATATTGCAACTGATGCCTGAGACCGTGCTTAACAATCAAGACAAACCGGAAAATAAGGAAGCTATTTTACAGCGGTACCGAACAACGCTGCTCGCGCGTCTCTATGAGTATGACGGGGCGTTGCATGTGGAACCCGGACTGGAAATTTCCGCCTTGGAGCACTACCGGCTGCTCTATGAATCCAAAGAACTTGCAGAATCTCCTTTGGGCAAGCAGCCAACCGTGAAGCTTTTCGATGTGGTTCCCGGCGCCCACATCATGGCGAAAGCTGCTCCAGGCACTATCATCACAGCCGTTTTGTCTTTGGAGTCCAACACGGGACGGGCCTTTATGTACACTGACACATGTACTGCGGACACGGAAGGAAATTTCCGGCTCGTACTCCCGTACCCCACCGATTCGCCGAGCGGCGAAACCACTCCAATGGGAAAATGGACGCTTGATATTGGGGGACAAAAGATCGAATTAGAAGTGTCCGCCGAATTGGTCAAAACGGGTGGGGAAATCAGCCTCTAGAAGTTTGTGGGATAGATAGACGGAGTTCGAGGCGGTCCTGGATCGCTTTTAGAATACGGAAGATGTAAATCCAATATACGATGAGCCATAGTGGCATTCCAAGGAAGATTCCGTGTTGATATACATAGAGTCCCGAGTAAATTAACAAAGCCTCATAAAAAGGTCCCAGGATCAGAATGGTAAGGAGTAATCGCCGTTCATGGGGCATCGGGGGCGCTATCAGATAGCGGAGCAGGAGCGCCGTGGCAAATACGACATCGGGAACCCAAGGGATGGCGGCGCATCGATACAGCATCATTTTGAGCGGTATCAGCATGATCAAATCCAAGGCCAAAGGCAGATCGATTCGGCGGGAAATGGTTTCATCGGCAACAAAGGTTGGATACCGCATCAGGCGCCGGAAAAATAGAAATGCCTCGCCCCAAAAGACGACCATCCATGCGGGAATCGGCACGGGCAGCAGCGTGGGCGGAGTATACCAATAGACCCCTTTCCACATGGAGAGGACGTCATTTCCTCCGCCCAGTAGAATACCTAGGAAAAACACGACGAGATCCCCGCGGCGGTAGAGCAGGGCAAACCTTGCGATGAGGAGGAAGGCGATGAAGACCGTCATCCCCGATGTATGGCTGCCGATACAGGCAATGCCGGCAGCGGCAATCAGCATGACAGCCGCCTCTTGCATCACTTCAGGCGTTGTGGCGCGATAGGGTGTTTTGCCGGAAACCACTAATGAACTCATGTTCTAACTCCTGAACGCAAATTCACGAATTTCGGAGATCAGTCCTGCATGAAAGGGATCGGTCAGGACATGGTGATAGCGCGCGGTGGTGTAATTCTGCATCCAGGCGCACATGTCTCCGCATTGTCCGGGGCCCGGACCATGGAAATGAGAGGCGCTTTTTTGAGCATGGGCCGCGGCCCAGCAGTCATCGACGGTGTCGTAATCAAGAAGATTCACATAGACGGGGGATGTGTTCTTTGAGCCGCGGCAGGGCCAGGCAATGCGGCCATCGGGATCGACATGGGGACGTAACGTGGGTAGGCAGGTATAGGGCTCGACATTAAGCAGCATTTTAAGGATACGCTCGGACCCGATGATGGGATACCCCTGGCGTTTGCGATCGAGGATGCGTTGCGTGAGCTCTTGGTAGTCTTCGCGATGGATCATATCGCGTTCAAACGAAAACCCCTGCTGGTCCTGGCCGTGATAATGCACCGGCACCGGCACAAACCAGACATCGCCGAGGTCATTGGCAAAATCCAGAACGTCACCCGCCATATCAATGGTTTCGGGGCTGATCACGGTATTGACACAGAGCTTGAACCGGACATGACGGCGGAGTTCGCGCAGAAGCAGCAGATTAATAAAGACCTGCTCCACTTTTTCAACGCCCCATAGTTTCCGCAATCGGGGAAGGTGAAGGCCGTCCACGCTTATGATGATGATGTCCATCTGACGCAGCCACCGGTGCCATTCGGGGCGCTGGAGGTTTTGGTGGATGAGGGATCCGTTGGTATTAATCATAAGGGGCTTATAACCGAGTTTGTACGCGGCATCAGTAAATTCCGGCAGGTCTTTTACCAGGGTTGGCTCCCCGCCACAGAAATAGACAGCGCTCGTGCCGGTGCGCATAGTCCTGAGCACGCGCACGCGATCCTCGAAGGACGTGGAAGCGTCCTTCAGATCATAATAGTGATTTCCCCGGTGGTCGTCGCAGTACGTGCACCGGAAATTGCAGGGATAGAGCATGGTCCAAATGAAATACAAGGGGCGGAGGGCATGGTTATCCTGTTTCCAGCGGCGGCGGTTTATCCGGTAATTGTTGCATGCCGTGGCGATGCTGCGTGCCGCCCGCCATGTATCAGCACACCGATCCTTGAGTGTATCATCGCTATCCTTGTGTATTTTAGGCAGGATCTCATCCGCCAGGCGTTTTGCTTCGGCCTGGAGTGTATCCCAATCAGGATGCCCTTCCTTTTGGGCATAGTGGCGAAACGCAATACGGCCCTTTGTGGACATACGTGCACTCCCTCTCTCTTTGAGCACATGGTCATACTATAATCGAGTACACGCGTGGTAGCAAACCGATGAGAAAAGGCAATGGGCGCCGGAAATTAACGAAAAATAGAGAGAGGGTATTGTCCAATTGACTGAATTGAGGTTTGAGAAATAAGAGCGTAGGATGCATGAGCATGTGTTTTGAATGAAAGTGGAATGGAATATGATCACACGTTCAAGGAAGTTTTTCTATTTGCTTTGCTTTGTGTTGGCAGGATTTTTGGTTAGTGGTGTTTTGTATTTTCTTTTCGTGGTGGCGGTGTTAAATCCACTGACATCACATACCGGGGAAGAACCTGAAGCGTTCCTGGGCTTGGCCTTTCTGATTTTCCTGCCGGTTGGGGTGTTGTGTGGGAGTGCAGTGACAGGATTTTTATGCCAGCCCTATATAAGACGGCCAGGGGTTGCAGCAATGGTGTTGGCCCCTGGGCTATACATGGCATTAATTTTCATCATTCCAACAGTGTTGTACGGGACCGTAGAGAGTTTCTTTTCATTTATGATGGCTGCGGCGTTGGGATGGTGGGGCATCTCCTATTTAGGAGTGATGGCGGGTGGGTATTTTCGGAGGCGATGGGGTATGCGAAAAAGAAATGTAGAATTAACCGCAAAGACCACAGAGACCACCATAGAGGCCACAAAGGAAAAGCCATAATGTTTGGTTATTATTCCGCCAAGGCTCTTCGGACGATGCGTGAGGTAAGGGCGCGGCGGAGCCAGGCGGTGCGTTGTTGTTTGAGGGCTAATTCCATGCGCGCACGCATGGGTTCCATACCGGGGATGCCGTGGCCGGCGGCGCTGAGCTTGTCAAAGGCGTCGAAGGCTTGTTGTACGTTTTTCTGGAGGGTTTCCCATATATCGGCGGGGGGGGTGGCGGTGAAGCCGGAAATGCCGGTTTCGGGGGCCATGGAGAAGACGCGGAGTTCGTAGGGACCAAGCTGGAAGGCGGTTACAGCATCGGTGGTGAGAGATTTTCCTGTTGCGAGGTCGCGGAGGTTTTTGGGTATGCCGGAGAATTCGATGCGGATGTCCACGGGGTAGTAATCGCGATTGACCGCATAGAAATAGCGCTGGTTCTCGTAGAGGAGTGTACGCAAGGCTACGGGATCGGTCTTGCCGATGGTGTCGAATTTGCGCCTCGGCAGAGCGCGATACGCACGGGTGAAGGCACGAAGCTGGTCCGTGTGGGCCTTGTCCAAGAAGAGGCCGCCCCGCGTGATACGGCATACGTCCATTTCGGCGAGGGCATGTGCGTAGGGTTCGAGGAAATGGAGAGGCGTTGGGAAGCCCGGCGTGATGCGTAATTGGGAATTCCACCAGAATCCGTCATCGGGGTACTCTGAATTGATGCGGAGAACACCCTCGGCGGTTTTTCCATCAAGGAAAGACATTTGGGGGAGATTGGGGTCGCCTGCTTCAGGCTCGAACCAGACATGCTTGCCCCATGCTTCGACCCAGCAATTGAAAATGAACGCGCCGGGGCAATCGTGATCGTGGAAGGCGTCGAGCGCTTCCTGGTCCAGGTAGTCGAAGTCGCGATACATGGTCTGTGCTTCGATGGGCAAAGAGGTTCCGCCACAGGGATTGGAACCATGGCCGCCCCGATCACGGGAGTTGCCCATGCCGCGGTCTACTTCGAGGCCAGGTTCATCGCCGTAGAGGGAGATGTCAATGCCGGCTTCCCGGTAGAATTCGCGCATGCTGGGTCGTTCATAAAGTTGGAGATTGGGGGCGCCCATGCCCAGGACGTTGGTGACCGTGGTTTCGTCCCAGAGCGTGATGGTAACCCGGAGGTTTGCCCGGGACTCGGTAAGTGCGCGGCGGATTTGCGAGAAGAGCGCCCGTATTTTCTTACACCGCCAACTCACCCATTCTTCGCGGTGGGAGGTGGTTAAGAATTTGTAGCGTTTTGAGAATCGGTCATGAGCCTTGGGATCAATGGGAACTTCAATGCCGGTTTCCTTGCAAAAAAGGGCGACGGAATAGTCGTCATAGCCGGAATCGATAGAGCCGAACCAGGGCATGGCCGAGGCGAACATGTTGAAGGAGATGCCTCGGAATGCAGGGAATTTTGCATAGCGTTGGCCAATTTCGCGTGCGAAACCGATGATGGCTTCCTGGACCGTGGGATGAAGCGGGTTGAACATAGGCCCGGTATGTGTGCCGGGCGTATGGCGCTCGCCATATGCCCATTCAGGCAGGAGACTCCATGGCTCCATGGGCGGTTTGCCTTTGATGGCTTCAGCCATGCGCGTGAAGTTCCTTGCGTTGTAGATGGGCGTCCAGTCATTGGTGCTCGATTGGACTTGATCGTTGTTCAGCATGTTATTGAAGGTTTCAGCGCCATTTTTGATGGCGTCAAGATCGATGTTCATTTTCTGCATGAGACTTCCCAAGCGCAGAAGTGTGAGTGCACCCTGGAAGGCCAGTCCTTCTTGCGCGAAACGTTCCAGGAGCGTGGCATACCAATCTTCCGGGTGGGTGGTCCACCGGGAGTATTGAAGGCGGTCCGGCGTGACGGCCATGCCGAAGCCGTCCGCGGGTTCGCGCTCCGAGGGAAATTGTGGCCCGTGATACCACGCCATGGGATAGGCGAGCAGACCCTGTCCGCTATGGCGTGCATAGGCGGCCAGATGATCGACCCATTCCTCACGGGTTAATGCTCCTTCGGCGGCGCAACAACCGCATGGATCTTCGTATTGGATACCGATCTCACGACGGGAACCATCGCAGGGGTCGCCGGGAATATCGAGGGCAGGAAGGCCATCCAGTTCCCAAATCTCGATGGAAGAAACGGCGGCGGGCTCGCCTTCGCTCCAAGTCATGAACACAATGCTGCAATCCTTCCAGCGCGGCCAGAAAACTTGGCGAAGTTCCTGCATGTGTCCGGTAAGGGGTTGTTCCCAACCGGTAAAGAGGCCCGTCGTGAGGTCATAGGTGGTTCCATCCATGATGCACATGAAACGGCGCTTGTCGTCGGGATATCGAATGACGGCAACATGGGGTTTGCCAATATTTTCTATGGTGAATCTGTATCCGAGCCGGGAGAGGGGCTTTCCTTCCGTTTCGCGGTACCGGCCTGCCGTGGATTCCACTACTTTTACTTCGCCAAAGGAGAAATAGTGTTCCGGGGAAAATTCCTGGGTGCAGTCGATGCGAGTGAGCATTTTACCGTTGGCGGAGAGGTCAATATTTTGTGCGAGGATGTTTTTCCCGAAGGCCATTCCTAATCCAAATCCCATGGCGCTTCCTAGGAATGTGCGGCGAGTCAAGGAGATCATATAAAGTTCCTTCCATGTGATGAGAGGGTATGGTACAGGATTTTGGGAGGTAATTTCTTGCTTGGGGTTTGATGAGGACACGGGAAGATTCAATGAGGCAAAATATTTTTTGTCCGTATATCTTAGGCGAGAAAAAGATAGTCTTTTGTTTCGATATATCCCTTGGGATTAAGCCATGCCCGGATATCCTCACGCGCGCCTGGGCTGCCCACGGCAATAACAATAAAGGTTGACCCCGGAGGTGGAAGATGATCCGGTGGGATGATGCGGCAGCCATGGATTTTCCGTCCAATCTTGCGCGGATGAATATCCACCACCGCGAAGGGCCGCCTATCATTCCATTCACGGAGCCAGCGCTTGCCCACCTCACCTGCGCCCCATTGATGAAAAATTGGACGATTCTTTAAATAGCTTTCAAATAGATAATACCGCTTGATTGCGCGAAAAGCAGCTTCACTATAGCGGGGATCGCTCATGGATAAGCGTGTGGAGGCGTCTGTCCAGTCAAGCAGGATTTCAGGCACTTTCCCTATCTGGTAACCTGCCAGCCAAATGCGCATTAATAGATCATGATCTTCGGGCCAATCCTGACCCTGATATCCGCCAATATGATCATATGCGCTGCGGCGTATGAAAAATGTGGGGTGGGGGAGAGGACATTCAACAAACAACTCCCGCACAATATCTTCCGGGTTGAACAAAGAATTAATCCACTTTTCATACCGGCGGCGTCCGGAACCCATCATTTCACCAACAATCCGCACCAGGGTCCCGCAAACGGCCATTTCGGGGTCGCTTTCCAGTAAGGCAAGCTGCTTTTCCAAGCGCTCCGGCGCGGCAATGTCATCGGCGTCCATTCGCGCGAGATAAGGGGAATGTGCGGCGTCACAGCCCCGGCGCAACGCCTCCACGATACCCACATGCCTTTCCCCAAGGACGCGAATGCGCGAATCTTCACGGGCAAACCTTTCCGCGATGGTGCGGGAGGCATCTATGGATCCATCGTCAAATGCAATCAATTCCCAATCCGGAAGGGTTTGTTGCCGGATGGACAGTATAGCCTTGGCCAGAGTCGCTTCCGCGTTGAAGAAAGGAAGTATGACGGAGACAATGGGAGAAGCCATAGGCGTGTTCTCTTTACTCTAAATTGAGTGAAAGTACGGTGAGCGAATGTCGTGGGAAAACATGTGTTAACTCGCCCTTGACCGGTTCCGTCTTGATGCGCCTTGGTTCCACCGCTTTTGGATTTTTAAACGTATTATGTTCGCGCGGGTCTTTGGCGGTGAGGATGCGTCCGGAAGCCGTTTCGATTTTTCCTTCACTCAGCCGGATCGATGTCTCAATATCGTTCGTCAAGGATTGATTTACCACGCTTAACAGAATTTTGCCGCCTGTTCGGGAAGCGCTGACACTGAGAAGGGGCACAGTGTGTTTGTTATTCAAACCGATGGGATGCGCCTCAAAAGAGGGGCACTCCACCGCCTGTGTCAACAGTTCCGCGCCCATATGCGGGCGCATCATCTCGAACACATGGTAGGTGGGCGTGAGGAACATTTTCGCCCCATCCGTCATTGCCATGCATTGAAGCACATTGATAGTTTGTGCGATGTTGGCCATGGTTACGCGGTGTGCCCAGCGGTTAAAGCAATTCAATACCGCCCCTGCAAGCAAGGCATCGCGCAGGGTGTGGTCCTGCTCCAAACCATTATCCACCGTGGCCTCCGGATGCCACATTCCCCATTCATCCACGATAATGCCCACGAACTTGTCCGGATAAAAATACGTCAGCACTGCTTCGGTGAGTTCCAAATCTTTTTCAAGCGTCACCACATCCGCGAAGAGCGCCTGAAACTCCCCATCTGAGAACGTAGTGCCCTTGCCCCGGTTGAAGTAGCGGTGCAACGCAATATGATCTATCAAATCCGCATGGACCATTTCCTGGCAAAAATCATGATTCCATGCATTGAGAACCGGATTCTTATAATCCCCGAAATGCGTTCCGCAGGCGGCCAGTTCAATTCGAGAATCCAGCGCCTTCAGATAGGCCGCAAACCGGACATATTCTTTGGCGTAATCCTGCGGGCGAAACCGGCCGCCGCAACCCCAATTTTCGTTCCCCACACCCCAGTATTTCACCTCGTAGGGCGCCGGATTGCCATTTGCCGCGCGTTGCTGCGTGAGTGTGGTGTCTCCACCGAAATTGCAGTATTCCAGCCATTCCCGGGCCTCCTGTGGCGTGCCCGAACCCACATTGCAGCAGATATACGGCGCACAGCCCGAAACCTGGCAAAAACGCATAAACTCATCCGTGCCAAATTCATTCGGTTCGCCCTGCTGCCACCAGATATTCACCGTCCCCGGACGATTCGAACCTATGCCATTACGCCAATGGTAATCATCGGCAAAGCAGCCCCCCGGCCACCTCAACACCGGGATGCGCAGATGCTTTAACGCCGCAAGCACGTCCAGGCGGATGCCTTGTTCATTCGGAATGCGCGATTTCGGACCTGCCCATAGGCCTTCATAAATGCAGCGCCCCAAATGCTCGGCGAAATGACCATAGATATTCGGATGAATCCGGGCTTTGGGCAACTCGGGCCAAAGCCGGATTTGCGCGCCGCTCATAACAACGGTTCCTGCGTTTCATCATATTGATCAAGATATGGCCCCACGCGGTTGGTGATAAATGCGCGCACCAACCTGATATTGTCTAGAATAACACTGATATTCTCCGCATCCACCTGCTGCCGTCCGAAAATCCCCTTCACTTCGACAAACACCTCGTTTTGACTGTGCCGGAACGACTCTATCGTTACATAAAGCATCCCCGGATCTTCATTCGTCTCCGGAAGCACGAAACGAAGCCCTCCCGTGGATACTGGCCGCATGAAAAACGGCGCAATCCGCTCTCGTTGCGCACAGGCATGATCCAATAGAAAAACCCGTGCGTCCTCAAAATGGGTGAGTGCAAATGTCGACCGGATCGTGGCCGTATGCGCCAGATACCGCGGAATCCCCCGCGCAGACAACGTTTTGGTTGCCACTTCGCGGACCCGTTCTAGAAAGTCGGACAGAGAGATATCCGCCCATTCTTCCAACAACACCGCTCGGTCCGGAAGAAATAGGGCTACCGATTGCGTCTTTTTACCACGGCGTGAATAAAACCGCGGTTGCATCGGATTGCTGAAATCCGTGCTGTCGTAATTCGCCGTGCGTGTCTGCGACAGATCAAAATACAACCGCTGCAATACATCCTTCTTGTGCTGCACCGGCGGGTGTATCAGTTCCGCTGAAAAGTGAATTATCCGGTCTTCTGCTTGCATAATCCTATTCCCCGTTGAAAATACTCAGTATATGCGCTTGGAAAGCACAATGCAATAATCATCATCATCCCCGGGGCTATCGCATTAAAAAAGCTGATACATTGGCATTTCTCAAGAACCGAGCCTCTCCTTCGCAAGGGATTTGCCAGCGTTTGTTTGAATCAACCCAATGACAAAGGCGATTTTGCGGGGAATTTTAATGCGATAGCCCTGTCATCATCCCCGGATACACGATTTTTCACTATACGAATTCGGTTCCTTCGGGAAATATTGATTCCTACCCTGTTTTTGAGATGCCAGTTGTAAATCCGGGTGCGAAAAAGGGTATTATTGTTAAAAATGTTTGCCACTTACGCTGGGAAGGGCAGTATTGTGCACGATTTTCCCAAAACCAGTGCGGATTTGATCGCAGAACTGCAAACACTGCGTAAACGCGTTGCGGAACTCGAATCAAGGCAAATCGAGGATCAGATCCGTCAATGTGAGGAACGATTCAGAACGCTGGTGGAGAAATCCACCGATGTGATTTTTGTCGCCAATGAGGATTCCGACAGCCTTCATGTCACCCCGTCGGTTACGGAAATGCTGGGATATACGCCGGAGGAGTTTCTGGCCCTGGACATTTCGGATCTGACACACCCCGAGGACCTTCCAAGACTTCAGGAACGTGTGCAGGAAATGAGATCCACGCCGGGCGCCGCCGTTTCCACTGTTTTCAGGTTCCAGCATAAAAACGGTTCCTGGCGCGTTCTTGATTGCACCATTCGCAACTTGCTCAACGAACCTAACGTGGAAGTGATTGTTGCAAACTTCCGGGATATCACCGAACGCAAACGCGCAGAGGAGGCGTTGCGGGAAAGCGAGGAAAAATACCGGCGTATTGTGGAGACCGCCACGGAAGGTCTGGTCGTTACCGATGCCAGCTTCCTCATTAATTTTATCAATGCACAAGCCGCACAGGCCATTGGTTATACCGTGGAAGAAATGTTGGGGAAGCCCATTAATTCGTTCATTTTTCCGGAGGATATTGCCCTGCTTGCCGGGCGCATGCAATTGCGGGAACAGCGGGGAAATGAACGTTATGAACTGAAACTGCGCGCCAAAGACGGTTCGTGTGTGTGGGCGCTTGTATCCGCCTCGCCGCTTACAGATGATAAAGGCCGATTTAAGGGATCTTTCGCCCTGTTCACCAATATTACCGACCGGAAACAGACGGAAGAAGCACTACGGGAATCCGAAGAACGGCTGAAACTGACGCTCGCCGCCGTGAAGGAAGGCGTGTGGGACTGGAATCTCGTCACACGTGAATTAAAATTCGTTTCGGATTACTTCACGGTGCTTGGATACACCGCGGATGAATTCGCTCAAGGCTATGATTTTCAGCGAAGCCTGATTCATCCGGAGGATGTCGAAAATCTGGAATCCACGATTGCCGCCGCCATTGCCCGGGATGAGGGATTTGCGTGCGAGTTTAGAGTCCGTAAGAAGGATGGCGAATGGTGCTGGGTGCTGACCAGAGGGAAAGCCGTGACATGGGATGACACCGGCCGGCCCCTGCGTGCCGTGGGAACACACTCCGATATCACGGAACGCAAGCGGGTCGAGGCGGAACGGGACCGGCTTGCCATGGCTATTGACCAAATTGCCGAAAGTGTCGTGATCTGGGACGCAAAAGACACGATCCAGTATGTCAATCCTGCTTTTGAACGCACATTAGGATATGCCCGGGATGAAGCTATCGGCCAGGATATCAACAACTTGCTGAATAAGGAATTTTTCAGCGAGACGATGAAACGGGATATCGATGATACCGTGGATCGAGGGGATGTATGGAAGGGACAGGTAGTCGTCCAAAGGAAAAACGGGACATCCTTGACCATGGAGACAACCATTTCCCCCATCCGGGATAGCCACGGCAATGTGATAAGCCATGTGTCCGTTTCACGGGATATAACCAATGAACTTCTGCTGGAAGAACAATTACGCCAAGCCCAAAAGATGGAGGCAATAGGTCAGCTTGCAGGCGGAGTTGCGCATGACTTCAATAATCTGCTGCAAGTGATCCTCGTGAATCTGGAACTGATTGGAGATGCGCACGGGCCGGGAACAAAGGTTTGGGAAGCCGCGGAAGATGTCAGAAAAGCCGCCCAGCGCGCCGCCGACCTGACAAGTCATTTGCTGGCGTTTAGCCGCCGGCAAAGCATCCAGCCGGTCAACCTCGATCTGAATGATCTCGTCCAGGGATTGTTGAAAATGATCTGGCGCGTGATCGGAGAGCACATCGAGCTCTGCTTCAGTCCAGGCGTTAATCTTGATACAACATTTGTGGATAAAGGCCAGATGGAGCAGGTCTTAATGAACCTGTGTGTGAATGCCCGCGACGCCATGGCGCATGGGGGAACCCTGACCATCGAGACGAAAAATATAACGCTGGATGCTTCCTTCTGCCGGTCTCAGCCGTGGGCGGTGGAAGGCCGCTATGTGCTTTTGTGTGTGACGGATGCCGGGTGTGGAATTGATGCCGAGACCTTGGAACATATTTTTGAACCATTCTTTACAACCAAAGAGGTAGGAAAAGGAACTGGTCTTGGATTGGCCATGGTGTATGGTATCGTTAAGCAGCATCATGGGCTGGTTTGTGTCGAAAGCACTCCGGGAACGGGAACCGTGTTCAAAATCTACCTTCCTGCCGTGGATCGTCCCGTGCAACGCCCGAGTGGGGAAGTGAAGATGCCGGTCGCCGGCGGTGCGGAAACCATTCTCATCGCCGAAGACGATCCTGCCGTTCTGAAAATGGTGGCGATGATCCTGAAAACCGCCGGTTACACCGCATTGACCGCGCCCAATGGAACGTTGGCACTGCGGCTCTTTGAGGAAAATGCGGATGTGATTGATCTGGTAATTCTAGATGTTATGATGCCCGGCCTGAGCGGACGGCAGGTAATGGATAAAATCCTGGACAAGTATCCTGACACACAGTTCCTCTTTACCAGTGGATACAGCGAAGATGCGATCCATACGGATTTTGTCGTTCAGGAAGGGCTTCAGCTTGTCAAGAAACCCTACAGCCGAAACGATCTGCTGCGCGCGATACGTCAAATCCTCGACATCCGGGCAAAGATAAAAAACTAGCCTGTTCCGTTTACCCCACTAATGCTTGCGCAAGGCAAAGCTGAACCGGAATGAAGGAAGGTGCTATACTAATGTTTCCCCAAAACCTAACATAAGGAAGTTTTCATGACTCAAGAGAATCGCGAGCAGACGCTGGTCCTGATTAAACCGGATGCATTGATTAATTCACTGACCGGATACGTGTTGTCCCAGTTTTCAGAATTTCACAGCGGACTGCGTTTTGCCGCAGCGAAAATTGTGCATGTCAGCCGGATGCTGGCGGAAGAGCATTATTCCGAACACAAGGGCAAGCCTTTCTTCTTCTCGTTGCTGGAATATATCCGGGGACAAGTTCATTACCCGAATGATCCCTCCAAGCGGCGCGTGATTGCGTTGGTTTATCACGGCCCCGGCGCCATCCAGAAGATTCGCAATATTGCCGGCCCCACTAATCCCCATGTTGCGCGCGACACACGCCCCGGATGTATTCGTGCTCTCGGCACAGTGGTCCCGGTAAAAGATAACGCCGGAAATACCTTGGGGGATCGTTTGGACAATCTTATCCACGCCTCCGCCACGGCCCCGGAAGCCGAACGCGAAATCAAGCTGTGGTTCCGGCCCGTCGATATACCGCCCCTCATGCGCCTCTATCCAATCGAAGTGAGCCAGGAACATTTTTACTTCAAAGACGGCCAGCTCTTCACCTCCTATGTGCCTGGAAGCACCTGCTTGATCGCCCCCGGAGAAATCATCTGGACCTCCGATCTCGAAGTCCTGCAAGGCAAATCTTCCATTTGTACGTTCCAGGCCGTCGCCGCAAAATACCTCATCAACAGCTACCCGGAAGTGGATTAGGCGAAAAGCTTCTCCTCGTCCAACATTCCCTCCTAATAACACGTTAGGATCAAAAACGTATCTCAAATCCAATGCAAAGATGGGGTTCCAGCGGGTGTTTTTCGATAACTTCGTATTTCTGCTTGATGAGCGGCCATTCTTCGGGAACACAGGCGCAATAAAGATACTCCACCCCTACATAGTCCTTATGCAGCAGGTCAACGACATCCTGTTTGGGCCGAATGCGAAAGCGGTAATGTCTTCCGATCTCTTTCATATCCACACGCCGGTAATAACGCTGCGCATTCCGATCCTGAGTCCAATATTCCAGCCGGTTAAAACCTTTTTTCTTGGCATCTTCGATCGTAGCGTCGATTAGTTTCTTGCCGACCTGATGTCCCGAATACTCTGGGAGACGCCCGAATTCCAGCACATACCCCGCCAGACTGTCTTTCAGAAAACAGAATTCGCCCGGTGTGTTCTCATACTGGACATCGGTGAGGCCTGCGATTTTCCCTTCCGCGAGGGCCACAAGCCGGGTTGAGGAATGCCCTTCATAGGCCGGGCGTTCCTGTATCGTATAATTCCAGGCGTGAGAAATGCTCAGAATGATTGCGTGGACCCGCATCCACTCTTCTTTATCTTCTTCCCGGTATTCGCGTATTTGAATATCCATCTTCTTCAATCGCCTTGATGTTCATGCACAGCACAAACTCCGCTTGGACTGAATCATACGGATTCCGCGCTGCAAAGCCAAACCCGCAATTAATGGGATAAGCATTCACAAGAAACACTTCTCCTGGCCACGATAGGTCAATGTTTCCTCCACAACTCTCCCGTTGGACAGCAGCAACAAAGAATTAAAACGTTCGCATAATTCACCCGCCTTGGCATGCCGCATAAAAATTGGATCCCCCAATGACAAGGTTTCGGGCCCGTCATACACGATGGGGGTTTGCACTTCCCCTGCCCCTTCCTGGTCAATCAGCCGCGCACCTTCAGGCAGATAAGGACTGGGCAATTTGTCGGGCCCTGCCGCCCCCGAGGCTACATACCCGCCGCCCTGGCAGGTATAAATATTCACTGTGGGACGCCGCACAATCTCAATGGCATACGCCGCTGCGGGATGATGCTTGAATCGTGCGAAATGATCAAAGAGCGTGGGGGAGTAGAATCCCGAACCTACGGTCACTTCCGTAACTACATCTTCCTTGATCGTGCTTTCCATACTGCCCGTTCCGCCGCCATTTACAAAGCGGAGTTCAGCGCCCGCCTTGCGAAGAGCGTTCACAACTTCGGCGCGCCTCGTTATAACTTCACGCCGAGAGCGCCGCTTCAATGCCCGCACGAAGATATTTCTAACAACTTGACGAGGGGGCTGGTCTGGCAAGCTGGCGATTTGCGCTTCATACCCCATAATCCCGTCGAGGCGCACATGCGGACACCGGCGTATGGTTTCCCATAGCTCCAGCGCCTGCTCTGGTGTGGTGATGCTCGATCTCCGCACCCCAAAGAAAATCCCTGGATATCGCCCGGACATGTCAATGTCCATGCAAATGGGAATGGTAACGCTATTTTCCGCGCCCAACTGTTCAAGGAGGTCAACATGCTCCTGGCAATCCACCATCAACGTGATCCGTTTACCCGCTTTCAGCGTTTCACAAACATTCGAAACCCCTGCTTCACCCAACACGGGATAGGCAATTAAAATATTGTCCAATCCTTGTTCCGCCAAAAAGACCGCCTCACGTGTGCTGTACGACATGATGGAATGGAACGAGGGAGATGCAGCCAGAATGCGCTTGATCAACGATACACATCGTAGAGATTTGGACGCAATACAAATATTTTTTCCGTTTGCGCGGCCCAGAATAGCCTGAACGTTTTGATCAAATAGATCCACATCCACAAACGCAAAGGGCATGGGATAGCCCTGGAAAGCATTTTTATAATACCCGTATGTTGGAGTCATCATTCCTCCCTTAGAAAATAGCACTATCAACACACTGTACCATAGGAACTTTGTGGAAAATCAAAAGACTAATGCGCCTTTTCTGATAACTCCGCCATAAGCGATGCCGCACCTGCTTTTGTCTTGAGTAAGGCCAGTTGTGCCCCGGTGGCGCCGAGTTTCTGCAAACGGGTCATTTGCTCCGGAGTGGGGGAGAGGTGCATGTCTTCGATAAGTTGGCTGGCATCCGCCTTGCTCCGCACCTGCTGAACCAGTTTTTCCGGCGCGCCCAGGCGGTTCAGATAGGCCATTTGTTTGTCCGTGGGCGGTTCGGCGCCGTGCCGTTGCGCCCGCAGCTTGTCAATCCATTCCGAGGCCTGTTCCCGGTCTATGCCCTCAAGCGCTTGGGCAGGAGCCCCCAATGTCCGTAAATATTGCAATTGTTTTTCCGTTGCCGGAGCCGGCGGATCGCTTCCGCGTTCCAATTTCTCCGCAACCTTGCTGGCGGCCTGTACCCCTTTCACCTTTGCATGGCCAATCAGCGCTATACGCCCTCCGCATTTATTGCAACGGCCCTTTCGTCCGAGATATTCCTCGGGCACTTTTAATATTTCATCACAATGCGGACAACTGAACAACAACATCGATCCACCTCTTCCGCACACCAGTATACTCTAAGCGCGCCCCTTAATGGATACTGACAAAACACACCCGCGCCGAACGAACAAGCGGTAGCTTGCTGCCGCTTTTTCGAGAGATATCGCCAGCACAAAGCGACAGCAAGCTGCCGCACTCCAAAGCGTTCCCCCTGGTTTCCCGCAACTCAGGCCAACTCGTTCGGTGCTTTTTCACAACGGCTGCTGATGTCTGACCGCTGACCGCTGATCTTATCGTACATCCGTTCCGCGGATGCCGTGTAGTGTAAGATTGGGATTTGGGAGGCTGTCGTTGCCTGGGCGCAACTGGGTCCAATCGAGGTATTCCACATGCCCGTCGGCGAAGAGAAACAGGCGTTTTCCCCCATCCCCGAACCATCCCTTGTCATTCGCCCACGCCAAATGATTGGAATACCACTCCCCCAGCAGTATTTTCCGTGAAGGCGTGGTTACACTCGGTTTTCGTTGCGGAATGGTTGGAAGGGGATTGGAATAGCAACCTGAAGTGGTCTTGATGGAATCAATCTGTTCCGGAGAGTGATAAAACGCCATTGAATAGGCATACGATGTGCGTTCATATACGGTCTCGCTCTTGGCGCGAGTGTCTGAGAGACAATAGAACACTCCTGGTTTTTCTTTGTCCCCCGGCACATACTCCCGAATCAATGTGCGGAAGCCCCGCCCCATCCACAACCAATAGCCTGGGGGTTGACTCGTTGGTTGATCCTGCCAGGCAGGATAGGTCTCATTATGCTCCTGGACGTACAATTCAAACGCGATGAAGAGTTGTTTGAGGTTATTCGCGCACGAACTGCGTTTGGCCCCTTCCCGCGCGCGGGATAATGCGGGCAATAACAATGCCGCCAACATGCCAATGATCGCAATCACGACAAGCAATTCCACCAATGTGAATCCAACGGATTTTGGGCGGATGCATATTTTTGGGGTGCGTTGCATGCGACTATATACTCTTTTTTGTGGGATTGATGAAAATTTCCCCCAAAATCAGTCGTGGTGATTGGCCAGGCCTTCGATGAACCGCAGTACCACGACGCCGAACAGGATCGCCATCGCCGCCAGCACCAATGCGAGGAAAGCATAGGTTCCGGGCACGCCGGACACGATAAAGGCCATCAGGCCCATAAAGGCTGATACATAATACATCGAAAGCACCACCTGCCGCTGGGTCAAGCCCAGATCAAGCAGCCGGTGATGTAAATGGTCGCGGTCCGGCATGAAAAACTTGCCTTCGCGCGCCCGAAGCATCCGGCGGTAAAAACTCAAGGCCGTGTCCAGGAAGGGAATCGCCATCACCACCATCGGGGCCGCCAATGCAATCACCGCCACCCCCTTTTGCTGTTCGATCAGCGTGGATGTGCCCAGAATAAATCCTAAAAACAGCGCCCCGGCATCCCCCATGAAGACGGAGGCCGGATGAAAGTTGTATACCAGGAATCCTGCCGTCGTACCCATCAGGTACACCATCAATATGCATGAAACGATCTGGTTCGACTTGAGCGATATGATGAAAATGGACAATGCACAAATAAAAACCAACCCGCCGGCCAAGCCATCCATCCCATCGGAGAAATTCACCGCATTGATAATCCCTGCAATCCACAAGGGGGTCACCACGATTGCCAGCCAGCCCACATGCCACGTGCCCCCCAGCGGATGCGCCATTTCCATCGTCTTGAAACCCCAAAAGAACAACACCACCCCCAGCGCCAGTTCAAGAATCAGTTTTTTTAGGCTCGACATGTCGCTGACGTCATCGTAAAGCCCCATCAGCACGATGATGGTTCCCACGAACGCCATGGGATAAAACGAGTCCTGGCTAAACTGCGGATAAAAGAGTTCAATAAACAGCACCGTGCCCAGGAAGCAAATATAGAATGGCACGCCTCCGAGATACGGAATCGGCTCCTTATGAATTTTTCGCTTTGCGGATGGGCGATCCACGATGTCCAGCCGCCGGGCACACCACCGAAATATTGGCACGAGCAGCACCGTTACGAGAAACGTTCCGCTGAAGACCATCGCGTATACCATGAATGGGTGTTTCATGTCCCATCCTCCGCCAGGCGCAACGTTCCACATGTCACCGCATGGCCTTCACATCCGTCAAATTCATCCGGCGACCAAGCCTGAACCGCCGTATCCTCCGCTGCGCCTTTCACCCCCAGTGCGGCGAAACTGTAATGCAATCCGAACAAGGCGGGTTGAGAGTTGATAAATGTGCGTGGTTCAAGGCCGAAGGTGGAAAGCGCATTCTCGAGTCCTGACGTCAAATTCACCGATGCCTCGTCCGCCACCGCAAACGCACCGATCATCCCGGTGGGCGCATCTTTGAGAAAGTTTTCCATCCTTGCTGCTTCTTCTTCGCTCTGCCACACGTCAAACATTCCCATTTGCGTGACTTGACCGCTCTGGGGATCAATCAAGATTGCATAAAAACCCCGCCGGTTTCCGGCATACTCCCGGCCCCGCACCAGGAGGTGCGTGCAATAGCGTCCTGCCCGGCCGCCCCCGCTCTGCACCAGGATATTCACCGGGCTCTTTACTCCCGTACGGCCAATCCTGCCGTGAAAATCTATCGAATTGCCGCCGCTCAATGACAGAATCGCCAATTGCCGTTCCACCGGCAGCGTGAGCAGGGTTTCGCCCACGCCCCACACCAGCCCTAAATTTCCCGCCAGCAAACTCACGGGTTGTTTTATTTCGGGTTTTATTATTGCCTTGGGCAATTCCGTACTTTCCATTTCCGCCGCACGCGTCAGCAGCGAAGAGCGCGTTTTCCCCTCCCCGCGTAATGCCTGGTAAAAATAACCTGCTGCCATGCACCACGGCAGGTTTTCCTTGGTTTCCTTAAAATGCCATTCCGCCAGCACCTGGTATGGTTCCGGGCACACCGGATGGAAGCGCGCTATTCCCTCCTTCAGCCGCTTGATCGCCTGGGTTTGTGCCCCATGGGCATATAAATAACTCGCATGACTCATAAAATTGTCCGGAGCATTTTGAATCTGGTGTGCACGCACTGGCCAATACACCGCATTAAACCCCGCAAACAACACGGCAATGACCAACCACATTACCCCTATGCTCTTCCGTCCGCCTCTTTTTGATGTGGTATCCAATCCTTCCGCCTTTCCCCAAATTATGGAGATTCCTTCCTTGCGCTGTATCCTACTGCACCCCTTGGGATAAATCAATATCCTTTTCCTGGATTAGCGCCGCAACAAGGAGGATACCGCATATCCGATGCCCCAGCGCTTGCTCCCCCTGCTCCATGGCATATCGCACTTCACACAGGCGCGAACGCGCTCCGGATGTTTCGCCGCCAGATGCTCCCGCATTTCCTGATACGGCTTGCCCCGCCAGATCTCCAGCACGGACTGTTCAAACACGTTGCCTAAAATCGTTTTGGCCTCTGTGTCCCGGCAGCATGCCACCACATTGCCGTCCCAGGTGGCCGTGAAGGACGTCCAGGGATACGGGCACAATTTATAGCCTGTTTTTTGTTTCTGGAGATCCAAATGTCCGCCGAAATTATGAAATTCCCGGCTCCAGAATTTGACGCTGGGGGGTATCTTCTCAGGAAATAGACCTCTCATCTTTTTCAGTGAAGCTTCGGCATCTCCCTGGGAAAAATGCGTGATGTCGATAATTTCCACCCGGACCCCCGGTTCTTTCGAAGCCTTATCCACCAGATACCGGAGATTTTCCAGAATAATCTCAAAATCACCCTTCCGCCCCCGGATGGTTTCAAATACCTCCGCATCGCTCGAAAAATCCACCGAGGCTAGAAATCCATATGGCGCCAGACGCTCAATCATGTCCGGTGTCAACAGACGCCCATTCGAGGAAAAGCGCGGGAAGAATCCTTCCTGGCGGGTGATTTTGATCAGTTCCGGAAAGGCCTTGTTCATCAACGGTTCGCCGTCCAGGCAAATCGAAAGATTCCGGTTACTGCCCCCGGCTTCTTTGACCTTTTTCACGAAGCATTGGAAATTTTCCAGGGTGAGTTCCCCCACCGGACGGATGTCCTTATGCTTCGGATTGCTCTGCGGACAAAACTGGCACTTGAAATTACACCGGTTTGTTGCCTCAATCGAGAATTGATACGGCGGATTCATCGGACGCCGCAGTTTCAGCGCATACGACGCGCCCAGCTCCGCGATATGCTTTATTTTACTAATGACTGAGGGCATTCGGTTCCTTTACGATGGCGATATCGATAGCGAATGTATATGCTTCTACCACAACCCCCGCTGGATTAACAAACCATCACATAGGTCGTATCGGTTCTATATGACCTATTTCATTTTCTGCTCCGCTTGCGCGGCGCCCTCGCACTTTCCCCCCTTGACAAGGCGCCCCAGACAAGGTAAAGTATTACTGAAAATAATATCAGCCCTAAGAAATATAAAGGCACGCGGCAACGACCTGAAAACAGAATATTTCAAAATGACTTAACCCAATGGAAATCAGAATCTTACATATTGATATGGACGCCTTCTTCGCTTCGGTGGAGGAGGTGCGCGATCCCAGCCTTCGGGGTAAGCCCCTGATTATTGGCGGGGATGTGAATAGTTCGCGGGGGGTGGTGTCCACGGCCTCGTATGAGGCGCGGAAATATGGGGTGCATTCCGCCATGCCGATGGCCCAGGCGCGGAAGCTGTGTCCGAACGGCATCTATATCCGGGGCCATTTCGAGCTGTATCAAGAGGCCTCCCAGAAGGTCCATGCCATTTTGGAAACCGTTTCGCCGCTGGTGCAGATGTCGTCCATTGATGAGGCGTATGTGGACGTTACGGGTTCGCAAACACTTTTTGGCGGGGATGACGCTATCGCGCGGTACATCAAGTCCACGATCCGGCGGGAGACGGGGTTGCCGTGCACCATCGCCATTGCGCCGAACAAGCTGGTGGCGAAGATGGCCACGGAAGAGGGGAAGCCCGACGGATATGTCCGGGTGCTCAACGGCCGGGAAGAAGCCTATCTTGCGCCACTGCCTGTCCGGAAATTGCCCGGCGCAGGCCCCCGCACCTGTGAGATGCTGGAATCCCTGGGCATCCTTACGCTTGGCCAGCTTGCCGCTATGCCGTCCGCCATGCTTGAACGGTTGTTTGGGATGTATTCCGCCACCTGGTTACAGCGTGCGGCACGGGGTATCGGCGAGACGGAAGTAGTCCCGGAATCCATCCCGAAATCCATCAGCCGCGAAACCACGTTCGAGGAAGACATCCTGGACTGGCCAAGGATCGAACGCACCCTCGCGCACCTCGCGGAGCATTGCGCGCATACCCTTCGTGAACAGGGCATGGAAGCAAAACGGGTTATGTTGAAGGTTCGGTATAGTGATTTTGAAACGAAGACTTTTGCCAAAACTCTCGAAGAACCCACCTGCATTGATGCGGATCTGTTTGATGCCCTGCGCACGTTGATCCCCAAGGGAAAAGAGCGCCGCGCACGGGTGCGTTTGATTGGCGTCGGATTATCTTCCCTCACGTATAACCAGCACCAGTTGCGGCTCTTCGATGGCGCGCGGACGGAAAAGTGGGAACGTGTATTGGAGAGTGCGGATCGGCTCCGGGACAAGCTGGGGTTTGACTCAGTGCGGTGCGGCAAATCGTTAGCGCCGGGACTCAAAGAATCCCGGGCAAAGGAATCAAAGCCCCGTGATAATCGTAAACAACACGGCAAAAATATCCGTGAGTAGTTCCAATGGCAGCAATATAATTTGTAAGATGAAATCCAGCAGCATCGTAAACTCCTTCGTTTTGCGGGTAGTGTATCACGGCGCGCCGGAGAATGGAAAACACCATGGTGCACATGCAGGCGCATAGTTATTATTCGATGCTCGAAGGCACGGCGGGGGAGAGGGCGCTGGTGGCGCGCGCGGTCGAATACGGCATGAAAGCCCTCGCCCTTACCGATACTGATGGCCTGTATGGCGCGATCCCATTTTATACGGCCGCACGGGCCGCAGGGGTGAAACCCATCCTCGGCGCGAAGCTCGGCCCCTGCGTGGTGCTGGCGCGCGACCGCGAAGGCTACGCCCAACTCTGTCATATCGTTACAGCGCTCCAACTTGGTCAAGCCAATATTGAGAACCTCGGCGAGTGGCCGTTTCCCTTCGGCATGGAACGGCTTTTCGTGATCACCGGCGAAACCGCTCTCCTTGCGCAATGGCAGCAACGGGGTCTGCGCCCCCTGGCCGCCCTCACCCATTATGGCGATGCGCGATCACGCTATCGCGCGTCAAAACTGTACGGCATTGCACAAGAACTTGGCCTGCGGAGCGTGGCGGTGAATCCCGTGATGTTTCTCCAGTCCGAACATTACGCCATTCACTGCGTGTTGACCGCGATCCGGCTCAATACCACCGTGGATCAACTTTCCGATAAGGCCACGGCGCATCCCGGCGATTATTTCCGCGCGCCGGATCTCATGGAACGCCTCTACGCCGAATGGCCGGACGCCCTTGACTGTTCCGACTGGATCGCCGAGGAATGCCAGATCGATCTGCCGTTGGGCAAACCGATCTTTCCGGCTTTTCCGTTGCCCGAGGGTGAAACGCCCTTTTCCTGGCTCTGGAAGAAGTCCTTTGAGGGCCTCAAGCAACGGTATCAGCCGCTCACGTCTCCTGTCATCGACCGGCTCCGCTACGAACTCAACACCATCGATGCTCTCGGCTTCTCCACGTACTTTCTTATCGTGGCGGACATCGTCCGCTTCGCGCGGGAACGGCAGATCCCCACCGTGGGCCGAGGCTCCGCCGCGAACAGCCTCGTGGCCTACGCCCTTGGGATCACGCGCGTGGATCCCTTTAAGTATGGCCTTTACTTCGAGCGTTTCCTGAATCCCGCGCGCGCCGACGCCCCGGACATCGATCTCGACATCTGCTGGAGGCGGCGTGACGAAGTCATCGATTATGTCTACGAGACCTATGGCCGGGACCGCGTCGCCATGATCTGCACTCTCAACACATTTCAGGCGCGCTCGGCCATCCGCGAAGTCGCCAAAGCCTCCGGGCTTACCGACCGCCAGATCAACCGCCTTGTCCGTGCGCTCCCGCATTACGGCGCACACGACATCCGGACCATGGTCAGCACCATTCCCGAATGCAAGGGCATCAACCTCGATGAAGAACCGCTTAAAAGCATTCTGAAGATTACGGAATTCATAGACGGATTCCCGCGCCACCTGTCCATCCATGCGGGCGGCCTTGTCATCGCCCCGGAACCGCTCACGCGCTTCGTGCCCCTTCAACGCGCCACGAAGGGCATCCTCATCACGCAGTACGACATGAAACCGGTCGAGGAACTCGGTTTGGTGAAAATGGATCTGCTTGGTCACCGCGCGCTTACGGTGATTGACGACACCGTGAAGTCCGTCCGGCAGAATCATGGTATCGCGCTGGATATCGAGGCCATTCCCGACGCCGACCCGCGTACCGCCGAGATGATGCGCACCGGGAAAACCATCGGCTGCTTCCAGATCGAATCGCCCGCTATGCGCGGACTCCTCCAGAAGGTCCAGGCGCATAACGTCCACACGCTCATCCAGTGCATCGCGCTTGTGCGGCCCGGCGCATCCGGTAGCGGCATGAAACAGCATTTCATCGACCGGCACCACGGACGCGAAGCCGTCGAATACCTCCATCCGGCCCTTGAAGCCGTCCTCGGCGAAACCTATGGCGTTATGATTTACCAGGAAGACGTACTGAAGGTCGCGCACGCCGTCGCGGGCATGGACCTCACCGAGGCCGATGCGCTACGCCGCGCCATGAGCAAGAAACGCAGTCCCCGCGAAATGGCCAAGAGTATGAAACGCTTTCTCGACAAGGCCCGCGCCAATAGGGTGGAAGAATCCACCGCCCTCGCCATCTGGGAACTCATTGCGAACTTCGCCGCCTATGCCTATTGCAAGGCCCACGCCGCCACCTATGGCGAACTCGCCTACCAGTGCGCGTATCTTAAAACCCACTATCCCGCGGAACTTTTTGCCGCCGTCCTTTCCAACCGCGGCGGATTTTACGCACCGCCGGTCTACCTTGAAGAGGCCAAGCGCATGGGCATCGAAATACGCCCGCCCGATGTGACCCGCAGCGAATACACCTACACCCCCGAAGACGACGCGATCCGCGTGGGCTTCCTCGAAGTCCGCAATCTCAGCCAGAACGCGGTTCAGGCAATCCTCGAAGCCCGCCGGGACGCGCCCTTTCAACATTTGGGCGATTGCCTCGCCCGCGCGCGCATTCACCAAGCCGATGCCGAAGCCCTGTTTCACGCCGGGGCCTTCGACGTCTTTGGCGATCCCCGCCCGGCGCAATTGTGGCAGATTAAGTGTTTCTACCGGCAGGCCGTGCGCGAGGATGCGCCCCTGTTCGGTGATGCCCTCCCCAAGCCTGCCCTGCCCGATTATTCCACCCGGAAGCGCACCGACCAGGAATGGGAATCCCTCGGACTTCTTACCCAAGGCCATCCCATGCAATACCACCTGCCTTTTCTCCATGAGCACACCCTCATCCGCAGCACTGACCTCCCCCGGTACGCCGGACATATCGTCACCCTCGCCGGATGGCTTATTACCGAGCGCCGCCTCAACCTCAACGATGGCCACGGCCTCATGAAGTTCCTCACCCTCGAAGATACTCACGGCGCCTACGAAGCCGTCCTCTTCCCCGAAGCCTACCGCCGCTTCGGACACCTCCTCGCCCAGCCCGGCCCCTTCCTCCTCACCGGCCTCGTCCAATCCGAACACGGTGCCTATACCCTCTCGGCAGAGGCATTAGACTGTAGACTTTAGGTCTTAAATGCCAAGACATCGTTTACTGAATTTAGTGCCAGGACATCGTTTACTGTTTTTCTGATACATTGGCCGTACCGGGTGAAACGGAGGCGGTTCTTGCTGGCGAGCACCCCGCTAAGGGATACCCCGGTGAAG
>JAKQOG010000268.1 GCA_029565395.1 Candidatus Hydrogenedentota bacterium | reverse complement strand
GGGCGAAGAAACGGAACCTGCCCGTAAAAAGGCTGTGGATACCGGTGCCGCATCGGTGATAGTTGCCGATTTGCGCGAGCCTTTTGTGCGTGATTTCGTGTTTCCCGCAATGCGCGCCAATGCCCTCTATGAAGGCTGTTACCTGCTGGGAACCAGCGTGGCACGGCCGATTATTGCCAAGGCGCAGATAGACGCGCTTCGCGAAACCGGGGCGGATGCCGTTTCTCATGGCGCCACCGGCAAGGGAAATGATCAAGTCCGCTTTGAATTGACCTACATGGCGCTGGAACCCAATGTACGTATTATTGCTCCGTGGCGGGACCCGAGCTGGACGTTAAACAGCCGGGATAAAATGATCGAGTATGCAAAGCAGCACAATATTCCTGTGCCGGTTACCAAAGCCAAGCCCTATTCCTCCGACAGGAACTTACTGCATATTTCTTTTGAGGGCGGTATACTGGAAGACCCTTGGAATGAACCGCCGGAAAACATGTTCCTCCTCAGTGTGTCTCCCATGGCCGCTCCGGATACCCCCACCTACGTGGAAATTGAATTCGAAGCGGGAACACCTGTATCCGTTGACGGTTGTCGCCTGGGCCCGGTCGCTCTTTTGGAAAAACTTAACGTCCTGGGTGGAGCAAATGGAATTGGGCGCGTTGATATGGTCGAGAACCGTTTTGTAGGCATGAAGTCCCGGGGCGTATACGAAACACCGGGGGGCACCATCCTCTACGCGGCTCACCGTGCCGTGGAATCCATTACCATGGATCGGGAAGTCATGTTGCAACGGGACCAATTATCCCCCAAAATTGCCCAGTTGATTTACAATGGTTTCTGGTTCGCCCCGGAAATGGAGGCCTTGACCGCTTTTGTCAATAAGAGCCAGGAAAACGTCACGGGTGCCGCTAGAATCCGCCTGTATAAAGGCAACTGTACTGTCGTGGGGCGACGTGCGGAAAAAACCCTGTACGACCCGAAGATTGCCACCTTTGAGGAAGATGAAGGCGCCTACCACCAGGCCGATGCCACGGGCTTTATCCGGTTGAACGCCCTGCGCCTGCGTGCGCGCAAAAATGCCGGTCTGTTTTGATCTCTGGAAGCGTTTCTCATGATGAAAATGCCAGAGGACGAATCCTTATCGCGTTGGCATGTCTGTTGCGTGCTCGTTCCCAAATTCTATTTGGGAACGTAATCTCTCTTGAAGTTCTATTTCCCTTTCTGCGTTGGTCCGGCTATTCTATTTCAATAATGGACCAGCACCGGGAAGTTGAACTCCGCGGGTAAGTGTGTGCCCAAGTGCAACTTGGGAACAAGCGTGAAGTATCGTTTTAGCGTTAGCAGATATATTAACCATCCATTAAGGGGTTCATTGTATGACGGGCGATATTCCTAAATTTGTCGATGCCAGGGGGGTATGCCAATACATCCCCCCCTTGGGAAATTCTTTTGCGCTCGTGCAAAATCCGCCGTACGTGTTCCCGCCCTATGAGGCATATCCGCTGGCCCCGCCGCACACCTGCCTGGATGAGGGCCTGGAAGCCGCCGTAATGGATATGGACGGCACCACCACGACGACCGAGGCCCTGTGCATCGAATCGCTGGCGACCATGGTATCCTGCATGACT
>JAKQOG010000264.1 GCA_029565395.1 Candidatus Hydrogenedentota bacterium | reverse complement strand
AGGCGAAGAGGCGTCCAGATACGCACCAGCGCCATCATAGGACAAATTCATAATAAACCGGCAATTGGTTATTTGAGGCGAAGAGGATTCCAAATAGAGCCCGCCCCCTCTACTCGCTCCATTGTAGGTTATGGCCAACCGTTCCAGATGAACGCTTTCTCCGGAATTTTTCAAGTAGATCCCCGCGCCCCGGTCATCCAGGGCGTTTTCCCCACCGCTCCCGCCGGTAATTACAAATCCGTCCAACACCACGTCAGTCAGATTTTCCCCGGACACCACATGATACGCCGATTGGCCGTTGCGCGAGGCATACCCGTCAATAATCGTGAGATTCGCCTCCGGATCCCGTTCGGAAAGCTCTGTCTCCGTTCCCGCAAATCCCCCGTAAATCTCCAGGCCGCTATGCACTATCAGGGAACCCAAGGCCCCCGTATTGTCCCGCGCTTCAGCATACCTCCCCTGCGCCACCCATACCTCCGCATGATCAAACGACGCGGCATAGTCCAGCGCCGGCTGAATTTCCGTATACGCCGTCGCCCAGCAAAACCCGTTCTCCGTGCCTGAGGCGTTATCCTGGTCCACATACACAGGTCCCGCTAATTCCGTACTGGACGGGTTGCCGCAATCCGGCTCTCCCTGCGCCGCCCCCGTGGGATATCCGTTATTCGCAAGCCGGATATACGCCCCCTGCGCGTTGTTGATCGCGTCCACCTGAGACTGCGTCAATGTGTAGTCTATCGGACTGCTGGAAAAATTCTCCCCAAACAACACGGCCTGCGTGCTGTATGAAATGAGTTGCAGGGTCACGGGATTTTCCACCGTGTGCGCCAGGTGCATCGACGCCCCTTGCATGGGACCTTGACCGCTATTGGTTACGGTTACCGTTCCCGTCCCGCTGCCGCCCGGTCCGGTAACACTTAATGGACACACCACCTGAATCAACGCCTCACAGGATGTTTCGCCCTCGCCTTCGCCTTCGCCTTCGCCTTCACCCTCTCCTTCCCCTTCGCCCTCGTCCTCGCCCTCCCCTTCCCCGCCTTCGCCTTCTCCTTCTGCACTTTCGCCTTCGCCCTCGCTTTCCCCTTCCCCGGCATCCTTTACCTGGGCAATCACCTTCTCGCAATACAACGCCCCCCGGATTTCCCCCTTCGGATACACCTTGCTGCCTATCATCACATGATAAAACGGCGATTCCTGAAGCAACTCGAACTCTTCCACCGTAAAGAAATGCAATATCGGGCTTCGCGCATCCCCCAGATCCACCACGCAATCACTCGTCTCGCCCACTGCCCCTTCACAAATCCACGCCAACGCCGGAGACTTCACCGTGTGCTCCACATACAACGCCACATCCCCCGTCTCCGGATAAAAACGCAAGCCCGCCATGCCCTTCGACTTGCTGCCGGTCGGAGGCGTCATTTCTCCGCCGCTCAAGGGAAATTCGCACGTGATGGACGCCGCTTCCTCCAAACCTTCTCCTTCGGCACGAACCACGCACGGCACTGCCTGAACGTTGCTCCCTCCCTCCTGGGTGGACGCACATTCCGCGAAAGAACTGAACACGCCATCGCACCGCACGAACACCGCCGTTAGCTTGGCGTCCCCTTCCATGCGCACATATAACGGATCATCCGTACACGACACATCGCCCGACCAGCGCAGGAATGCCCAGCCGGGAGAGGCCGCTGGGCGAAGACAGACCACGCTATTGAGCGCATAGCGCCACGTAGCCGGAGCCTCCATGGGGTCCGCCTCTGGAGAAACCTGAATGCTCCCGGAACCCGCGCTGGACACCTGCAACACTGCGTCATCGCTGCCCAGAAGTGTTTCCGTCAGACCATAGAACAACGAAACGCTTCCCGCCACGCCGCCCAATATAATGGCGGCAAGCACTGACACATGGATGCCCCCGGTAAGACGTGCAATTCTGGACATAGCCCTGCTCTCCCTTTTTACAACACCTTGCTATCGCCGCGATGCATCCTGCGAAGACAGGACACACCCCACCACCTGCGCCTATACGGCGCACTCAGTAGCAACCCTAACGCGCACCACCACATGACCTGTCCCCACCCGCCTACACCTCGGCGTCCCAGCCGCCCGCGTCCTCCTGCTGCATCACCTGTTTAGCAACCCCGCAAGAGGAAATTATTGATAAATAACAGACACTACATATTAACGATAATGTATGTCTCCCACTTGCGCACTACAATAATGGCACTTTACTCCGATGTCTGGAAATTGTCAAGCAAAATTTTCAGGCGCGAAACCGCATCGCGGAACATCATGATCACAGGCATGGGCAACTCCAACTGTATCCTGACGTTCTTCTGGGGGCATTGGCATCGGTCTGGGGAAAGATTGGCCGCCACTGCCACGTCCCCGCAGGCGGCAAGGGCGTAAATGGCCCGGTACTGCCGCGCATCCAAAAAATTTCCCCGTATGACATTTTTGGACATTTTAAGAATGCCTCCCTTCGTTTTTTCCCACCAAGGCTTCCGCCAAAAGCATCAAGAGTTCATCCCGGCCCATTCCCCGGAGTGCTTCCAGAATCGCCCCTTTTTCGATTTGTGGGGTAACCGTTGGGGTAACGGGATTTTCCTCCTTCTGTAAGTCATTGTCCCCCAGGTCTTTGCAACTCTCGGTGTCCTGCCTTCTAAGCCGGTGGCCGCTGGTTCGAGTCCAGCCAGGCGCGCCAGTGTTTTTTCTTGCCATCGCTTGCCCACCATTGATTATATTAGCCATTCACCGTCAGTGTCCGGGAGTGTCAAGTTTCAGGTGAGGGGGTTGGCATACAGGTCTATCGCGAACCTGTAAAAAAAGGCACTGTGTAGGAAGCGGAGGGCATTGTGTAATAGCGAGGCTCCGGAACCCCGTTGTGGATAAGATCGTTGTGGGCGATGTCCAGCGCTTCCGAGAGCGTGGAGGCTTTCCGTCCGCCGAGCAGTGCCACTTGTTGTTCGGAGAGTTCCGTGATGAAGGTGGTGATGGGGGCTTTTTCGATGGTAGACAAGGCGGTCTGGCCATTAATCTCCGCACGGTTCCGCAATTCGTTTATGATGGCTTTACGATCGCCCAGGCGAAGCCACTGTGCGAAGGTTTCTCCGCCAAATCCTTCCGGGCAGGGCGTGGTCAGAATAATCCGGCCGCCAGGTTTCACGGCCTGGTAAGCGTTGAATAAGGCTTTGTGGCTTTGGATAAAGTTTTTCGGATTGCCGGCGGAGGCGATCACGAGGTCCGCGAGATGGTTGATTGGTACGGCGAACAGTTCGTGGGCGAACTTCGCCGCAGTGCGATGGGCGGCATCGATGTCGCCCGCGAAAATGGCGGCAATTTCCCCCGAACGGTTCAGTATGGTATTGATAAGGTAATCCACTTTGGTGAATTGGATGGCTTCAAACATATCCTCGGCGACGGGATTTCCGTCCAGGGCGCCGATGCGCACGGCAGGGTTTAACCGATCCTCAATGGGATCCAGATTAAGAGCGTGATTGTGGGCGATGGTTTCAACACTTGAAATGCCGGGCAGGATGGATTTTCTGCCTCCGCCGTATCCCCCGAAATAATGAAGCACTACGGCCCCGGTCACGATAACGCGATCACAATCCTGCACCCGGCGATTTACACGTACAGGGGTGCCGCGCGATGTTGTTCCTACATATAAAAGATTATCTTCATCGAGAGGATCATGCACCAGCATCTGTGCACGAAAGCGTTCATAAAGCGTTTGTCCCAGAATCCGGCCCTTTTCTTCTTCCGTGGGGGGGCGGTGCGTGCCACAGGCAAAAACAAACAGAATGTCCTCGTCACGGATCCCGGATTGATTCAATCCCTCGACTAATGTAGGGAGAATGAGATGGATTCCGGTGTGGCGGAAAGCGTCGGAAACCAGGATGGCCACGGTTTCCTCCGGTTGAACGATTGAAAAAATATCCTGACTCATTCCAATAGGGGAGGTGAGGGCTCGCTGAACGGCTTTCTCAATGTTCTGTATGGGATTGGCATCTGCGATGTCCAATGTTCCCAAGTGCCGTCCCCGGGATATATCCGATTCTAAAACACTGTCGCCATAGGGCAACGAAATATGCATTCCTGAAATTCCTTTTTTCATCAAACCTTATAAAGGCCAACATTCCTAGCTTACCGGTTCATTCCTGGAAAATAAAATCATGGCGTGAGGGCTAAAATCCCAGGTCCGAGTAATCCTGTTCATAGGATGAAGTGCGATGAATCATACAGATTTGCCACATGGCCGCGAAGGCAAGGCATTCCATCAGGGCAAAGGGTGCGTTGATAATCGCTAGCGTGGGGGCCAGCCACCATCCCAGAGTGTTATCATACAACGCGAAACCCACTGCCGCATGAAGGATCCATTGGAGAAAATTGAGCCCTAGCACATTGATCAGCAGGTGAAATTGCCTGCTCATCGGGGAAAGCGATTCGGGAAACTCCGCCCAGTCGAGGCGGCCCCAGTACATGATGCAGGCGCCCACGGGCACTGCCAGCAGATACATAAGAAGTATTCCGAATTCAAAAACGAAGAAGGTTTCATTCGATGCTGGTTGTGCAAACCGCGCCTGCAAACGAAACATGGTGATAAAGACAAGGTTTAGGATAAACCACGGCAGAAAGAAACGCCGCAAGGCATCACGATCATTTCTGCATTTCCACAATGGCTTGTCAATTTCCCTGCCCAGTTGTGAAAAAAACACGGCCTGAAAGACACTGGAAAGCGCCGCAAGTAATATGTCCACGGCGATGCTGTAGCCAACAGCCCATGACGGTATCTGATTTTTAGGGATTAATCCGCTTACGGCATGATCGACAGCATGATACGTAAAGGCCGCGAGAACATTGAACAGCACATAAAGCACGCAGGGTCTGGCATTGTGGACCAGGCTGTTCCATGCGTGTTTCAGTAAGAGCAACGGTATCACTCCATATGCAGGACGGATTCAGACTCCGCCTGACGGATAGGTTGTTGTTGCTGAAAGATGAAGTGAGTGATCGTTTCCCGCAGTTCGTCGGTTATTCCGACGAAGGCCGTCCGCAGAAGATAACGCCCAGCGGAAAGGGTGGAACTGCCCACCATTTGACCCGTGACCTCAACCGGGCTCTTGTCTTCCCCTAAATCCAGAAGCACGCGCAGCAGAACTTGCTTGGGAACCGGTTGGGTGACGACCACCGCAAACCCGCCCCCGCTCAGGCTGGTGATACGGCCGCGCAACCGTGTTACTACGGGACGTTCAGCCACATCGGACATGTCTCCATCCACTGGAGCATTGATAATGCCAACTTCCGTGGATTGATCCACCCGGATACGGAAATGCGCCCGTGCCTGCATACGGTGCATGACATTGGTATGTTCGAATACCCATGTGGGGGGATTGTCTAACATCTGAACCAGCATGACGTCAAAACCGTACCGGGCGTCCTCTTCCCGCCACATCCGGCACTGTAGCTGATCTCCGGTGTTAAAGGGGATTGGATTGGCAGGTTCATGCGGAACCAATTGGAAAAAAGCCTCATTCACCGCGGACGTAACCATGCGAACCCATTCGGCGGACTGTTTTTCTTTCGGAGCCACCCAGATATGTTGCCCGTGATATAGCTCCCGGGTGGAATCGATCCGCTGGCCTATGGGGATATAATCCAATCCCAAGTGCACGCGAAGATCGCGCAGCAATTCACCTTGACGCTGCAATAGCGGAAAATCCTTTTTCCCCTTTACCGCCTCGATGTGGCGCTCCACGCACTGATTAAAATATTGGCGCAGCGTTATAGTGCGCAAAGGCGTGTTGGGCGCATACCGCCGGACAAGTGTTTCCAGCAACTCCCAGGATTCTTTCGAGAGCCCCTTTTCCTCGGTTATTTCCCGGACCGCCGCCCATTCAGTGCGGAGTTGGCGCCGTCGGTCTTTCCAACGTCGTGCATACTCGATGAGGAGGGCTGTCCCCAGCAACCCAAACAACATCGCCGTGGTCCACAGCACGTAATTGTGTCGGATATGGTCTATCACGCTTTGCACTTCATACCACCTTCCATGAATCCTTATGACGCGATTATAGGGATTTGGAAAATGCGGATGCAATTTGCGATCAGGATGCCCCTATTCCACAATGAAACCGTCTTTTTCCAGGGCTTTGGAGAGTTCTTGCTTTGAAATTCCCGTGAACGAAACCACCTTTTTGGGATCCACGGGCAAAAAGTGCTTCTGGAAACGGCGGCGATGCAACAAATCCGCCATGACCAGGGGATCGTCGGATTCCAGGATGTGCATCGTGCGCACACGAACCCGTTTCATGGCGCCGCGCCAGTCTTCCAGCGTGGTCATCACGTTGGCGGGCAAGCCCTCGGCCCGGTTATGTGTGAGCAGAAAGGCGACAAAGGCGTTCGCATCATGACCTTCCTGGACCGCCTGGGTAAAGGATTCTTTGCTTACGTGGTAGACTGTGGCTTGGCCGGTGCTGGCCCGCACTGCAAATTGGTCCAGCGGCACCGTAAGGAAGGGGTCCATGTCTTGCGTGGGGACTACGATGTCGAAGTTGGGTTGAACGATGAACTCCCCTTTTCGGGGGGGATACAAAGATTGTAAAATCGGATTCTCTTTTCCCCGGAGGATGTCCTCACCGATTTCTGTTACAAGAAACACGCTTTCTTCTTCGCATATTCCTCGATCCACAAGCCCCAGCCAGAAGAAGGTTTCTTCCAGAGAACGTGAAAGACGGCTTTCTGCTTGACCAGACATCGCGGGGCTGACATAGTTCCAGTGGGCGCCCACAGGTTTTAAGGTAGGTTGATCATATTCCTGATTCACCTTCGTGGCATAATCCACGAATTCCATTGTTGAATACCATACCCCGAGCCGCATATCTTCCAGCAGGGAGGCCAATAGGCTCCGGGAGGCATTTTCATCGCCCTTTGACAGCAAGAAATTGCATACCAGCCGGTGCCTGTTGATGCGGTCCATCTGGATTAGTTCGTCCGGCACCACGGCTTTTAGTGATTCATCCACCCGGGCCAGCCATCCTACGCCTTCCGCGACCCAAAGGCAGATAGTCATGGAGGGATCCGCATCTTCCGCGCAGATATCGGCCAGCCGCCGCCGATCTTCCCGGAACAAATCACCGTCCCCCCGGAGCCGAACCGGCCGCGCTGCAATAGCCGCCACCAGCTTGCAGAGGGTATCCGAGAATTCCAGGCCGCGGCTTTGCACCGAGACCGGTTTTCCGCGCGCCGGTTTCAGTTTTCCTTTCACGCCCTTCTGTTTCGCCATCGTCTCCCGCCATTGCCGGATTTCCGACAACACGGCGGCCATGCGCACCAGTCGATCCTCGGCGTCAAAACGGAACAACTCGAAACAGGCAAAGCCCTGAAACAACTCCCAGAGCGCCTGTTCTATCTCAAACTCCGATCCGCCATGTCCCAGGCGAATCTGCGATATGGGCATTACGCCGTTTTTGGACTGCCATAGCACATCAAAAACTTCGCGCGCCCGTTCGGAAAATCCGCGGGTGGCCACATAGGTAACCAAGGCCTCGGGGTGATTGTAATACTGCTTGAGAAGCTCCTCCGCGGCGGATTTCTTGCTCAGCGGCTCCTCCGAGCCGATGATCTCCTCCAGCCGCCGGAAATCGTGCGGATCCATTGCTTTTACGCGGCGGAACAGCGACGGTACATCACCATGATTTTCCAGACCGTCCGTAATGCGCTTGATGGTGTTGAAGCCTTCCGGCACCAGCTTGATTTTGGTGAGGTCCGTGAACATGAGACGGTGATTGATGTCGATCAGATACTCGACCTCTTCCTGCGGCATCTCCAATTTCTTGGAAAGAAACCGCACGGTCAGGCCGGATCGGCTGTTATTGGCCAGCTCCCGCGCAATACGATACGCTGCCCGGCTCATCCCCTCTAATGACGCCAGCAAGCTCGCGCCATGTCGCATAATCATAACTCCACCATATATGGTTCATCCCCAAACACTATTCAAATTAAGTCTTTCATTATAACGGACAAATGCATTTCTCACAAGCATTTTTTGGGTATGGTTGCCTCCTTTCTATTTTTTAGCTGCGGCCATGGCTTCGGCAAAAGCCTTGGCGTTTGCGGTGATGCCGGCAAAGTCGCGAGCGGCCATCAGTTTCTTGCTTACGAGATTGCCGCCGACGCCCACGGCGGAAGCGCCCGCCTTGATGAAGTCCGCAATATTATGTAACTCGATGCCGCCGGTGGGAACAAGGGGAATCTGCGGCAGGGGGCCTTTAATCGCTTTGATGTAGTCTGGTCCGCCGGCATTCGCGGGGAATACCTTAACGAAATCGGAGCCGTGTTGCCACGCAGTGAAGATTTCAGTGGGGGTGTAAGCGCCGCAGCATACGGGGCGGCTATACCGCCGCGCGGTTTCAATCACCGCAGGCGCAAGCACCGGCGTAACGATGAAATTCGCGCCCGCCAGGATCGCCATACGGCACGTTTCCGCGTCCAATACCGTGCCCATGCCCAGGAGGGTGTCCACCCCTTTCAATGCCGCACTGGCGGCGCGGAGGCATTCCAATGCGCCGGGAGTGGTCATGGTGACTTCGATGCAATGCACGCCTCCCGCGGCCACGGCCTCGACGACCTTCACGAGGTCATCGCCGCCGGAATCCGCGCGGACAATTGCGATTATGCCCTTATCCAGTACATATTGGATTGCTTTTTGATGTTCCATGCGTGCCTTTCTCCTTGGCTCCTTATACAAAACCTTTCCCGCAAGGGGTGTATCCTTTTAAAAAACAATTATAGCATTGCTTCGGGATGAAATGCGCGGGACAAGCCGATATAATCCTTTCGTTTCCAATTCGGTTCTGTGTTCTCAGCCTATCAGGAGAGAGATTCATGAAAAAGAAGCAATCGATTAGCCGCCGTCAATTTTTAAAACGAACCGGCGGGCTTGCCGCGGGTGTTGCGGCATTTCCTTATGTCATTCCTTCTTCGGCTTTGGGATTGGATGGCGCCACCGCCCCCAGCAACCGCATCACGGTCGGGTGTATCGGGCTGGGAGGCATGGGCAATGCCAATCTGGATGGATTTCTGGACCGGCCCGACGCCCAGGTGCTCGCGGTGTGCGATGTGGATACGAATCATCGCAATGCGGCGCGGGACAAAATCAACGGGAAATATGGCAACGAAGATTGCGCGGCCTATAACGACTTTCGCGAGTTGCTGGTGCGGAAGGATATCGATGCGGTATCCATTGCCGTGCCCGATCATTGGCATGCGATTCCCGCGATTCTGGCCGCGCGCATGGGCAAGGATATCTATGCGGAAAAGCCCTTGTCGTACAACATCGCGGAAGGCCGGGCGATTGTGGACGCCGCCGCGCGCTATGGCACGGTCTGGCAGACGGGCAGTTGGCAGCGATCACAGAGCCATTTTCGGTTCGCGTGTGAACTCGTGCGCAACGGCCGCATCGGCGAAATCAAACTGGTGAAAGTGGGGTTGCCCTCTAAAAACAGCATTCACAACGGTGATACAAAACCCTCGCCCGCGCCGGAAGGATTCGACTATGAAATGTGGCTGGGCCCCGCGCCGTATAAGCCGTATTGTCCGGCGCGCTGCCATTGGAATTTCCGCTGGATAAGCGACTATGCAGGCGGGCAACTCACCGACTGGGCGGGGCATCACTGCGATATTGCGCAGTGGGGCATGGGCACGGAGCGTACGGCCCCCATCGAAATTGAAGGCCGGGGCGAATTCCCGCCCGCGAAAGACGGCCTCTTCGATACGCCGGAGGATTATGATTTCAAATGTTTCTTCGAGGAAGGATTCACCATGCATGTGAGTTCCCGGAATCCCGGCGGTGTGACCTTCATCGGGTCGGAAGGCACGGTGCACGTGGATCGGGGCGGAATGGATACGGAACCGAAAGGCCTGGCAGATTCCGTTATTGGGCCGAATGAAATTCATTTGTATGAAAGCAATCACCACATCGGCAATTTCCTGGACTGCGTGCGCAGCCGCGCGGAAACCATCACGCCCGCCGAAGTGGCATTCCATTCGATCATGATCGGACACTTGGGCACCATCGCCATGAGGCTGGAGCGTAAAGTGAAGTTTGAACCCCGCAAAGAATTTTTCCCGAATGATTCCGAAGCCAACCGGATGCTTTCACGGGCCATGCGCGCCCCGTGGAGCCTGGACATGAGCGTCTGAGAAGGAGAACCCCCATGAATCCCTGGATGCAACAAACGAAGAAAGAAATCAGTATGAAACGCTTCATGTTCCTCGCGATGACGATTGTTCTGAGTTTTGGTCTTGCTTTTCATGCGCAGGCCGCGCCTTCGCTTAAGGCTCTGATTGTGACGGGGCAGAATAATCACGACTGGAAAACCAGCAGCCCCATCTTGAAAACGCTCCTGGACGATACGGGCCTGTTTGTGGTGGATACCGCCACAACGCCGGAAGCCGGTGCGCCCGGCATGGAAAATTTCAAGCCTGATTTTCAGGCCTATAATGTGGTGGTGCTGGATTATGTCGGCGATCCATGGCCCGAAACTACGAAAACCGCGTTTGTGGACTATGTAAAAAAAGGCGGCGGCGTGGTGGTGTATCATGCGGCCGACAATGCCTTTCCGGAATGGCCGGAATACAATCAGATGATTGGCCTGGGCGGATGGGGGAACCGCAATGAACAATCTGGTCCGTATGCATATTGGAAAGACGGGCAGATTGTCCGGGATAGCACAACACCGGGTCCGGGCGGCAATCACACGGCGCAACATGCCTTCCCCATCGTGATCCGCGACAAGAACCACCCCATCATGCGCGGTTTACCGGAAACCTGGATGCATAACACGGATGAACTGTATATGCAATTGCGCGGTCCGGCGGAAAATCTCACCCTGCTTGCCACCGCCTTTGCCGACCCTGAAAAGAAGGGTACGGGCCGCGATGAACTGATGCTGTTCACGATCGGTTATGGCCGGGGCCGGATCTTCCATACGGTGCTAGGTCATGCCGGAGGCGATAATCCGCCGCCCGCCATGCAATGCACGGGATTCATCGTGACCTTCCA
The DNA here is from genome assembly GCA_029565395.1 of Candidatus Hydrogenedentota bacterium. Taxonomy (GTDB): domain Bacteria; phylum Hydrogenedentota; class Hydrogenedentia; order Hydrogenedentales; family CAILVY01; genus CAILVY01. The sequence goes on along the minus strand of JAKQOG010000264.1, from coordinate 3,146 downwards.
ACGGGGCGCGGAATGGGCCGCCACGGGCCGTGTGACGCAGTCTGTGCCGGCTGATTTTCCGAATGACAAAGAGGTTTCGTTGCGTAAACGTTTTGTGGCATTGACCATTGACCGGCTCCTTGCGGATATTGCGCCGTATCAGTTTGGTGACAGCCTGGAACCGCAAATGGATTTGGACGCATTGATCCGGGATGCGCTCGGGAAACGTATGGGCATCGGTGAAATCGAGAAGAAACTCCTTGCCGCGCTGCAGACCGGCGCCACGCTTCCCGCGAAAGAATACCTGTGCGAAAAATTGAGCGAAGTGGGGGGGGCCGCCTCGGTGCCCGCGCTTGCTGTATTGCTTATGAACCCCGAAACTTCAGACATGGCCCGCTTTGTATTGCAGCGGATTCCACACCCCTCGGCGGGGGAGGTGCTTCGGACCGCACTGCAACACACCACGGGAAAAGTGCGTATCGGAATTATTTCCTCGATCGGTATGCGCAAAGACACGGCGGCGGTACCGTCGCTGGCGCAACTGACTGCCGATGCGGATCCGCTGACGGCTGCTACGGCTGTGGCGGCGTTGGGAAGGATTGCCAATACAAACGCCATGGAAGCCCTCGCGCAAACCAAGAATACCGCTACGGGCGCGCTGCGTGATTTGGCGTTGGATGAATATCTGAAATGTGCACAGGCGGAAGCGGCCGCCGGGTATAAGAAGAAGGCACTCGCCGCGTATGACGAATTGTCGGCGGCGGATATGCCTGAACCGATTCGTATGGCGGCATTGCGCGGGAAAGTGGAGGCATTACGCGGCCAGGCAGGCGCTCTGATTATTGAAACGATCAAAGGCGGCGATCCGGTGATGCAAAGCGCGGCAATTGCGGCGGTGCGCAAACTGAATGAAGTGGCCGCTATCAAGGAAATTGCGAATGAACTTGCCAATCTTCCACCCGTGTGCAAAGTGCAATTGATCACAGCCTTGGCGGACTGCGGTAAGCCGGAATCCCTGCCCGCCGTGCTTGCCGCGGCTGTGGATCCCGAAGCGGACGTGCGCCTGGCGGCGTTGAAGGCGTTGCCGGTGTTGGGCAATGCGTCGGTGGTGATTCCATTGGCGAAACAAGCCTCCACAGCACAGGGCAATGAGGCGGAAGCTGCCCGGGATAGTCTAAATCGCCTGTGTGGAGAAGCCGTGGATGCGGCACTCTTGACCGCTATGGAGAGTGCGGAAGCCCCGGTTAAGATCGAAGTGATTCGTGCCTCCGCCGCACGCAAAACTGCCAGTGCCGCGCCGCTGTTGGTGAAATGCGCCGCGGACGCCGATGCCGGGGTGCGCTCTGAAGCCCGCAAGGCGTTGCAATGCGCCGGAGACCCAAATGTGTTGCAAGACGTGGTTGCGTTGGTGGTGAATGCATTGAACGAAGAAGAACGTAACGACGCGGTGAGCACCGTGGCGGCGGTTGCGAAACGCGCGGCAGATCCGGCGCAGCGCACCGCCGCCGTGATTGCGGGAATAGGCAGCGCGCCGAATCCCGAATCCAAAGCGGCCCTGCTCCTTGCATTGGGCCAGATAGGCGATGATACCGGTTTGCCCACGCTGCGTGAAGCGCTGAAAGACGCAACTTCTTCCCTGAAAACAGCGGCAATTCAAGCGCTCAGCATGTGGCCCACGCCGGCACCCAAGGATGATCTGCTGGTTTTGGCAAAGGAAGTCCCTGCGACGCCGGAAGGCGTCTTGGCCATTGGCGGATACATCCACTTGTTGGGACTTCCCTGCGATCGGCCCGCCGAGGAATCCGTGAAGCTATATCAGGAAGCGTTCACGGTTGCGGCGAATACGCCGGAGAAAGAACAGGCTATTGCAGGCTTGGGTGCGTTGAAACACGCCGCTGCGCTGCCGGTGTTGTTGGAGGCGCTCAACAATCCGGACGATGCGGTGAAATCCGCTGCTATCAAGGCGCTCTCCGACTGGCCGGATTGCGGACCGCTTAATGAATTGGTGAAAACCGCGCGGGAATCCGCCAATCCTGCCCATGCGGTCTTGGCCCTGCGCGGCTATGTCCGGCTCATTGGATTGGACCCCTCGCGTGCACCGGAAGAAACCGCGGCGATGTATGACGATGCCATGAACCTCGCCAAGAGTCCGGACGATAAAAAAGGCGTGCTTTCCGGGCTTTCCAACACCGCCAACATCGCCGCACTGCGCATTGCCGCGAAATATCTTGCCGACGAAGCACTAAAAGCGGAAGCGGAAGTGGCGGTGGTCAAGATCGCGAAATGCATTGCGGGCAATTATCCCCAGGAAGTAAAAACCATCCTGGACGGCATTGTGCAGACCTCACAGAATGAATTTCCCGTCAATCAGGCCAAGGAAATTTTGGCTTACGTGGATAAATTGGAAGAATACCTGACCGCATGGCAGGCTGCGGGACCCTTCATGAAAGACAACGTCGACGGGCAAAAACTCTTCGACGAAGTTTTCCCGCCGGAATCTGCGGATGCCGCAGGGGTTGAATGGCGGCTCGTGCCTGTCGGAACCAGTAAAGACAGACCATTTCTGGTGGAATTGGACAAAGTGTGGAAAGGCGATAACCGCACGGCATATCTGCGCACCTTTGTCTACTCGGACAACGCCCAGCCCGCAAAATTGGAAGTGGGCAGTGACGACGGCATTAAAATTTGGCTGAACGGGACGGTTGTTCATGCAAACAATGCCATCCGCCCCTGCACGCCCGGCCAGGACAAAGTTGATATCACCCTGAACGAAGGCTGCAACACCCTGCTCATGAAAATTACCCAGGGTGGGGGAGAGTGGTCCGCCTGCGCGCGCCTCCGCACCCCCGAAAACGCCAAAATCCCCGGGCTCCGCAGCGAAGCGCTGCCTATAAACAAATAAAATATACCCGAACAGATGGTCTATGAAACCTGCCATCGACATGGTACAATGGTGGCAGTTCTGATTTGCATTAGAAAGAAGGCTACAACTACATTGCCAGTGTAAAATGTGTTGCAGGGCTTTGTTAAGGTTCACCTGTGCAAGGGGGAGGTAGTCGTTGGCAATGGGATGGAGGTGTGCCTGGTCTTCTGGGGTGAGGGAGTAGTCGTGGTGCTGGCGTTTGGCGCAGGTTTTGGATGCATAGAAGGAAGCGGCAAAATTGAGA